>NZ_JBEXUR010000001.1:0-655463 GCF_040614415.1 Micromonospora sp. NPDC005979 | reverse complement strand
ACCTTCCAGCTCCGCCACCCCGCGCCGACCCACCGCGCCCTTGCGACCCGCCGCCTTACGCCGACCCATCCCGCCTTCCCAGCCCGCCATCCCACGCCGAACGAGCGCGCCGCCCCGTCGTGAGGCTCGGCGGCGTGTCACGCAAGGCCCGGTGCGGGTCGGCTGATGTCCCGTCGCGCTCCCGATCATCAACCGGCCCGCCCGACCTGGCGCTGCGGCACCTGCGGAATCGCCTGGCCGTGCTCGGCCGCCAAGCTCCGTCTCCTGGCGACCTACCGGATGGATCGCCTGGCTCTGCTGGACCACCTGGCGGCACTTCAGTCGGAGGCCGCTGCCCACCTCTTGGCACTCAATCCCGACAATCCACCCATCAACCTGACCGACCGCTTCACCACCTGGGCCTCCCCCGCTAGCGAACCGTCCACTCTCATCAGTCCGTGCAAATCTTGGACAGTCTCCGTTAGCTGCTAACGGAAACTGTCCAAGATCTGCACGGAGCGCGCGATAGCGAGGCGCGAACGCCGCGCCCGGAGGCGCGGCAGCCGCGCGGAGACGCAGAGACGCGGCAGCCCCGCAGAGACGCAGAGACGGGGGCGGCGCGCGAGCCAGCGGCCAACGGCCAGCGAGCCAACGGGCCAACGGGCCAACGGGCCAACGGGCCAGCGAGCCAGCGAGCCAGCGAGCCAGCGAGCCAGCGAGCCAGCGGCCTGAAGTGTCCAAGATCTGGTGGCTCGATGTTCGGCAGGCGGTAAGGATCGACGGAATGTTGCCCGCTGATGACGCCGACGCATTTGACTGGCTCGCCTTCGAGCAGGCGGGTGTGCTGACGACCGCGCAGCTTGCCAGCCTGCTCAGTGAGGGGACGGTCCGGGGCCGTATCCGCTCCGGACGATGGCGGTCGATCTGCCGGGGCATCGTGCTCACCGGCAACGGTCGACTCACCCCTGACCAGCAGCTGTGGGTGGCGGTCCTGGCGGCCGGGTCGGGAGCGGTCCTGGCCGGGGCGACCGCAGCCACCGAGGCGGGCGTACGGGGACTGCGGCGAGAGCCTCTGCACGTGCTGGTGCCGGCCGACCGTCGTGCCGCTCGGACGAGCTTTCGTCGACTGCCGATCGACATGCCCGCGGTGCTGCTCCATCGCACGTCGGTGCTGCCCGACGTGCATGTTCAGCTCGCCCGTCCGCCGCGTACGACGACGGCCCGCGCCCTGGTGGACGCGGCCGGGTGGGCCAGCAGTGTGGACGAGGCGCAGGGGTTGTTGGCGGCCGGATGCCAGCAGCGTCGCGTGCTACCCGAGGAGCTGGGCGCCGTGCTCGACGTCCTGCCTCGGGCACCTCGCCGACGGCTGATCCGGCAGACCATCGCCGACATCGCCGGTGGCGCAGAGGCGCTCTCCGAGATCAACTTCGTGCGGTTGTGTCGGCGGCATCGGCTGCCCGCGCCGGACCTGCAACGACACCGGGTCGACGCGGCGGGCCGTAACCGCTGGTTGGACGCGTACTGGCACGAGTGGCGGGTGCAGGTCGAGATCGACGGCGCGCACCACATGGACGCGCGGCAGTGGGCGGCGGACATGCGTCGACAGAATGACGTCTGGACCAGCGGCGACCGTATCCTTCGCTTCCCCGCCTGGCTGGTCCGTGCCCGCCCCGACGAGGTCGCCGACACCGTACGGCGGGCGCTGATCGCGGCCGGCTGGATCCCGACCGATGCGGCACGACGGTCGCCGGAACGAGCCCGATGACGCCTATGGTTTGCGGGCGACGCCGCTGTAGCCGGTGCGCGCCACCTCGGCGTCGACGGTGGCCGGCGGCTCCGGGTACGGCCACATGTTGACCAGGCCGGGTGACTCGAGGACGAAGTCGCCGAAGAACCCCGTGACGTCCGCGTGCCCGCGCGGCACGAACGGGCTGTTCGCGCGGGCGTAGATCGCGGAGATGCGGGCCATCAGGTCGGGGTGCACGTCGGTGCTGGCGTGGGACAGCGCGAGATAGCTGCCGGGGGCGAGCGCGTCGCGGTAGGTCGCCACGATGCGCTGCGGGGCCTGCTCGTCGGGCACCAGGTGCAGCACGAACATCATGAGGACCGCGACCGGGCTGTCGAAGTCGATGGCCGCGGCGACCTCCGGGTGACCGAGCACCTCGGCGGGTCGGCACAGGTCGGCCTGCACCACCGACACCGTCGCCGCGTCGGCGAGCAACGCACGCCCGTGGGCGCAGACCACCGGGTCGTTGTCGACGTAGACGACGCGTACGGTCGGGTCGATGCGGTGGGCGATCTCGTGCACGTTGTCGCGCGTCGGCAGCCCCGAGCCGAGATCCAGGATCTGCCGGACGCCCTTCTCCTCGACGAGGTGGCGGACCGTACGGGCGATCAGGTCGCGGCCCTGCCGAGCCGCCTCGGGCATCCACGGCGCGACCTGCAACACCATCTCGGCGGCGGCCCGGTCGGCGGCGAAGTTGTCCTTGCCGCCGAGGTAGTAGTCGAACATCCGCGCCGCGTTCGGCCGGTCGGTCTGAAGGTTCACCCCGGGCTCGGACTGCGTCATGGCCGACCACCTCTCCCCTGCCGAGCCCGCAGCATAGCGTCCACGATGGCCGGTCATCTTCCCCCGGGGCGGCACGCAGAGGGCGTCGCCGTCATCCCTCTGCCAACGATTCGAGGATCGAGAGGAACGCGGCCTCGTGCGCGACCGGGATTCGGGAGATCAGCGAGGCACGTACCGCGTCCGCGTGCACGGGCCGGGCGGCGGCCGCGCGCTCGGAGCCAAGGCCCGTGATGCTCACCATCATGCCCCCGGGAACTCCCGACCGCGTGACCAGGCCGCGCTGTTCCATGCGTGTCAGTTGGTGCGACAGGCGGCTCCGATGCCACCTCATCGAGGCGGCCAGCTCGTTCTGCCGTAGGTGCCCGTCGCCGAGGTCGACCAGCCGCGTCAGGACGCCGAAGTCCGGGTCCGAGAGCCCGGTGGCGCTGTCGATCTGTTCGGCGACGTGTGCGCGCACCCTGTCGGACGCGGCCTTCCAGGCGTGCCAGACCCGCATCTCGTCCGCACTCAGGAGCTTGCCCACGACCTGATCCTACCTCCGCGTTGATACGACAACACCGACCGTGGCATGCTGTTGTCATGACAACATCCACGGACCGCACCGGTCTCGTCGCGCTCGTGACCGGCGGCAACAAGGGCATCGGCATCGCCATCGTCCGCGGACTCGCCAGCAAGGGCTTCACCGTGCTGCTCGGCGCTCGCCGCCTCGACGCCGGCCGGGCCGCCGCCGCCAGCCTCGACGGGGACGTACGTCCCGTGCTCCTCGACGTGACCGACCAGCGGCAGATCGACGCCCTGGCCGATGAGGTGGACCAGGAGTTCGGGCACCTGGACGTACTGGTCAACAACGCGGGCGTCAACACCCTCACGTTCCGCGACCTCGACCACCTGCCCACGCCGAGCGAGGAGACCGCCGAGGACTTCAAGAACGTCTACGAGGTCAACGTCTTCGGCGTCGTACGCATGATGCGGGCCTTCCTACCTCTGCTGACCCGGGCCGAGGCTCCTCGGGTCGTCAACGTGACCAGCAAGCGCGGCTCGATCGGCGAGGCGGGCGCGTGGGTCGGTCAGCCGTCGATGGTCTACTCCAGCTCGAAGACCGCCCTGAACGCGCTCACGGTCCACTACGCGCGCGAGTTCGCCGGCACCGCACTCAAGGTGAACGGTGCGGCTCCGGGCCACGTCGCCACCGACTTCAACGACTTCCGTGGCACCCGGACGCCTGACGAGGGCGCGGCCGTCGCGATCCGCCTGGCCACTCTCGCGGCGGATGGCCCGACCGGCGTCGTGTTCGAGGACGAGGTCCGGCTGGCCTGGTGATGACCGTGCCCTGGTTCGCGCCCGGGACAAATGTCCTGGCCGACCGCGTACCGGTGGCTCTGCCCGCGCCCCGCGCGCCTGCCTAGCGTGACGGGCATGGATGACACAGCCGTACGCCTCAGCGGCCTCACCCGGCGGTTCGGTCCGGTTCGCGCCGTCGACGGGCTCGACCTGACCATCGCGCGGGGTAGCACGGTCGCCCTGCTCGGGCCCAACGGCGCCGGCAAGTCCACCACGATCTCGATCATGCTGGGGCTGGACCGACCGGACAGCGGCACCGTGAGCCTGTTCGGTCGGCCGCCGGCCGAGGCGGTCCGGGCGGGACAGGTGGGCGCGATGCTCCAGGACGCCGGCTGGGCGTCCAGCGCGACCGTCCGCGAGGTCGTCGACCTGGCTCGGGCGCTCTACCCGCGGACGATGGCCACCGACCAGGTGCTGGCGCTGGCCGGGCTGACCGAGCGCGCCGGCCGCCGCCTCGACAGACTCTCCGGCGGCGAGGCGCAGCGCGCACGGTTCGCGTTCGCGCTGGCCGGCGACCCGGACCTGCTGGTCCTCGACGAACCCACCGCCGCGCTGGACGTCGCCGCCCGGCAGGCGTTCTGGGCGGCCATCGACCGGTACACCGCCGACGGGCACACCGTCCTGTTCAGCACCCACCACCTGCACGAGGCGGACGAGTTCGCCGATCGGGTCGTGGTGCTCGCCGCCGGCCGGGTCGTGGCCGACGGGCCGCCCGCCGAGATCCGCGCGCTGGCCGGCGGCCGTACCGTCTCCTTCGACCTCGCCGGCGGGCCGCTCGACGGCCTCGACGCGCTCCCCGGGGTCCGGTCGGTGCAGGTGCGGGGCGGCCGGGTCGCGCTCACCAGCGACGACGCCGACGCCACCGTCCTCGCCCTGGCCGCCACGCGTGGCTTCCAGAACCTGGAGGTCACCGCCGCCGCCCTGGACGCCGCCTTCCTCACCCTCACCGCGACCCCGACGACCCGCACCGCGACACCGACGACCCGCACCGCGACACCCACGGAGCACTGACATGCGCGCGTACCTGCGATTCGAACTGCGCCGACTGGCCCGCGACCCACGGCTGCTGCTGTTCACCGTCCTCGCGCCGGTGGTCACGTACCTCATCTTCTCGGGGGTTGGTCCGGACGGCGACCGGGTGGAGGGCGTCGACGCGGCGTTGGCCCTCATGGTCGGCCTGGCCGGCTACGGCGCGGTGGCGGGCGTGCTCTCGGTCGGGTCCGCGGTCTCGCAGGAGCGGGCGTCGGGTTGGCTGCGCCAGCTCCGCGTCACCCCGCTGCCCGCCGGGCGGGCGGTGATCGCGAAGGCCCTGGTCTGCACGCTCAGCGGGGTGCCGTCGGTGATCGCCGTCGGCTGCGCCGGACGCCTCGCGCACCACGTCGAGCTGGGGGCCGGCCGGTGGGTCGCGCTGCTGCTGCTGATGTGGGTCGGCACGGTGCCGTTCGCGCTGCTCGGGCTCGCCATCGGGTACGGCCTCAGCCCGCAGCTCGCCCAGCCGGTCAACTTCCTCGCCTTCCTCGGCCTGTCGGTGCTGGGCGGCCTGCTGGTGCCCGTCGCCTACTTCCCCGCCGTGCTGCGTCACCTGGCACACGCCCTGCCGACGTACCGGTTCGCGGAACTCGGCTGGCGCACGGCCGCCGGGCTGACGCCCAGCCCGTCGGGACTGGCAGTGCTCATCGGGTGGACGGTGGCGTTCACGGCCCTGGCGGCGTGGGCGTACCGCAGGTCCACCGTTCACCGGTGACGCCCGATACGGTGACCACCATGTCGTCCGGTGCGACCGGTCCCCGCCGGACCCGACAGGGGTTCGTGCTCGTCGCCGCGCACACTCTCTGGCTCTGGCTGCTGCTGACGCCGGCCGCCGCGATCGCACGCGGGCAGGTGCACCCCGCACCACCGGCGGCGGTGGGGCTCGTCGTCTTCGCGCTGTTCTACCTGGCCCTGGTGGCCGTACCCGTGGCCGACCTGCCGGTCCGTCCGGCCGTGCACCACGCGGGGCTCGTCGCCTTCGCGCTGCTCGGGGTCGGGCTCGCGGTGGCGTACGCCGGTGGGCCGGAGGGCTGGCTGGTCCTGTTCCTGTACGTCGCCGCGGCCGGCGCGGTCGCCTTCGTACGCGTGGCCTGGGGGTTCGGTTGGGTCGGCGGCTCGGCCGCGGCCGTCCTGGTGATCGGTGTGGCGCACCGGCTGCCGGCCACCGAGACCGCACAGATGGCGCTGATCACCGTGCTCGCGGGCGCGCTGACGTTGGCGTTCGCCCGCACGGCCCGGCTGGTGGAGGAGCTGCGCCGTACCCAGCGGGAGCTGGCCCGCACGGCGGTGGAGCAGGAGCGGCTGCGTTTCGCGCGGGACCTGCACGACCTGCTGGGTCACACGCTGTCGCTGGTGGTGGTCAAGGCGGAGGTGGTGCGCCGGCTCGCCCCGACGGATCCGCAGCGGGTCGTCGCCGAGGCGACGGACATCGAGCGGATCGGCCGTACGGCGCTCGCCGAGGTGCGCGAGGCGGTCACCGGCTATCGGGAACGCAGCTTCGCGCGGGAACTCGACGGCGTCCGTGCGGCTTTGGCCGACGTCGGGATAGCCGTCAGCGTCCGGGGCGTCGACCGGCCGCTCGGGGTCGAGGCCGACGACGCGTTCGGCTGGGTCCTGCGGGAGGGAGTGACGAACGTGGTCCGGCACAGCCGGGCGTCGCGGTGTGACATCGAGGTCACCGCCGACACCGACGAGGCGGTGCTGACCATCCGCGACGACGGGGTGGGTGGCCGGCCGCAGTACGGCAACGGTCTGCGCGGCCTCACCGAGCGGTTGGCGCAGGCCGGCGGAACGCTGCACGTCGGCCCGGCGCGCGACGGCGGCCTGCTGCTCACCGCCCGGCTCCCCCACGCCCCCACCGGACGGTGGGCGTCGTGATCCGGCTCCTGCTCGCCGAGGACCAGGGCATGATGCGTGGCGCGCTGGCCCTACTGCTGAACCTCGAACCCGACATCGAGGTCGTGGCCGAGGCCGCGACCGGGGCGCAGGCCACGCGCGAGGCTCTTCGGGTACGCCCCGACGTGGCGCTGCTGGACATCGAGATGCCCGACGGCAGCGGCCTCGACACGGCCGCCGCGCTGCGCGACCAGTTACCGTCCTGCCGGGTGCTGATCCTGACCACCTTCGGCCGCCCCGGCTACCTGCGCCGGGCCATGGAGGCCGGCGCCCACGGCTTCCTGGTCAAGGACGGGCCGGTGCAGGAGCTGGCGGTGGCCGTCCGACGGGTGCTGGCCGGCGAGCGGGTGATCGACCCGACGCTGGCCGCCGCCGCCCTCGCGGCCGGCCCGAACCCGCTCACCGACCGGGAGCGCGAGGTGCTGGTCGCCGCCGTGGACGGCGCCACCGTCGCCGACATGGCCGCCGCGCTGCACCTGTCCGAGAGCACCGTGCGCAACTACCTGTCTGCGGCCATCGGCAAGACCGGCACCCGCAACCGCATCGAGGCGGCCCGCACCGCGCGCGCCAACGGCTGGCTCTGAGCCGCCGTACGCCGCCTCCCGAGACGGAGGAGAGCCCCTGTGGGCACGGTGGTCATGTACAGCTCGGTGTGGCTGGACGCCCGAGGGGCTGGGACCCCGAGGCGCCGTCCCTCCGGCCCGGGGACAGGCCAAGATACCCTGAGAGTCAGGGCTCGGTCACCGTACGCCAACAGGGACGGTGGCGGCTCGATCACCCGACCACCACTGGTGGTGATAGAGATGCGAATGACGAGGCCACCACGGATGGTGGTGGCGGTCGCGGTCGCGAGCGTCCTCTCCGTCGCGACCGTGCTGACGGGGCTGATCACCAACGAGGCGTCGGCGCAGCAACGGTGGCCCGGCTGGCTGGAGCTCATTCGTACCCACCCGTGGCATTCGCTTGGTCTGCTGGCGTCACTCCTGGTCGGCCTGACCGTCGTCCTCACCGTGCTGCCGGAGAACGCGACGAAAGCCACCAGCTTTCCAGGGATGCCGGCGGACGCCGATACCGAGGGAGCGACGCTCCCGCCGGGCGAGACCGGCCCGGCCGGCCTCGCGGGGTCCGCGGAGATGGCGCCGCCCATGGATCGACCAGAGGAGCAACGGGATCGGTTGAAGCTTCTCTCGACCGAACTGGTCAACCGGCTCGGACGGAGAAGAACCGCGTACCCCCTTGATCTGAGCCTGGCGGAGCTACACCGGATGGATCTGTTCGTGCCGGGCCGACTTGCCCGCTACCAGGAGCGGATCACGGGCGCGGGCGAGCAGGCGACGGCGGCGCTGGCGTCCCACCTCCAGGCTCGCGAATCCGTCCTGCTCCTCGGCGAGCCGGGGTCGGGAAAAAGCCTCTCGCTGTACGGCGTAGCGCTCGCTCTCCAGCAGGTCGGAGTGCTGCCGGTTCCACTTCGGGCGCTGGACGCGCCGGAGGTTCTCGCCGAGCTGCGCGGGGCGGGTTTCGACACGACCGCCATGTCGGAGGTGGTGTTGCTGGTCGACGGCCTCGACGAGGCGAGCGACCTGGTCGACGGCGAACCGCTCGCGACCGCGCTGCTGGACCTGTTCCGATGCGCCCCGGCCCTGGTCACCTCACGCATCAGGGAGTACGAGGAGTGGATCGTCTTCGAGACCACCTCGTTCACCTTCGACCAGGTCTTCGTGCTGAGGAACTGGTCGGTGGAGGTCGAGTTCGCCGACTATCTGGTCCGGTTGCAGCGGCAGAGACTGATCGCCGACCCGGACCTCTACCGGACGGTGGTCGCCTCGGAACGGTTGACCCGACTTGTGCAGCGTCCCCTCTATGCCAGGATGCTGACCCTGATCGGCCCTGACGCCGCGACGCGGATCAACAGCGCAAGCACCCTGTACGGCGAGTACCTGAACCGACTGAGCCGCGCGACGGACCTCGCGGTGCGCGGCAGCCATCCCCGCTGGAGCGGCCACTCGTTGCCGGTCTGGCAGACGGCGGCCTGGCTCGTCCACGCCCGTGAGTTGCCGGCCGACGCGATTCCGATGGCAGAACTGCTCGCCACTCTTACCCCGGGTCGCGCGCGTAGCGCCGAGATCAGAGTCCTCGACCAGGTGATCGACCGCCGTACGGTGCACGGCACCGAGGTCGGCGAGTTCCTGCACTACTCGTTCTACGAGTATCTGCTCGCCCGGGACATCCGTGACCATCTGCTCGCTGCGCTCTCCCCCGAGCAGGCAGTCCTGTTGCTACGACGAGACCTGAGCAGGGAGGTACGGCATCATCTGATCGGCCAGCTTGCGGAGTTGGCCGACCACCGGCTCGGCGAGCGGCTGGCCGGACTGTACCGGCAGCTCCGTGACGAGGCGGGTCTCGACACCGCTGACCGGCTCACCGTGTGCAACCTGCTGGTCTACCTGATCTCGCGCACGAGCCCATCGGCTCCGGAGCACCTCGACGCGCTGCTGCACCAGGAGCGGGACGAATTTCTGTTGAGTTCGATCCTGTGGGCGTTGTGCCACCACCGGTCGGACTCGGCACTGGCCCGTTTCTTCTCGATGTTGCAGTACGACTCGGCGTTCCGGGCGTGCAGCCGCGGCTACGTTCTCTACTACTACGGGGACGTCCGAGCGGGCCGGCCACCGTTCCTGGACCTACCGCCGTACCCGCCACACGAGCGCACCACGGCCCGCGTCCTGGCGATTTTCGAGAGTACGACCTTCCAGGCAATTCCCGCACAACGCCGCTACGTCGACCTCTACACCTTCATGGACATCTATCTTGTACGCCATGAGGTCATCGATGGTCGCCGCCTGTCCACACTTCGATCGGCCGTCGATGCGCTGTCCGGACAGGACCTGACGCGCGAGATGAGTGAGAAGCTGTCCGAAATGCTGCAGGCGATCTCTCGTCGACCCATAGCGGACGCGAGCTCGGCGTCGTTTGCGGAATGAGCAGGTTAAGCTACGCGACCACGGGAGAGGCCAGCTCGTGAAACTCTTTGTCTGGGATTTGCACGGTGTCCTCGAACGGGGCAACGATCGAGCCGTGGTCGACATCTCCAACGAGGTGCTATCGACCTTCGGATACGCGCAGAGATTCGGGTACGAAGACGGCCGACGCCTGTACGGTCACAAGTGGTACGAGTACTTCGCCACCCTGCTGCCCGCCGAGAGCCACCGCCGGCACCTGGAACTGCAGGATGCCTGCTTCATCCTGTCCGAGGAGCGACCTGAGCTGCAGTATCGCTGGATGACTCCGACCCCGCACGTCGCCGCGGTGCTGAGCGCCGTCGCCGCCAGCCACCAGCAGATCGTCATCTCGAACACCCGCCCCGGCACCCTCGACATGTTTCTGAAATTGCTGGACCTGACGGACCACTTCGTACCGGGGCGGGCCTTCGCCGTGGACCAGCATGTGCGTGATGTGAAGACCACCAAGAGGGACGTCCTGGCCGGCTATCTCACCGGGCAGCCGACCTTCGACGAGATCGTGATCATCGGAGACTCGGCGAGTGACATGCGGTTGGTTGAGGTCGCCGGCGGGACCACCTACCTCTTCGCTCATCCCGATTTTGCATTTCGCAACTGCAATGCTGACTTCCGAATCAGGGACCTGCGAAAGGTTCTCGACCGGATATAGACGGCGGCATTCGTACTCCTTAAACTGAGCGCAATCGATGCCTCACGGAGTGCGAGGTCACCCATGGCATCAGCACGAGCAGATCGGCCATTCCCACTGGACCGGCCGCCACCGTTCTGTGATGCGGTGATCGTCGTTCCGCCACCGTCGCCATCGGACACCAACCCTCCGCTGGGTCCGGCGATCCTCGCGACTGCCGCCGCCCGCAGCGGTTTCTGCGTACAGGTGCTGGATCTCAATATCCTCCTACTGCGCCGCTTCACGAACCAGTCGGCTGGCCCTGGCGGCACACTCGGTGACCACGGCAAGGACCGGTCGAGCGTGGCGGCCGCGGCGCGGTGGCTCTTCGCTCAGACAGGTCTGCGGGACACTCCCCCGTTACACCTGCCCGACACCGCGGACCCGGTGGCCGGCATGCACTACCCACTTGCCGCCATCACGGCCGCCGTAGCGGCTGCCACCACCGATCCGGAGCCATGGCGGACCTGGCTCGAACAGCAACTCCGAGCCACCTGCGACCGCCCGCCGACAGTGGTGGGGGTGTCCGTGATGGGGCCCTCCCAGGTCTTTGTCGGCCTGCTCGTGCTGCGATTGGTCAAGGAGATCTGGCCGGGCACGACGACGATGCTCGGTGGCAGCCACGTGACCCTGCTGCGGGGCGAGATTCGCCGGGATACGGGGCTACGGGAGTCAGCCGACCTCGTGCTCACCGGTCACTGCGAGGACGAGTTCGTGGCGGCCCTGGCGCGGCTGAGCCCGCGCGGCATCCGGCGACCGATGCTGCCGGTGCACCTGCCGGCCGACACTCCGTTCGAATACCTGCCCACGTTCCACGCGCGGCAGCTCGCCCACTACGACAGACGATCGCTGACGCTTCCGGTCCAGTTCACCCGGGGGTGCTCCTACGGACGGTGCACCTTCTGCACCTACCCGGTGGTCGAGCCGCAGACCACCCCGCTGAGGGCGGAGGCCGCGAGCCGGACGATCACCGCTCTGGTCCGCGCGCACGGCGTCAGTCGCTTCTCCCTGAAAGACTCGCTGTTCACCGCGCCGATGATGCGCGCCCTGGCCGAGGCGTTACGGCGTGAGTCGGTGGACGGCGTGCGGTGGAGCGCGACGACGAAGGCCAGCCGGGCCCTCATTCCGCTGGCCCCACTCCTGGCCGAGTCGGGGCTCGCCACGGTGGAGATCGGGGTGGAGACGATCAGCCGGGCCGGTCAACGGCTCTTCGACAAGCCCGCCGAGCCCGCGATGATCGAAGAGCTGACCCTGGCGTTGGCGGAGGCGGGAATCACCGTGGTGCTGAACTTGATCTTCGGGCTCCCGGGCGAGCAGGAGCAGGAGGCGCGGACCCAGCTGGCTTGGTTTCTCCACCTCCAGGCGGCGGCACCGGTCGACCGGGTGGACTGCTCGTTGAACATGCTGGAGATGGTGCGCGGCGCACCGATGGTCGCCAGTCCGCCACCGGGAGTGGAACTGCGTGGGGTTGCCCCCTGGGCGTTCAGCTACGACTGGAACGCCCCCGCGTGGCGGCGTGCCTTCGCCGCCGGCCTGGAGCGCGTGGAACGCGCACGCGAATGGAGCAGCCGGTCCCGCGATCCTGCTTCTGGTCGAAGGGCATCGAGGTGACGTCCACGCGGCGGACAACGGTCCGGAGGAGCTACCGTGCGGTCAGCGCGGTGGTCGGGCGCTGTCGCGGACGACGAGTTCGGTGGCGAGTTCGATGCGGGGGCTCTCGGTCTTCTCGCCGCCGGCGAGCCGCAGTACCGTCCGGGCGGCCAGCATGCCCATCTCCGCGAGGGGTTGACGGACGGTGGTCAGCGGTGGGGAGCACCAGCGGACCTCGGGCAGGTCGTCGAAGCCGATCACGCTGATGTCGTCGGGCACCCGCAGGCCCCGTTTGCGGACGGCCTCGTAGACGCCGAGCGCCATCTGGTCGCTGGAGGCGAAGATGGCGGTGGGTGGGTCGGGCAGGGCCAGGAGCTGCGTACCCGAGGTGAAGCCGGACTCGTGGTAGAAGTTGCCGGGCCGGATGAGGGCGTCGTCGACGGCGATGCCGGCGTCCCCCAGAGCCGCGCGGTAGCCGTCCATCCGGGCTCGGCTGCACATCAGGTGCGGCGGCCCGGCGATGAAGCCGATACGCCGGTGACCGAGGCCGATCAGGTACTGGTTGGCGCTCAGGCTGCCCGCCCAGTTGGTCGCGCCGATGGTGGGTGACTCCTGCGGGTCGACGCCGGCGGGGTCGATGATGACCACGGGCAGGTGCAGTCGGCGCAGCTCCGCCTGTAGTGGAGGGTTCACCATCGAGGTCACGAAGATGACGCCCTCGGTGGATCGCGTCCGCATGTTGTCGAGCCACTGCTTGGCCGAGGAGATGCGCCAGTGGATGGCGGAGACGACGGTGCCGACGCCGCTGGCGCGGGCGACGTCCTCCACCCCGCGAATGATCTCCACCGCCCACGGGCTGTCCAGGTCGTTGAAGACCAGGTCGATCAGCGCGGCCTCGGTACGCCGGGCCTGGGTCCGTCGGCGGTAGCCGTGATGGTTGAGCAGGGCCTCGACGCGCTCCCGGGTCTCGGGAGCGACGTCGGTGCGACCGTTGATGACCCGCGAGACCGTGGGCACGGAGACACCGGCCAGTCGCGCGATCATCGCGATGGTGACGTTTCGGCCGTTGTCGGAGCCCACGGTCCGCTCCTTTGTGTGGCGGGGCGTTTCAGGTCGGTCGGTGATCCGGTGTCGTCACCCCTTGACGCTGCCGGTGAGGCCGCCGATCAGTTGACGTTCGGCCACGGCGTAGAAGCCCAGCGCGGGAAGCATGGACAGGACGACGTAGGCGAGCACCCGGGCGGTGTCGTCGGCGTACTGCCCCTGGAACGCCTGGACCCCGACGGGCAGGGTCCACCAGCTCTGATCGCTGAAGACGACCAGCGGGAGCATGAAGTTGTTCCAGCTCGTGACGACGGCCAGGACCGAGACGGTGGCCAACGCGGGGCGGGCCATCGGCAGCAGGACCCGCCAGAAGAACCCGAAGGAGCTGCAACCGTCCAGGACGGCGGCCTCCTCCACCTCGGCCGGGATGGTCCGGAAGAACTGACGCAGGATGATGATGGTGATCGGCAGCCCGAAGGCGGCCTGCGGCAGGATGACGCCGAGCGGGTTGTCCAGCAGGCCGATGGAGCGCAGCAGGACGAACAGCGGCAGGATCGCCACCGCGAACGGGAACATCAGGCCGATCGCGAACAGGGTCACCAGGAACTCGCGGCCCCGGAAGGCGTACCGGGCGAAGACGAACGCGGCCATCGCCGCCGCGGCGACCACGATGAACGTGCTGGTGACGGCGATGAGCAGGCTGTTGCCGAGCTGCCGCCAGAACACGCCGGAGGCGAACAGATCGGTGTAGTTCGACGGCACCCAGGGGTCGGGCAGGCCCAGCGGGTTGGTCGACAGCTGGCCGTTGTCCTTGAAGCCACCGATCACACCGAACCAGACCGGCACGACGATGAGCGCGCCGACGCCGATGCAGACGAGGTGCAGCACGATGCTGCGGGTCCGCTGGGCGCTACTGGTCTTGGCGGTCATCGCTGGCCTCCCTGGTTGGTGATCGCGCCCGCGGTGTCCCGACGCAGGACGACGCGCTGGTAGAACAGGGCGAAGACGAGGCTCAGCAGGAACATGACCATGCTGATCGCGCTGGCGTAGCCGACCTCGAACCGGCGGAAGCCGAACTGGTACATGGTGACGGCCATCGTCTCCGAGGAGTGGATCGGACCGCCGCCGGTGAGCACCCAGACCATGTCGAACAGTTGGATGGTGCCGATGACCGACAGGAAGATGCTGATCCGGATCGTCGGCCCGAGCAGCGGCAGGGTGACGTGGCGGAAGGCCTGCCACGCGGTGGCGCCGTCGGTGACCGCGGCCTCGGACAGCTCCTTCGGGATGCCCTGCCGGGCCGCCAGGAAGAGCATCATGTAGAGGCCGAAGTACTTCCAGGACACCACCAGGAAGACGGCGTACAGCACGGTGGACGGGTCGGCGAACACCGCGCCCGCCTCCGCGCCGAGGAACTTCGAGACCGACTCGCCCAGACCCCGGTTGGGCGAGAACACCAGGGTGAACAGGACCGCCGTGGTGACCTCGGAGAGCACGTACGGCGCGAAGAAGATCAGCCGGTAGGCGGCTCGGCCGCGCAGCGGCTGGTTGAGCAGCATCGCCAGGGCCAGCGCGGCGGGTAGCTGCACGGTCAGCGACAGCAGCACCAGCACGAGGCCGCGCCACAGGTCGCCGCGGAAGGTCGGGTCACCGAAGGCGCGGGTGTAGTTGTCCAGCCCGATGAAGTTCTCCGGCAGCCCGAAGCCGTTCCACTTGTAGAGACTGGCGTAGGCGGCCACCAGGATGGGCGTGATGACCAGCAGCAGGAACAGCGTCAGGGCGGGCGTCAGGAAGACGGCGAGGACGCCACCCCGCCCCGGCCGGGGCTGGCGGCCGCGCCGTCGCGCGGTGCCCGGCCCCGGTGCCGGCGGATCTGTCGCCGTGTCGCCGCGCCCTGTGTACGACACGGTCGATGGCCTGGTCATGCCTGCTCCACTCGGTTTCTATCGCCGGCTACGGATGGGTACGGGGTCACGATCAGACGGTCTTCGCCACCTGCGTGATGTCCTTGAGGATCGCGGCGGGCGCCTTCTTGCCCGCGATGATCTCGGCGACGCTGTCGTTGATCTGCTGCCCGAGCGCGGGCGCGTACGCCTGGTCGAGGTAGAGCTGGAAGCCGGTGTTCTTGGCCAGCGTCTCCGCGACGACCTTGTTGTTCGGGTCGCTGATGGCGTCGGTGGCGTCCTTCACCGTGGGCAGGACCGCGCCGGTCTTGGCGGACCGGCGCTGGTTGTCGACGCTGAGCAGGAACTTCAGGAAGTCGATCGTGGCGGGCGGGGCGTCCTTGCCGACGGCGAAGCCGTTGCCGCCGCCGAACACCTCGGTGGCGGTGCCCTTACCGCCGTCGACGGCGGGGAACGGGAAGAAGCCCAGCTTGTCGCCGATGCCCTTCTTGCTGGTCGAGCTGGAGGCCTGCACCGCCGGCGCCCACTGACCCATCAGCTCCATGGCCGCGCCGCCGTTGCCCATGGTGGCGGCCTGCCCGTCCGGGGAGCCGTACTCGGCGCCGAGGAAGCCCTTCTGGAAGGGTTGCAGGTCGACGAGTTCCTTGAGCCGCTCACCCGCGGCGGCCAGGTCGGGGGTGTCGAAGTTCTTGTCGTCGACGGCCTTCTGCAACGCGCCGACGCCGCCGATACGCATCGCCAGGTACGACCAGTAGAAGTGGGCCGGCCACTTGTCCTTGCCGGCGATGGCGACCGGGGTGATGCCGGCGGTCTTGAGCTTGCGGACCGTGTCGAGCAGGGCGGCCCAGGTGGTGGGGGGCTCGGTGATGCCGGCGCGGGTGAAGAGTTCCTTGTTGTACCAGAACCCGACCATGCCGATGTCGAACGGGATGCCGTAGATCTTCCCGTCGATCGTGTACGGCCCCATGGCGGCCGGCAGGATGCCGCTGACCAGGTCCTTCACGTCGTCGGTGAGGTCCTTGACCAGACCGGCGTCGACCTGCTGCTTGAGCACGCCGCCGCCCCAGGACTGGAAGAGGTCCGGCGGGTCGCCGGCCTGCGTGGCGGTGGTGAGCTTGGCCTTGAACGCCTCGTTCTCCAGCGGCTGGATGGTGAACGTGACGTTGCTGTGCGCGGTCTTGTACTCGTTGGCCATCGCGGCCCAGACCGGCAGCATCGGCTCGGTGTTCTGGATGTGCCACCAGTTGATCGTCTGCGCCGCGTTCGGGTCGCTTGACTTGTCGTCGCCGCTACAGGCGCTGAGCAGGTAGGCGCCGGCGCCGGCGCCGGCGATGCCGAGCAGCGATCGGCGGGAAAGGTGCGCTGTCATGATCCATCCCTTCGGGGACTCACGGTGTGCTCGGACGCCGGCCGAGCCGGCAAGGGTTCGAACCTGGATCTCCGGAACTTTCATTGCTTCGTCGGTATTACCGATCGATGGCCGGGACGCTACGAGCAGTTCCCCCAGCGGTCAAGACCCCTGTCCTATCGCGATAAGACCGGCTACCGTACGAGGGGCTTCCAGTGATCTGGTCCCCGCAAGTTTCCGGAAGTTTCACAGCCGCACCGCACAGAGGAGCCCCCGTGTCGACCGACACCGCTGACGTGGCGACCGCTGCCTGGTCGATCCGCAACCCCGTCCTCGCCGGGTTCCACCCGGATCCGTCGATCCTGCGCGTCGGCGATGACTTCTACCTGGCCACCTCGACCTTCGAGTGGTATCCGGGGGTACGCGTGCACCACTCGCGCGACCTCGTGAACTGGCGCCCACTGGGTGGGATCATCACCGACCGCCGCCTGCTGGATCTGCGCGGCTGCGGCGACTCCAACGGCGTGTGGGCGCCCGACCTGACGTACCACGACGGGGAGTTCCACCTCGTCTACAGTGACGTGGCCAGCTTCGCCAGCGGTTACTGGGACCCGCAGAACTTCCTGATCACCGCGCCCGACATCGCCGGGCCCTGGTCCGACCCGGTGAAGCTGCACGGGCGTGGCTTCGACGCCGCCCTGTTCCACGACGACGACGGCACCAGTTGGCTGCTGAGCATGAGCGCGGACTGGCGTCCGGGCCGGGACCGCTTCGGCGGTATCGAGATCCAGCAGTACGACCGGGCGGCGCGGCGTCTCGTCGGCCGACCCCGCATCCTGTTCACCGGCACGCCGGTCGGGGTGACCGAGGGGCCGCACCTGTACCGCCACGACGGCTGGTACTGGCTGATCACCGCCGAGGGCGGCACGAGCTGGGAACACCAGGTCACCGTGGCGCGCTCGCGGGAGTTGTTCGGCCCGTACGAGGTGGACCCGGACGGGCCGCTGCTCACCTCGGTGGGCCGCCCCGACCTGCGCCTGCAGAAGGCGGGGCACGGCAGTCTGGTCCAGACCCCCGACGGTGGGTGGTACCTGGCCCACCTGGTCGGTCGCCCCTACTCACCGCTGGGCAACTGTGTGCTCGGGCGGGAGACCGCGATCCAGCGGGTCGAGTGGCCGGACGGTGGTTGGCCCCGCATCCCCGGAGGGGTCCCGGCCGAGGAGGTCGTCGCTCCGGACCTGTCGCCGCACCCGTGGCCCGAGGAGCCCGCCACCGACGACTTCGACGCCGCCGAACTGGAGTCCTGCTGGTCGACGCTGCGCCGGCCGGCCACCCCGGACTGGGTCGATCTGCGCTCCCGGCCCTCGCACCTACGCGTGCACGGTGGACAGTCGCCGGTGGGTCGCCAGGCGCCGAGCCTGGTCGCGCGACGGGTCGGGGCGACGCACTGCTCGCTGGAGACGGTCGTCGAGTTCGACCCGATCGACCACCGGCAGCTCGCCGGGATCACCGCGTACTACAACACCCTGAACTGGCACCACCTCTACCTGACCCGCGCCGACGACGGCCGTACGGTGTTGGAGCTGCTCAGCTCCGACAACGGCCGGCGCACCCCGTACCCGGAGCTGACCGTCGACGCCAGTGGTGTCACCCGGGTCGGTCTGCGGGCGGTGTTCGACGGGCCGGTGGTCCGCTTCGACTACGACCTCGGAGCCGGGTGGCAGCGCCTGCCCGTCGACCTGGACGCGACCATCCTGTCCGACGAGCACGCCGCGTTGATCATCGACGGGGAGCCGGCGGCGTGGGGCTTCACCGGCGCCTTCGTCGGGTTGTGGGTGCAGGATCTCGGTGGTGACGGGGTGTTCGCCGACTTCGACCACGCCACCTACCGGGAGCACTGACCACGCGAGCGCCTCACGGCCGTCGGGCGACTGCGCGCAAGTCGCCGAGGGTGGTGCGAAAGCCGTTGCCCGACGCCGTCGCGTCCTCGGCGCGCAGGCCGGTGACGGCCATGGCCTGCGAGCGGGTGGCCGCGACGGCGTCGTCGTCGCCGGACCCGGTGACGTCGAAGATGCCGAAGTCGCCGCTGAGCGTCCGGTACGTCGGCGTCGCGGCCCCCGCGTCCTGGGACAGGTAGAGGACCACGTGCTGACCCACGTCGAGGGTCGACATGTGGGCCATGTCGGCCACCCCAGCGTCGAGGCTGGCGAGCGTGATCGACGCTCCGGGGCGTACCCCGGAATCGGTCCTGGCCCGCAACACCTCGTCGACCCGGAAGCCGGCGGACGCGACCTGGCCGCGTACGACCAGGTCCGCGGCCTCGGTGAGCTGCTGCACCGTGCCGTACCCGCGCAGCTTTCCCCGTGCCGGCGCGGCCGGCGCGCTCGCCGTCGGCGCGACCGCGCCGCTGGTGGTGGGCGCGGCGGCCGGCTCCGCGCCGTCGGCGCTGGCGCAGGCCGACAGCGCCGCGACGGCGAGCACGGCGGTCGCGGCGGCCCACCAGGGCAGGGTACGGCGGAGATCGACTGCCATGGAACGCTCCTCGCGATCGGTGGCGCTGCTGACGCACACGGGTTTGTGCGCTGGCAGGCACCGTCGGGGCCCGCGCGCGGGCTGACGATAGCGACCGACGCGCACGGCCGCACAACGGCCGGATGAACAAATGATCTTCGTCTCCGACGTGTCGCGTCGCGGCGTCACGACCCGGCCGGGCCGGTCACGCCGGCTCGCTCGCCAACCCGTCCAGGTGACGCAGCGCCCGCCTGGTCGCGTCCTGGTCGGCGGGCAGCAGCGGCAGTCGGACCGCCGGGGTCGGGATGCGTCCCCGCGCGTGCAGCACCGCCTTGATGACGGTCGGATTGGGGCCGGCGAACAGCGCGGTCGACAGGCCCGCGAGTCGATGACCGAGCGACCGCCCACGGACGACATCGCCCGCCTGCCAGTGGCTGACCAGCCGGACGAACTCCGCCGCCGCGACCTGGGCCGAGGCCGCGATGGCACCGTGCGCGCCGAGGGCCAGCAGCGGCGAGAGGAGCGGATCTTCACCACCGAGTACGGCGAAGCCGGGCGGAATGTCGGCGAGAAGGTCGACCGTGTCCGCGTCGATCCCACCTGTGGCGTACTTGACGCCGAGGACGCCGGGCACCCCGGCGAGCCGGCGGAGGTCGTCGGCGTCGAGTTGCTGCCCGGTCCGGTACGGGACGTGGTAGACGACCAGCGGCACCGGGCTCTCCTCGGCGAGGTGGGCGAAGTGGGCGAGCACTCCCGCCGAGCCCGGACGGAGAAACGGGGGTACGAGGCTCAGGGCCGCCGTCACCTCGGGCCGCTCCCCCAGGGCGCGGACCGCCGCGACGCTGTTGGCGCCGACGAGCAGGCGCGCGCCGCGTTCACGGCACACCTCGGCCAGGACGTCGAGGACCACGCTCTGCTCCTCGTCGCTGAGGGCGGCCGGCTCGCCCGTGGTTCCCAGCGCGACCACACCGGCCGCGCCGACGTCCAGGGCGTCGAAGGCCAGGGTGGTCAGCGCGTCGACGGCGACGGCTCCGGACCCGTCGAACGGGGTGATCAGGGGCACGTACAGGCCGGTCAGGGTCATGCCCTCACTCTCGACGGACCGAACCGGGTAGGTCCAGTTCCGATTACTCACGCAATACCTAAGCTGAGCTGATGCTTGACGTCCGTCGCCTCGTTCTGCTGCGGGACCTGGCCCATCTCGGCACCATCGCCTCAGTCGCCCAGGCACACGCCTACACGCCGTCCGCCGTGTCGCAGCAACTGGCCGCCCTGCAACGGGAGGCCGGCACCCGCCTGCTGGAGCGCACCGGCCGCCGGGTCACCCTCACGGCGACGGCGACCGCACTCGTCCGGCACACCGAGGTCATCCTGGCCGCGTTGGAAGCCGCCGACGCGACCCTCGCGGCCGCACGCACGGGACTGCGCGGGAGCGTACGCATCGGCGCCTTCCCCAGCGCCGTCCGCACCCTGCTCCCGGCGGCGCTGGTCGCCCTGGCCCGCGACCATCCGGCGCTCGACCTGATGATCACCGAGTTGGATCCGGTCGACATGCCGGCCGCCCTGCGGAGCCGGCAGCTCGACGTCGCGCTGCTGCACGACTACGACATGACGCCGGTCGCGCCCGATCCGGCGCTGGACTCGATCGCGCTGCTGGAGGAGACCGTCTACCTCGCCGTACCCCCTGGGTTCGTGCCGGACGGCGGCGGCGCCGGTCCGGTCGGCGAGGCGCGCGACGCAGAGTGGATCGTCGGTAGCACCGGGACGCTCTGTCACTCGGTCGCGCTGCACGTCTGCCAACTGGCCGGCTTCGCCCCGGCGGTACGGCACCACGTGGACGACTTCACCGCCATGCTCGCCCTGGTCGCCGCGGGCGAGGGGGTCGGGCTCGTGCCACAGCTCGCCATCACGCGGCCCTCGCCGCCGGTTCGCCTCCTCCCGCTGGCCCTGCGCCGTCGCACGAGAGTCGCCTACCGCAGGGGTGCCGGTTCGCACCCCGCGGTGCTGGCATGCGTCTGGGCGCTACGCAGAGCCACCACCGCCCTGCCCGGTTCAGCCGCGATTGACAGTTGATCGACATACTGCTATCTGTTAATACAGTTTTCTGATATTCGGGGTGCCCCGGCGCCCTCCCCCACGCCGGACACCCGACCGGTCGGCGGCATGCCGCCCCTTTCCCCCGAGGAACACCATGGTGCGCAAGAGAACAGCCGCCTACGCCGTGGGCACCCTGCTGATCGGCGTCGCGGCGGTCGGCTACGGCCTGCCGTCGGCCAGCGCCGCGACCGCCGGCCCGATCACCGGCCTGGCCGGCAAGTGCGTCGACGTGGCCGGCGCCAACTCGGCCAACGGCACAGCGGTGCAGCTCTACGACTGCAACGGCAGCGCGGCCCAGACGTGGACGGTGGGCAACAGCGACAGCTCGATCCGCGCGCTCGGCAAGTGCCTCGACGTCACCGCCGCGTCGACCACCAACGGCGCCAAGATCCAGCTGTACGACTGCAACAACACCGGCGCCCAGAAGTGGACCGCCGGCAGCGGTGGCGCCCTCGTCAACACCGCCTCGGGCAAGTGCCTCGACGTGACCGACCGGAGCACCGCGAACGGCGCCCGACTACAGATCTGGACCTGCGGCGGCACCACCAACCAGCAGTGGACCCTCCCCGGCGGCGGCACCCCCACCCCCACGCCGACCGCCAGCGGCTCCACCGGCACCAACCTGGACGACCCGGCGAAGAAGGACGTCGCCATGCAGCTCGTGTCGGCGGCAGAGAACTCCTCGCTCGACTGGCGAGCCCAGTTCTCCTACATCGAGGACATCGGCGACGGTCGCGGCTACACCGCCGGCATCATCGGCTTCTGCTCCGGCACCGGCGACATGCTCGAACTCGTCCAGGCGTACACGAACACCAAGCCCGGCAACGTGCTGTCCGGCTACCTGCCGGCGCTGCGCGCCGTCAACGGCACCGCGTCGCACTCGGGCCTCGACCCGAACTTCACCCGCGACTGGCGCACCGCCGCCAACGACTCGGTGTTCCGGGCCGCGCAGGAGGCCGAACGGGACCGGGTCTACTTCAACCCGTCGGTCCGCGACGGCAAGAACGACGGGGTACGCGCACTCGGCCAGTTCGCCTACTACGACGCGGCGGTCATGCACGGGTACGAGGGCATGCGCCAGATCCGCAGCCGCGCCCTCACCCGGGCCAAGCCCCCGGCGCAGGGCGGCGACGAGCGGACCTGGCTCAACGCGTTCCTCGACGAGCGGGTCATCGAGATGAAGAAGGAGGAGGCCCACTCGGACACCTCCCGCGTAGACACCGCCCAGCGGGTGTTCCTCAACAACGGCAACTTCAACCTGAACACGCCGTTGGCCTTCGCCGTCTACGGCCAGCAGTTCCGCATCAGCTGACCTGCCGGCGGCGCATCGCGCGATGACGACATCGATCGCGTCGCCACCCCTGCCCAGGCGGGCACGGGTGGCGGCGCGATCATCGTCTGACCGTCGGTCCGATGCAGCGCTAAGGTGCCACGGTGGTGGTGAACACGGTGGAGAAGTTCGGCGCGGACGACTTCCTCGAACGCGTATGGGATCTGCCGACAGCGGTCAGCGAATCGCTCCGTCCGCTCGTTCAGATGACGCCTGAGGGCTGGGTCGTGGACGCGTGGCCCATGACTGCGCAGCTTGCTGCGATCGTGCAACCGTGGGTGGACGAACCCGTCGATGTGGAGTCAGCTTGCTGGTTCGTCAGCTCCGCGCAGCATCGGCGCGATGCCGGCGGCACGCCGCCAGCGACCGCTTGACGCTCCCGCGAGCCGTCCGTCTCGGCAGCCGCCGAGGATCGGCACCGTTCGGACATCCAATCGATCATGATTACGAAAAGTGTCGTACACCTGTTCTAATCTCAGATCATGGTCGAGGAGCTGGCGCAGGCAGACGCGGCGGTCGCCGCCTGCCTGGACGCGTCCGCCTGGAGCCTCGCCGAGCACGAACTCGTCGCTGCGCTCGACGCCACACACCGCCTCGCGCAACGCCTCGCCGCGCTCGAGCTGGCCCTCGTTCGCGAGGTCGACGGCCGGGGCATCGCCCGCGCCCACGGCGCGTCCAGCACCACGGTCTGGTTGCGCGAACGCCTGCGCCGCACGATTCCCGCCGCCCGGCGGCTCGTCGACCTCGCCGCCGCCCTCGACAACGGCCACAACGGTGGAGTCCGGCAGGCGTTGGCGGACGGGAACATCACCGCCGAGCAGGCCCGCGTCATCACCGACACCGTGACCACGGTGCACTCGGCCGCCGGTGCCGCGATCGCCGACAAAGCCGTCGGCGTCCTCGTCGAATGGGCCGGACAGTTCGACCCCACCCTGCTGCGAAGGATGGGCACCCGCATCCTCGACCACGTCGCACCGGATGCCGCCGACGCCGCCGCGAAGGCCGCGCTCGACGCCGACGCCCGCCGAGCCGACCGCGACCGGCACCTGACGGTGTCCGAGCAGACCGACGGCCGACTACGCCTCACCGGCATCCTCGACGCCGAGACCGCCGGCCTGCTGCGCGCCGCCATCGACCCGCTCAGCGGCCCCACCGGCCCGGACGACACCCGTACGCCGGGCCAACGCCGCCACGACGCCCTCGCCGACGTCTGCCGACTCGCCCTCCGCACCGGCGACCTACCGGCGAACGGCGGCGAGCCCGCCCAGATCGTCGTCACCACCGGCTACGACAGCCTGAGTCAGCAGCTCGGCGCCGGCGCCCTCGACACCGGCCTCGCCCTGACCCCGCAGACGGTACGTCGGCTCGCCTGCGACGCCGCCATCCTCCCCGCCGTTCTGGGCGGCAACGGCCAACCCCTCGATGTCGGCCGGCAACGCCGCCTCATCACCGGTCCCCTGCGGCGCGCCCTCGTGCTTCGCGACCGTGGCTGCGCCTTCCCGGGCTGCGACCGGCCACCGCGCTGGTGCGACGCCCACCACATCCGTCACTGGGCCGACGGCGGGTCCACGAGCCTCACCAACGCCGTCCTGCTCTGCGGCTACCATCACCGTCGCATTCATCAGGGAGAGTGGACGGTCAGTCTGGGCAGCGACGGTCGACCGATGTTCGTCCCGCCGGCCTGGCTCGACCCCAACCTGATCCCCCGCCGCAACCACTACCACCGGCGCTGCTGAGGCTTGCTCCGCAGAGGCGGCCGAGCCATGGCGGTGGCCTGGTGTGCGGCCGAGCCATGGAGGTGACCACGCCGCCGAGAGGGGAATGCTCAGCGACACCAGTGCTGGCGCGGCGCCAGCCCTTCGCGTCGCAGCCAGTGTTCCGTGTAGACGATCCGCTCCGCCTCGACGACCACCAGGGTGTCCTCGGGAGGCTCGGACAGCGGTCGTCCCCGCTCGGCGTGCTCGTTCTCCCAGCGGAGCGCCTCCCAGTAGTGCGCACGGTCCGGATGCCCCGGATCGAGCACCCGGGCAGATCCGAACACCTGAGCCCCACGGCTGCTGGCCAACCCGACCAGGGGCGCGAAGATCCCGACGGACACTCGCGGGTCCGCGGCGATGTTGCGCATCTTCGGCGAACGCGGCGCGGCCGTGAACAGCACGGCGAAGCCCAGGTGGTAGTACCGCACCGGCGTGGCCAGCGGCCCGTCCGGGCCCGTGGTCGCGAGCACGCACATGTTCTGCGACGACAGCAGGTTGAGGATGCGCTCTTCGAGCCGTTCACGATCGAGCTGCCCGGCCGGCGTGGGTCCGGCCAGCCATGGATTCGTCAACGGCATGCGGTGGCCCGGATCATGACGAGCACCCTACTCACACGGTCCACCCGAGCAGTGACCACGATCGGGCAGGACACGGCCCGAAGGCGGTGACAGGGCAGCGGGGTCAGGCTCGCGCAGAGCCCACCGGGCCGTCGTGTCCCGACGAGCCGCCGACTTCGGCGTCTCGCCAGTGGGGTGGGCGGCCGCTGGCCCCACCCAACCACACCGACAGGGGCCGTTGGTGTCGTCCCATGGACCGGCGCATGGCGTTGACCAGGTCCAGTTGCCTCTGGGCTGGCACCACCATCGCCTGCTCGAAGTCCCCCTGCGACAGCGGCGTCGTCGTGGTGTCCACGTCGGCGGTGGCATCCAGGAATCCCCGTACCGCCCGGCCGAAGTCGTCGATCGCGGTAGCGACCGCGTTCGGGGCGACCAGGCTGGCCGACATCAACGCCGTACTCCAGGCTCCCCAGTCGTAGTCCCAGGCCGTGCGTCCCAGGTGGGCGCGACGCAGGATCATCGAGAACGTGGCGTACTCGCGCAGCAGATCCTGGTAGGCCACGAGTTGGCGGTCTCGTAGCCAGTACCGGTCCTGCGCACGCCGGGTGAGCATCCCGCCGACGACGACGCCGACGGTTGCCGAGAGCGCGCCGCCCACGGTCGTGACGACGATGCTCAGCAATTCCATCGACTCTCCCCGTGAACGCGCGCACCGCGGCTTGACCTCAAGCTCGGATGAGGTCCTAGCCTCCGACATCGGAGGTACGCATGAGCATGGAAGTTACCGCGTGGACGTCCCTGCGCCACGCGATGAACGCGCGGGACGAGCGACCGCTGTCCCGCGCCACCCTGAAGCGGATCGGGCGGTTCGCCCGGCCACACCGCGCCCTGATCGTCAGATTCCTGCTGTTGAGTGTGGTGACGGCAGTCCTCACGGTGGCGTCGCCGATCCTCGCCGGTCGGGTGGTCGACGCGATCGTCGACGGCGCCGACGGCGGCGTCGTGGTCCGGTTGGCCGTACTGATCGCGGTGATCGCCCTCGCCGAGGCCGGCCTCGGGCTGGTGACGCGATATCTCTCCGCCAGCATCGGTGAGGGGCTGATCGTCCAACTACGGACGGCCGTCTTCGACCACGTGCAACGTATGCCGGTGGCGTTCTTCACGCGGACCCGGACGGGCGCGCTGGTCAGCCGCTTGAACAACGACGTGATCGGCGCGCAGCGGGCCTTCAGCGACACCCTGTCCAGTGTGGTCGGCAACGCGGTCACACTGATGCTGACGTTGGCCGTCATGCTCAGCTTCTCGTGGCAGATCACGCTGTTGGCGCTCGTCCTGCTGCCGATCTTCGTGCTACCCGCCCGCCGCATCGGTTCGCGGCTCGCCCGCTTACAGCGTGAGGCGGCCGAGCACAACGCGGCCATGAGCACCCGGATGACGGAACGGTTCTCCGCCCCCGGCGCCACCCTGGTCAAGCTGTACGGGCGGCCGGCCGAGGAGTCCGCCGAGTTCGCGGCCCGGGCACGGCGGGTACGGGACATCGGCGTCCGTACGGCGATGTTGCAGTGGGTCTTCATCACCGCGCTCACCGTCGTCGGCTCGCTGGCGTTGGCCCTGGTCTACGGGCTGGGCGGCCTGTACGCCCTGCGGGGCAGCCTCGACGCCGGGACGGTGGTCGCCCTCGCGCTGCTTCTGTCGCGCCTCTACGCACCGCTGACATCGCTGGCCAGCGCCCGGGTCGAGGTGATGAGCGCGCTGGTGAGCTTCGAGCGGGTCTTCGAGGTCCTCGACCTCAGGCCGCTGATCCTCGACAAGCCCGACGCCCGGCCCCTTCCCGACGGGCCGGTCGCGGTCGAGTTCGACGGGGTACGGTTCGGCTACCCGGCCGCCGACCGGGTGTCCCTCGCATCCCTCGAGGACGTGGTGAAGCTCGACACGCGTGGCGGCGAGGACGTCCTGCACGGGGTGTCGTTCCGCGCCGAGGCGGGCCAGATGGTCGCGCTCGTGGGCTCCTCCGGGGCGGGCAAGTCGACGATCGCGCAGTTGGTGCCCCGCCTGTACGACGTCGATGACGGGACCGTGAAGCTCGGCGACGTCGACGTGCGCGACCTGTCCGCCGAGTCGATCCGGACGGCGCTGGGCGTGGTCACCCAGGACGGGCACCTCTTCCACGAGAGCATCCGCGCCAACCTGGCGTTCGCCCGGCCCGACGCCGGTGAGGACGAGATGTGGGACGTGCTGCGGCGGGCCCGACTCGACGAGCTGATCCGTACGCTTCCCGACGGTCTCGACACCATCGTCGGCGAACGCGGCTACCGCCTGTCCGGCGGCGAGCGGCAACGGTTGACCATCGCGCGACTGTTGCTGGCCCGGCCGCGCGTGGTCATCCTCGACGAGGCCACCGCGCACCTCGACTCCACCTCGGAGGCGGCGGTCCAGGACGCCCTCGCCGAGGCCCTGACCGGCCGCACGAGCCTGGTCATCGCGCACCGGCTCTCCACCATCCGCGCGGCCGACCAGATCCTCGTCGTGGAGGCCGGCAGGATCGTCGAACGCGGACGACACGGCGACCTGCTCGCGGCGGGCGGTCGCTACCACGAGCTGTACCGCACCCAGTTCGCCCAGGACCAACCGACGGTCCACGAACAACGCGTGCCGATCTAGCCAGCGTGCCCACCGAAGACCGCGCCCAGCAATGCCCCGGACGGCACCAGCGCCAAGGGCCGCGCGACCGGCACGGTCGCCGCCCGCCTCGGGTCGACCCCGGGGCGGGCGGCGAGATTCGACGATCAATCGTCGTCGCCGTCGTCGTCCGCGTCGTCGTTCTTGTCGTCGGCGTCGTCATCGGCGTCGACCGGTTCCTGCTCGGCCTTGACCACCGAGCCGTTCTCACGGTCGACGTCCACCTCGTGCTCGGTGTCGCCGACGACGACCTCGACGCTCCAGACCGGGCGGCCGTGCTCCTGCTCGGCCTCGATCTCGACGATCTGACCGCCGCCAGCCTTGGCGAGGGCGATCTCCCCGGCTCGCTTCTCGTCGACAGCGGCGCCGGCCGGCGCCCCGCCCGCAGACGGGTCACTGGACGTCGGGGCACCGCTCGTCGGCGTACCCGACGGTGTGCCGGTCGACGACGGATCGCTGGTCGCCGGCGCGGCGGTGGTGCTGTCGGCCGTCGGCGCGACGGTCGCGGCGGCGAGCGTCGTGTCGGTGCGCGAGTCCCTCGCGGCGGTGACGCCGATCGCGGCCCCGGCCACCGCCAGCACCGCCGCCCCGCCGGCCGACGCCAGGAGCAGATTGGTCCGCTTCATCGTGGTGTCCACCTTTCCTCGGTTGTCGACTCCGAGGATCGGCGCAAGCGGGATAGCGGCGCGCTGTCCCAACGCTAAGGCCGGGTTAAGCCGGTCAGAGCGCCATGCGCATGAAGACGTCGGCACGGGCGTACGGCGGCAGCGGGACCTGTTCCGCATCGACGTGCTGGAAGCCGGCCGTCTCGTAGAGGTGTACGGCGTTCGGGAGCTTGGTGCTGCTGCCGAGGAACAGGGTGGCCGCGCCGAGCTCGCGGGCGCGCTCGATCGCGGCCTCGATGAGTTGCCGGCCCAGGCCCCTGCCGCGCAGCGCCGGAGTCACCGCCATCTTCGACAACTCGAAGACGTCCGCCGAGCTGCGTACCAGGGCGACACAACCGACGATCTCCCCGCCGTCGCGCAGGACGAGCACGTCGCCGCCCGGTTCGACGATGGCGGCGAACGGGTCGCCGAGCGTCTTACGGTCCGATTCCTCGATGGTGAACCGGTGAGAGATCCACTCTTCGTTCAGCGTCCGGAAGGCCTCGGCCTCCTCGGGGGTCGTCATGGACGTGACGGTCAGCGTGCTCGGATTCATGACCCCGATTCTCCGGCCGCCCTTATTCGAACGTCCAATATCTTGTTGGGACTGATTCGTATGCTGGGCGTATGGATCCGGAGTTGCGCCACCTGCGGTACTTCGTCGCGGTCGCCGAGGAGCTGCACTTCGGCCGGGCCGCGGCGCGGCTGCGGATGGCCCAGCCGCCGCTGTCGCAGCAGATCCGTCAGCTCGAGGCGATGATCGGTACGCCGCTGTTCGTCCGCACCTCCCGGTCGGTGGCGCTGACGCCCGCCGGCGAGGCGTATCTCGTCCGGTGCCGGCGCGTGCTGGCCGCAGTGTCCGACGACGTGCACGAGGCGAGCCGCATCGGACGCGGCGAGCAGGGGCGCTTCGACATCGGCTTCGTCAGTTCGGCGATCCAGCTCGGGCTGGCCGGGCCGATCCGTCGTTTCCGGGAGCGCCATCCGGCCGTCCACCTACGCCTGCACGAGGCGCAGACGGCGCACATCGTCGACCGGCTGCTGAACGGCGAGGTCGATCTCGGCGTGGTCCGGGACGCGGACGACCACGACGACCTGACCGGCGTCACCTTCGCCACCGAGTCCTTCGTCGCCGTCCTGCCGGCCGACCACCCGCACGCGGGAAGCCGCGCGATCGACGCGGTCGTGCTGCGGGACGACCCGTTCGTCTTCTTCCCACGCGTGGCCGGCGAGCGGGCCTACCAGCGCAATCTCCGGCCGTGCCTGGACGCCGGCTACACGCCGCGCATCGTCCAGGAAGCCGGTAGTTGGACCACTGTGGTGCACCTGGTCGCGGCCGGCCTCGGTGTGACGATCGCACCGGCGAGCGTCACCGCCGTGGCGCCGCCCCGGGTGGCGGTGCTGCCGTTGACCGGCACCGAGGCCACCACCGAGATGCGGATCCTGCGTCGCCGGGACGACGACCGGGTCACCTCGACGAGCTTCGGGACCGCAGGCGGGCGTCCCGACCCGCTCGCGACTAGCCGCGCCGGTTGAGTTCCGCCTCCAGCCGCTGGACGAGGGTCTTGCGGTCCTTGCCGGCGTGCTCGTTGCGCAGGGCGGTCCGGAGCTGTCGCGTGTCGAGGCCACGGACGAGTCTGCTGGCCTCGGCCACCGACATCTCCGATATCCGGCCGGCGGTGGTGGCGTCGCGTCGTGCCTTCTTGGCCGGGCCGGTGTTGGCGACGTACTGCCGGCCGGTCCGGGACGCCTCCCGCTTCTTGGTGTCGGTCGCGCGCTTCTGGCTCTCGGACATCTCGTCCCAGGCCTTCTTGGGCAGGTAACGGCTCGTCGTGCCGTCCTTGCGGGCCCGGGCGTCGCCCTCCTTCGTCTGCCACTTCTCGTTGCCCCAGCGCTGCAACGCCTTCTGCCGCTCGTCCTTTTCGCCCAGGAATCCACCGCCGCGCCGCTTGTACTCCTGCGTCACCAGCTGTGACTTGCGCGCCGACCACTGACCGGGCTTCCCGCCCTTGTCGGACGCCTTGATCTCTTCCTTGATCTGCTCTCTGAGCTCGGGTTTCGTATACCGCGCCATGGGTGGCAGCTACCCGGCAGCGCAGCGGCTATGCCTGGCGCTGCGGCGGCGGGCCGAGCCGCAGCAGCACTTGCGCCCCGCCCTGCGGGCCGGACCGCAGCTCCAACCGCCCGCCGCCGGCCTGCGCGGCGCGGCGGGCGATGTCCAGGCCGAGCCCGGTCGAGCCGGCCGCGCTGGCACCCCGCCGGACCGCGCCAGCCGGCATCCCCGGACCCTCGTCCGCGACGGTGAGCAGCACCTCCCCGTCGTCCCGCGCGAGCCGGACGGCGAACGGTGTGCCGTCGGGGGTGTGCGCGAAGACGTTGCCGAGCAGGGCGTCCACGGCGGCCGTCAGGTCGTCGGCGGCCACCCCGACGGTCAGCGGGCCGGGGGCCAGGTCGAGGTGGACGGCCCGGCCGGTGTCCTCGGCGAGCACCGACCAGAACGCGACCCGGTCGGCGACGATCGCCGCGGCGTCGGACGCGACCGCGCCCGGCACCGGAGCGCGACGCCAGCGGGCCTGCTGGATCAGCCCGGTGACCGCCCGTTCGAGCCCGTCGGCGGCGGCCGTGATCCGGCTCGCGTCGTCCGGGTCGCGCAGTGACTCCGCCTCCAACCGCAGCGCCGTCAGCGGTGTCCGCAGCCGGTGGGACAGGTCCGCGACCTGCTCGCGCTCCTGAAGCAGGAGGACCTGGATCCGGCCGGCGAGGTGGTTGAGCGCCCCGGCGACCTCGCGCAGCTCGGCCGGGCCGGCGGGTACGACCCGGGCGTCCAGTTCGGCGTTCGCCAGGCGGTGCGACACGGCGGACAGGTCGCTGATCGGCCGCACCAGCGTGCGCGCCAGGCGGTCGGCGACCGCCAACCCGATCAGCACCAGCACCACACCGAGCAGCGCCAGCACCAGCCAGGCCCGGGTCACCCCGGCGGTCAGCTCCTGCCGGGGCACCACGATCCGGATCACGCCCGTGCCGTCCGCCCGGCCCTGCACGGCGATGACCACCTCTCGGCCGGCAGCCGACTCACCGGTGAGGCTCTGCCCGCGTGCGGCCAGGGCCACCGCGGGCGTACGGGGCGCCTGGGCGCCGAGCACCGTGCCGTCGGGCAGGAAGACACTCACCGGTCGGCCGGACTCCGCGGCGAGCTGCTCGACGGTGAGCCGGATGGTGGGCGCGTCGGCCGTACCGACCACCGGCACGAGGCTCTGCGCGTCGGCGGTGGCCCGCACGGTCGCCCGGTCCTGGGCCACGGTGCGCACGAGCAGGGCCAGCGGCACCAGGAACGCGACGAGCGTGAGCACGCTGACCGCAGCGACCAGCAGCGCCAGACGCGCCCTCACGGGCGGACCGCGGGCGCTTCGAGGCGTACGCCGACGCCCCGCACGGTGTACAGGTAGCGGGGTTGCTGGGCGGTCTCCCCCAGCTTGCGGCGCAGCCAGGACAGGTGCACGTCGACAGTCTTGTCGGCCCCGCCGTACGGGATCTGCCAGACCTCGGTGAGCAGCTCGCGTTTGGTGACCACCTGACCGGGCCGCCCGGCCAGGTGGTGCAGCAGGTCGAACTCGCGCGGCGTCAGCTCCACCAGCGTGCCGTCCAGGGTGACCTGTCGGGACCGAGGATCGACGCGCAGGCCGCCCACCACGAGGGACGGATCCTGCGCGTCGACGCTGGCGGGACCTCGTCGCAGGACCGCGCGGACGCGCGCGTCGAGCTGCGCGGCGGTGAACGGCTTGACCACGTAGTCGTCGGCGCCCGCGTCGAGGACCCGGACGATCTCCGCCTCGTCGTCGCGGGCGGTCGCCACGATGACCGGCACGGAGCTGACCGCGCGCATCATCCGCAGCAGCTCGCGTCCGTCCAGGTCGGGAAGTCCCAGGTCGAGCACCACCAGATCGGGCCGGTCGTCGAGGGCGTCCCGCAGCCCCGCCATCGCGGTCGAGGCCGCGGCGACCGCGTGGCCGCGTTCCCGCAGCCCGCGCAGCAGCGGGGTACGGATGGTCAGGTCGTCCTCGATGAGCAGCAGGCGGGCCACAGCAGGCAGGCTAACCGTTCGTCATCAGGACCACGCGATCTCGCCGTGGCGGTCGACGAAGCGGCCCGAACGATGTCCCGGCCCTTCGGTGGCGAGGGCGACGATCGCTTCCGTGCCCTCCGTGACGGTCTGCGGACCGCTGTGGCCGTTGAGGTCCGTGGCGGTGTAACCGGGGTCAGCGGCGTTGATGCGGACGTCCGTCAGCGCCTTGGCGTACTGGGTGGTCAGCATGGTCAGCGCCGCCTTCGACGACGTGTAGACGGGGGCGATGACGCCGGACTCGGCTCGCGACGGGTCGTGGGTGGCCGACAGGGATCCCATCGCGCTGCTCACGTTGATGATCACCGGGTCGGGCGAGCGGCGCAGCAGCGGCAGGAACGCTGTTGTCGTCCGCACCACGCCGACGACGTTGACGTTGAGCACGTCGAGGATGTCGTCGCCGGTCAACTCGCTCGGGTCGCCGAACGGCCCATGGACGCCGGCATTGTTGATCAGCACGTCGACGCGGCCCTCGTGCTTCTCGACGTCGGCGGCTGCAGCCGCGACGGACGCGTCGTCGGTGACGTCGATCTGGACGAACCGGGCGCCGAGTGTGTCGGCCGTCACGGCGCCGAGCTCCGGGTCACGCGCTCCGACGATAACGGTGCGGCCCAGTTCGATGAGGCGGCGGGCGGTCTCGCGGCCGAGGCCCTTGTTGGCTCCGGTGATGAAGGTGATCGTCATGCGTCCCAGCTTTCGTCGAGGTGAGCGCATGTGCCAGGGACGTCACAACGGTAGGAAAACCAATACCACCTTCACGGTGGGGGGGTGCGCAACAATCGAGGCGTGATGACGCAGGCTGCGGGACTGGGGGCGACGATCCGCGCCTGGCGTGACCGCCTGTCGCCGACTGCCACCGGGTTGCCCGCCGGCCGTGGGCGACGGGCCGCCGGACTGCGCCGGGAGGAGCTGGCCGAGCTGGCCGGCGTGTCGGTCGACTACATCGTGCGCCTGGAGCAGGGACGGGCGACCACACCATCGGCGCAGGTCGCCTCCGCGCTCGCTCGCGCCCTACGGCTGACCTCAGCCGAGCGCGACCACCTGTTCCGGCTGGCGCACCTGGCCGCCCCGACGGACGACCAGATCTCCGACCACATTCCGCCCGGGGTGCAGCGGGTGGTGGGGCGTCTCGGTGACGCCGCCGTCGCCGTCTTCGCCGCGGACTGGCAGGTGATCTGGTGGAACCGGAGCTGGGCCGCGCTCCTGGGAGACCCGTCGACGTCCCCGCCGGGCCTGCGCAACTTCGCCCGCGACACTTTCCCGGTGACCTCCGACGGGCCGGGGATGTCGCAGTGGCCCGTCATCTCACTGGACGCCGACGCCACGAGCGCCGCGGTCGTGTCCGACCTCCGGCGCGCCACCGGCCGGTTTCCCCGTGACCGCCGCCTGGCGAAGCTCATCCGCGACCTCACCGAGGGCAACGAGCGGTTCGCCGAGCTGTGGGCGGCCGGGGCGGTCGCCGCACACCGCGAAGACCGCAAGATCGTCGAGCATCCGTCGGTCGGTGCGGTCACGGTCGACTGCGACGTTCTGACCGACGGCGACGCCGAGCTGAAGGTCGTGATCCTCACTGCGGCTCCGGGCACCAGCGACGAGACCAGCATGCGCCTGGCTGTAGTGGCCGGGGCTCCCGACCCGTCGAGGTCCGACGACCTCAGCGACACGACTCGCCACCGCACCGGGCGTTAACGAAACCCAGCCCCCGCCCCCGCCCCCGCCCCCGCCCCCGCCGATCTTGCACTTTCAGTTGCCGAAATGCGCGGGATGCACCTGATGTCGGCGCAGCAAGTGCAAGATCGTGTAGGAGAGCCGGGGCTCGGGTTTTTTGGTGACGAACTCCGTTCGGGGATAGTCGGGGCATGAGCCGTCGTTCGGTCCTCGTCGCCGCCGGGTGGGTGGCCACCGTCGCCGTGGCGACCCTGATCGGCTTGGGGGCGATCCGGCTGGTGGGTGAGAGCATCACCGGCACGCCGGGCGGGGTGCGCAGCGAGGCGGAGATCGAACGGGCGCTCGCCTCGCCCGAGCCCGCGCAGAGTGGCACCGTCGGCGCGACAGCGGGCGGGCCGACGACGCCCGCGCCGTCCGCCAGCGCCGGGGTCCGCCGGAGTTTCGCCACCGACGGCGGCACGGCCGTGGCCGAGTGCGGCGCCGACGGGGTACGCCTGGTGTCGTGGGCGCCCGCGCAGGGTTATCGGGTGCACGAGGTGGACCGGGGTCCGGACGACGACGTCGAGGTCACGTTCGAGGGTTCGGCCGGCCGGCACGAGTTGAAGGTCCGCTGCATCGGCACCGAACCGGTGGCCGTCGCCGACGACTGACCGGGATTCGTCCCGGTCGGGCAGGTGCCCGCAGCCGAGGCGAGGGCTCGACCGGGTGGAGGCGATCGGCTCGCCGGTTGACGGTCCGAGCATTGGTGAGCCACCATCGCACCGTGCTGGCGCAGGGGCGGGACGAGTCGGGTCAGCTACGCGCGTGGCGGGTGGGTCGCCGACGCCTCGCCTGGCGTCCCCGTCTCGCCCGGCCGCGGCTTGAGGGCGCGGACGGCGGCCCGTTCGAGATCGTCGTGGTCGTGATCCTGGCCGTGCTGGGCCTCGGCCATCTGCTCAACTGGCTCGCCGCTCTGTTGGCCACCTCGGTCGTCTGGCCGTATCGAGCGTTGTCCGGCCGCTGGCCGGTCGTGGCATATCCGCTTGATTCGTCCCTGGTCGCGACGGATCAGGGCGGCGACCTGCCGCATCGTCGAAGGGTGGCGGGCCGCGTCGCCGCCATGGAGCTGACGCGGCAGTGGGTGCGCGACATCGAAATGGCAGGGGCGCCCGGTCCTGGAGATCGTTAGTGTGCTGCCGTGATCCGTACCCTCGTTGTCGCCTCCCTGCTGCTGGCGGGCTGCTCGCCTGCCGATAAGCCCGAGCCCGTGGCCAGCCCGACCAACGCCTCGGACCCGCGCGCCGTGTCCGCCTGCCGCTACCTGGCAGACGCACTGAAGAAGAACATCCTGCCCCCGTTCCAGGAGGCGGGCGCCGCGAATCACGCCGCCTACTCGACCGACCCGGATATCCGGGCGGCGGGTGAGCGGCTGGGACCGGCCGCCAAGGAGGTCGGCGATATCTATTTCCGGAAGGACCCCGCCATCGACACCGGGCCCGCCGACCTCCGCCTGGCCGAGGCGCGGCAGGGCATGCTCGCGGCGTGCACCAAGGTGTTCGGCGAGCCCCCGTGGGAGTTCGCCCAGGAGCCCACTCCCACACCCAGCAGCTGATTGACGGGCGTGGCCGGCACGAAGGCTCGTGCCGGCCACGTCGTGGTGGTGGTGGTTCAGCTCGTGTACGCCTCCACCTCCCAGAGGGAGTGGCCGTAGCCGGTCCCCCGGGCCGTGCCGTAGATGCGCAGGTAGCGGCCGTTCGCGCCGAGGCCGCTGTGCTCGTCCACGCCACCGTCGGCGCCGGTCACCGTCTTCACGGTGGTCCAGGTGGTGCCGTCGTTGGAGGTCTGGATCTGGTACGCGCTGCTGTACGCCGCCTCCCAGGCGAGCTTGACCCGTCCGATCGCGGTCGGGCTGCCCAGGTCGACGCGGATCCATTGCGGGTCGGAGAACGTGCTCGACCAGCGGGTGGCGAGGTTGCCGTCGACGGCCTGGGCGCCGGTCACGTCGGCCCCCTCGGTGCTGGACGTCGTCGTCGGCTTGTTCAGCAGCAGGTTGCCGCCGGTCGGGGTGCCGGTGCCGCCGTACACCTCGAACTCGTAGAGCGAGTAGCCCCACGCCGTGCCGCGGCCGGTGCCGAGGAGCCGGACGTACCGGCCGGAGCCGGTGAGCCCGGTCAGGTCGTCCACCCCGCCGTCGCCGCCGGTCACCGTGCGGATCGTGGTGAAGGTGACGCCGTCGGTCGAGGTCTGGATCTGGTACGCGCTGCCGTACGCGGCCTCCCAGGTCAGCTTGACCCGGCTGAGGGCGTACGTCGCGCCGAGGTCCACGTCGATCCACTGCGGGTCGCCGAAGGCGCTGCCCCAGCGGGTGCCGGCGACACCGTCGAACGCGTTGGCCGCGACGAACGCGCCCTCGTAGCTGGATGCCCGCGCCGGCTTGCCCTTGGCCAGGTTGGTGCCCGTACCGGGATCCGGGTCCGGGTCCGGGCCGGGCCCGCCGGGGCTGGTGGAGAGGGTGAACTCGTCGATGTCGAACCACGGACCGGCGCCCTTGAAGACCAGGTACAGCGTCCGGGTGCCGGTCGGCGCGGTCACTCCACCGGTGACCGTGGCGAAGTTGGCGTACCCGCCGGTGGAGGTGACGGTCGCCGAGCCGACCAACTGCCCGGTGGGTGAGTCGACGCGCAGCTCCAGCGTCCCGCCGCCGCCGGCCGGCGCGCCGACCCGGGCGCTGAACGACTGGATGCCGGTCAGGTTGTACGGACGGAACGAAATCCAGTCGTTGTTGTCGATGTATCCGACCGCTGCCCCGCCGTGCCCGGCCGCCCCGGCGACGATCTGCACGCCGGACGAGTCACCGAAGTGCTCGGCCTGGCGGATGCGGGGTTGCAGCACCGCCTGGGTGTGCGTGGTCAGCGCCGGCTGGCCACCCCCGCCCAGATCGGTGTACTCGGCGTCGATGATGCCGAAGATGTTCGCCGCGGTGTCGTGCTCGCCGTCGGCCGAGGTCTGGATGACCCCGGTGCAGCCCTGCGTGCTGGCGAGCTGGTGGCCGTGCGAGTCGTGGCCGAGGACGTAGTTCACCTTGACCCGGGCGCAGTTGATGGTGCCGTCCTGGGCGTCGGTGACCGTGACGGAGAACGGGATCGCGTCCCCGAAGGTGAAGGTCTGCCCGTTCAACGGGGTGTTCACGGTGACCACCGGGGCGCTGTTGCCGACGGTGACGACCACGCTCGCGGTGGCGGTCTTGCCGGTGGTGTCCCGCACGGTCAGCGTCGGGCTGCGGGTGCCGTTGGTGGTGTACGTGAAGCTCGGGTTCGCGGCGGTCGAGTCGGTGGTGCCGTTGTTGTCGAAGTCCCAGGCGTAGGTGAACGGGTCGCCGTCCGGGTCGAGGGTGCCGGCCGAGGAGAAGGCCACGGTCAGCGGCGCGGTGCCGCTGGTGGGGGTGGCGGTGACCTTCGGTACGGGCGCGCGGCCGCCGCGGGCGTACTCGATGCGGTAGAGCGCCGAGTTGGCGTCGCCGTTGAACCAGCCGGTGCCGTAGTCGAGCACGTAGAGCGCGCCATCCGGGCCGAACTCCATGTCCATGACCTGGGTGCCGGTCCACGGGAACGGGTTGATCTTCAGTGGCTGACCGGTGGAGTCGAGCTTGACGTTCTTGATCCAGCGGCGGCCGAACTCGCCCGCGAAGAAGGTGCCGTCGTAGTACTGCGGGAACGCCACGGGCGAGGTGTTGTTCGGGTCGTACCGGTAGACCGGGCCGGCCATCGGCGACAGGCCACCGCCGGTGAACTCGGGCGGCGAGCCGGAACCGCCGTACGGCAGCCAGGCCGGAATCGCCGGCGGGAGCTGGGTGATGCCGGTGTTGTTGGGCGAGTCGTTCACGGGCCCGCCGGCGCAGTTGAACTTCGCCCCGGACGGCCCGGACGGGAAGGTGTAGTCGTTGTAGGCGTCGTTGCGGGCGGTGCAGTACGGCCAGCCGTAGAAGCCCGGCCGGTCGATCCGGGCGAACTCGACGTTGCCCGCCGGACCCCGGTTCGGGTCGGCGGTGCCCGCGTCGGGTCCGTAGTCACCGAGGTAGACGATCCCGGTGGCCTTGTCCACGCTCATCCGGAACGGGTTGCGGAAGCCCATCGCGTAGATCTCCGGGCGGGTCCGGGCGGTGCCGGGCGCGAACATGTTGCCGGCCGGGATGGTGTAGCCGCCCGCCGCGCTCGGCTTGATGCGCAGCACCTTGCCGCGCAGGTCGTTGCTGTTGCCGGCGGTGCGTTGCGCGTCGAAGGCCGGGTTGCGGCCGGCCCGCTCGTCGATCGGGGTGAAACCGGCCGAGTCGAACGGGTTGGTGTCGTCCCCGGTGGACAGGTAGAGGTTGCCGGCCGCGTCGAAGTCCATGTCGCCGCCGACGTGGCAGCACATGCCCCGGCTGGTGGGCACGTTGAGGATCAGCGTCTCGCTGGCCATGTTGATCGTGTTGTCGGCGTTCACGGTGAAGCGGGACAACCGGTTAACCCCGTCCCAGACGGCGAAGTCGGCCGGCGTGCCGGTGGCCGGCGCCCCGCCCCCGGGCGTGCTCAACGGGGGCGCGTAGTACGCGTACACCCAGCGGTTGGTGGCGAAGTTGGGGTCGGCCTTGATGCCCTGTAGGCCCTCCTCGTCGCCGGTGTAGACGGCGAGGGTGCCGGCGACCTTGGTGTTGCCGGCGGCGTCGGTGTGCCGGATCACGCCGTCGCGGGCGGTGTGCAGCACACCCCGGTCGGGCAGGACGGTCAGGCTCATCGGCTCGCCGGTCTCAGCCGCGCCCTTGGCCAGCGCCACCTGCTGGAAGTTCGTGGTGACCGTCGGGCCACAGTCGGCGGTGACCGCACCGGCGGCGGTCTGGATGCCGCCGAGCAGGTGCTGCCGGAAGGCCGCGTCGGTGTACGAGGCGTCGGTGTGGCCGAGGCCGGTGTACCAGGCCCGGCCGCCGGAGTAGTTCTGGCACCAGGAGATCGGGTGGTCGTACCCCATGCTGCCGCCGGTGTAGGTGCTCTCGTCGAGGGTGGCCAGCACGTGCACGGTGCCCCGGGGGTTGGCGCGGTAGTTGTACAGCTCGTCGAAGCGGCTCCACCGCTGCGGCAGCCCCTTGGTGGACGGGTGCACCTGGTCGGCGACCGTCACGGTGGCGGTCTGCTCGGCCGGATGCGAGGCGAAGTACGCGCCGACGAGCCCGCCGTACCACGGCCAGTCGTACTCGGTGTCGGAGGCGGAGTGCACGCCCACGTACCCGCCGCCGGCCGTGATGTAGCGCTCAAAGCTGGCCTGCTGGGTGGCGTTGAGGACGTCACCGGTGGTGGACAGCCAGATCACCGCCGCGAACCGGGCGAGGTTCGCGTCGGTGAACTGGCCGGCGTCCTCGGTGGCCTCGACGGTGAAGCCGTTGGCCGCGCCGAGTTGCTGGATCGCCGTGATGCCGGGGGTGATCGAGCCGTGCCGGAATCCGGCGGTCTTGCTGAAGACCAGGACGGTGAACGGGGCGGCGCTGGCCGCGGGTGGCGTGGCGACGACGCCGCCCAAGACGAGGATCGCGCTCAACACAGCGCCAAGCCACGCTCTCAGGGATCTGCGCACGGATAGGTCCTTTCGCGGGACGACGTGCGCCGATCACGCCGGTGGTGGTGAGGTGCATGCATCGTTACGGGTCGATTACCACCTCGTCAAGGACTTCCGCACTATCCGAGAGAGCGTTATCTCGGCAGCTCAGGGCGACTCCGGCAAGGAAGATCCAATTACGGTTTCCGATTGGTCCGGCGCGTCGTCCCGGCGCAGGGCCGGCAGCGTCGGCGCGAGCGCCATCGCCATACACAGGCCGCCGAGCGGCAGCAGGTCGAGCGTGACGGCCGGTAGGACGATGCCGACGAGCAGCAGGGCCACGCTCCACCAGGGAAGCCGCCGGTGCGCCGCGAGCATGCCCGCGAGGACGAGCAGACCGAGGAAGAACAGCTGCGGTACGACGTCGTAGAACAGCACCTCGACGCCGGGCACGCTCTTGAAGTCCCGGCCGAGGGCCGACATCTCCGCCCGGTCGGCGGCCAGCAGACCCTCGACGATGTCGGCGCCGAACTGCACCATCGTGGCGGCGAGCCCGACCAGCGTGACGGCCACGACCGACGTACGCCACGGGCCGGGGCGCAGCAGACCGGCCAGCGCCAGCACCACCGGCACGAACGCCACCATGCCGGCGAGGCCGACCAGGTGCGCGGCCTGCCAGTCGAACCCGGGACCGTACGTCCCGTCGGACCTGCCCCAGAGACGGACGAGCCCGTAGCCCACGATGCAGGCCGGCCCGGCGATCACGAAGAATGCGGCTCGTTTCATGCGGGCCATCATCTGGCCGCCCCCACCCGCCAGACCTCCGGGCGCAGCCCCGGTACGGCCCGGGTTTCCGCCTCAGGTCTTCCACCGAGCAACCCTGATCCCGATGGCCCTCTATAGTCGCGCGGTGAGCACGGACCAGGTACGGCAGGCGTACGGCGCGGTCGCGGATCTCTACATCGAACTGTTCGGCACCCGGGAGCAGGTGGAGCCCGATGACCTGGCCTTCATCGGCCGGCACCTGGCGGGTCGACCCGGGAAGGTGCTCGACCTGGGGTGCGGCCCCGGCCACCTCACCGACCACCTGCGGTCCCTGGGCGCCGACGCCACGGGCATCGACATCGTCCCCGAGTTCGTCGACCACGCCCGGGCGACCCACCCGGGCGGCACCTACCACCTCGGGTCGTTGGACGACCTCGACGTGGCCGACCACTCCGTCGCCGGAATCCTGGCCTGGTACTCGCTGATCCACCTGCCCCCGGAGCGCCTCGACGGCGTACTGACGACATTCCGACGGGCCCTGACCCCGTCCGGGACGTTGGTGCTGGGTCTCTTCTCCGGCGACGAGGTCGACGCCTTCGACCACAAGGTCACGACCGCGTACCGGTGGCCGGTCGACGAGATCTCGGCGCGGCTGACGAGGGCCGGCTTCACCGAGGTGGAGCGCCTGGAGCGCCCCGACGGCGGCCCGCACCGGCCGCACTACGCCATCGCGGCCACCCCGACGGGGTGAGTCGAGCCGCCCGCGCGCAGCGGACACCGCCAGGAACGCTCAGCCGACGCTAAGACCGCTCTCACGGCCCGTTCCTAGCGTGTGCGGGCATGGCGACACCACCCGTATCCCCGCCGACGACCATCGACGTCACCGCCTGGCTGACCTGCGTCGCGCCTCGTCCAGCGGCCCGGCTGCGGCTCGTGTGCCTGCCGTACGCCGGTGCCGGCGGCGGCGCGTACCGGCCGTGGGCCGCTCTGCTGGGCGACGACGTGGAGGTGTGGGCCGCGCAGTTGCCCGGCCGTGAGCGTCGGCTGGCCGAACCGCCGCTGAGCACGATGGACGACCTCGTACCGCCGCTTGTCGACGCGATCGCCGCGCGGGTGCCGACGCCGTTCGCGATCTTCGGGCACAGCATGGGCGGCCTGATCGGGTACGAGATAGCCGCCCGCCTGGTCGCCCGGGGCGGCCCGGCACCGCAACGGCTGGTGGTTTCGGCGGCCCGTCCGCCGGGCGACGCAGCGCCACTCGGCACGGCGCACCGCCTCAACGACGCGGCGCTGACCCGCTGGCTGCACGACCTCGGCGGGATACCCGACGAGGTGCTCGCCGATTCCGGCCTGCTGGAGCTGATCCTGCCCACCGTGCGAGCCGACCTGAGCGTGGTCGCGTCCTACCGGCCGACGACCGTGCCGCCGCTGCCGCTGCCCGTGGACGCGGTGGCCGCCGCCGACGATCCCCTGGTCAGCCCGGACGACGTGGCCGGCTGGGCGGCCTGCACCGCGGCCGGTTTCTCGCTGACCGTCGTCCCCGGGGGCCACCTCTACCTGCACGACACGCCTCCCCCGCTGTCCCGCCTGCTCGACGGCGGGCCGGCCGCCGACCGCGCGTACGTCGAAGGGGCCACCCGATGACCCAGGACCTGCACCCCGACCTCGCCGACCTCACCCCCGAGCAGCGGGAGCTGCTGGCCCTGCGGCTGCGCCAGAGCCGCGCCGGCCAGAGCCAAGCCGGCCAGAGCCGCGCCGGCCGCGCCGATCCGACACCCACGCCCGCGACGGCGGCCTTCCCGCTCTCCTTCACCCAGGAGCAGCTCTGGTTCCTCGACCGGCTGGAGCCCGGCACGCCCGTCTACAACGTGCCCTTCGCCGAGCGGATCACCGGTCCGCTCGACGTCGCGGCGCTGCACCGGGCGGTCAACGCGGTGGTGGCCCGGCACGACGCGCTGCGGGTCGTCTTCGCGACCGTCGACGGCGTCGTCACCCAACGGGTGTCGGACGCCCTGGACGTGCCGCTGCCGCTGCTCGACCTGACCGGGCTCCCCGCGTCGGAGCGGGAGGCAACGGCCAAACGGGAGATCGCGGCGCACGCGGCGGTCCGCTTCGACCTGACCAGCGGACCGCTGCTCGCGGCCCGGCTGGTCGCCCTCGCCGACGACGAGCACCTGTTGCTGGTGACCGCGCACCACATCGTCTTCGACGCCTGGTCGGCCGGTGTGTTCGTCGAGGAGCTGGTGCGCTGGTACGGCGAGTTCGCCGGGGACGCCCCGGCCGGCCTGCCCGCGCTGCGCACCCGGTTCGTCGCGCACGTCGCCGCCCGCCGCGGGCCGGAGGCCGAACGGGAGCTGGCGGGTCACCTGGCGCACTGGCGGGAACGACTCGCCTCGGCGCCGGCCCGGTCCACGCTGCCGCCGGACCGGCCCCGGCCGCCGGTGCAGACCCACCGGGGCCGGAGCCTGCCGTTCACCGTCGAGGCCGAGCTGACCGACGCCCTCGGCGGGTTGGCCCGCCGTGCCGGAGCCACCGTCAACGCGGTGGTCCTCGCCGGGCTGACCGCCCTGCTGCGCCAGGCCACCGGCCAGGACGACCTGCTGCTCGGGATGCCCGCCGCGGGCCGGGCGAGCACCGACCTGGAGCCGCTGATCGGCTGCTTCGCCACCATGCTGGTGCTGCGCGTGGACAGCACCGGTGACCCGAGCGTCCGCGACCTCGTCCGGCGGGTGCACCGGACGGTCAGCGAGGCGTACGCCCACCAGGAGGCCCCGTACGCGCGGGTGGTGGAGGAGGTCCGTCCGGTCCGCGACCCCAGCGTGAATCCCCTCTTCCAGGTGTTGGCGACCATGACCGACGGCGGCGTACGGCAGCGGCAGGCCGCCGGTGCGACGTTCCGCCCGGTGCCGGCGGAGAGCGGGCTCACCGACTTCGATCTGTTCGTCAGCCTGACCGTCGAGGGTGACCGGATCGACGGCGCGGTCGACTTCAACGCCGACCTGTACCTCGACGAGACGATCGCCGCGACCGTGGGCCGGCTGCCGGAGCTGCTGCGCGCCATGGTGGACGACCCGGACCGTCCACTGTCGGAGGTGCCCGGGCTGCGCCGGCACCGGATCGCCCTGGCGGCCACCTTCACCGTGGACCCGCTGCGCGACCCGGTGGAGTTCTGGCTGCGCTTCCTGCGCGTACCCGCGTCGGTGGAGCTGGTCGGGTACGGCCAGCTGGTGGCCCACCTGCTGGCCGGGCCAACGGTCGACGCCACGGTGTGCCTGCTGCGCTTCGAGGACTGGCTGCGCCGGCAGGAGAACACCGCCGGGGCCCTCGACGCGGCGATGGACGACCTCGACGCGGCGGTGGCGGCGTACCGGCGGCGAACCGACGCGCCGCTGCTGCTGGTGGTCTGCCCCGCCTCGCCGCGCGCCGCCGACCAGGAGTACGGCCGGCTCGACGACCGGCTGGCGGCGGTGGCGGCACGTACCCCGGGGGTCCACACGGTCTGGGCCGCCGACCACGCCGACGCCTACCCGGTCGCCGAGGTGGACGACGAGCGCGCGGACGAGTTGGGCCACGTGCCGTACACCGGGGAGTACTTCGCGGCGTTGGGCACGATCGCGCTGCGCGAGCTGCGGCGGCTCGCCGGTCAGCCACGCCGCCTCGTGCTCGTCGATGGCGAGCGGTTGCCGGTCGACCGGCTCGCCGACGCGCTGCCCGGTCACGAGGTGCGGGCGTACACGGCGGATGCTCTCGCCGCCGCCGACCCGGCCACCACGATGGTCCTCGACACCGATCCGCAGGCCGTGGCGGGGTGGCGCGGCGCGTACCCGGGCGTGCTGGCGTTGGCCGTGCCCACCGGCGTAGCGGACCTGCGCCGGCAGCTCGCCCACGTCTGGGCGCTGGACCCGCCGCTGACGGGCGCCGGCCCGAATGAGCTGTGCACGACGATCGGGTCGGAGCGGGCCGGGTACGTCGTCGAGGAGCTGAACACCGCCGCGGCGGTCGCCGAGCGTAGCCGGCCGGCCCCCGTCCGGACCGCCGGAGACGAGGAGGTCGTCGCGCCGCGCACCCCCACCGAGGAGCGGCTCGCCGGCCTCTGGGCCGCCGCGCTCGGCGTCGAACAGGTCGGCGTGACGAGCGACTTCTTCGGCCTCGGTGGACACTCGCTGCTCGCCACCGGCCTGCTGTCGCAGGTGCAGGCCGAGTTCGGCCGGGAGGTGTCGCTCTACACCCTGTTCACCAACCCGACCGTGGCCGGGCTCGCCGCCGTGCTGGACGCCGTTGAGGACGCCACCGCGCTCGCCCCGCTCACCCCCGCCCCGACGGGTACACCGGCGGTGGCGTCCTCGGCGCAGGAACGGCTCTGGGCGCTCGACCAGCTCGACGACGACGTGGTCCGGCACAACACCACGGCCGCCGTCGAGCTGCGCGGCGACCTCGACAAGACCTCGCTGCGCCGGGCATTCGACGACGTGCTGGCCCGGCACGAGGTGCTACGGACCACCTTCCGGGGCCGCGACGGCGAGCCCGAGCCGGTGGTGCACCCGCACGTCGACCCGTGGCTGGAGACGCTGGACCTGACCGCGCTGCCGGCGGCGAAGCACGCCCGTACGCTGCGCCGGGCGGCCGCCGAGCTGGCCGCGCACCGGTACGACCTGGCGGCCGGGCCGCTGGTGCGCGCCCGCCTGCTGCGGCTGCCCGACCAGCGCTGGCACCTGCTGCTCGGCATGCACCACATCGTCTGCGACAACACCTCGTGGAGCATCCTGCTCGACGATCTCGCCGCCCGGTACGCCCACCACGCCACCGGTGTCGACCGGCCACTGCCGCCGCTGCCGGTGCAGTTCACCGACTACGCCCGCCACCAGCGCGACTGGCTGGCGTCGGCCGCCGTCGAGCCGCACCTGGCGTACTGGCGCAAGCGACTGGCGGACGCGCCGCCGCTGCTGGACCTGCCCACCGACCAGCCCCGTCCCGACGAGCGCTCGGACGTCGCCGGGTATCAGGCCCAGCGGCTGGGCGCCGGGCTCGGCGCGGCGGTGCGGGAGCTGGCCCGGGCGGAGGGCGTCACGCCGTTCGCCGTCCTGCTGGCCGGCTTCGCCGCCCTGCTGCACGCCGAGAGCGGGCAGCCGGACCTGGTGCTCGGCACGCCCACCGCCGGCCGGGAACGCGCCGAGCTCGCCCCGCTCATCGGGTGCTTCGCGGACCTGCTGCCGTTGCGGATGGACGTGGCGGGACGGCCCACGTTCCGGCAGCTCGTGACCCGGGCCCATCGCACGGCCCGGGAGGCGTACCGGCACCAGGGGTTGCCGTTCGCGACCATCGTGGAGGCGCTGCGGCTGCCCCGGCAGGCCGCGTACCACCCGCTGTTCCAGTGCGTGCTCAACGTCCTCGACGGCGCCGACGAGCTGCCGGAGTTCGCCGGGCTGACCGCCACGCCGGTCGAGGTGCCGAGCGTCGGTGTCGACTTCGACCTCTTCCTCAGCGTCACCTGGCAGGGCGACGACCTGCACGCCGACCTGGCGTACCGGGCCGACCTGTTCACCCCGGAGCGGATGGTCCGGCTGTTGACCGGGCTGGCGAAGGTGCTCGACGACGGGGTGCGTCGACCGGACGCGCCGATCGGCGCGGGTCGCCGTGCGCCCGTTTCCCGGCGGCCGACGCCGCCCGTGCCCCGGCTGGTGATCGGCGGCACCGTCGAGGTTCCGCGGCTCGCCGAGACCGTCCGCTTCTGGGCCGGGCTGCTCAACCTGCCGCACACCCTCGACCAGCTCGCGCCCGGCGCGCTGCTGCGGGTGCTGCGCGACCCGGCCGCCGGCCTGGCGACCAGCCGGCGTGACCGCAACGCGCTGGTCCTGCGCTGGGAGGACCGCCTCGCACCCGGTCCGCTCGCGGCGGGCATCGTCGGGCTGCGCGACTTCTTCGCCGAGCTGCTGTCGGCGCTGGACGTGCACCGGGCGCACAGCGCGGCGGCGCTGACGATCGCCGTCTGCCCGCCGTCGCCGTCGTACCGGACGTCGCCGTACACCGCCGTCTTCGCGGAGCTGACCGCGCGGCTGGCCCAGGCCCGGCCGGACGTCGAGGTCGTCTCCGTGGCGGCCTGGGCGCGGCGCTACCGGGTGCCGGAACCGCCCGGCGACGCCTGGTCGCCGGAGCTGGCGGCGGTCACCGCGACGCTGCTGGTGCGGCGGGCGGTCCGGCACCCGGCGCTGCGCCGGCTGGTCGTGCCGGCCGGGCCGGCGCACCGGCAGGCGGAGCTGGCACGGCTGCTCGCCGCCCAGGCCCGCGCCGGGCGCGAGGTGCTGCTCACCACGACGCCGCAGCGCGCGGAGCTGTCCGCGCTGGTCACCGCCGGGATCATCGGGTACGCCCCGACGCCTCCCACCGACGCGGCCACCCTGCTCCTTCATCCGGCCACCACACCCGCCCCGCCCGACGTCCCGGCGCTGCCCGTCGACGAGCGGGTCGGGCCGGCGGAGCTGCTGCGGGGTCTCTGGTCGCTCGACGCCGACACCACCGTGGACGGCGACGCGCCCGTCGACCGGATCCCCGTCGGCCTGCTGGCCGAGGTCGCCACCGAGTTGGGTGACGCGGCGGCGGTGCGCGGCGCGGTCGCCGACGGGTACCGGCGCTCGGCCGACCGGGCCGCCGCCGCGCCGCGCACCGACCGGGAACGCCAGCTCGTGGCGATCTGGTCGGAGCTGCTGCGGACCAACCAGCTCGGCATCACCGACGACTTCTTCGCCTCCGGCGGCGACTCGCTGCTCGCCATGCAGCTCGTGGCCCGCTGCGCGGCCGCCGACATCCACCTCACCCCCCGACAGCTCGTCCGCCACCCCACGGTGGCCGAGCTGGCCGCCAGCCTCGGGGAGACCACGGCGACGCCGAACGCCGAGCAGGGCGAGGTGCGCGGCGACGCACCGCTGACCGGCGCGCAGCGCTGGTTCACCGACGTCATCGCCCCCACCATGGGTCGGCCCGCCCTGTTCAACCACCCCTACTACCTCGAGCTGGCCCGGCCGCTCCCGACCGACCTGGTCCGCGAGGCGGTACGTCGGCTGGTGGCCCAGCACGACGCGCTGCGGCTGCGCCTGACCCGGCAGGCGGACGGGAGCTGGCATCAGCACCACGGCGACCCGGCCGACGCCGTGCCGTTCGTCAGTTACGACCTGACCGGGCTCGGTGTCGACGAGCGGAAGGCGGCGGTCGAGGCCCACTGCGTCGAGGCGCAGACCGGCCTGGACCTCGAAGCCGGCCCGCTGGCCCGGGTGGCGCACTTCCGGCTCGGCCCGGAGCTGCCCGACCGGCTGCTGCTCGTCAACCATCACCTGGTCGTCGACGCGGTCTCCCGGGGCGTCCTCCTGGCCGATCTGGAGACGCTGTGCGACCAGCTCGAACGCGGTGTCGAACCGACGCTGCCGGCCAAGACCACGTCGTACCGGGACTGGGCGCGGCGACTGGCCGGGCACGCGGGTTCGCCGGAACTGCGCGCGCAGGTGCCGTTCTGGCTGGCGCAGGCCGACGAGGGGGTGCTGTCCCGGTTGGCCGACGAGCCGTCCGCCACGCCGATCCGCCTCGGTGACCTGGGCCTGACCACCGTGACCCTGGACGAGGCCGCGACCCGGGGGCTGCACGCCGCCGCCCGTCGGCTGCGCGCCAGCGTGCGGGACCTGCTCGTCTGGGCGGTGGTGGACACCGTCGCGGGGCATACCGGGGGCGCGGTCACCGTCGCCACCACCGGTCACGGCCGGGAACCGCTCTTCGACGACGTCGACGTCAGCCGTACGACGGGCTGGTTCCAGGTGCTCTACCCACTGCGCCTGGAGCTGCCCACGACCGCAGACGCGACCCGCTCGGTCCGCTCGGTGATCCGCCAGCTCGGCCGGGTCCCGGACAACGGCATCGGCTACGCGCTGCTGCGTCACCTCTGCCCGGACGACGACGTGCGCGCCCGGCTGGCCGCCACCGCCGCGCCGACGGTGGCGGTCAACTACATGGGCGGGTACGGCTTCGACGACGTCGCCCCGGCCAACCACCTCCTCGACGTCTGCGCGGCGCCGTTCGGACCGACCGAGGACCCCGACGGGCACTGGCCCTTCCCCTTCGACGTGACGGGGTCGCTCACCGGCCCCGAGCTGCGCGTCGATCTGAGCTACGCCACTCCGGCCTTCCGGCCGGAGACCGCAGAGAACCTGCTCGACGGCATCCGGCGAGGCCTGTTGCGCCTGGCCGGACGCCCCGGGCAACCGCCACGGCAGTAGGAGGAGACCCCATGGCGTTCCGACGCCCGTCCCGGTTCGCCGGGTTCACCACGATCTGGTTCGGCCAGCTGCTGTCGGCGCTCGGCACCCGGATGACGAACTTCGCCCTGAGCATCTGGGTGTGGGACGCCACCGGCCGGGCCTTCGACCTGACCATGCTGATGGCGTTCGCGTTCGGCGCGACAGTCATCTTCAGCCCGATCGCCGGCGCGCTCGTCGACCGGTGGGGACGACGACTGACCATCGTGCTCAGTGACGTCGGCTCGGCGCTCACCACCGCCGTCGTACTGCTGTTGTTCCTCAGCGGCTCGGTCGAGGTGTGGCACCTCTACCTGGTCAACCTGGTGACCGGCGCGTTCCTCGCGTTCCAGCTCCCCGCGTACCAGGCGACCATCACGGTGATGATGGAGAAGGGCCAGTACCCGAGGGCCAACGCGATGATGTTCGCGGTCCGGACCATCCCGGTGATCTTCGCCCCCGGCTTCGCGGCCGCCCTGCTGGGTCTCATGGACATCAAGGTCATCCTGCTCGTCGACGCGCTCTCCTACGTCGTGGCGATCGGCGCGGTGCTGCTGGTGCAACTCCCACCCCGGCCCCGCTCGACACAGCCGGACGAGGGCGGCTTCTGGTACGACACGATCTACGGCTTCCGCTACATCCTGACCAGCCGGGCGTTCACCGGGCTGGAGGCGATCATGTTCGCCATCAACGTGCTCGCCGCGGTCGGCTTCGCCCTGCTGGTGCCGCAGATCCTGGCCCGCACCGACAGCAGCACCAACGCGGTCGGCCTGGTGCAGACCATCGGCGCGGTGGGCGGGGTGGTCGGCGCGCTCCTGCTCGGGCTGCTGCCCAACACCCGCCACAAGATCCGTCGGATGCTCATCGCCATCCTGGTGTTCAGCGTCCTCGGCCGGATCGTCTACGGCGTCGGGGACAGCATCATCGTCTGGTCCGTCGCCCTGCTCTTCCTGCACCTGTCCATCCCCTTCATCGACGGGTACGCCCAGTCGGTGTGGCAGGAGAAGGTCGAGCCGTCCCACCAGGGCCGGGTCTTCGCCGCCCGGCAGTTCATCGAGGACCTGGCGTACCCCGGCGGCACCGCCCTGGCCGGCATCGCCGCGGACCGCTGGTTCGAGCCGATGATGCGCGAGGGCGGCCCCGGCGTGCCGTACTTCGGGTGGCTGGTCGGCAGCGGACCCGGCGCCGGGATGGGCCTGATCTTCGTGATCGTCGGTGTGTTCGGCATCGGCGTGGCGGCGGCCGGGTTCGCCTCGCCGAGCGTCCGCCGGATGGAGACCGACCTGCCCGACTACGACGAGCCGACCGACCCGCCGGCCCCGCTGCCCTCGCCGACCGGCACCGAGGAGCTGACCGACGACCGCGCGGTGGTGGCGAAGTGACGCTGACCGAGGTGGTGGCCGGGGTCCTGGAGGTCGACCCGGCCGAGGTGACCGACGAGTCCGGACCGGAGACCATCGGCACCTGGACCAGCCTGCGCCACCTGCAACTGGTGGTGACCCTGGAGGAGGTCTACGGGCTCTCCTTCGCCTTCGACGAGATCCGCGACGTGCGCAGCGTCGGCGAGCTGCGGACCGTGCTGCGCGCCAAGGGCACGGAGACGCGATGAGCATCGTCCTGTTCACCCGACGCGCCCGCTGGCAGGCGCTCACCCGTCAGCGGCCGGCCCCGGCGCTGCGCGTCGCCCTGCTGGCCAGCTACACGGCGGACCCGCTGGTGCCGTACCTGGGCCTGGACCTGCACGAGCGCGGTCTTTCCGCCACGCTCACCGTCGGCCCGTTCCAGCAGGTCGTGCAGCAGTGCCTGGCCACCGACGGCTTCCTCGCCGACGTCCGGCCGGACGTGCTGGTGGTGGCGCAACGCCTCGAGGAGGCGGGCGAACCCGGCGCGGCTGGCGACGCCTGGGCGACGGAGTTGGTGGCCGGGGCCGAGGCGGCCGTCACCGCCGCGCGTCGGCACGGCGCCCTGCTGGTGTACGTGCTGCCGGCGATCCCCACCGCCCGCCCGTCCGGGCCGGCGGACGCGATGCACGCCGACGGGCTGGTCGCCAGCGCCACCGTCGTACGGCAACGCCTGCGCGACCGGCTGGCCGGCGACCCGTGGGTGTTGCTCGTCGACGCCGACGAGGCGGTACGCGCCGTCGGCGACGACCGGGCGCACCACCCGGTGCTGTTCCGCCTCGCCAAGGTGCCGTACACCGAGGAGGTCTTCGCCCGGCTCGGGGCGACCGCCGCCACGCTGGTGGCGTCCTGGTTCGGCGCGGGCTGCCGGGCGCTGGTCGTCGACGGCGACGGGCTGACCGGCGCGGCGCACCTGCTGCCGGCGCTGCGCGAACTGCGCGCCGCCGGCGTACGGGTGGCGCTGCGGGCCACCGGCGACGGGTGCTGGTCGGACGGCGACGCCGTCGACCTGCTGAGCGTGCTCGACGGTTGGGTCACCGACGACCGGCCGATCGGCGAACAGCTCGCGGACATCGCCGCCGAGCTGGACGTCGCCCCAGCCCAGATCGTGCTGGCCGGCGTCGGCGCGGCCCAGCTAGAGCGGACCGGCGAACGGCCGACGCGCGAAGGGCCGACCGGCGAACGGCCGACCGGCGAAGGGCTGGCGGTCGAGGGGCCACCGCGACGCGTGCCGCTCGGGGCCGACCCGGCGGCCTGGTCGGACGAGCTGCGGGCGGCCGGGCTGACCGACCGGCTGCCGGAGCGGCGGTGGAGCGGCGGACCGGCCCGGTCGGCCGCCGCGCCGCACGCCGCGCTGGCCCTGGACGACTTCGTGGCCGGCCTGGACGTCCAGGTCGACTATCTGCCCGTCGTCGCGGACGGCGTCGCCGAGGTCGCCGAGGTGGTGGCCCGGGCGCACGACTTCGCGCTGACCTCGGCCCCACCGGCCGCCGCGCTGGCCGCGCGGGCCGACGACCTCCTGGCCATCCGGGTCCGCGACCGGCTGGGCGACTACGGCACCTCGGGCCTCGTCGCGCTGGATCGAGGCGCCGACCGGTGGACCGTCGACGTCTTCTCGCTCTCCTGTCCGGTGCTCGGCAAGGGCGTCGAGGCGGCCGTGCTGCGGGAGGTGACCCGGCGGGCCGGCGCGGCCGGCGCGGACGAGGTGGTCGTCCGGTGGACCGACACGGGCCGCAACGGCACCGCCCGGCGCTTCCTGTCCGAGGTGGATGGTCTCGCGCCGGCCGATCCCCGGGTCCGGCTCCGCGCCGCGCGCGCCTCGGCGGACTCGACGACGGGGTCCGCGACAGCCGACGCCGCGACGCCCGACGCCGGGACAGCCGACGCCGCGACGGCAGCGACGGCGGTGGGGCGATGAGCGCGCCGCCGGTCGGCGTCGGGGTGGCCGCCCTGGCCCACGTCCTCGGCGAGCCGGTCGACGTGGCGGCGGCCGCGGCCGCGTACACCAAGGATCTTGATCGTCTTCGGTCCTGGGAGTACCGGACCTTCCACCGGGCCGGTCCCGGTGTCGGGGTGACCGACCTGGCGGTGGTGGCCGGCGGCACGGCCCTGGACCGGGCCGGGTTGTCCGCCGCCGACGTGGACCTCGTGGTGCTCGCCATCCCCGACCTGGCCGAATACCTCTACTGGGACCCCGCCGCGCACACCCAGGCCCGCCTCGGCGCGCACCGGGCCGAGGCGGTGCTGCTCAACCAGGCGTGCGGCGGCGGGGTGGCCGCGTTCGACACGGTGGCCGGGCGGTTCGCCACCCACCCCGGCTACCGCACGGCGCTGGTGATCGGCGCGAACCGGGTGTGCGAGCCGTACTGGAACCGGATGGAGGTGAACACCAGCGTCTTCTCCGACGGCGCGGCGGCGGCCGTGCTGGTCCGCGACCACGACCGGTGTCGCTGGCTGGCCACCGAGACCATCACCGACGGCCGGTACGCGGGCTTCATGCGGATGCCCGTCGGCGGCGCCGCCCAGCCGTTCACCCCGGACGCCGGCACTCCCCGCGTCGGTGACCCGGCGGACCGGCTCAACGAGTTCTTCGCCGGGGATGTCCGGCGGATGTTCCGGTTCGTCGCGACCATCCGCGAACGCAACCGGCAGGTGGTGCAGGCGGCCTGCGACCGGGCCGGCGTCACGCTCGCCGACGTCCGACGGTTCGTGCACTTCCACGACAACGCGCGGCAGTTCGCCGAGCTGGCGAAGGACCTCGGCGTGGACCTGGAACGCACGAACGTCGAGCTGGCCCTCGCGCACGGTCACATCGGCTGCGCCGACCAGCTCATCAGCCTGGAGCGCCACCTCGACAGCGGCGAGGTGACCACCGGCGATCTGGTCGCCCTGACCAGCACCGGCAGCGGCATGCACTGGGTCTGCACCCTGCTGCGGGTCTGACCGACCGCCGCACCCACCCACGGGAAGGAACACCGAACATGAGAGTCGAGGAGGTCCTGCACCGGATCCGCCGGCTGCGCCGACCAGGCGCGGCCGCCGACCCGGAGCTGGCGCCCGGCCTGGTCCACCTGGACGACGCGGCGGTCACCACCGTCGCGTCCGCCGGTCGGCTGCTCGCCGGCGTACCCGTCGAGAAACTGGCCAGCACCGACTTCCCGCTGCGCCCGCTGCGGGTCGCGGCCACCGGCACGTTCACGCCCGGCACGCTGGAACCGCTGCTGCGGGTGGCGCTGCTGCGGATCGGCATCGCCGCCGAGATCCACGTCTCCGGCTTCGACCAGCTCGTGCTCGACCTCAGCGACCCCGGCTCGGCGCTCGCCGAGTTCCGGCCGGACGTCACGCTCTGCCTGCTGCACGACGGCTGGTTCCTGCCCGCCGAGTGGGACCCCGGCGACCTGGCCGGCCTCGCGGACGTGCTGCGCGAGCGGGCCGGCGTGCTCACCGCCGCGCTGCGCGGGTACGCCGCCCGCACCGACGGCGCGGTGCTGCTGCACACCGTGCCGCTGTCGCCGTTGGAGCACCGCAGCCTGGTCAGCTTCCGGGGACGGGCCGAGCTGGGCCGCGTCTGGCGGGAGCTGAACGCCCAGCTCCTGGAGCTGGGCGGACGGGACACGACGTACACCCTGGACCTGGAAGCGCTGCTGGTGGACCACGACGGCCCGGTGCGCGACGAGCGCCTGTACCGGTTCGCCAGCATGGCGTGGACGCCGTCGGTGGAGCGCCGGTACGCCCACGAGGCGGCCACGTTCTGCCGGGCGGTCCTCGGTCGGACGGCCAAGGTGCTCGCGCTGGACCTGGACAACACGCTCTGGGCGGGCGTGCTCGGCGACGACGGGCTCACCGGCATCCGGCTCGGGGCCGACTACCCGGGCAACTGCCACCGGGACGTGCAACGTCGCGCCCTGGCGCTTCGCCGGCAGGGCGTCCTGCTCGCGGTGTGCAGCAAGAACGACCCGGACCTGGTGACCGAGGCGTTCGCGCAGCATCCGGACCTGCTGCTGCGCGCCGACGACTTCGTCGCGCAGGCGGTCAACTGGGGGCGCAAGGACGAGAACCTGCGCCAGCTCGCCACCGGCCTCAACCTGGGCCTGGACGCCGTCGTGTTCGCCGACGACAGCCCGTTCGAGTGCGAGCTGGTACGCCACGAGCTGCCGAGCGTACGAGTGGTGGAGCTGGCCGGCGATCCGGCCGGTTTCTCCACGCGGCTGCTGACCGAGGGGCACTTCACCGTCCTGGCCACGGGCGTCACCGACCGGGAACGCACCGAGCTGTACCGGGCCCGGGCCGGACGGGAACGCTTCGCCGCCACGTTCGACTCGGCGGCCGACTACCTCCATGAGCTGAAGTTGCGGGTCACCGTCCGGGACGTCGACGCGCACAGCCTGCCCCGGGTCGCGCAACTCGGACTGCGTACCAACCAGTTCACGATGGCCGAGCGGGCGCACACCGAGGCGCAGACCCAGGCCCGCGCCGACTCCCCCGACCACCTGGTGCTCACCGTCGAGGTGGCCGACCGGTTCGGCGCGGAGGGGCTGGTCGGCGGCCTGTGGCTCGACCGGACCGATCCGGACGCCTGGGTGATCGAGAACTTCGTGCTGAGCTGCCGGGTGTTCTCCCGGGGCGTCGAACAGGCGGCCCTGCACCGGGTGACCGAGCTGGCCCGCTCGGCCGGCGCGACCCGACTGGAGGCGCTGTTCCGGCCCACCGCCCGCAACAAGCCCGGCGGGGCCGTCTGGCCGTCCGCCGGCTTCACCGTGGCCTCCGTCGAGGACGGCACCACCCGACACGTGCTGCCACTGCACCCCCCGCCCCGGCTGCTGCCGGCGTGGATCGCCCTGGAGGAGGGAGACATCCGTGCCTGACCTGTTCACCACCGTCGCGGGCCTCATCGAGCAGGTCGCGGACGTACCGGCCGACGAGCTGTCGCCCGACGTCCGGTTCGCGTCGCTGGCCCACTGGACCAGCCTGGAGGCGCTGCGGCTGCTCTCCGCGCTGGAGGACGACCTCGGCGTACGGCTGGACCTGCGGGCGTACCTGGCGGTGACCGCCGTCGGCGAGCTGGTCGACCTGGTCGCCGCCGAGCGGGACGGGGTCGTCCGGTGACCGCCACCCGCACCGAGGCGGCGCCCACCGCGCCGACCCGGCTCACCGACGCCGACCTGGACCTGCTGCTGCTGATCCGGCACTTCGAGCTGGCGCTGCTGGACATGTTCGGGCGGGGCGAGCTGCACGGCACCACGCACACCTGCCTGGGCCAGGAGTACGTGCCGGTGGCGCTGCGCCCACTGCTGGACGACGGCGACTTCGTCTTCAGCAACCACCGGGGCCACGGCCACTACCTGGCCCGGTTCGACGACCCGCACGGCCTGCTCGCCGAGGTCATGGGCCGCGAGGGCGCGGTGTGCCACGGCGTCGGCGGCAGCCAGCACATCCTGCGCGACCGCTACCTGTCGACCGGGGTGCAGGGCGAGAGCGCGCCGGTGGCCGCCGGGGTCGCGCTGCACCTCAAGCGCACCGAACCCGGCCGGTTGGCGCTGGTCTACCTGGGCGACGGCACGTGGGGCGAGGGCGCCGTCTACGAGGCGCTGAACATGGCCGCGCTGTGGGGCCTGCCGCTGGTGCTGGTGGTGGAGAACAACGGCATCGCCCAGTCCACGCCGACCACCGCGCAGCTCGCCGGCAGCATCGGCGGCCGGGCGCGGGCCTTCGGGGTGGACCACCTCCGGATCACCTCCACCGACACCGAGGTCGTCCGCGCCGCGCTGACACCGGTGCTGCGCCGGGTCCGCGAGCGGTCCACGCCGTACGTGGTGGAGCTGCTCACCCACCGGGTCGGGCCGCACAGCAAGGGCGACGACAGCCGTCGCCCCGAGGAGATCGCGCACGCGCGGGCGCACGACTGGTACGCCCGCTACGCGCGGGCGTACCCGGAGCAGTTCGACGCGCGCGACGAACGCCAACGGACGTACGTGGCCCAGGTCGTCGCCGACGTCGCCGGCCGCCCGGCGAGCCGCTGGACGGAGGAGAACCGTGGCTGAGCGGGTGGTGGAGAACCTCAACCAGGCCCTGCACGCGCTGCTGGCCGACGACCCCACCCTGAGCGTGCTCGGCGAGGACCTCGTCGACCCGTACGGCGGAGCGTTCAAGGTGACCCGGGGACTGTCGGCGCGCTGGCCGGATCGGGTGCTGTCCACCCCGCTGAGCGAGGGCGGGATCGTCGGCGTGGCCGGTGGGCTGGCCCTGGCCGGGCAGAGCGCGATCGTCGAGATCATGTTCAGTGACTTCGTGGCGCTGGCGTTCGACCAGATCCTCAACTTCGCCAGCAAGTCCACCGCCATGTACGGCCGGCGGGTGCCGATGCGGCTCGTGGTGCGCTGCCCCAGCGGTGGCAACCGCGGGTACGGCCCGACGCACAGCCAGAGCCCGCTGAAGCACTTCATCGGCATCCCCGGCCTGAGCGTGCACGAGGTGTCGCCGTTCCACGACAACCGGACGGTCCTCGCCGGAATGCTCGCCACCGGCGGACCGGGACTGCTCTTCGAGGACAAGGTCCTCTACACCACCCGCATGTACGCCGACGGTGTGGTGGACGAACTGTTCCGCTACGACCTGATCGGCCCCGACGCCGACGTCGCCCGGGTCCGGGTGGACGAGGAGGAGCAGGCCGACTGCGTGCTCGTCGTACCCGGCGGGTTGGCCGCCCGGGCCGTGTCGGTGGCCCGGGAGCTGCTGCTACGCGACGACGTCGTCTGCCAGGTGCTGGTGCCCTCGCGGCTCTGGCCGCTGGACACCGACGCCCTGCTGCCGCCGATCGCGCGGGCCGGACGGGTCGTGGTGGCCGAGGAGAGCACCGCCGGCGGCACCTGGGGCGCGGAGCTGGCGCAGGTCGTGCACCGGCGGCTCTGGGGATCGCTGCGCGCGCCCGTACGCCTCGTGCACTCCGCGGACAGCGTCATCCCGACCGCCGCGCACCTCGAACGCACCGTGCTGGTGCAGGACGCCGACATCCACCAGGCCGTGAAGGAGGTCGTCAGTGGTGACTGACCTGGTCGTCCCCAAGCTCAACAACAACGACACGACGTACGTCCTGCTCGACTGGCTGGCCGAGGACGGCGAGCGGATCCGCGCCGGCGAGCCGATCGCGGAGGTGGAGACGTCCAAGGCGGCCGAGGAACTGCTCAGCGACGGCGACGGCGTACTGCACCGGCTCGTCGAGGTCAACCAGGAGTGCGCCCCGGGCGACGTCATCGGGCACGTCTTCGACGACGAGGACGCGCGGCAGCGGTTCCTCGCGGTCACCCCGGCCGCCCCGACGCCCGAGGCTCGACCGGGTGGGCCCGTACTCACCGACTCGGCCCGGGAACTCGCCACCGCGCACGGCCTCGGCGACCACGAGCTGCGCGAGATCGGCAAGGCGGTCGTGCGTCGTACCGACGTGGAACGCCTACTGGCCGACCGGTCGGCGGCGCCCACGGCCGCGACCGAGCCGGTGGTGGTGGCCGCGGCCGCCGCGCTGGCGGCCGGCGACGGCCCGGAGCCGGACGACCCGCGCCCGGTGCACACGCTCTCCCGCGCCCAGCGCGCGGTGGCCGCCGTGGTCACCGAGTCGCACCGCGAGGTGCCGGCGGCGCTCGCGGTGATCAAGGTACGCGCCGACGCCGCCCTCGCGGTCGCCCGGCAGCTCACCCGCGCCACCCGCACCCTGGTCGGCCTGCCGGAACTGCTGGTCAAGGTGATCGGCGGGCTGCGCGAGGACCACCCGTTGCTCTTCGCCTCCCCCGGCGACGGCAGCAGCGTACGGCTGGCCGAGGCGGCACACGTCGGCGTCACCATCGACGTCGGCACGGGCCTGTTCATCCCGGTGGTCCGGGACGTCGAGGAGCTGACCTGCGCGGAGATCGCCGAGACGCTGATGGACTTCCGCAGCCGGGCCGGCGGCGAGGGCTTCCGGGCCGGCGAGCTGGCCGGCGGGACCATCGTCGTGTCCCTGCACACCGATCCCGACGTGGTGCTCGCCGGGCCGATCGTCTTTCCCGGTCAGACCTGCGTGGTGGCGATCGGCGGCACCCAGGACGAGTTGGCGCTGGACGCGGACGGTCAGGTCGTGACGCGCCGGTTCGTCAACCTGAGCGCCGTCTACGACCATCGGGTCGTCAACGGACGGGAGGCGGTCGCCTTCCTCCAGGCGGTGAAGGCGACGCTGGAGTCCCCCGACGACCTCGCCGAGGAGTGACGCGCCGGTCAGCCGACGAATTCGTCGTTGCACACCTGCCAGCCGGCCTCCGACTCCAGGCGAAGTTCGAGCGTCGTGGTCCGACCGTCCCGGCCGGTCAGTTCGACGGTCACCGAGGCGCTCTTGCCGGGCTCGTCGGTGAAGCCGGCCCGGCCCATGGTGTGCGACACGGGCCGTCCGATGCGTTCCACCGCCGCGGTGAACGCCGCCAGGTCGGTCCGCACCCGGATCTGCTGGCACAGGGACTCGTAGGCGGCGGCGTCGTGGTTGCGCTCCAGTCGACCGACGAACTGGTCGGCCGCCGCGCGGGGCTCGTCCACGTCCGGTCCGGCGTACATCCACAGGAGAAAGCCGCCGACCGGCAGGGCGAGCGCCGCCAGGCATCCGAAGATGACGGCGCCCGCGACGATCCAACCCGTGCGCGAGACCCTGGGTGGTGGGTCAACCGACGGACGGTGCGGTGACAGGGTTGGGCGCATGGCGAAAGGCTAATCACGACGGGCACCTGACCGACGACGGTACGGCCACGAATCGATCTCGATGCCCGTGTAGCCCGCTCGTCAGCCGGTCGCGCAGGTCTGCCGGTCGTGATCGTTGGCTGGTGAGCGGTGGTGTCGCCGGCGTGTCGTGTTGCTGGGCAGCCAACGATCGCGAGCGGAGGCGGTCGCGGCGGCCAGGCAGAGCGCGGTGGCGGCGAGGACCGGTGGGCGGCCGCCCAGGTGCACGGCGACGGAACCGAGCGGGATCGCCAGCACGAGCGGCCCGAACATCGCGGTGTTGGCCGTCGCGGCGACCCGGCCGAGCAGCGCCACGGGGGTGTACGTCTGCACGGCGGTGACCGCCGCGACAAGGGTCCACGGCAGCCCGACGCCGGCGACGAGCGCACCCGCCACCGTCGCCTGCCACCAGGGCAGACACCGCGCAAGACAGCTCACGGCGAACAGCACCGTTCCGGCGAGCCCGACGGAAACCGGACCCCATCGGCTCAGGAGCCGGCCCACCATGATTCCACCCAGGATGGAGCCGGCGCCCTGGGCACTGGCCAGGACCCCCAGAAAGGTCGTCGGCAGGCGTAGGTCCGTGCTGACGATCGTGTAGAGGGCGGCGGTCACGAAGCCGGACATGGCGATCGACACGCCGGCGAGCAGGACCGGCACGCGGATGGACCGCTGTCCGGCCAGCACTGACAGTCCGGCACGGAGCCCACGGTCCGGCCTCGTCAGTCGCTCGGGTGCCGTCCGGTTCAGGCGGACCGCCAGGTAGAGGACGGCGACCAGGATCGGCATCGCCGCGCTCAGCACAGCGACCGCGTGGCCGCCCTGCCAGGCGTAGAGACCCGTGCCGGCGAGCGGCGCGACGAGCTTCATGCCCTCCTGGGCGCTGGAACGCCACCCGTTGACGGCACCGAGTTCCGCCACCGACAGCGCCGACGGCAGCAACGCGGTCTCCCCCGCGTCGATGAGCACGTAGCTGACGCCGTAGGCGCCGGACACGACGAAGATGACACACGTCTGCCCGGGGCCACGCACGGCGAGGAGCGCCAGCAACGCGCCCGCCAGCATGAGGTTGACGGCGATCACCAGTGGCCGTCGCGACGCCCGGTCGAGCAGGCCACCCAGCCACGGGCCGGCGAGCACCGGGGCATACACGCAGAGCCCAGCGAGGGCGGCCAGTCCGGCGGAGCCACTGAGGTCCAGGATCCAGATGCCGGACACGAGGGCCATGGCGCTGCCGCCGAAGCCGGACAGCATCGAGATCGCCACGAACAGACTCGCGTTACGCCGCATGAACCCTCCCAGGTTGAGTCAGGTTGACTCATATCCTGATTCTTGAGCCGGGCTCAGACAATGCCGCGAGGAGACGTCAATCCCGCGTTGACAAGGCGGTCGACATCGTCGCCGCCAGCGTCCGCACCGACGGCGGCAGCCGGTCGCCCGCATCGTCGAGGTCCGTACGCAGATGCAGGACCAGGGCGTAGAGCGAGCCCGGGTCGGCGTCCAGGGCGGCGTCCACGGTGCTCCGCACGAGTGTCGCCCGACGGAAGCGGGAGTCCCACCGTCGGTCCGTCGCGATCCACCGCCCCAGTTCGGCCACCGCGGCCCGCAACGCGGCGATCTGCCGCGGGTAGACCCGGTCCAGGTCCTGGCGCCGCGCACGTCGCGCCGCCGCCAGACGCTGACGGCGTTGCTCGGCGGCCTGCCGCGTGCCGAGGCCCAGGGCCGCCGCGATCTGCGCCCAGGTCGCGCCGTCATGGCGGGCCCGGTCGATCAGCTCGGCCTCCCGCTCGTCCAGGTGCGCACGAGCGGCACGCACCTCGGCCAGGCCGGCCAACGGCGTCGTCATCGTGTCAACGATACATTGACAACTCGACGACTCGGTTGTCAGCTGGCGGCGAGGTGTTCGCGGACGCTGCGGGGGCGCATGTCGGTCCAGGTGCGCGTGACGAAGTCCAGGCACTCCTGGCGGCTGCCGGCGCAGCCCGCGTCCCGCCACCCGTCCGGCGCCTCCCGGTGCCGGGGCCACAGGGCGTACTGCTCCTCGTCGTTGACCACCACGCGGTGTTCGTCAGCCATCATGGGTTGCCTTCCTCGTGTCGGGCCAGGTGCAGCTCGCGGGCGAGACTCTCAGGCGAGAGCGCCCGGATCTCCGCGAGCAGGTCGGTGAGGTCCTCGTCCGGTACGACGGGAGCCGGCCGGGCCAGGTCGGCGACGGTACGCGCCAACGCGGCGGGGGTGGGTGATTCGAAGATCGCGGCGGGCGGCAGGTCGACGCCGAACGCGTCGCGCAACCGCGCCACCACCCGGGTGCCGAGCAGCGAGTGGCCGCCCAGCTCGAAGAAGTCGTCGTCGGGGCCGATCTCGTCCACCCCGAGCAGGTCGACCCAGATCCGCCGCACCACCTCGTACGGCTCGTCGGTCGGCGCGACGGCAGTGTCCGGGGTGGTCGGTGGTGGGGCGGCGGCGACCGGCGCGCTCTCGTCGAGCGTGACCGGGCCGGGCCGGTACGCGTCGACCCAGTGCCGCTCGCGGGCGAACGGATAGGTGGGCAGGGGCACCCGCCGTCGTCCGGTGGGCCAGTCGACGGGCGCCCCGGCGAGCCAGAGCCGACCGACGGCCAGCGCGACCGCGTCGTCCTCACCGGTCGGGGTGCGGTCGGCGGGCAGGCTGGTCAGCACCGTCGCACCGCGGGCCGCCCGGTGCTGACGGACGAGGGTGGCCAGGGTGCGGCCCGGGCCGGCCTCCAGCAGCGCGTACCGCTCGCCCAGCAGCAGGTCGGCGGTGGCGGTGAAGTTGACCGGGCGACGGAGCTGCCGCACCCAGTAGTCGGGGTCGGTGGCCTCGTCGTGGGTGAGCCAGCGTCCGGTCACGTTCGACACGATCGGCACGGCGGGCGGGCTGAGCGGGACCTCACGCAGGTGCGCGGCGAAGCCGGCCAGGGCGGGCTCCATCATGGCCGAGTGGAACGCGTGCGAGGTGCGTACCTCGCGGCAGGCCACCCCGCGCCCCCGCAGGTCGGCGGCGAGCGCGGCGACGGCGGCCGTCGTGCCGGAGACGGTGACGAGGCGCGGCGCGTTGGCGGCGGCCACCTCCACGCCGTCGGGCAGCAGCGCCGTGACCTCGTCGACGCCGAGCGCCACCGACAGCATCGAGCCGGGGGCCTGCGCCTGCATGAGCCGGCCGCGTACGGCGACGGTGGCGAGCGCGTCGGGCAACGTGAAGACGCCGGCCAGGCAGGCGGCCACGTACTCGCCGAGACTGTGTCCCGCCAGCGCGACGGGACGTACGCCACGGTGCCGCAGCAGCTCGGCGAGGGCGTACTCGACGGCGAACAGCGCCGGCTGGGTGAGTCGGGTCTCGTCCAGCTCCGGTGCGGCGGGGACCGGTTCGCCGGGTGGGCAGAGCAGCGTGCGCAGGTCCACGTCGAGGTGCGGGCGCAGCAGCTCGGCGCAGCGGTCGAAGTTCGCCCGGTAGACCGGCTCCGCGCGGTACAGGGTGCGGCCCATCCCCGCGCACTGCGCACCCTGGCCGGGGAAGAGCAGCGCCACGCCGGCCGCCGTACCGGTGGCGACGCCGGTCCGGACCAGGGACGAGTCGCGGTCGGCGAGCCGGGCGGCGGCGGTGCGGGCGTCCGGGGCGACGGCGACCAGGCGGTGGCCGAACGTCCGTCGCGTGTGGGCCAGGGTGTAGGCGACGTCGGCCAGCGGCACGTCCTGGTTCGCCGCCAGGTGGGTGGCGAGCTGAGCACGGGCCACATCGAGCCCGTCGGCGTCCCGGGCGGAGAGCACCAGCACGTGCGCGGACCGCTCGTCGTCGGCGAGTAGCCGCGCCGGTTCGGCGGCCTGGAGCACGACGTGGGCGTTGGTGCCCCCGATGCCGAAGGAGCTGACCGCCGCGCGGGGCGGCCCGCCCAGGTCGGGCCAGGGCTGCGGCGCGGTGGGCACCCGGAACGGGCCGCCGGCCAGCTCGGGGTGCGGCTCGGTGCAGTACGGGCTGGGTGGCACCACCCGGTGGTGCAGCGCCAACGCGGCCTTGATCAGCCCGGTGACGCCGGCGGCGACGTCGAGGTGACCGACGATCGACTTGACCGAGCCGAGCGCACACCGACCCTCGCCGACGCCGCGAGAGGTCCCGGCGCTGTTGAACGCCTCGGTCAGGGCGCGTAGCTCGATCTGGTCGCCCAGCTCGGTGCCGGTGCCGTGCGCCTCGACGTAGCCGATGGTGGCGGGGTCGACCTCGGCCACTTCCTGGGCGGCCCGGATCGCGGCCACCTGACCGTCCACCCCGGGCGCGGTGAACCCGACCTTCACCCGGCCGTCGTTGTTGATGGCGGAGCCCCGGATGACGGCGTACACCGGGTCGCCGTCGTCGCGGGCGTCCGCCAGCCGGCGCAGGACGACCACGGCGGCGCCGTCGCCTCCCACGGTTCCGGTGGCGCGTACGTCGAAGGGCCGGCAGTGCCCGTCGCGGGACATGATGCCGCCGACCTCGTGGCGGTAGCCGGTGCCGGTGGGCAGCAGGATGTGCGCCGCGCCGGCGAGCGCGACGTCGCACTCGCGGGCGAGCAACGCCTGCGCGGCGAGGTGTACGGCGACCAGCGACGACGAGCACGCCGTCTGCACGGCCACGGCGGGTCCCCGCAGATCCAGGTGGTACGCCACCCGGGTGGGCAGCGAGTCCTTGTCGTTGGCGAGCATCAGCTCGTACTCGGAGACCGAGTCCAGCCGCGGGTTACGGAACAGGTGGTGCAGGAGGTAGCCACTGGCCGCCGCGGCGGCGTACACGCCGACCAGCCGGTCGGGGTCCCCGGCGAGGTGACCGGCGCGTTCCAGGGCGGCCCAGGCGACCTGGAGGAAGAGCCGCTGTTGCGGGTCGAGCAGCCGTGCGTCACGGGGCGAGTAGCCGAAGAAGCCGGCGTCGAAGCGGTCGACGTCCGGCAGCGCGCCGTGCGCCGGCACGTGGTCGGGGTGCCGTCGCTCCTCCTCGCTCAACCCGTTGGCGGCCAACTCCGCGTCCGTGAACCGGGTGATGGTCTCCTGTCCGGCGAGGACCCGGCGCCACAGTTCGTCGACGTCGGCCGCGCCCGGAAAGCGGCCGGCCATCCCGACGATGGCGATCTCCAGTCCGGTCTCCTGGTCGCTCACGCTCGCCCCTCCCCCGCCGGCACCGGGCGGGCCCGGCGGGCCCGATCGGCCAGCGCCTGCTTGCGTTCGTCCCGTCGGCGGCCACCGGTCGGCGTCGCCGTGGGCGCGGACCCGCCGTCGAGGAAGCGGGCCAACTGCGCGACGGTCGGGTAGCGGAACAGCTCCACCGCGGCAACCGGTCGGCCCAGCCGGTCGGCGAGTCGGGTCTGCACCCGTGCCAGCAGCAGGGACGTGCCCCCGAGGTCGAAGAAGTTGTCGTCCGCACCGACGTCGTCCAGCCCGAGCACCGCTCGCCAGGTGTCGGCGATGGCCCGTTCGACGGCCCCGTCGGGCGCCACGTACGCGGCGCCGAGATCGGCGCGGGCCACGGCGGGGGCCGGCAGGCGGGACGCGTCGAGTTTGCCGCTGGACGTGAACGGCAGGTCGGGCACCACCACGAAGGCGCTCGGCACGAGGTAGCGGGGCAGCCGCCGGAGCAGGCTCTGGCGTAGCTCGTCCACCGCCAACCCGTCGCCCACGAGGTAGCCGACGAGTCGTCTCCCGCCGGGCGAGTCGGTCCGCACCACGGCGGCGGCCCGCCGTACGCCCGGGTGCTGCCGCAGGTGCGCCTCCACCTCACCCAGCTCGATCCGGAAACCGTTGATCTTGACTTGGTTGTCCGCCCGGCCGAGGAAGACGAGTTGTCCGTCGGCACGCCAGCGGACCAGGTCACCGGTGGCGTACATCCGTACCCCCGGCGTCGGCGCGTACGGGTCGGGCAGGAAGCGTCCGGCCGTGAGCGCGGCGTCGCCGTGGTAGCCGCGGGCCACGCCGAGGCCGCCGAGATACAGCTCGCCGGGCACCCCGGGCGGCACCGGCCGCAGCTCGGAGTCGAGGACGTAGGCGCGCACTCCGGTCAGCGGGCGGCCGATCGGCAGCTCGCTGTCGGTGGGCGCGCAGTGGGCGGCCGTGGCGGTGACGGTGGCTTCGGTGGGGCCGTACCCGTTGATCAGGAGCCGGCCGCGCGACCAGGCGGCGGCGACGTCCGGCGCGCAGGGTTCCCCACCCACGGTGAGTACCCGCAGGTCGGGTAGTTCGGTGGGGTCCAACGCGTCGAGGACCACCGGCGGTAGGTCGGCGACCGTCACGCGGTACCGGATGAGCGCGGCGGCCAGGTCGGGGCCGGGCGTGCGCTCGTCCGGGCCGAGCAGGCGCAGGGTCGCGCCGACGGTGAGCGTGGTGACCACGTCGGAGAGCGCGACGTCGAACCCGATCGAGTGGAACTGCAGGACCCGGTCGCCGGCCCGGACGCCGACCAGCCGGGCCTGCGCCTCGGCGAGGTTGGCCAGCCCCCGATGGGTGCCGATGACGCCCTTGGGCAGCCCGGTCGAGCCGGACGTGTAGATCAGGTAGGCGGCGCCGTCCGGATGGACGGCCGCCAGCGGCGCGGCGTCGTCCGGAGCTGCGTCGTTCGGCGCGGCGGCGCCGAGGTGCAGCAGCGGCAGGTCGGTGGCGGGCAGCGCGAGCTGCGCGTCGGCGGTGGTGACCACCAGCGCGGCGGCCGAGTCGGCGAGCAGGTGCGCCAGCCGGGCCGCCGGTAGCTGCGGGTCCAGGGGCAGATAGACCCCACCGGATCGGAGTACGGCGAGGAAGGTGACCACCCAGTCTGGGCCGGCGGGCAGGCAGACGCCGACGGTCGTCTCGGCCCGCACACCCCGGGCGGTGAGGGCCCGGGCCAGCCGGTCGGCCCGGGCGTCCAGGTCCCGGTAGGTGACAGCCTGATCGCGGTACGCCACCGCCACCGCGTCCGGGTTCGTCCTCGCCTGGCGGGCGACCAGCTCGCCCAGGGTCGGCTGCTCGGGGGACGCGGGCGCGGTGGCGGCCCAGCGGTCCACCAGGTCCCGACCGGCGGCCGGGTCGAGCAGCGGCAGCCGGTCCACGGGTGAGTCCGGGGCGGCGAGCGCGGCCATGAGCAGGGTGTCGAGCTGGTCGGCGAGCGCGCGGGCGGTCGACTCGTCGAAGAGTCGGGTCCGGTACTCGATCCGCCCGTCGATGCGGCCCTCCTGCGCGACGACGGTCAGCGTCAGGTCGAACATGGACGTGCCGGTGTGCGTCTCGCCGCTGGCCAGCACGGTCACCCCGGGCAACGTCAGCCGCTGTTCCCAGCCGTCCTCGACGGCGAACATGACCTGAGCGAGGGGATGACGACCGGGATCGCGGACCGGGCGCAGTTCCTGCACCAGGGCGTCGAAGGGCACCGGATCGGTCAGCGCGGTCAGCGCCGAGTCGCGGAGCCGGTCCAGCAGCGCGGCGAACGTCAGTGCACCGTCGACCCGACTGCGCAGCACCAGGGTGTTGACGAAGAAACCCACGGCGGTTTCGCTGTCGAGTGTCTGCCGATTCGCCACCGGGGTGGCGATGAGCAGGTCCGGTTGCTGGCTGCGCCGGTGCAGCAGCGCCGCCCAGGCCGCCGCGAAGATCATGTACGGGGTCGCGCCGGCGCGTCGCTGCGCCTCGGCGACCCGGTCGGCCAGCGCGGGAGGCCAGGAGAACTCGATCTCGTGGCCGGCGTCCTCCAGCTCCACCGGACGGGGCCGGTCGGTGGGCAGGTCGAGGCCGGGCGGCGCGCCGGCCAGCGCGTCACGCCACCAGTCGAGCCGCCGGGCCAGCTCGGTCGGGCCGAGCAACCGGTCCTGGGCCAGCGCCGTCGGCACGTCCCGGGGAACCGTCGGCAACGCCACGGCACGGCCCTCCCGCAGAGCCGCGTACGCCGCCGACAACTCCTCGAAGAGCAGACCCATGCTCCAGCCGTCGCAGACCACGTGGTGCAGGCTGAGCAGCAGCGAGAAGTCATCCGGGCCGGTGCGGCACAGGGTGGCGCGCACCAGCGGCCCCCGGGCCAGGTCGAACGGGCGTACCGCCTCGGCGGCGGCGTACCCGTCGATCCGCTCCGGCGCGACGTCCACCACTGTGAGCGGCAGACCCGTCGGCGGCAGGACCATCTGGTACGACTGGCCGTCCAGTGGCACGAAGACCGTGCGCAGCGCCTCGTGCCGCGCCACGATCTCGTCGAGCGCGCCGCGCAACGCGGCCACGTCCACCTCGCCGCGCAGGTCCACCCGGTACGGCACGTGGTAGGCGGGGCTGTCCGGTCGGAGCTGGGCCAGCAGGAGCATCCACTCCTGGGCGGCGGTGAGCGGGTGGATGCCGTACCGGTCGCCGTCCGCGCGGATCGCCGCGAGGAACGTCCGCCGCCGCTCGGGTGGCAGGGCGTCCACGCGCTGGCGCAACTGCGCGGGGGTGAGCGCGCCGATCATCGGGCGGCACCCTGTTCGAGCTGGTCGAGCAGGCCCGCGAGATCGGCGGGGGGTGGCCCGTCCAGCACGACCGGCGCGACCGGTTCGGCGGACTCGGCGGGTGTGCCAGCGATCTCGTCCAGCGCGGCGGCCAGCCCGGCGACCGTCGGGTGGTCGAAGATCAGCCGCAACGGCACCTCCGCGCCGACCGCGGCGGCGAGCCGGGAGCGGACCCGGGTCGCCTTCAGGGACCGTCCACCGAGGTCGAAGAAGTCGTCGGCGCGTCGGCGCACCGGCACGCCGAGGACGTCCTGCCAGATCTCGGTCACGGCCCGCTCGGTGGGCGTACGGGGAGCGTCGTCATCGGCTGGCGTGGTGGCGTCGGGGGCGGGCAGCGCCGCGACGTCCACCTTGCCGTTGCGGTTGAGCGGCAGCCGGGGCAGCACCACGAACACGGCCGGCACCAGGTGGTCGGGCAGTTGCTCGCGGGCCCGCTCCCGGATCGCCTCGACGCCCACACCCTCGTCGGGCACGGCGTACGCGACCAGCCGGGCGTCACCGGCGGCGTCGCGGTCGGCGCGCACGATCGCGTCGCGGACCAGCCCGCCGCGACGCAACGCCTCGGTCACCTCGCCCGGCTCGACCCGGTACCCGCGGATCTTCACCTGGTGGTCGGACCGGCCAACGAACTCGATCAACCCGTCCGGGCGCTGCCGGACCACGTCGCCGGTGCGGTAGAGCCGGCCGCCGGGCCGGGGCCCGAACGGGTCGGGCACGAACGCCTCGGCCGTCGCGTCGGGGCGGCCGAGGTAGCCCCGGGCGACGCCGTCCCCGCCGATGAACAGCTCGCCCAGCACGCCGGGCGGCACCGGTCGCAGGAGCCGGTCCAGCACGTACACCCGGGTGTTGGCGACCGGGCCGCCGATCGGCACGACCGGGTCCGCGGCGGTGAGCCGGGCGCAGTCGTACGTGGTGCTGTAGGTGGTCGCCTCGGTTGGGCCGTACCCGTTGACGAGCGTCGTGTCCGGACAGGCCGCCCGGAGCCGGTCCACAGCGCTCCGGTCGGCCTGTTCGCCACCGAAGGTCAGATAGCGCAGCGCCGCCAGGGCGTCCGGCGCCTCGGTCGCCACCTGCCGGGCCACGGAGGTGGCCAGGAACATCACCGTCACGCCGGTGTCGCGCAGCCGGGCGCGGAGCCGGTCCGGCACGATCACGTCGTTGATGTCCAGGTCCGCGAGGCAGGCGCCGTTGAGCAGCGCGCCCCAGACCTCCAGCGTGGCCGCGTCGAACGACATGGTGGCGGCCTGCCCCATCACGTCGTCGGGGCGTACGTCGATGAAGGTGGTGTCGCGGACCAGCCGGACGATGTTGCGGTGGCTGACGCCGGTGCCCTTGGGGCGGCCGGTCGACCCCGACGTGTACATGACGTACGCGAGTTGGTCGGGGTGGACCGTGACCGCCGGGGGCTGCGCCGGGCCGTCGTCGGCGGGCAGCCGGTCCAGGGCGATCCGGGGGGTGCCGTCGTCGGGTAGCCGGTCGGCCAGCGCGGCGGCGTGCAGGATGACGCCCGGCGCGGCGTCCTGACACATCAGCGCGAGCCGCTCCGGCGGATAACCCGGGTCCAGCGGCAGGTACGCGGCGCCCACCTTGAGCGTGGCCAGGGCGGCGACCACCCAGGTCGTGGTGTCGGCGAGGCAGATCCCGACGATCGTCTCCGCGCCGATGCCGAGCCGGAGCAGACGCCCGGCCAGGTGGTTCGCGCGCCGGTCCACCTCGCGGTAGTCGAGGGTCTGGTCGTCGTCGCGCAGGGCGGGCGCGTCCGGGGTCCGCCGGGCCCACTCGGCGAACAGCGCGGGCACCGACGACTCGCGTGGATAGGCGGTGTCGGTGGCGTTCCAGTCACGGACCACCCGCCGTTCCGTCGCCGGGTCGAGCAGCGGCAGGTCGGACAGCCGCGCTCCGGGGCGTTCCCGCGCCCGGTCGAGCAGGACGGCGAGGGCCGCCGCGATCGACCCGACGTGCGGGTGCCCGCCCACCGTGGCCGTCGCCCGTTCGTCGGCGTCGTCGATCAGCAGCCGCAACACACCACGATTACCGGGCGACAGTTGATCGGAGACGATCGATACCACCGGCCGATAGTCGAGAGGATTTTCGGGCAATTCCGTGTCATGCGCCCGGGCTTCCCGTAGCGCCGTTCGGACCAGGTCCCGCAGCTCGGTCCAGGTGGGATCCTCAGGCAGCCGAACCCGGACCGGCAGCCAGCGTCCGGCGTCGGTCGGGGTGGCCGGCGTCGCGGCGAGCAGATCCCGAGCACCGACCCAGCGGTGCAGCAGCGCGAACAGCCCGGCCAACGCGCTGACCTGCGGCTCGGCCTCGTCGCCCAGGTCGACCCGGGCGTCGCCGGGCGGGTCTGTCGTCGGCGGAAAGGGCAAGTCCGGCGGCTCGGGGAGGGCGGCGAGCTGCCGCTCCCAGAAGGCGGAAAGGGCAGGAAGAATTGTCTGTTCGGTCATCGGATCTCAGCTCCGATCGGCGGGTGACACGCAATGACCGAGAGCATGGCCCGCACCCGTGCCAGTTGCTTGTACGGACCGTTCGGGTGCCGTTGCGGCGACCTGAGGGAAACCTGAGCGCGGCTTTATGCCGATAGCGCATTGCAGTCAGTAAGTACACCGACTCTTTTGGTTATGGCGATGCCGCTCGATGAAGGCAATGATCGTGCCGGGGGGAAGCCACGCCGGGTGACGACTCGCAGGGCCCGGTTGTCTCTTCGCTCGCCTGATCCTCCACGAGAGCACAGGAGCGGTGAATGTCCGGAGACCTTGTCAACCATGCCTGGCGCGCGTCGCCGCCGGCTCGCAGCGAAGGTGGAGGCGACGCGTCGACAGCAGAACGACAGCCCACGAGCGGTGATCCGGGGCGGGCGCTGCGGCACCTCGTCGCCGCCGGTGACCGCAGGGCGGCGCACCTGTGGCTCGCCACCCAGACCGACCTGCTCGCCGCGCGCCCCGACGAGGCCGACGGCGCGGTCGCCCAGATCTGGCGCACGGCGCTGCGGCACCACCTCGCCGGGGAACCACACCTGGCGGCAGCCCTCCTGGCGACCGCGCCGATCGGCGCGACCGGGCCGCACGCCGTGCAGACGTACTGCCACGCCGCGGTGCACCACCTGCTCGACGACGACATCGAGCGGGCCAGCGCCGACGTCGAGGAGGCGGCCCGCGCCGCCCACGCGTGCGGCGTACCGACCGCCCATCAGGCGTACGCCCGGGTGGTCGTGCTGCTCGCCGCCGCCACCGGCGACCCGACGGCGACCCTCGCGCGGGCGGAGGCGACCGACGGGCTGCGCCGTCCCGACGCCAACCTGTTCCGGCTGATGGTCCACCTGGACCTGGCCGGCCACCTGCTGCGGGCCGGCGAAGCCGCCGACGCGCTGCGACAGGCCGAGGCGGCCGTACGACTGACCGAGGTGGCGGGTGACTCCGGCTTCGAGCCGTACGCGCTGACCCTGGCCGCCGCGGCGAAGTGCCAGCTCGGGCGGTTGGAGGAGGCGCTCGCCGACGGCGCCGCGGGGCTTCGCCTGCGGGAGCTGGCGGGCGTCACCGCCGACGAGGCGTTCTCGCTGGCCGCCCTCGGCATGGTGCACCGCCGGCGGCGCGAGCCGCGCCAGGCCCGGCAGGCGTTGGAGGGCGCCCTGAGCGCCATGGCCACGTCTCCCGCACGCCCCACCTCGCCGGCCTGGGTGCTCGCCGAGCTGGCGCGGATCCGCGCCGCCGACGACCTGGCAGCCGCGCAGGACCTCGCCGACCGCGCGGTCACCGTGGCCCGGGAGCTCGAACGGCCGTACGCCCTGCTGGCGCGCGGCTGGGTGGCGCTGCTGCGCGGCGACACCGCCGCCGCCCACTTCGACGCCGCCGAGGCCCGCACCGGGGCCACCGTCGGGCGGCGACGCGCCACCCTCATCGAGGCGCTTCAGCTCACCGTGCTCGCGGCGGACGATCCGCGCGCGTCCGCCGGGCTGCTCGACGACGCGGCGGCGCTCTGCCGGGAGCTGGGCGACCCGGCCGAGGAGGCCACCGTCCGGCTGATCGCCGCACGCCTGCAGGGGCGGCAGGCCCGTCGCGGCGCCGAGGGCGCCGAGCAGAAACTGCGCCGCTGCGGGGTACGCCTCGACCCGGGCGTCGCCGACGGGCTCAGCGCGATCACGCTGCGCGTACCGGCGGTGGTCATTCACACCCTCGGCGACTTCCGGGTGTTCCGGGCCGGCGCCGTCGTCCCGTACGGCGAGTGGCAGTCCAAGAAGGCCCGGGACCTGCTGAAGATCCTCGTCGCGCACCGGGGCCGCGCCGTACCCCGCGCCCGGCTGATGGAGCTGCTCTGGCCGGACGAGTCACCGTCGCGCACCGCGAACCGGCTGTCGGTGCTGCTGTCCACGCTGCGTCGGGTGCTCAGCACCGGGCACCGCACCAGCGGTCGGGGGGCGGTGCTGGCCGACCGGGGTTCGGTGGCGATCGACCTCGACGTGATCGACGTGGACGTCGAGACGTTCCTCACCGCGGCCGAGGAGGCACAGGCCGCCCTGCGGGCCGGGCATCCCGACACGTCCCGCGCGCTGGTACGGGCCGACGAGTTGTACGGCGGGGACTTCCTCTCCGACGACCCGTACGAGGACTGGGCCCAGCCGCTGCGGGAGGAGGCGCAGGCCGCCCACACCAGTGTGCTGCGCGCCCTGGCCCAGCACACCCCGGACACCGACCAGAAGGTCGTCTACCTGATGCGACTGGTGCACCGCGACCCGTACGACGAGGACGCCCACCTGGAGTTGGTGCAGGTGCTGCGCTCGGCCGGACGGCACGGCGAGGCGCAACGCCGCTACCGCACGTACGTCGAGCGGATGCGGGAGCTGGGTATCGCCCCGGCGGGCGGCCCGACGACCGGCGGTGACACCGGCGCCGCGGGGCAGCACGCGGGTTCGGCGGCTGGGCCGGGGGCGCGGGTGGCCCGGTGGCGGACGCCGGCCGCCCAGCCACCGTGGACGGCGGAGGTGGACTCGGGCCACCATCCGGCCGGCGTGCCGGCGCAGCGGACGTCGAAAAGGCTCATCGAGCACCCGGCCTGACCGGTGGACCCCGGACCGCCCGGTGAGCGCCAAGGAAGCTCACCGGCCGGTCCCGGCCACCGGACGCGAGATCAGTGGCGGAGCTGGTAGCTCTTCGGCAGGCGCATGCCGCGCTCGGCCATGATCGCCCGCACCCGGTTGGGATAGTTGCTGATGATCCCGTCGACACCCATGTCCATCAGCGCGGACACGGTCGCCGGGTCGTCGCAGGTCCACGGGATGACCTTCAGGCCGCGGGCGTGCGCCTCGGCGATCATGGTGGCGTCGGGGTAGAAGCGGAAGTTCGGGTCGGCGATGGTGCCGTTCTGCGGGAAACCGTAGTTCGGCGACAGGGCGGTGACGCCGGGGATCGCGGCGGCCGCCTTGACGAAGTCACCGTCGTAGTCGTCGGCGTCGATCCCACCGAGCCAGGGGGACGCGCCGGGCTTGCCGACCTGGAGGAAGTCGTAGTTCGTCAGGGCCACCAGCGGCCACTTCGGCGCGAGCCGGTGCATTTCCTTCAGCGCGCCCCAGTCGAACGACTGGATGGTGACCTGCTTCTCGAGGCCGGAGGCGTGGATCTCCTCGAAGACGCGCCGGACGAACAGCTCGCGGGGCGCGGTCTGCTCGGGCGCTCCCGCCTCGACCTTCGTCTCGATGTTGAGGGTGACCTGCTTCGCCCGGTAGCTCTTGACGAGGTCGAGGACGTCCTTCAACTCGACCATCCGGAAGCCCTTGACCTGCTCCTGCTCGGGAAAACCCGGGAGCTGCTGGTAGCCGCAGTCCATGGTCTTGACCTGGGCGAGGGTGAGGTCCTTGAGGTACTTGCCGACGTACGGGTACATCGGGTCACCGGCCGTGACCGGCGCGGTGTCGGCGCACTTCTGCGCGCTGACCTGGCGGTCGTGGTTGACGACGACCTTCTGGTCCTTGGTGATCTGGGTGTCCATCTCCAGGGTGGTGACACCGAGGCGCAGGGCCTTGGCGAAGCCCTCAAGCGACTCCTCGGTGGTCATGCCGATGCCACCGCGGTGCGCCTGGAGGTCGAAGTGGGTCTTCTGCGGGAGCAGCGCGTTGGCACTGTCGACGGTCGACGCGTGCGCGGCCACCGGAACGGCGAGCGCGGGCAGGACGACGAGGCCCGCCAGAATGTGACGCAGGGACATGGTGCGAGAACCTCAGCTCTTCAGGTGCAGATGCCCTGGCCACGCTAGGTGGGGGTCGGTCGGCCCCGATGACCTCGCCGCGAGCGGGACGTGAACGCTCGCCGAACCTCAGAAGCACCTGCCGTCCGCCGACGGTCACCACGTCGATGCGGTGACCGCCGGCGAACGTCCCGGCTAACCGCCGAGGGTGACGTGCAGGACGCGCTCGTTGCTGTTGTTCGGGATGCTGTCCTTGTCGCCGGTGGTCGTGGTCGTGAGCCACAGCCCGCCGTCGGGCGCCGGCTCGACCGTGCGCAGCCGGCCGTACGTGCCGCTGAAGTACGTCTGCACGTTCGTCAGGCTGCTGCCGCTGATCACGGCCCGGTACATCCGCGCGCCGCGAGCGCAGGCGACGTAGAGGGCGTCGCGCACGATCGTGATGCCGGAGCAGGAGCCCTCGGCGGTCGGGTAGGTGCGCGCCGGCGCGAGGTAACCGGCGGTGCCGCAGGTGCCGCTGGTGCCCTCGCAGGCCGGCCAGCCGTAGTTCCCGCCCTTGGTGATCAGGTTCGTCTCGTCCATGATCGAGTTGCCGAACTCCTGCTCCCACAGACGGCCCTGCGAGTCGAACGCGAGCCCCTGCGGGTTGCGGTGCCCGTAGCTCCACACGTAGTTGCCGAACGGGTTGTCACTCGGGACGCTGCCGTCCGGGTTGAGTCGCAGGATCTTGCCCTCCAGAGCGGCACGATCCTGGGCGTACGCGCCGTTCTGCGCGTCGCCCGTGCTCGCGTAGAGCTTGCCGTCCGGGCCGAACCGCAACCGACCGCCGTTGTGGTACTTGTTTCGCCGAATCCCGCTCAGCAGGACCTGTTCACCGGCCGTGGTGAGCCGACCGTTCTCCAACTTGATCCGCACGATCCGGTTGTCAGTCGGAGAGGTGTGCATGATGTAGAGCCACCGGTCGCTCGCGAAGCTCGACGAGATGGCCAGGCCCATCAGGCCACCCTCACCGTCGGTGCTCTGCACGTTCGGCACGGTGCCCACGGTGGTCTTCGCCCCCGTTGCGGGGTTGAGCTGGATGATGTCGTGCGCGTCGCGGCGGTTGTAGAGGACGCTCCCGTCCGGCAGCGTCACCAGCCCCCACGGGACATCGGTGTCGGTGGCGACCTGACGCACGGTGCACACCGGATTGGCGCAGGTGGCACCGGTGCTCACCGCGACGGAGGCGCTGCGCGAAGAGACGTTGTCCTGCCCGTCGCGGGCCGCCACCTGGTACTGGTAGGTGGTGCTCGCCGCCAGGCCGCTGTCGGTGAAGGTGGTCACCGGCGGAGCGCCCGTCACGGCGCCGATCTTCACGCCACCGCGGTAGATGTCGTACGCCCGGACCCCGACGTTGTCGCTGGACGCGGTCCAGCGCAGGGTGACGGTGGTGCCCGAGGCGCTGCCCGTGAGCTGCGTCGGCGTGCTCGGCGGCACGGTGTCGGCCTGGCACTGCGGCGGGGTGATCGTCACGGTGGAGCTGGCCTGCGACACGTTGCCGGCGGCGTCCCGCGCGTTGACGTAGAGGCCCCAGGTCGCGCCGGGCACGACGGTGAGGTTGGCGGACAGGGTGCCTCCGCTCACCGACGTCATCAGCTGGCCGTCGTGGTAGATGTCGTAGTACGCCACCGCCACGTTGTCCGTCGAGGCGTTCCAGGCGAACGTCACCGAGTTGCAGGTCAGACCGCTGACCCGGGCGTTGCCGGGCGGCGTGGGTGGCTGGCTGTCGGCGCTGCCGAACGACGCCGTCCAACGCTGGTTGGCCTGCCCGTTGCAGGTCCAGAGGCCCACGGTCGTGCTGTTGGCGGTGCCGCCACCCGTCACGTCCAGGCAGAGTCCCGACTGGACGCCGACGATGGTCCCGTTGGTGTTGATCTGCCAGCGCTGGTTCGCCCCGCCGGTGCAGCCGTAGATCTGGACGGCGGCCGGCGCGCTGGTGTCCTGCCCGACGACGTCCAGGCACATCGTCGCGTCGTACACCCGCAGCTCGCCAGCCGCGGTGAGGGTCCACGCCTGGTTGGCCTGTCCGCCGCAGTCATAGATGTTGATCCCGGTACCGGCGGTCCGACCGCCACCCACCACATCCAGGCATCGGCCGGACGCCGCGCCGACGATCGTCGACGGACCGGCCGCCGACGCCGGCACGCCGAGCGTCACGGCCACCAGCACTGCCACGGCGATCGGCGGCAGGAGCCGTCGTGGTCTGAGCCGCGCGAAAACGCTCATCCGTCCTCCAAGGTCGGGGCATCGACCGGCCCGACCCCACGCCGGGCGACCCAGCGCCCGACCAGACCGACGAATAGACAACATCGACCATCCAAGATGGATTGCGGGCACATGTCAACGATCACGTTCGATAAAGGACAAACCACGTCAACAAAGCCGGCTTCCCACGGATCGGCCTCGATGCGGCGTAATGGTGTAGCGACACAGCGTGGCGGGGACTGCGCGGCGGGCGCGGTGTGGTGGGCCTGAGCGCGGCGACGCGATGTGGTGGGACTGCGCCCGGCGGCGCGTCGTGGCGGGACTGCTCGGGCGCGCGGCGTGGTGGGCCGACATGGCGGCGCGGCGTGGCGCGGCGGCCCAGCAACCGCCGCGCCACCAGCGCCTGTCGGCGCCGAGCCGGACCGCCCGGTCCGCCGCTCCGGGCGGCCCCGCAGCGCAGTCTCCACCCGACCGGGCGGGCCTCCCGGCGGATGGATTCCTGCGCGCACCGACGTCGTGCGACGCGATGGCGTCGGCCGGCCCGCCCCGCCATCGGCGGCCGGCGTTCGGGTCGTCGTGGACGACCCTGATCGACGCTCATCGAGGTCCGTCGGTGGCGAAAGTATTGGTACGGCAGAACTGCGATGTCAACGTTTCTCGGAAACTTTGCGAAAGGTCAGACGGCACAGGCGGGCCAACCATTAGTCGTCTCCGCTGGCCCCGACAGTGGCCAGGAGATTGAACTCACAACCGGCGTCGAAGAACCTCACCGGGCGATCGGGTTGTTGCCGATAGTTCCGATGAATTTCCGGATCATTGAGATCGACGCTCGGCCCGTGGCGGCCGATACGCCTGCGGTCCGCGGGTCGTCGCAGGTGGATCGCCACTGCTCCGCACCCGGGTGACCGCGCCACGACGACCGCGCAGCACTCTCGGAGGACTTCCGGAACTTATTGACTGCCTCGAATTTCCGCTGCGATACTCCGATCCACCGTGATCGATGCAACCGGTATCCGCGAGGTCGCGTCGATCTCCCCACCCACCACCCACCACGTCCGGACCGTGCTCTCCTTCCACACCGGGGCGGGACCGGGCCGGTAGAAGGGGCACAGATGAGCACTGTCTCCGCTGGCACGCTCGTACGGTCCAGGCCACTACGGGCGGCGCTGTCCATCCTCGTCACCGCCGCCGCGGCTTGCGCCGTCGTCGTCGCGGCCACCGCCACCCCGTCGAACGCCGCCACCTGCAACGGCTACGTCGGTCTCACCTTCGACGACGGCCCGACCGGCAGCACCAGCGCCCTGCTGAACGTGCTGCGCACCAACGGCGTACGGGCCACCATGTTCAACGTCGGGCAGAACGTGCAGAACAACCGGTCGGCGGCGCAGGCGCAGGTGTCCGCCGGCATGTGGGTCGGTAACCACAGCTGGAACCACGCCCACATGACGTCGATGAGTCAGTCCCAGATGCAGTCCGACCTGTCCCAGACGAGTTCGGCCATCCAGTCGGCGACCGGCGTCCGACCCCAGTTGTTCCGGCCCCCGTACGGAGAGACCAACTCCACCCTCCAGTCGGTCGCCTCCTCGCTCGGGATGCGCCAGGTGATCTGGGACGTCGACTCCCAGGATTGGAACGGCGCCAGCGTCAGCCAGATCGTGTCGAACGCCAGTCGCCTCCAGGCCGGTCAGGTCATCCTCATGCACGACGGCATCCAGAACACCCGGGACGCCATCGGGCAGATCATGGCCAACCTGACCAGCCGTAACCTCTGCCCGGGCATGATCTCGCCGTCCACCGGTCGGGCGGTCGCTCCCGACGGGACCACCCCGCCGCCGAGCGGCACCACGCCGCCCCCCGGCGCGACGACCCCACCGCCCAGCGGCGGATCCTGCACCGCCGCCGCGTCGACCACCAACGTGTGGGGCGACCGGTACAACACCTCGGTGACGGTCAGCGGCAGCAACACCTGGACCGTGGTCGTGGCCCTCACGTCGCCGCAGCGGGTCTCCAGCGTCTGGAACGGCAACGCCAGCTGGGACAGCAGCGGCACGGTGATGACCGTACGGTCCAACGGCAGCGGCAACACCTTCGGCTTCACCACGATGTTCAACGGCAACAGCAGCGCCCGGCCACAGATCCGCTCCTGTAGCGCCGGCTGACCCCTCGGACGACTCCCGCGTGGCGCGCACGGCAACGCCACGCGGGACGCGTCCCCCGACCACGGCCCACCCCGCCGCCCCCGATCCGATCCGGAAGTGGCGGGAACCACACCGGCCGATGTCGCGACTACCAGACATGTCACTGACCGAGCTGTCCGGCACGCCGACGCCGGAGGAGTCCACCCCGGCGGAACTTCCGACCCAGCCGACCCGGCGCACCTCGCCGTTCGGCGCGCTGCTGGTCCGGCTGCACTTCTACGCCGGCATCCTCGTCGCGCCGTTCCTCGTGGTCGCCGCGCTGACCGGGCTGGCCTACACGGTCGCGCCGCAACTGGACGGCGCGCTCTACGGCGACCGGTTGACCGTGGCCGCGCGCGGTGACCGTCCACTCCCCCTCGCCGACCAGATCGCCGCCGCCCGCGCCGCGCACCCCACGGGCGACATCGCCACCGTCCAGCCCGGGGACGGCGACCGGACCACCCGGGTGGCGTTCTCCCTGCCCGAACTCGGCGAGAAGGTGCACACCGTCTACGTCGACCCGTACACCGCCGAGGTCCGAGGTCAGCTCACCACCTGGTTCGGCTCCACGCCGGCCACCACCTGGCTGGACGACCTGCACCGCAACCTGCACCTCGGCGTGGTGGGCCGGCACTACTCGGAGCTGGCGGCGAGTTGGCTCTGGGTGCTGGCCCTCGGCGGCCTGCTCCTGTGGTGGCGACGACGCAGCGCCTCCCGGTCCGCCGCCCGGCACCTGTTCGTGCCCAACCTGTCCACCGGCAGGGGTGTCCGTCGTACCCGGGGGTGGCACGCCACGACCGGCGTCTGGCTGGTCGTCGGCCTGCTGTTCCTCTCGGTGACCGGCCTGACCTGGTCCCGCTACGCCGGAGCCAACTTCGGCGCCGGCCTCGACGCCCTCGACGCGCGCTCCCCCGAGATCTCCACCAGCCTCACCGCCGTCCCCGCCGAGAGCCGCGGCGGCCACCACCACGGGGACGCCCCGGCGGAAGGGGTCGTCGACCCGGCGGCCTTCGACCGGGTCCTGGCGGCTGCTCGTACGGCCGACCTCACCGGTCCGGTCGAGATGACCCCGGCAGAGCCGGGCACCGCGTGGACCGTCACGCAGATCGACAACACCTGGCCGGTCGCGAAGGACCGGGTCGCCGTCGACCCCACCAGCGCGACGATCACCGCCCGCAGCGACTTCGCCGACTGGCCCCTCCTGGCGAAACTGAGCGGCCTCGGCACCCAGGCCCACATGGGTGTCCTCTTCGGCCCGGTCAACCAGATCCTGCTCGCCGCGCTCGCCCTCGGGCTGCTCTGCGTCGTCGTCTGGGGCTACCGCATGTGGTGGCAGCGCCGGCCGACCCGCGCCGACCGTCGCGCGCTCGTCGGCGCACCGCCGGCCCGTGGAGGCGTACGTCGGCTGCCGCTGTGGGCGGTGCTGCTCGGCGCGGCGGCGACCGTGGCGGTGGGTTGGGCCCTACCGCTGTTCGGCCTCAGCCTGCTCGCCTTCGGAGCCGTCGACGTCGTCGCGGGGATGGTGTCCCGGCGTCGGCGTCCCGGCACCATGCCCGTCTCCCCGGCGCCGGCCGGGAGCTGACCCGTCGGACCAGAGTGGGTCGGGCCGGCCGCGGCATCCGGGGGCGTCAGCTCTCGGTGTCGTGGCCGCCGTGCGGAAGGGCCGCCAGGCTGGCGCGCAGGGCGGTGCGGAACTCCGCGTACCGGTCGGGGCCGAGCGCGTCGGAGAGCTGCCGCTCGATCGCCGCCACGAAGTCGTCGGACGCCTCCATGAGCCGGAGTCCCCGCTCGGTCGGCACGATCAGCTTCGCCCGGCGGTCGGCCGGGTCTGGCGTACGCCGGACGTAGCCGAGCCGCTCCAACTCGTCGAGGATCGCGCCCATCGTCTGCTTGTTCCGCCCGGCCAGTCGCGCCAGCTCGCCGGGGCGCGTCCCCTCCGGATCCAGGTAGGCCAGGACGGCGCCGTGGCGGGGTCGCACGTCGTCGAAGCCGTCCTCGGCGGCGCGCGTGAAGATCTCCCGCTGGACACGCCCGGAGAGCTGCACGGCCAGGATGCCCAGGTCGGGATCCTGCTCCTTACGTGTGCTGCGCTTCATATTTTTGTCCAATCATTGGACGGTACAAGTTTTGGACTATAACGTCTCACCGGCGACCAGCGGGCCCGTCGGGGTCCGCGTGAATCCGGAGGACGACCATGACCATTCTGATCACCGGTGCGACCGGCACGGTCTCGCGGGAGGTGCTGCGCGAACTCGCCGGCAACGAGCAGGTACGGGCGCTCGTGCGGGAGCCGTCGCGAGCGCCCGCGCTCGACGGCGTCGAGTACGTCGTCGGCGACCTGGACCGCCCCTCGACGCTGACGCCGGCGTTCGAGGGCGTACGCACCCTGTGGCTGCTCACTGCGATGGGTCCGATCGCGCCCAGTCAGAGCATGAACGCGGTCTGGGCCGCGCGGCAGGCCGGCGTGCGGCACATCGTCCGGCTCTCCGCGATCGGCGCCGCGCACGACGCCCCCACCCGCAACGGCCGGCTGCACGCGCTCTCCGACGCGGAGGTGCAGGCGTCCGGCATCCCCTGGACGATCCTGCGCCCGAGCTTCTTCATGCAGAACCTGCTCGGGTCGCTGGCCGGCGACCAGCTCTACGGTGTCTTCGGCGCGGCCCGGGTCGGCCTCGTCGACGTGCGGGACATCGCCGCCGTCGGGGCCGCGATCCTCGCCGCGCCACGGCCGCACGAGGGCATGATCTACACGCCCACCGGTCCGGAGAGCATCACGCTGGACCAGGCGGCGCAGGACATCGGCCGGACGATCGCCCGCCCGGTCCGGTACCTCCCGCAGAGCCCCGAGCAGACGCGGGACGGGCTCCTCGCGGCCGGTCTGGACGAGTGGTCGGCGGAGGTCCTCACCGAGTACCGGGTCGCCTACGGCAGCGGCTGGGGCGACTTCACCAACGACCACGTCGCCCGGGTGACCGGCCGACCGGCGCGGACCTTCGCCGAGTTCGCGCACGACCACCGCGAGCGGTTCGCGGCGGCCTGAGTCGTCGCGCCCGCGCGCCACGCCCAGCAGGGCTCCGCGACGCGGACGCCGCGGCGGGGCGATGCGCTCTCCGGTGACCGCGCCGGAGAGCGCATCGGCGGTGGCCCGCGCGTCGGTGTCGCGCGAAGCACATCATCGGTCCGGCGATTTGTCCGGTTCAGCCACTCGAACCGTCAATTTGGTGGAACGATGACTGTCGTGGGAACTGCCAATACCGCCATGCCTGCCATCTCGCCCCTCGCCGGTGAGCCGATCAAGCGCGCCGACGCCGAACGGCTTGCGGGGGTGCTGAAGGCGTTCGCCGATCCGGCCCGACTGCGCCTGCTCAGCCTGATCCAGGCCGCCCCGGACGGCGAGGCCTCGGTCACCGACCTCACCGCGCCGCTCAACCTCTCTCAGCCGACCGTGAGCCATCACCTGCGGATTCTCACCGAGGCCGGCCTCATCGAGCGGGAGAAGCGCGGGGTCTGGGCCTACTACCGCATCGTGCCCTCGGCGATCGCGGCGATAGCCGACCTGCTGACGCCGCCGCGCAAGAGGCCGACCAAGAAGACCCGCTGAGCGGTCGATTCGTCGGCGGCGGTGACGCCGGTCGTCAGCGGACGCGGGCGACCGCGCCGTTGAACGACACGTCCCGCACGGACGGGCGCGGCTGCGGCGCGTCGTCGGCGTGCCAGCGCGCCACCGAGACGATGCCCGGCTCGACGAGTTCCAGCCCGTCCAACAGGGCCGCGAACTGCTCGGTGCTGCGCGCCTGGAAGCGGCCGTCGCGGTTGTTGGCGGCCAACCCGGCGGTGACCGCAGGTGGCAGATGTTCCCAGGTCACATGCGAGGCGACCACGTAGCTGCCGGACGGCAACGCGGCGACGAGCCGATCGAGGATGCCCTTGGGGTCCTCGTCGTCGCGGACGAAGTGCAGGATGGCCACCAGCATCAACGCGACGGGCTGGGTCAGGTCCAACGTCGCGCGCAGGTCGGGATGGGCGAGGATCTCGGCCGGCGCGCGCAGGTCGGCGTCGAGGTACGTCGTCCGCCCCTCGGGCGTGCTGGACAACAGCGCGCGGGCGTGGGCGAGGACGATCGGGTCGTTGTCGACGTAGACGACACGGGCCGACGGGTCGACGGCCTGCGCGACCTCGTGGGTGTTGTCGGCGGTCGGGATGCCGGTCCCGATGTCCAGGAACTGCCGGACACCGCGCTGGGCCAGGAAGCGCACCGCGCGTCGCAGGAACATCCGATTCTCGATCGCGGCGAGCCGGATGGTGGGCATCGCCGCCGCGAGGGCGTCACCGGACGCCCGGTCGGCAGCGAAGTTGTCCTTGCCGCCCAGCAGGTAGTTGTACCTGCGCGCCGGGTGCGCGACCGAGGTGTCGATCCGGTCGGTGGCCGCCGGGCGTCCGCCGTGGTACGTCATCCGGCCTCCCCCCTCGCTGCGCGCCCTCCACAAGGTACACACGTCGACGGCGAGGCGGGTGCCCGCCGACGCCGCGCTCAGGAGGCGCAGCCCTCGCCCGCCTCGGCCGTCTCGACGTCGCGTACCCCGGCGAGGATGTCGGCGGCGGTGTGCGCGCGGATGCCGGACTGCGCCTCCTCGGCGAACCGGGCGACGACCGCTCGGACGTGCCGCTCGGCGGGCGCGGCGAGGCCGTCGTAGATGGCCTCGAAGAGTTCCCGCGCCGGCCGCCGGAGCCATCCGGCCGGCAGGAGGTCCAGGGGCAGCCGCGGGTCGAGGGTCGGAAAGCGGCGGAAGGTGTCCATGACCTCGGTACGCGTGCGCACGGCCGCCGCGCCGTCGACGCGCTCCGACCGCGCCTGCGGCACCAGGGGCGTCCACCGCCGGAGGAACTCCTCGTAGTGCCGGCCGATCGCCTCGATGTCCCAGGCGTCGATCGGTGAGCGCTGGGCGATGGCGTCGAGGTCGGCCTGCCGTCCCCGGAACACCGTGACGGCGCCCCGGGTGAACCGGGCGATCTGGGCTCTGCCCGGTGCGCTCAGCTCGTACGGCGAGATCCACAGCCCGTCGTACAGGGGCGCGTACCCGAGCCAGCGAAGTTGGCCGCGCAGGGCCCGCCGCTGCGCGCCACGGTCCTGGGGCAGAGAGAAGGCGACGATGGTCCAGCAGCCGTCCCACGCGACCACCTCGGTGGTCGCGGCCAGGATCCAACTCCCGCCGCTGGACAGGTTCGCGGCGGCGGCGCGGCTGAGCCGGTAGGAGCTGCGTCGGCCCTCCCGGCTGCCCTCCAGCACGCCGCGCCGGGCCAACCGGCTGATCGCGGCACGCGCGCCGGCCGTGCTCACGCCGGACTCGGCGAGCAGCGCGACGAGGGCCGCGGACGGGACCCGCGCACGGGTCCGCAGCGTGTAGTCGGCCAGCAGGGTCACCGCGAGGTCCTGCGGGGAGCTGCCGGCCTGCCGCCGGGGCAGTCGCGGCGGCTCGTCCCCGTCGTCGGGATAGATCTCCTCGATCGGGAAGGGGTTTGCCACAGGCGCTCCCGGCTCGACTCAGGGACGGTGCACCGACTGTAGACGGACCGCGCGGGCGGCGGCGTCGGCGCCAACGCCTTCTGATCGAGATGCATCGATTGACACTTCGGCGACCGCGAGGAACACTATCTGCTACGCGACGCCGTACGCAGCCGGGCACAGGGCGAGCACACGTAGTGGGCGAGGCGCGATCACCACGGGAGTCGGGCGCACCCGTGACCGCACAGCGCGCGACCCCACACCCACCCCGCACAGGTGATCGAAGGAGCCATCCCCGTGAAAATCCGAAGAAAACTGCTGCTCGGCCTGGTCACGTCACTGGTGGCGGCCGGCCTGGTGGCCCCCGCGCTCCAACCCGCGTACGCCGCCTCCCTCACCGAGGTGACCACGTTCGGCGACAACCCGGGCCGGATGCGCATGCACGTCTACGTGCCGGACACCCGCCCGACCAGGCCGGCGATCGTCGTGGCCATGCACGGCTGCGGCGGGTCCGGTCCCGGGTTCTACTCCGGCAGCGAGTTCGCCGCCCAGGCCGACCGGTACGGGTTCATCGTGATCTACCCGACGGCGACCCAGCAGGCCGGCTTCGGCAACTGCTTCGACACCTGGTCGGACGCCGCCAAGCGCCGTGGCGGCGGCAGCGACCCCGTGTCGATCATCTCGATGATCCGCTACGCGCAGCAGCAGTACGGCGGTGACCCCGACCGGGTGTACGCCACCGGCAGCTCGTCCGGCGGCATGATGACCAACCACATGCTGGCCCTCTACCCCGACGTCTTCAAGGCCGGCGCGGCGTTCATGGGTGTCCCCTACAACTGCTTCGCCAACGCGGCCGACTACCCGCCGGGCAGCAGCCAGTGCACCGGCGGGAACATGAACCGGACCCCGCAGCAGTGGGGTGACGCGGTGCGCGGGGCGTACCCCGGCTACACCGGTCCCCGTCCCCGGGTGCAGTTGTGGCACGGCACCAGCGACACGCTCGTTCCGTTCTCGCTCTTGCAGGAGACGATCGAGCAGTGGACCAACGTGTTCGGGCTCAGCCAGACACCCACCTCCACCGACACGCCGCAGACCAACTGGAACCGCCGCCGGTACGCCGACGCCAACGGAACCGTCCAGGTCGAGGCGTACAGCATCCAGGGTGCGGGGCACAGCCTGCCGGCCGGTGGCATGGCCGCTGCCGCCGTCGCGTTCTTCGGCCTGACCGCCCCGCCGAACCCGACCACCCCGCCCCCGAACCCCACGACGCCGCCGCCCAACCCGACCACGCCGCCGCCCAACCCCACGACCCCGCCGCCCAACCCGACGACCCCGCCGCCGAACCCGACGACGCCGCCGCCGAGTTCGGGCGCGTGCCGGGTGGGCGTCGCGATCAACGCCTGGAACAACGGGCTGACCGAGAACATCACCATCACCAACACCGGAACCAGCGCCGTCAACGGCTGGTCGCTCGTCTTCACCCTGCCCGGCGGTCAGAGCATCACCTCGGGCTGGAACGCGACCTACTCGCCCACGTCCGGCCAGGTGACGGCCCGCAACGCCGCCTACAACGCCAGCATCCCGCCGAACGGATCGGTGACCATCGGCTTCCAGGCCACGCACACCGGCAACACCGCCCGGCCAGGTGCGTTCACCCTCAACGGCGCGACCTGCGCGATCGCCTGACCGACAGCGAGCCGTTCCGACCAGGTCGAGCCGGCCCCGTCGCCCACGGCGGCGGGGCCGGTTCGACTCAGTTCCCGGACGGCACCTGGTCGACGACCTCGTCGTAGCCGACCGCGCCGGGCGCCGCCGTCGGCGCGTAGATCACGCGGAGCACGCCGGTCGGGAACGCCTCGGTCGCGGTGACCCGCAGGTGGTACGGCGTGTCGCCGTCGTCGAAGAGCCGCCGCCCCTTGCGGGCCGCCACCGGGTGTACCAGCAGACGCAGCTCGTCGACCAGCCCGGCGGCGAGGAGCTGCTGGACGACCGAGATCGACCCGGGGATGAGGATGCCCTTGATCCCGGGGTCGGCCTTGAGCGCGGCGACGGCCTCGGCGAGGTCGCCGGCGACGAGCTCCGAGTTGCGCCAGGAGAAGTCCAACGGCTGGCGGGAGACGACGACCTTACGGACGTCACCGAGCTGCTTGGCGAACCCGGCGTCCTCGCCGCCGGCGGCCTCCCGGTCGGGCCAGGCCCCGGCGAAGCTGTCGTAGGTCACCCGGCCGATCAGCAGCACGTCGGACGTGTCGTAGTCCTCGGTGACCGCGCGGCCCATGTTCTCGTCGAAGTACGGGAAGTGCCAGTCCGGGTCGATCTCGGCCACGCCGTCGGCCGAGATGAACAGCGTGGAGATGACCTTCGCCATCGCGGTGCTCCTTCATGTGAGGTGCTGTCGGGCTCATAGACGGGCACAGCATCGCAAACTCGTACGACGGTTACCGCCCTCCGCGCCGAACGCGGACGAGCCCCGGCCGATCGGCCGGGGCTCGTCGGGTGAAGCGGGATCAGGCGATGTCGAACCGGTCGAGCTCCATGACCTTCGTCCAGGCGGCCACGAAGTCACGCACGAACTTCTCGCGCGCGTCCTGGCTGGCGTAGACCTCGGCGAGGGCGCGCAGCTGGGAGTTGGAGCCGAAGATGAGGTCGACCGCGGTGGCGGTCCACTTCACCTCGTCCGTGGCCAGGTCGCGGATCTCGTACACGTGCTCGTCGGTCTCCGACGCCTTCCACCGGGTGCCCGGGGAGAGCAGGTTGGCGAAGAAGTCACCGGTGAGCACGCCCGGCCGGTCGGTGAGGACGCCGTGCGACGCGCCCCCGACGTTGTTCCCGAGGGCGCGCAGGCCGCCGACGAGGACGGTCATCTCCGGCGCGCTCAGGTTCAGCATGTAGGCACGGTCGATGAGCAGCACCTCCGGCTGGGTCTTCTCGCCGGCGCGCAGGTAGTTACGGAAACCGTCCGCGCGCGGCTCGAGGACCCGGAAGGAGTCGACATCGGTCTGCTCCTGGGTGGCGTCGGTGCGGCCCGGCCGGAACGGCACGGTCACCTCGACGCCCCCGTCGCGCGCCGCCTTCTCGACGGCGGCCGAGCCGGCCAGCACGATCAGGTCGGCAAGCGAGATCTTCGCCCCACCGGCGGCGTTGAACTCCTGCTGGATGCCCTCCAGCGCGCCCAGCACCGTCGCGAGCTGCTCGGGCTGGTTGACCTCCCAGTTGCGCTGCGGCTCGAGCCGGATGCGCGCGCCGTTGGCGCCACCGCGCTTGTCGGTGTGGCGGAAGCTCGCGGCGGAGGCCCAGGCGGTGGAGACCAACTGCTCGACCGTGAGGCCCGAGTCGAGGACCTTCGCCTTGAGGGCGGCGATGTCGGCGTCGCCCACCAGCTCGTGGTCGACGGCCGGCACCGGGTCCTGCCACAGCTGCGGCTCGGCGACCCACGGCCCGAGGAAGCGCTCGATCGGACCCATGTCGCGGTGCAGCAGCTTGTACCAGGCCTTGGCGAAGGCCAGCGCGAACTGGTCGGGGTTCTCCAGGAAACGGCGCGAGATCTTCTCGTACGCCGGGTCGACGCGCAGCGACAGGTCGGTCGTGAGCATCGTCGGCTTGTACTTCTTCGACGGGTCGAACGGGTCCGGGATGATCTCCTCGGCGTCCTTCGCGACCCACTGCTTCGCGCCACCCGGGCTGGTAGTCAGCTCCCACTCGTAGCCGAACAGGATCTCGAAGAAGCGGTTGCTCCACTGCGTCGGCACGTCGGTCCAGGTCACCTCGAGACCGCTGGTGATCGTGTCACCGCCCTTGCCGCTGCCGTGGGTGCTCAGCCAGCCGAGGCCCTGGGCCTCGATCGGGGCGCCCTCGGGCTCCGGGCCCACGTGGTTGTCCGCGACACCGGCGCCGTGGGTCTTGCCGAAGGTGTGGCCACCGGCGATGAGGGCGACGGTCTCCTCGTCGTTCATCGCCATCCGGCCGAAGGTCTCCCGGATGAAGTGCGCCGCCGCGGCCGGGTCCGCGTTGCCGCGGGGCCCCTCCGGGTTGACGTAGATGAGGCCCATCTCGGTCGAACCGACGCCGGTCGCCATCTCCTTCTCGGAGGCGTACCGCTCGTCGCCCAGCCAGGTGTCCTCCGGACCCCAGAAGATCTCCTCGGGCTCCCACACGTCCTCGCGACCGAAGCCGAAGCCGAAGGTCTTGAACCCCATCGACTCCAGGGCCACGTTACCGGCGAGCACCAGCAGGTCCGCCCAGGAGATCTGCTGGCCGTACTTCTGCTTGACCGGCCACAGCAGGCGGCGGGCCTTGTCCAGGTTGGCGTTGTCCGGCCAGCTGTTGAGCGGGGCGAACCGCTGACCACCGTCACCGGCGCCGCCACGGCCGTCCTCGATGCGGTAGGTGCCCGCGGCGTGCCAGCTCATGCGGATCATCAGACCGCCGTAGTGACCGAAGTCGGCCGGCCACCAGTCCTGCGAGGTGGTGAGGACCTCGGTGATGTCCCGCTTGAGGGCCTCGACGTCGAGCTTGGCGAACTCCTTGGCGTAGCTGAAGTCCGGCCCGAGCGGGTTGCCCTTGGACGAGTGGGCGTGCAGCACCGAGAGGTCGAGCTGGTTGGGCCACCAGTCCCGGTTGGTGCGCGGGCGACCACCGGTCTTCGGGGTCGGCGAGTCGATCGCCGGGTTCTCGCTCTCGCTGCCCTGCGCGGTCACCGAGTCGTGCGCGACCGGGCAACCGGCCGCAGCCTTCTGGTCCACGCCCTGCGCGCTGGTGGGGACGTTGTCCTGGGTGTCGCTCATGTACTTCCTTCCGAACTGGCGGATCGCTGGGAGATGCGGTCGGCCGCGCAACCGGGGCAGGTGCCCCAGTAGACGACCTCCGCCTCGTCGACCACGAAGCCGTGGTCGTTCGGGGCGGTGAGACAGGGTGCGTGGCCGACGGCGCACTCGACGTCGGCGATGGCGCCGCAGGAGCGGCACACGACGTGGTGATGGTTGTCCCCCACCCGCGACTCGTAGCGGGCGGTCGCGCGGGCCGGTTGGATGCGCCGCACCAGACCCGCGTCGGTGAGCGCGCGCAGCACGTCGTACACCGCCTGGTGGGAGATGGTGGGGTGGTCCGCCCGGACCAGCGCGATCACCGTGTCGGTGTCGACGTGGGGGTGATCCCGCAGCACCGCGAGCACGGCCAGCCGGGGTCGCGTCACTCGCAACGAGACCCCTCTCAGCTGCGCTTCGAGGTCGGACATCACGCGCTGCACACTAGCTCACTTTTTTGGAACGGATCAAGTTTTCGACCACCGGCGCGTCGGTGTGGCGCACGTTTCACCCCCGGTTCACCCGGCAGGATGTGCGCGGACGCCGCCACGGGCCCGATGCCGCCCTGCCTACGCTCCGGAAAGTCTCCGGAAGTTCCGAGCGATATTCGTCTGATGATGTTCGGGGAGCGACCCCGCCAGCCCCTCGCTCCCGCCACCCCTGATCGACTACTGACCTCGTCAGATGTCGCCATAGCCGAGCAGGACGGCGGGGCTGTGACCGCCTTGCCGCTTCCGGAAAATGTTGACAAGTGGACGACCGGCTCAATACCGTCCCCATCGACGACACTCAATTGCCGTCACCACTCGCGCCGCGACTGCCGCCTCCGGTCGTCGGGCGGGACAACCGGTCTACCACCACCATGCGGTACGACTCCGTGGTCGACAGTCCGCCGGGTCGCACCGCACCGCTGGCTACGCGCCAGCCGTGACGAGGAGGAAACACCTACATGATCGACACCGACCACACTCCCACCGCAGCACCGCGGCGCGGCCGGATACGGCTGCTCCTCGGCGCCGCCTGTGCGGTCGTCCTGGCCGTCACAGGCACGGTCGCGGTCACGGCCACCAGCGCGTACGCCGAGGCCGACCGGACGCTCACCTCGAGCCTGACCGGCACGCACAACGGCTACTACTTCTCCTTCTGGAAGGACGGCGGCAACGCCAGCATGACGCTGCGCGAGAACGGCCGGTACTCCAGCAGTTGGGACCGCAGCACCAACAACTGGGTCGGCGGCAAGGGCTGGGCCACCGGCTCGCGGCGGACGGTCAGCTACTCGGCCAACTACAACCCGGGGAACAACAACACGTACCTCGCCCTGTACGGGTGGACGCGCAACCCGCTCATCGAGTACTACGTGGTGGAGAACTTCGGTAGCTACAACCCGAGCAACGGCGCCACCCGACTGGGCACGGTCACCACCGACGGCGGCACCTACGACATCCTGCGCAGCCTGCGGACCAACGCCCCGTCGATCGACGGCAACCAGACGTTCTACCAGTACTGGAGCGTCCGTCAGAACAAGCGCTCGAGTGGCACCATCACGACCGCCAACCACTTCGACGCCTGGGCCCGCGCCGGCCTGAACCTCGGCACCAACCACGCGTACCAGATCATGGCCACCGAGGGCTACCAGAGCGCCGGCAGCTCCGACGTGACCGTGCAGGAGGGTGGCGGCGGCAACCCGACCTCGGGGCCGACCTCCGGGCCCACCACCGGCAACCCGGGTGGCGGCAACTGCAACGCGACGCTGTCGGCCGGCCAGCAGTGGGGTGACCGGTTCAACCTGAACGTCGCGGTCAGCGGTACCAACAACTGGATCGTCAGCCTCAACCTCAACGGCGGTCAGTCCATCCAGAACAGTTGGAACGCGTCCGTCAGCGGCACCAGCGGCACGGTGACCGCCCGACCGAACGGCAACGGCAACAACTTCGGAATCACGATCATGGCCAACGGCAACTGGACCTGGCCGACGATCAGCTGTCGCACGAGCTGACCCGCACCACCGCACCACGTACCGGCCCCCGTCGCCACGCGACGGGGGCCGGGCGCCGCCCGGTGCTCACGAGTACACGAGGTGCAGCATCATCCCGGCGTCGGCGTGCCCCAGGTTGTGGCAGTGGTTGGCCCACATCCCCGGGTTGTCGGCCCGGAACGCCACCTCCCACACCTCACCGGGCCGGACGTCGAACGAGTCCAACCAGAGTGGGCTTCCGGTGGCCGGTCTCCGGTCGCGGGACAGCACGAGCACGTGATGGCCGTGCAGATGCCACGGGTGCACGGTCTGCGACCGGTTGACGATCGTGAACCGGACGACGTCGCCGGAGCGGACGACCTGTGGCGGGATGTCCGGATCGGCCGCGCCGTTGACGGTGTGGGCGTAGCGCGGAAGCAGTCCACGCAGGTCGAGACCGCGATCGAGGACGAGCGTGAACGTCCGGTCGAACCGGGACCAGGGCGTCGGGACCGGCCGGCCGTAGGTGAGCGGGTCCAGTACGGGCCACCCGTCGGTCGCCGTCGACTGCGCGCCGGTCGAGTAGACGCGGCGTCCGTCGACGTACAGCGCCACCGGTGTGGCCGGGGCGCTGAACGCCAGGTCGTAGCGACCTCCGGCCGGGATCAGCACGGCGGTGTCCCGCAGCGGCGTCGGCCCGCCCAGCTCGTAGCCGTCGATCGCGGCGACCCGGAAGTCGGTGCCGGCCAGCGCGTAGCGGTGCGTGGTGCTGTCCGTGTTGATCAGACGCAGCCGGACCGGAACGCCGGCCTCGACCTGCTCCACCCGCGCGTCCGGCAGCGGACGACCCCCGAGGGTGTGCACCGGCACCGTCACGTCGAGGCCGCTCGTCGGCCCGGGACGCACCACGAGGACGCCGTAGAGGCCCATCCGCACACCGACGTCGGACACCGAGTGGGTGTGGTACCAGTACGTGCCGGCCTGCTCGGCCCGGAACCGGTAGACGAACTCCTGGCCCGGCAGCACCGCCGACTGCGTCACCCCGGGCACCCCGTCCTGACTGTTCGGCACGTCGTACCCGTGCCAGTGCAGGGTGACGCCCCGCCCGATGTCCCGGTTGCGCAGCGTCACCTCCACGACGTCGCCGACGGTGGCGGTCAACTCCGGCCCGGGTACCTGCCCGTCGAACGCCCACGCCGCGACGTCATGGCCGCCGACGCGCACCGTGGCGGTACCGGCCGTCAGGGTGAACCGCCGGGTGGGTTCGTCGGAGATCCGGGACTGCGGGTATCCATGCTCGTGCGGTGCGGCGGGCGCCGGGCCCGGGGCGACGGCCAACCCGGTGCCGGCCAGCAGCGCCGCCACCGCCACCGCGACCGCAGCCCGGGACACCGCCCGGGACGGGCGCGCGTCGAGCAGACGCCACGAGAGGGCCGTCGCCGCGACGACCCCGGCGACCGCGAGCAGCCCCACCGACGCCGACACCGGGTAGCCGTGCAGGACCGTGACGAGCAGGGCGGCGCTCAGGGCGTACCCCGCGAAGAGGAGCGGCAGCGCGACGGACCGGATGTCGCCCGCGGCCCGCAGCAGCCGCGGCCCGGCGACGGCGACCGCCGCGAGCGACAGCGGCGCGGCGACGACGACCTTCTCCGCGGCGAACCACCAGCCGACGCGCGCGAGCGCGAGCACGGTCGTCGCGCGGGCGAGCGTGGCGAGCAGCGCGACGGTGGCCAGCGCGAGCGCCAGCGGCCGACGACGGGCGGCCGCCGCGACCCCGCCACCCAGCCATCCGGCGGCGGCCAGGACCGCCAGCAGGAGGTCCGCCGCGAGCAGCGAGGCGGTGGTCATGCCGGCTCCCCCTGGGGTACGACCACCGGCGCGTCGCCCGTCGGCGTCCCGGCGGCCAGCCGGCGCGCGCCCCGCATGACGCCGACCACGACGTGCACCGCGACGATGCCGTTGACCGCATGCAGCCCGCCGATGACCAGGCCGAACGGCGTGCTGACGCCGACGGCGTCGGTGCCGGCGTTGGCGAGCATGGCGAGCAGCGCCTGTACGACGACCAGGCCCAGCGGCAAAACCGCCAGCCCGACCAGCCGACCGGGCGCCCTGGCCAGCGCCGCGAACAGGACGGTGAGCAGGGTGAGGACGGGGATGACCGCCATGCCGTTGACGCTGTGCAGGGCGTACGCGCCGTCCCCGGCGGGCTTGGTGAACCCGCCGACGGCGGCGAAGACGAATTGGAGGGCGAACGCGGTGAGCAGCACGCCGCTACTGATGACGAATGCCTTTCGCATGCTGGGCTCCTAGAGCTGCGCCGAGGTCAACGCCCGGGCGACGTGGTCGGTGGCGGTGATCGCGCCGTACGCGACGATCCGGACGAGGTCGGCGTCGGCGGGGTGCGACAGCCTCCACAGGGCGACGTCGCCCGGGCTGACCGCGCTGGGCGTGAACGCCGCCAGCAGCGCGATCCGCGTTCCGACCCGGTCCCGGCCGGGCACGTCCCGGACCAGGTCGACGGCCCAGTCCGCGGGCCGGGTCGGGAACCGCCCGTCCTCGGCGCGCACGGTGGCCGTCACGGTCTGGCGGGCGACGTCACCCAGCAGCTCGCCGCCCCGGTTGGCGGCGTCCCGCAACGACGCGTACGCGACCCCGATCGGGCTGTCCCCCGCCCAGGCCGGCGGCGGGGTCGTACCGGCGGGCAGGAGCCCGAGGCTGCGTCCGGGCTCCTTCGGTTCCCGGGCCGATCTGGCGTACAGCCGGCCACCGACCGACCGCACCAGCGGGGCGCGTTGCAGGCCGCCGGGGAGCAGGTCGGGGTCGAGCAGCGCCGAGACCACCCGGTTGACGAAGTGGAACGCGAGCAGGGTGCCGGTGAGCTCGGGGCCGTACGGGCTGGTCCAGTCGCCGGTGCGGGGGCTTCGACTGGCCCGGGCCCAACGGTCGAGTTCGGCGTGCCTCGGGTCGGCGGGTGTCTCGCCCCGGGCGACGACCTCGGCCAACCCGTGCTCGCCCAGGGCGTGCAGCAGCAGCACGTGGGCGTCGAGGCAGAACTGACAGCCGTTGGCCCGGGACACCACCGCCGCGACGAGTTCGCGGTCGACCCGGGACGTGTCGCCGGCGAGCAGGGCCTCGCGCATCAGCGACCAGGTCGCGGCCAGCACCTCGGGCACGGCCGAGAGCGCCTGGAAGGTGGGCAGCGGTCCGAGGAAGTCCTCGCGTAGCTGCTGGTAGACCTCCGCGGTGCGGCCGGTGGCCGCCCTCGTGGGTACGGGGGTGAAGAAGCGGTATGTCATGCGGTCGATGCTCGTGGCGACGGCGGCGGAAGACGTCGTGCCGGCGCAGACACTTCGCGCCGCCGGGATACCACGACCGTGGTACGCCTGATCTACCGCGCGCGCGGGATGCTCCACGAACGACGGCCGTTCTACAGTGCGACCATGCGCCGCGACCTGCCGTACGTCCTCAGCGGCCTCGCCCTCGGCGGTCTCCTGCTCGGCAACGCCGCGCTCGCACCGGACGCCGCGACGGTCGGGGCGCTCGACGTCGCTCTGGTCCTCGTCATGGCCGCGGCGCTCGGGGTGTGCCGGCGGCATCCGGTGCTCGCGCTGGGCGTGGTGACCGTCGCCATGCTGGCCCTGCACGTCCGGGTGCACTCGGGGGTGTCGGCCGCCTTCCCCGTCCTCGGCGTGGTCTACGTGACCGCCTGGCGGGGGCGCCGGATCGCCGCCGTCGTGGCCAGCGTCGCCTTCCTCGGCGGCTTCCTGGCCCGCGACGTCTCGGTGGCCCCGGTCGACCGTCCCAACCAGTTGATCGCCGAGCGGACGGCCCTGCTGCTGGGCTGGTTCGTGGCGGCGAACGTAGCCGGGCTGGTCGGCCGGCAACGCCGCGCCTACCTGGAGCAGGTCGAGCAGCGGGCCGTCGAGGCCGAACGCACCCGCGAGGAGATGGCGTTGCGGCGGGCCGGCGAGGAGCGGCTGCGCATCGCCCGCGACCTGCACGACTCCCTGACGCACAGCATCTCGGTGATCAAGGTGCAGGCCGGGATCGCCGTACACCTGGCCCGCAAGCAGGGCGACGAGCCCTCGGCCACGCTACTGGCGATCCAGGAGGCCAGCGCCGCCGCGATGCGCGAACTCCGCACCACCCTCGACGTCCTGCGCGCGCCCGACGACGACGGCGTCGGGTTGGCCCGCGTCGACGAACTCGCCGAACGGACCCGTGCGGTCGGCGTGCCGGTCCAGGTGACCGTCACCGGTCGGCCACGGCGTCTGCCGGACGAGGTCGACCAGGCCGGTTACCGGGTCGTCCAGGAGGCACTGACCAACGTGGCCCGCCACGCCGGTGCCGCGACCGCACGCGTGCACGTCGAGTACGCGCCGGCCGGGCTGACCGTCGCGGTGAGCGACGACGGGCAGGCGTCGCCGGCCCGTCCCCCGACGCCGGGGGTGGGACTGCGCGGTATGCGCGAGCGGGTCACCGGACTGGGCGGCACCCTGCTGGCCACCGCGAACGACGACCACGGGTTCACGGTGCGGGCCACGTTCCCGCTGGACGAGCCGGCATGAACCGACGGTCGCACCGATGATCCGGGTCCTGCTCGCCGACGACCAGGCGCTGATGCGGGCCGGCTTCCGGGCCCTGCTGGCCGCCGAGGACGACCTGGAGGTCGTGGGCGAGGCCACCGACGGCGCGTCGGCCGTGCAGCTCGCACGACGCCTCCGCCCGGACGTCGTGTTGATGGACGTGCAGATGCCCGGCCTCGACGGGATCGAGGCGACCCGGCGCATCGCCGCCGATCCCGACCTCGCCGCCACCCGCGTCCTCATCCTCACCAACTACGGGCTCGACTCGTACGTCTTCGCCGCCCTGCGCGCGGGCGCGAGCGGTTTCCTCCTCAAGGACGCCGACCCCGCCGACCTGTTGCAGGCCGTCGCCGTCGTGGCCGGTGGCGACGCGCTGCTCGCGCCGGCCGTGACCCGTACGCTGATCAGCGAGTTCGTGGCCGGGCCACCGCCGGCCGTGCCGAAGGCCGGTCGGGACGTGCTGACCGCCCGGGAGCAGGAGATCGTCGAGCTGGTCGCGCGGGGGCTGACCAACGACGAGATCGCCCAGCGCATGGTGATCAGCCCGTTGACCGCCAAGACGCACGTCAACCGGGCCATGACGAAGCTGCACTGCCGGGACCGCGCCCAGTTGGTCGTGTGGGCGTACGAGTCGGGACTGATCACGCCGCGCCGCCGGTGACCGTGCCGTCACCGGCGGCGCGACGCGAGCTGAGTGTCAGGACCCGATGGCGATGGCGAAGACGTGCATCGTCGGCACGTTGGCCGCCGCCCGTGCGCTGATGTTGGGCAGCACGACCTGGGTCACCGCCTTGTTCTGTAGCGCGACGCCCACGTAGTAGATGCACGCGGCCGTGGCCTGTCGACCGTTGTTGGGCCGGTTCTGGTACGCGGACACGATGGCGGCGGTCGCGCCGGACACCGGGCCGCCGTACCAGTCGGGCGTGCTCAGGGTGAACGTCTGGCGGGTCCCGTCCGCGTACACCACCGTGCCGGTGCCCGACACGGCCCCGTACGTGCCGGTCACGAGGAAGCCGAGCGTGCTGCCGGTGCCGCTGATGCCGAGGGTCTGGCCCGAGGCGATGGCGTTGTCGGCCGTGCCGGGACTGACATTGGGCCAGCGGAAGTTCACCCCGTTGCGGCTCACCGTGCTGCCCGGGCTCGCGCCGGCCTGCGCCAGGGCCTGCGCCGACAGGGTGGCACCGTTGCCGTCGAAGTTGCCGACGTTGGTGTTGCTGTCGTTGGTGATGCCCGCGTTGGTGAAGCTCTGCTCCAACGTCGGCGTGGTGGCGCCCGTGCTGGTGACCCGGTAGGTGCGTCCCGCCTGCACGCTGACCTCGACCAGGTCGGACTCGACCCGGGTGACCTGGCGCGACGTGCCGTCGGCGGTGTCGACGACGCTGACGGTGCCGGTCAGGAACCGCGACCGCAGGCGGACGGTGCCGGCGCGGTCGGGTCGCACCAGCACCTCGGTGGCGGCGCCGCTCGCCCACGTGATGCTGACCGTGTGCCCGCCACGACCCCGCAGGCCGGTCACCCGGCCGCTGGGCCAGGCCGGCGGCAGCGCGGGCAGGATGTGCAGCTCACCGATGTGGCTCTGGAGCAGCATCTCGGCGATGCCGGCGGTGGCGCCGAAGTTGCCGTCGATCTGGAAGGGCGGGTGCAGGTCGAACATGTTCGGGGCGAGCCGGGCGGTGGTGGCGAGGTAGCGGATCAGGTCGTGGGCCCGCTTGCCCTCCTCCATCCGCGCCCAGAAGTTGATTTTCCAGGCCAGCGACCAGCCGGTGCCGTCGTCGCCGCGCAGCGCCAGCGTACGGCGGGCGGCCTCGAACAACTGCGGGGTGCCACGCTTGGTGATCTGGTTGCTGGGCGCGAGACCGTACAGGTGCGAGATGTGCCGGTGGTTGGGCTCGGTCTCCACCCAGTCGTAGAGCCACTCCATGATGTTGCCGCGCGAGCCGACCTTCATCGGGGGGAGGCGGTCCCGGGTGGCACGTACCTGCGCCCGGAAGGTGCTGTCCACGTCGAGGATCTCACTGGCCCGGGCGACTCCGTCGAAGAGGTCCCGCAGGATCTGGTTGTCCATCGTGGGCCCGGCGCAGACGCTGGCGTTCGAGTGGTGGCTCAGCTCCGGCGAGTTCGACGGGTTGGTCACCAGGTAGCCGAGGGTCGGCTCGGTCACGAGGGTGTTGAGGAAGAACTGCGCGGCGCCCTTCATGGCCGGGTAGTTCGTCCGCAGGAACTCGATGTCGCCGTTGAACAGGTAGTGGTCCCAGATCAACGTGGACAGCCAGGCGCCGCCGGTCTGCCACATGCCCCAGAACGCGCCGTCGACGACGGCGGTGGCCCGCCACGCGTCGGTGTTGTGGTGGGTGACCCAGCCACTGGCGGAGCCGTACTGCACCTGGGCGGTGCGCGCCCCGGTGACGGCGAGCTCCCGGACCATGTCGAAGACCGGGTTGTGGCACTCGGCCAGGTTGGTCGTGTTGGCCGGCCAGTAGTTCATCGGCAGGTTGGCGTTGATCGTGTACTTCGAGTCCCAGGAGGGGGTCAGCGAGTCGTTCCAGATGCCCTGGAGGTTCGCCGGCTGGGTGCCGGGCCGCGACGACGAGATCAGCAGGTACCGCCCGAACTGGAACAGCAGCGCGGAGAACTGCGGGTCGTTGACGCTGTTGTGCTGGGCGATGCGGACGTCGGTCGTCTGGTCGGCGGCGGAGGTGCGGCCCAGGTCGAGGGTCACCCGTCCGAACAGCGCCTGGTAGTCGGCGACGTGCCGGGTGCGCAACTGGTCGTAGCTGTAGGCGCGCGCCGCGCTCAGGCGCTGCCGGGCGATGCCCCCGTAGTCGCCACCGACGTTGCGGTAGTTGACGTAGCTGGAGCCGATCGAGATCAGCAGGACGACGCTGGTGGCGTTGGTGACCCGCAGGGTGCCGCCCGAGCTGGACACGCTGCCGCCGGTGACGGTCGCGTTGGCCAGGGCGAGGAAGCGGACCTGCCCGGTGACGCCCTCCTGGCTGCCGGAGACCCCGTCGAGGCCGATCGTCGTGCCGTCCGGGCTGGACACCGTCGTACGCTGCGGGCTGTCGAAGGTGGCCGTGAAGCTGATCGAGGTGGCGCGGTCGGCGGTCAGTCGCATCGCGATGACCTGGTCGGGCGCGCTGGCGAAAACCTCACGCTGGTAGCGGATGCCGTTCAGGACGTACGAGGTCGTGGCCGTCGCGGTGGTGAGGTCGAGCGTGCGGTTGTGCTGGGACGCTCCGCTGGCCGACCCGAAGGCGAGTCGGAGGTTGCCGACGGTCTGGTACGCCAACTGCCCGCCGGGGTTGCCCATCATCGTCTGGTTGATGAGGTCCTGGGCCTGGGTCCACTGGTTCGCGTTGACCAGCCGCCGGATCTCCGGCAGCGCCGCCGCGCCCCGGGTGTTGCTGGGGTCGTGCGGGCCGCCGGCCCAGACGGTGTCCTCGTTGAGCTGAAGCCGTTCGGTGTCGACGTTGCCGAACACCATGGCGCCGAGCCGGCCGTTGCCGATCGGCAGGGCCCGCAGCCAGTCCGTGCCGGCGCCCTCGTCGTACCAGAGGGCGAGGTCGTTGGCCGCCAGCACCTGCGGCGGCGCGACGGAGTCGGCGTTGGCGGTCGCCGTCCACGGCAGCGGCAGCAGGGCGCCACCCGCGCCGGCCGCACCGATCTTGAGAGCCTGCCGCCGGGTCAGGTCTGACATCGATCCTCCAAACGGTGACCGATGCGGCCACCCAAGCGCGACAACGACGACCCCCGATAGTGGATCCGCGCGGTGACACCGACCGTGCAGCGCAGGTCGTAGGCAGACCCGTGGACGACCAAACGTCCGATGTGTTTCGGGAAGATTACTCCGACGTCACGCAATAGGCAACGGTCGATCGCTGGTGAATCACCGGTCGGCGGCGACGTGTGGCGACCCGGATGCGGTCCAGGTGGCGGCGGGGCGGAGCGGCGCGCTCACCACGGCCGACACGAGCGGGACCAGGGACGAGAATACGTCCGATGAATGGCGGCAGCCGCGCCGCGTCGGCCTCGTGGACCGGCGGGCGCGGCTGGGCGCGGGCTCACTCCGGCAGCGTCGCCCCGGACTGCTCGGCCACCAGGTACCTCGCGTACCAGTCGGGCCAGTTGTCGTCCCGCTGGCCGGTGCGCTTCTCGTGCTCGTCGTGGGCGGCCGCCGCGCGCCGCAGCGCGTCCGCCAGGTCGGTCGCCGACCGATACGACGTCAGCTCGCCCTCACCGGCGTTCGGACTCAACGCGACCTCCCGGGTTTCTCGCCCCACCGTCGACGACCACGCTACGTCCTGCCCACCGGTCAGGTGCGGCCTTCGGGGCATCAGCCCGGCGCCGCCCTCGTCGCCCGGCGCAGCCCGAACAGGGCGACCAGCGCGAGCAGGATGACGGCGACGGAGTACTCGTCGGCGGTCCGCGGGAGGCCCCCGGCGTACACCACGAGGAAGCCGGCGATCACGGTGGGAAGGCCGAAACCGACGTAGCAGACCACGTAGAGCAGCGACAGCACGCTGGCGCGTTCGTGCGCCTCGACCAGCGGCATGATCGTCTTGAGGCTGCCCTGGAACCCGCCGCCGAAGCCGACACCGCCGAGCGCGAGACCGACGAAGAACCCGGGTACGGACTCGGCCATGACCGCGACCACCGTGACGACCATGCCGAGGATGAGGGCGACGATCCCGGTCAGGATGACCGTCCGGGCGGCGGTGTCGCGCAACAGCAGGACGGCGACCGACCCGAAGAGCGCGAAGACGAAGAGCACCAGACCGGCGACCACGATCGACGTGTCCATGAGACTGCGTACGAGCGCCGGGCCGAGCGCGCCGAAGAAGCCGGCCAGCGCCCAGACCGCGAACAGCACCGGAGCGACGACCAGCACCGGCCCGCGCACCGGGCGCGGCAGCCTGATCTCCGGTCGCAGGCTGCGCCGCGCACCTGGCATCCGGGTGACGGTCTCCGGCATCAAGGCGACCCCGACGGCCTGGATCAGCAGGACCACGACGAGGACGACGTACACCAGGCGGGTCGGCGCGGGCAGGTAGCGGATGAACAGCGCCGAGAGGAGCGCCCCGCTGCCGGTGCCGAGGCCGGGTGCGATCGAGTTCGCGAGCGTCCCGCGGGCACGGTCGATGTCCAGCAGGGCCGCGCCGACGGCGCCCGTGGCGGCGCCCGCCGCGAGCCCCTGCACGAGGCGGGCGACCAGCAGCGCGGGTACGCCGTTGGCGAGGATGAACACCAGCAGGGACAGGATCTGCACGGCGATCGCGGCGGCCAGGACCGGACGCCGGCCGACGTGGTCGGAGAGCTTGCCGAAGGTGAGCAGCGACGCCAGCACCGCGAGCGCGTAGACCGCGAACACCACGGTGGTCGTGACCGGGGAGAAGTGCCAGCGCTCCTGGTAGGTCCCGTACAGCGGGGTCGGGGCCGCCGAGGCGGCCAGGAACGACACGAGGATCGACGCGAGCAGCACCAGGGAGACGTTCGGCGCGAGTCGTACCCGCCCCGCGATCGACATGTCGGTGCTCCTCGGGCTGCGCGGCGCTCGTCGGGCTCGACGGCCGCAGGCGCGTACCCGATGTGCCGTCCTCCATTCCCCGACTACTCGTCGGCGCCGGACCCCAGGTGCTCGCGCAGCGCCCGCGCGATGTCGCCGGCCGCGCGGAGCTGGTCCGGTGTGAGAGCGTCGACGAACAGCTCCCGGATGGTGCGCAGGTGCGGGTAGGTCGCCCGCTGGAACGCCTCGGCCCCGGCCGGGGTGAGGAGCACCTCCGCCCCGCGCGGGACGGTCGCGCACTCCTCGCGGCGGATCAGCCCGCGTCGTTCCATCCGACCCAGGTGGTGCGAGAGTCGACTCCGCTCCCACCCGATCTGGGCGGCCAGGGCGGAGGAGCGCATCCGCCGATCCTGGGCCTCGCTGAGGGCGAGGAGGACGGCGTAGTCACCCGGCGAGAGGGAAGAGTCGACCTGGAGACGCGACCCGACCCGGGAGGTGAGCGCCTCTGTCGTCTCGACGAAGTCCCGCCAGATCCGCAGCTCCTCCGCCGTCGGCAACTGCCGGCCCCCGCGCCGTTCGGGTGTGGTCTCGACCATCGAACCCTCCCGGGAATTGACGTGTCAATTCGCAGGTTAGCATCATTGACACGTCAACCGGGAAGGCCACTTCCCGCGTGTCGACGGCGAAGAACGCCGAGGAGGAGACATGTCCGCCGCACCCTTCGAACTGGGGCTCAACTCGTTCGGCGAGGTGGCCACGGACGGCGACCGGATCCTGAGTGACGCCGAGACCGTCCGGCTGCTGGTGGACGAGGCCCGGCTCGCGGAGTCGGTCGGGCTCGACGTGTTCAGCCTGGGCGAGCACTACCGGGAGGGGCACAACGACTCGGCCACCCCCGTGCTGCTCGCGGCCATGGCCACCGCGACCGACCGGATCAAGCTCGGCACCTCGGTCACCGTCCTGAGCACGAACGACCCGGTACGGCTCTACCACGAGTTCGCCACCCTGGACGCGGTCAGCGACGGCCGGGCCCAACTGGTCCTCGGACGGGCCTCCGCGACCGAGTCGTTCCCCCTGTTCGGCTACGACCTGGCGGACTACGAGCGGTTGTTCGAGGAGAAGCTGGACCTGTTCCTCCAGCTCCAACGCGACGAAACGGTCACCTGGTCGGGAACTGTACGCACTCCCCTGGTCGCGCAACGACTCCATCCGCGCATGCGCCCGGGCGGAATCCCCACCTGGATCGGCGTCGGCGGAAGCCCCAACTCGGTGATCCGCGCCGCCCGACACGGGCTCCCGCTCCTGCTGGCGATCATCGGTGGACGCCCGCAGCGGTTCGCCGGCCACGTCGACCTCTACCATCGGGCGCTCGAACAGTTCGGGCAGGCCGCGCAACCGGTCGGGCAACACTCGCTCGGCCTCGTCGCGGACACCGACGAGGAGGCCGTCGAGACGTGGTGGCGGTACTGGCAGCCCACCGTGGCGCGGCTCGCCGAGGAGCGCGGCTTCTACAAGCCGGACCGCGCGCGCTACGAGGCCGAGATCGACCACGGCGCGCTGTTCGTGGGGTCACCGGAGACGGTGGCGCGCAAGATCGCAACCATGGCCCGCGACCTGCGGCTGAGTCGGTTCGACCTGAAGTACGACATCATGCATCTGCCTCGCGAGGCGCGGGCGCGCACCATCGAGCTGCTCGGCAGCGAGGTCGCGCCGCGGGTCCGGGAGCTGTTGGCGAAGGAGACCACCAATGTCTGATCTCGTGTTCGGCCTCGACACCTTCGGTGACGTACCGGAGGACGACTCCGGCAAGCCCGTCTCCCACGCCGCCGCCATCCGGCAGGTCGTCGACGAGGCGGTGCTGGCCGATGACCTCGGCGTCGACGTCATCGCGCTGGGCGAGCACCACCGACCCGAGTACTCGGTGTCGACGCCGGAGACGGTGCTGGCGGGCATCGCCACCCGTACCTCGCGGATTCGGCTCTCCTCCGGCGTCACCGTGCTGAGCTCGGACGACCCGGTCCGCGTCTTCCAGCGTTTCGCCACGGTCGACGCGCTGTCCAACGGTCGGGCCGAGGTGATCCTCGGCCGGGGCTCCTTCACCGAGTCCTTCCCGCTGTTCGGCTACGACCTGGCCGACTACGACGTGCTGTTCGAGGAGCGGATCGAGCTGTTCGCGAAGCTGCTCGACGAACAGCCGGTCACCTGGAGCGGCACCACCCGCGCCCCGCTCACCGACGTCGACGTGTTTCCCAAGACGGAGTCGGGACGCCTCACCACCTGGGTGGGCGTCGGCGGCTCGCCGCAGTCGGTGGTGCGGACCGCCCGGTACGGCCTGCCGCTCATGCTCGCCATCATCGGCGGCGCTCCGGAGCGTTTCGCGCCCTACATCGACCTCTACCGCCGGGCCGCCGACCAGCTCGGCACCACCGCGCATCCGGTCGGGATGCACTCGCCCGGCTTCGTCGCCGACACCGACGAGGAGGCGAAGGAGCTGTTCTGGCCGTACTACCGGGTCATGCGCGACCGGATCGGCGCGCTGCGCGGCTGGCCACCGATCCGCCGCCAGGAGTTCGACTCGGAGGTGGAGCACGGCTCGCTCTACATCGGCTCGCCGGAGACGGTCGCCCGCCGGATGGCCGCCGCCATCAAGGGTCTCGGTGTCGGCCGTTTCGACCTCATCTACACCGCCGGGGCGCAGCCCGTGAGCGCCCGGATGCGCGCCGTGGAGCTGTACGGCTCGCGGGTGATCCCCATGGTCCGCGACATCCTGGCCAGCTGACCACCGGCCGATCATCCTCGGAGAGGAAGACATGAACGACAGCGGTACCGACCGACCACGGACCCTCGCCATCCTCGGCGCCGGCAAGGTGGGCACGGTCCTCGCCCGGCTCGCGCTCGCCGCCGGCTACCGGGTGCTCGTCGCCGGCTCCGGCGATCCGGCGAAGATCGCCCTGACCGTCGAGGTGCTGACGCCCGGAGCGGTGGCGACCACCGCCGTCGACGCCGTGGCGGACGCCGACATCGTCGTGCTCGCCCTGCCGCTGGGCAAGTACCGCGCGCTGCCCGCCGAGGCGCTGCGCGGCAAGCTCGTCGTCGACGCGATGAACTACTGGTGGGAGGTCGACGGCATCCGCGACGACCTGACCGATCCGCGCACCTCGTCCAGTGAGATCGTCCAGGCGTTCCTGGCCGGGTCGCGGGTCGTCAAGGCGTTCAACCACATGGGCTACCACGATCTCGAGGACGGCGCCCGGCCGGCGGGCACGGCCGGCCGCAAGGCCATTGCGATCGCCGGCGACGACGAGGCCGACCTCGCTCCGGTGGCCTCGCTGGTGGACGCCCTCGGCTTCGATCCGGTCGTCGCCGGCCCGCTCGCCGAGGGCGTACGCCTCGAACCGGGCAGCGAGTTGTTCGGCGCCAACGTCAGCGCCGACGAGGTACGGGCCATGCTCCGGCGCTTTCCCGAATCGGAGCGCGGCCAGGCCGTCGCCGCCGCCCGGTCGGCCTGACCCGCTGGTCCTCTCAGTCCTCGTCGTCGAACGCCGTACGGGGATCGAGGTGGCGACCCCGCTCCTGCGCGGCGGCGTAGGCGGCGGGGCCGAGCGCCCCGACCGCGGCGTCGCGCACGGCGGCGAGGTCGGCCGCGTCGTCCGGGTCCGGCACCTGACTGATCGCCGCGAACGCCGCCTCCGCCAGGCCGACCATGAGCGCCGCCCGCGAATGGTCACCCTCGGCGGACGCGAGCGCCGCACCCGCCACGCAGACGTATGGCACGAAGTCGTCCCAGCCGTGCTGGAACACCCGGGTACGACTCAGGGCGAACAGCCGCCGCGCCTCGGCGAGGTTACCGAGACCCAGCTCGCAGAAGGCCAGGTTGTGCGTCTCGGAATTCACCGTCTCCGGTCGGCCCAGCGACTCGTTCAGCGCGATGCTGTCGCGATACAGGTCCCGCGCCCGGTCCAGGTCGCCGGCCATCCGCGCCACCGCCGCCAGCACGTGCCTCGGCCGCTCCTGGAGCGCGCGGTCACCTGAGCGCACCGCGACGTCGAGGGCCTCGCGCGCCCGCGTCTCCCCGAGCGCCAGGTCGCCGCCACGAATCGCCACCCGGGCCAGGCTGTAGCGGGCCTCCACCTCACCCGCCGCGTCGCCGACGGCCCGGGCACGCTCGATCTCCGTCGTGCTCATCCGTACCACCGCGTCGCTCTCCCCCCGCCGGAAGGCCGAACGGACGTCGTCACTGAAGCTCACGGTTACTCTCCCCCTCGTGCGTCGCGGCTCTCCGGGCCTGACGGCGGCTGCTCAGGCATGGAAGGCGATCCAGTTCTCCTGGAAACGGAAGCCCATCGACTCGTACAGCGGCCGGCCGAGCGCGCTGGACTGCAGGTACGCCGCGTCCGCGCCGGCCGCGACGCCGTCACGTAGCACCTTCTCGGTGATCGCGCGGCCCAGGCCGCGACCACGCGCGTCCGGAACGACGGCGATGTTGAACACGCCGACCACACCGCGGGTGCGCATCCCGAGACCGGTGCCGAGAACCTGGCCGGCCTCTTCGTACAGGTAGCCGTCGATCCGCTCGGCGTCGAGCACCGCGCCCCCCATCAGCGACCCGAACAGACCGTCCGGCGCCTCGAAGCCCCTGGTCAGAACGTCCGTGTACCGATCGCTGTCCGCCGCGCCGACCCGCTGTACGCGCTGGCGCTGCGCCTCGTCCGTCCGGAACACCAGCTCGTCGACCATGGCGGCCAGCAGGGGCAGCTCGCTGCGCGCGGCGAGCCCGTGGCGCGCGGCGAGATCGGCCACCGCGCCGTCGACGTCGCCCCGGACCATGATCGACCAGGCCTCGACCTGCCCGGACACCTCGGTGGCCAGCTCGTGCAGGGCTTCGAGATCCGGCTCCCGCGACAGGTCGTACGCCACGTTCAGCGTCGCCGCTCCCGAGTGGGTCACCGCCGCACGGGCGGTGCCCCGCCGCGCGTAGTAGCCCTTCGGTGTCGCTCCGCACAGATCCTCGATCGCGTCGTCGTACGCCGCCGCCATCCGATCGCCGATGATGTTCATGCCCTCGTCCCCCCTGACGCTCCCCCGAGCGTGCGCAAACATAGCCGCAACGCCGCGACCTGCGCGAACCGAGGTGCGGCGGGGTCAGCGCCGGTGGGTGTCGCGCCCCGGCCACCACCGCCCGGAACGGAGCCCCTGACTGGTGGCGCCATGGAAAATGATCATCACGACCACGCCGATCAGGCCGAGGAACGGGTTCACCAGCCAGCCGAGCAGACCGGTCAGGCCGTAGAGGACCAGGCCGACGATCGGGCGGAGCTCCTGCACGCGTACCTGGTCCTGGCCGACGGTGTCGGCCCGCAGCGCCGGGTGGCGGCGGACATAGGAGAAGAGCACCCACCACGGCGCCGACATCAGCGAGGCGGCGAACGCGTACAGGACGACGGCCACCCGGAGGTCGTCGGTGTTGCCGTCGGCCAGCGCCGACGCCAGGACCGCGGTGGGGAAGGGAATGATCACCACGCCGAAGAGAATGCCGAGGTTGATCGAGCTGAACGCCGGGGTGGTGCCCCGCACCAACTGGAGCACGGCGTGATGGTTCAGCCAGAGAACGCCGACGTAGATGAACGACACGACGAAGGCGAGGTACGACGGCCCCTCACCGAGAAGCCCCTCGGCCAGCTCGCCCTCGTGGAAGTCCGGCACCCGCAGGTCGAGCACCAGCAGGGTGATGACGATGGCGAACACACCGTCGCTGAACGCCGCCAGGCGACCCGCGTCGGTCACCGCGGGATCGCCGTCGCCTGCCTGGATCCCCCGTTGACCTGCGGACATTGCCGCATGCTAACAGCGACGCCGCGACAACCGAACGTGATTGCGGATCGGAGCACCGGCCTGAGCCGGTCGTCGCTCTTCGGCACGGCGACGGGCCGTTGCCTGGCGCGCGACGGCGACGGGTTGAAGAGCGGCATTCCTCAGGGTCATATTCATACCTCTGCGGAATACCGCTCCTCACCGCGTGCCCGACGCGCCCGCCACCGGACGGTCAGCTGGCGTACGTCTCGAACTCGCCGACCCGGGGCGTACCGCTGGAGCTGTTGATCTTAAAAGTGATCTTGCTCAGCGTCGTCGCGGCGAACGTGATCGCACCCGCACCCGCACCGGCGGCCAGGACGGCGCCGGTATCGTGGTTGACGAGCTGCCAGGCTCCGATGGAGCCCTGGGTGCCGGAGGGCTCCCGAATGATCACGCGGGACACCCGTGTGGCGGATCCCCACTTGATCGAGATCGAACCGGTCGAGCCGGCCGGCGACCAGTAGGTGGCGATGTCGCCGTCGCGCACGTTGCCGTAGCTGGTCCCGCTGGCCTTGCTGGAACCGTCCGCGCCGGCGCCCAGGCTGAGATTCGTTCCGCTGGGTGGCGTCGTGGTCGGCGGTGGCGTGGTCGGCGCTGGCGTGGTCGGCGCTGGCGTCTGCGGCGAGCAGCTTCCGTCGGACACCCGCAGGCCCGTGTTGGCGCCCGCCGTCTGGCCGACGACGTTCGGCACGCAGCTCGCGCCGTCCAGCCGGTACGCGTACGGGATGCTGACGGTGGTGGTGGACGTGGGATTGGGGCCGGCGGGGTAGTTGTCACTACCGGGGGTGGACCAGGTGACGTTGTCGAAGATGTTGCCGCTGACCTGCCAGTAGCCGCGCTGGTCGGTGTAGAAGGTGCCCAGGACGTCCTTCGAGTTGCGGAAGTGGTTGTTCTCGACCTTGGCTCGGGCACCGGCCCGGGAGTTGATGCCGGACTCGTTCAGGCTCACGTAGCTGTTGTTGTAGATGTGGGCGACGCCGCCGCGCAACAACGGCGTACGGGAATCGATGTTCTGGTACAGGTTGTGGTGGAACGTGACGAAGCCGTTCGACAGGTCGCTCTCACTCGACCCGATGAGACCACCGCGCCCCGAGTTGCGCAGGATGCTGTACGACAGGGTCACGTACTGGGTGTCGTTCTTCATGTCGAAGAGGCCGTCGTACCCCTCCGACTCCCCGCCGGACGCCTCCAGCGTGACGTGGTCGACCCAGACGTTGCGGACGGTGCTCTCCATGCCGATGGCGTCTCCGCCGTTGGAGGTCGGCGAACCCGACTTCTTGACGTTCCGGACCGTGACGTTCTGCACGATGATGTTGCGGGAGTCGCGGATGTGGATTCCCACCTGGTCGAAGACGGCTCCACTGCCGACCCCGATGATGGTGACGTTGCTGATCTGCTTCAGCTCGATCACGCCGTCCGCCGTGCTGCAGCTCGATCCCGACACCTTGCTGGTGTTGCCGTGGTTGATCGTCCCGGTGACCTCGATGGTGAGCGGGGTGCTGCTGCTGGCCCGTCCGCACAGGGCCGCGTGGATCGCGGTGCCCGTACTGGCGCGCACCGTCTGCCCTCCCGCGCCACCGGTGGTCCCGCCGTTCTGGGTGGCGTAACCGGTGGCGGCGCCCACCGCCGCCGCCGGCCGGGGACCCTGGAGAGCCACGCCGGCCGCGACCCCGACGGCCACCGTCACGAGTGCCGCCGGAAGACGGCGTACGAGTGTTCGTCTCATCTCGCCTCACTTTCGAAGAATCGAGTGACGCGTCGATGCCGGAAGGCGTCAGACGACCGCCGTCACCCGACCCGGAATAGGCGACAATCAATTACGCATCGATCGTCGGCAATACCGCCACCCTGACGTCCGAGGCGGAGCCGCTGGCCAAGCGGCACGCGACCGGCAGCACCCCGAGGCGCACCCAATCGATCCGGGGACGAAACATCGACGTGACACGATCGTAGGAAAGCGTTTTCCGTGAAGCAACACCTACCGCTTGCAGGTTTGTTGCAGCACACCCCCAGGCTCCGGTGATCATGAAGTTATCGCCACGACACGCCGACAACCACGACAACAACTTCATGATCACCGGGGTGAAGTCGGAGAGGGCGGGTGGGTGGGGTGGCGTTGACAAGGGAGGTTGAAAGAAATAAATTCCTGGTTACGAGAAACTGTTTCGCGCGCTTGCTGTGCGGCACTCACCCGTGAGCCGCGAATGAGCAGAGCGGCCGCCCCACGAGCCGGTCGACAAAGGAGGGTGCCGCAGCCCCGCCGGACCCGCCCGTCGCATCGTCACTCGTCGCGCCCCCGCAGCACCGCCGGCGCGCGGGCCGATCCGGCGTCGACTCCCGGCCGCCGCACCGGCGTTCCCCCGGTAACCCCCTCCGCGAATCGTCGCGGCGTCGGGCTCGGCGACCGGCAGGTCGAGGGTGACCGGCCCGGCTGATCTCGACAGCAGATCCGACAGCCCCGCCTCGCGTGCTTGGGAGCGCTCCCGGGGACGCCTGACGTACCGCCCGACGCTCTCCGGACCGACCAGCCCGGACGCGTCGGCCGCCACCACCCACCTCGGGAGAAGTCTGATGAGAAAACGAAGGGTCACCAACGCCGCCCTGGTGTCGGCGGGCGCCGTCCTGCTGGCGTCGACGGCGGTCGCACTGGCCGCGCCCGCCGGCGCCGCAGCCGCCGGCTGTGCCGTGAACTACACCGTGTCATCGCAGTGGCAGGGCGGCTTCGGCGCGAACGTCGCCGTCACCAATCTCGGCGACCCGGTCAGCAGTTGGACGCTGACCTGGTCCTACAGCGCCGGACAGACCGTCACGCAGGCCTGGAACACGACACTGACCCAGAGCGGCGCCGCGGTCACCGCCCGGAATGTCAGCTACAACGGCGCCATCGAGACCAACGGCACCGTGTCGTTCGGCTTCAACGGCTCGTGGACGGGCAGCAACCCCGATCCGTCCAGTTTCGCGCTCAACGGCGTGACGTGCACCGGCGGGACGACGCCGACGACACCGGCCCCCACCACGCCGGCCCCGACGACACCGCCGCCGACGACGCCGCCACCGACCACACCACCGCCCACCGGCCCGGCCGACATCACGGTGAACAGCAACACCAGGTACCAGACCGTCGACGGGTTCGGAGCCGCCCAGTCCATCTGGGGTAGCGCCTGGTCGACCACCGACACCCAGACGCTGGTCGGGCTGGGCGCCAACCAGCTCGGCCTGTCCATCGTGCGTACCGGCCTCTCGCCGGAGTCCAGCGAATGGGCGACCCACGTCAACTCGTTGAAGACGGCGAAGGCGTACGGGTCGAACGTGAAGATCCTCGCCTCGCCGTGGACCGCGCCCGCCGCCTGGAAGACCAACAACAGCAGGGTCAACGGCGGCAAGCTGAAGACCGACTACTACGACGACTACGCGAACCATCTGAACAGCTATGTGCAGTACATGCGAGGTCAGGGGGTGACCATCGACGTCACGTCCGTGCAGAACGAGCCGGACTGGCACCCCGACTACGACTCGATGGACTGGAGTGGCACCGAGCTGCGTACCTTCGTCCGCGACCAGGGTTCGAAGGTGCAGAACAGCAAGCTGATGGTCGCCGAGGCGGTCAACCTGAACTACGGCTACACCGACCCCACCCTGAACGACGCGACCGCGCGCAACAACATCGGTTACATCGGCGGGCACCTGTACGGCACCGAGTCCGCCGGACGGCTGGCCCCGTACAACCTGGCCGCCCAGTACAACAAACCGGTGTGGATGACCGAGTGGAACCTGCACGCGGCGGACGGCGGCGGCTCGAACATCTGGGGCAACCCCAGCAACCTGGCCGTCTGGAACGAGACGCTCGACGACATCATGCGGACGGTGCACCGGTCGATGGAGGCCAACTGGAGCGCCTACATCTGGTGGTACGGCAAGCGCTACTACTCCTTCATCGGTGACGGCGAGGCGGCCTACGGCACCACGGCCGGCGCGCCGCTCAAGCGCGGGTACGCGTTCTCCCAGTACGCGAAGTACGTCCGGCCGGGCTACCAGCGCGTCGCCCTGACCAAGAGTTCCAAGGCGTCCCCGCTGGAGGTGACGGCCTACCAGGGGGACGGCAAGATCACGCTGGTCATCCTCAACCGGTCGAACAGCGCGGTCAACAACGCCGTGATCCAGGCCCCGCAGAACGTCAGCAAGGCGGAGTACTACCTGACCTCGCAGAACGCCAACGCGGCGAGCCAGCCGACGAGCGTGAACGGAGGCCAGGCCACCATCAACGTCGGCGCACGGAGCATCTCGACCCTCGTGTTCACGCTCTGACCGCCGGGAGGCGGCAATCGTGAGCCACTTCCCTCCGGTCGGGGAGCGCCTTCCCCGACCGGAGGGAAGCCCCGCGGCGTGGACGCCGCGAGGATCACAGGCATGACGACGACGGCACCCCGCACGCGTGGCAGCGGCCACGGCCTGACGTACGCCGTGCTCGGCTGGGCCGTGGCCTACGGCGGCCTACGCCTGGTGTGGACGGTCGGCGAGACACCGGAGTTTCCGCCGTTCGGGTCCGACCTGCTCGGCTTCACGGGCTGGCGGTCGGTGGCGTTGTGCCTGGTCGCGGGCGCGGCGGCGGTCGCCCTGGACCGTACGGCGACCTGGCGACCGGCGCTCGCGGCAGTGGGCTGGATCGTCGCCGGCGCGCTCGTCGCGGCGGCGGCGATCCTGCTGCCGGAGCTGGTGAGCCTCCTGCTGTTCGCGCCCGGCCCGTCGTTCGACCCGGTGGCGTTCGCCAGCCGGCTCGGCTGCGCCACCGGAGCGGTGCTCCTCGGCCTGGCCGTCTTCGACTATCAGCGCCGCACCCGGGGTGACTGTGCCGAGTGCTGCCGCACGGTCCGGCCCGGCCACCGACGCTCGACGCCCGCGCCATGGGCGCGCCGGGCGGCGTACGTGGCGGTGGCCGGGCTCGTGACCCGCTTCGCGGCGCAGGCCGTGGTGGGCTTCGACGACGTGGCGCAGGACGCCTCCATCATCGGGTTGGAGATCGGTCTGGTGCTGGCCGGTGTGCTGTTGCCGCTGGCCCTGGTGCACCACTGGGGTGAGGTCTGGCCGGGGTGGGTGCCGTTGCTCGCCGGCCGTACGATTCCCCGCCGGCTGTTGCTGGTGCCGGGATTCGGGCTCGGGGCGGCCATCGTCGTGTACTTCGGGATGGGGATGGCGCAGGTGGCGTCGGGTTCGGCCAGCGAATTCTCCGACGCGTTCCTCTGGGTGGCCATGTCGGCGTACTGCCTCCTGGGGCTCGGCCTCCTCGCCGCGTCCAGCGACTACCACCTGCGTACCCGCACAGCGTGCCGGGCCTGCGGGCGCTGACCGCCCGCAGGCCCCGCTCAGCTCAGCTCGCGGTCGTCAGGGCGACGGGACGCCGGCCGGGAGAGCGGATTCTCCCGGGGCAACGTCACCCGCTGGCCCCGTACCGGTGAGCGCGGCGCGGGCGGCACCGGCCGCCGCGACGCCTCGCCGGTCTCCGCCAGGAGGTACTCGGTCTCCTGCACCAGGTAGTGCGGTCGACGTTTGGTCTCGTAGTAGATCCGGCCGATGTACTCGCCGATCACGCCGAGGATCGTCATCTGGATACCCCCGAGCCCGATCACGCTGACGATGATCGTCGTGTAGCCGGGGACGTCGATGCCCTTCTCGACGGCGTCGGCGACGACCCACGCCATGTAGGCCAGCGCGATGAGGGTGAGGAACAGGCCGCCGTAGATGGCCAGGCGCAGGGGCCGGTTGTTGAACGACAACAGGCCGTCGAACGCGTAGTTGAAGAGCTTGCTGAGCGTCCACCTGCTCCGCCCGGCCTGCCGGGTCTCGTTGGGGTGGGCGACCACGGCCGTACGGAAGCCGATCCAGGAGAACAGGCCCTTGGAGAAGCGGTTGTACTCGGGCATCGCCAGTATCGCGTCCACCGCGAGCCGGGACAGCAGGCGGAAGTCGCCCGCGCCGTCCTGGAGGCGCACGTCGATCCACCAGTTGATCACGCGGTAGAAGGACCGGGAGGCGACCATGCGGACGAACCGGTCGCCGCGCCGGTCCCGCCGGGCGATCACCTGGTCGAAGCCCTGCTGGTACAGCGTCACCATCTCCGGCAGCAGCCGGGGCGGATGCTGCAGGTCGGCGTCCATGATGACGACCGCGTCACCGGTGGCGCGCTGCAACCCGGCGAGCATCGCCGCCTCCTTGCCGAAGTTGCGGCTCAGCGACGTGTAGCAGACGGTCGGATCGGCGGCGGCGAGCCGGCGCAGCGCCTCGAGAGTGCCGTCCTCGCTGCCGTCGTCGACGTACACCACCTCGACCTCGACGTCGGGCAGCTCGGCGAGGGCGGCACACACGGTCTCGTGCAGCCGCTCGACCGACGCCTCCTCGTTGAAGCAGGGCACCACGACGGACAGTCGCATGCTCGTCACCTCACCCCGCCCGTACCCGGGCATCCGCCGCCCACGCGGTCAGAGGTGGTAGACCAGCATGCCATCGAGATCCTCCCGGGTGATGCCCAACCCGTCGATGGGTCGGGTCGCGATGCTCTCCCACGGCGTTCCCACGGCCCGGCTCGGCACGACGACCACCGACCGCACGCCGATCCCCCGTAGGTGCGCGACGCTGACCGGATCGGGGAACGACGCCACCGCCGTACGGGTCTGCGCCTGACTGACCGGCTCGAAGCCGGCCAGACCGTTCGTCACGCGGGGGAACCCGTCGGTCGTCCACAACATGTACGTCAGGTCGCCCACTCCCCCGGCCGGCAGCACGAGGATCGGGTCCTGCACCGTCCGCATCGCGGCCGGCGGCTGTGGCACGGTCGGGTGGGGTGTGTTGTTGACACCCTCCAGGGTGACCACCGTCAGGGGAATCAGCAGGACCAGCGGCGTGATGGTCCGCGCCCACTGGCGGGGCGTGGACTGCCGCAGCGACTCGGCCAGCGCGGTCACCGCGCCGGCGGCCAGCACCGCGAGCAGCAGGCTCGTCCAGTGCATCATCCGGCCGGGCGTCCGCAACGCGTCCCAGCCCGGCAGGAGCGTGGACAGGGTCAGATAGCCCGGGTCCCCGTCACCGCCGAGGGTGGCGCCCAGCCCCAACAGGACCGTGCCGACCACGCCGAGGCCCAGCGCGACCCGGTGCCGCAGCGGGTACGCCGAGAGGAACAGACCCGCCGCCGCCAGCCCGATCACCATCATCCCCGGCAGCAGCGCCATCTCCGGGGGCCAGGAGAGCTGTTCGCGTGCGCCGGCGTGCCGCTCACCCCACAGCCACGAGTCGGCGGGCGCGGTGACGAAGCCGATCAGCGGAGGCGAGAACATCTTCGTCCAGTCCAGCGTCCGCTCGGCCTGCGGGTTGAGGTCGACGACGCGCAGGTAGACCATGCCCAGCAGCAGCGTCACCAGACCGAACACGCCGCCGCCGACGAGATCCGCGAGCAGCAGCCGCCGGCCGAACGGAGGGCGTTCCCGCTTGCGCCACCACGACCAGCCGTAGCAGCCGGCCGCCACCAGGACCGTGGCCAGCAGGAAGTAGACGAGCGGCAGGCCGATGCCGAACCCGAGGCTGACCTGCCAGGCGGCGACGAGCCACCCGGCCACCGCCCAGCCCGGCTTGCGCAGCTCGGGCCGGTACCCGTGGCGCAGCGACCAGCCGTGACCACGGGCCAACATGGCCAGCGACAGCGCGATCGCCCCGCTGGACAGGATGTTCAGGTGCCCCGAGTGCGCCAGCCGCCAGGGCGCGTACGCCCAGGCCACGGCGGCGACCGCGCCGCCCCACCGGTTCGAGCCGAGCTGCCGTGCCAGGGCGTACGCCCCGAACGACGCAAGCGCGTGCAGCAGCACGTACAGCAGGTTGTAGTGGATCACGGCGGCCGTGAAGCCGGAGCCGAGCATCCCCATCGGGGCGTACCCGAGCAGCGTGTCGCTGTAGGCGTACGTGTACGTCTCGGGGTAGAACGTGTTCGAGTTCCAGAGGTCGGCCGGGCTGGTCAGCAGGGCGTGCCCCGACCAGGCGACCTGCCACGCCTGCAACAGCGGATCACCCAGGTCGCCGGGGATCGTGGTCGCCGGGTGGCGCAGGGTCGGCCAGGTGAGCACCACCGCCAACAGCAGGCTCGCCGCCACCGCCACGGTCCATTCGGAACGCGCCCAGTTCCAGCGACCCCAGTCGGCCGGCGGCCGATCCTCGGGGATCTCGTCGGGGGTCACGTCTTCCGAGGTTGGTGGTGGGGTGGCGGACCGGATAATCATGAAATCGATGCTCTCCAATAGTTCCGGGCTTGTCCATCTGCTGTCCGAAGCGTGGCGTGTTCTCGCGCACGACGCAACGGCCACGTACCCATAGACGTTTCCAGGAGCGGAGACGGTGGCACGGACGACGAGCGTCCGCGCCACCGCACCGCCGAACCGACCGACGGATGATCAGCCGATCTTGATCAACTGCCACTGCTGGTTGTTGCCGCCCCAGTCCGCGTACTGCACGACGTTGCCGCCGTCGGCGGTGGACGCCCCCTGCACCTCGACGGCCTTGCCGCTGTTGCGGTTGATGAGGCGCACGTAGCCCCCGGAATCCGCCAGCCGGAACTGCTGGTTGGTGCCGTTGCCGTCGGTCCACTGCACGACCGCCGCGGAGTCGGCAGTCGAGCGGTTGTAGACGTCCAGCACCTTGCCGGAGTTACGGGACTTCAGTCGGTAGTAGCCGCTACCCGAGTCGACGAACTGCCACTGCTGCCACGCGCCGTCGTTGCGGGTCCACTGGTCGATCCGGGCGCCGTCGGTGGTCGACCGCTCGTACACGTCCAGGGCCTTGCCGCTGTTGCGGTTGATCAGGACGTACCAGGCGGTGGTGTCGACCCCGGAGCCCGGGGGCGGGGTGGTCGGGGTGCCGCTGCCCGCGTTGAGGGCGTTGAGGACGGAGGTGTACGCCGCCTTCTTGTTGCCCGACCGGTCGAACAGCAGGGCGTTGTCGGAGCCGCGCCAGGAGTCGCTGTCCCGCACGCCCCAGGTGGTGATGCCGGTGCAGCGCGCGACGGCGAGGCAGGCCCGGGTCACGGAGGCGTAGATGTTGGCCTGGTTGGAGCCGGTCATCACGTCCAGCTCGGTGATCTGCACGTCCACGCCGAGGTCGGCGAAGCGCTGCAGGTTGGCCTGGTAGTCGCTCGCCAGCGTGGTGCCGAGGTGGGACTGGAAGCCGACGCAGTCGATCGGCACGCCGCGGGACTTGAAGTCGCGGACCATGTTGTAGATGCCGGTGGACTTGGCGTTGATGCCGTCGGTGTTGTAGTCGTTGTAGCAGAGCTTGGCGCCCGGGTCGGCGGCGCGGGCGGCGCGGAACGCCGCTTCGATCCAGTCGTTGCCGGTGCGCTGCAGGTTCGAGTCGCGTCGCCCGCCGGAGCCGCCGTCGGCGAACGCCTCGTTCACCACGTCCCACGCGTAGATCTTGCCCCGGAAGTGGGTGGCGACCTGGGTGACGTGGTTGATCGCGGCGTTGCGCAGCGCGGTGCCGGACATGCCCTGCGCCCAACCCGGCTGCTGGGCGTGCCACAGCAGCGCGTGTCCGCGCACGCTCATGCCGTTGGCCTGGGCATGGCTGACGAGACGGTCACCACCCGTGTAGCTGAACCGACCCTGCTGGGGCTCGGTGGCGTCCCACTTCATCTCGTTCTCGGGGGTGACGCTGTTGAACTCGCCGTTCAGGATGCTGACGTACTGGCTGTCGGAGAGCTTGCCCGTCGCGACGGCGGCGCCGAAGTAGCGGCCCTTCTCGGCCGCCGACGCCTTCAACGTCGTTCCGGCGCTGGCCATGGGTGCCAGCGCGACCGTCATACCCGCGGTCAGCGCGACCGCGAGGGTCGCCGTCGCCAGCAGAGCTTTTCTAGGTCTCATGTCGATCCTTCTCAGTGGGTGCATCGGCGGTGGTGAGGTGCCACTTCGCTCAGGACGACCTGTTCCCGGCGGCGCGCGCCGGCTGGGCCGAGGAATCCGGGACGGTCATCCTGGGCCACCTCGCACCGGCACACGCGGAATCGGCCGGCGTTCGCCGGGAACCGCACGAGTCCTGAGCCGGCGTCCGTTGCCCGGAGGGACGCCGCGCGTCGAGGCGCGACCACGGGACCCGCCCGGTGAGCCACCGACGCCGCCGACCTCTGCATCGAGAGTGAGCGATAACATGCTGTTCGTCAAGATGTAACGAGCCGGACATACGCCGCGGTGGCCGCATTGACTCACGACGATGCTGCTACGGGGTCACAGCCGCCGGACCGTGCGGCGGTACCGATGGAAGCGATCCTTGTTATCGCTCACAGGGCCAGCCCGCCCCGCCCCTTCACCGCGCGCGACGTCGATCGGCCGGCGACAGGTGTAGCCGGAGTGCCCGAGGGGCAACACTCCGCGCATGGGTGGGACGCCGCGGGTCGAGGAGCGACGGCTCCGTCCGGGGCGTCTACCTGCCGGGGCCGATCCGACCCGGCGGTCGGCGGCATCCACGTGACGCCGCCGAAGCACTGCCCGCCACCGGTGGCCCTCGGCGCGGTGGCACTCGGCGCGGCCGCGCTCGCGGCCGCCCTGGGCGCCGAGCCCGCCTCCGCCGAGCCGACCCCGACCGGACCGGTGGAGACCGCCACCGCTGGCGGCATCGTCGGATCGCGGGCGCGGGACCTGCCCGACACTCCACCGCACATCGACCTGCCCCTGCCGACGGCGCTCCCCCTGCCCCTGCCGACGACTGTCCCGGTGCCGACGGCAGTCCCGCTGCCGACCGCCAGTTCGCTGCCGCTGCCGATCCTCACCGCGCCACCGATTTCGACGGCCGAACCGACGGCTGCCACGCCCACCCGGGCACCCCGTACCCGGCGATCGTCCCCGCCACCCGACGCGGGGACGCCGGTCACGACCTCGACCACGCGCGCCACCCCGCCGTCGTCGGCACCGCTGACGGTGCGAACATCCCGCGTCGACTCCGCCGACCGTCGCGTGCCGATGCGCAGGCGGGCGGCGATGACGGCCGAACCGTCACCACCGCCGATCCCGACCCCCCGTCCACTACCGGCGCAACCCGCGCTGGCACTGGCATTCGTGTCCGCGCCCACCAGCACCGGTGCCGGGGGCGCCGACCTGACCGCGTCGGCGACCGACGCGCCGCCGTCCGTCGGGCCGCTGCGCCGAGGGCATGCCGTCGGCCCCTTCGACAGTCGGGCCACGAGTCGACCCGTCCAGCGGGGTCCCCCGCCACCCCGGCAGCTCCTGATCACCCATCCACGTCCACGACGTTGATCAGGAGAGATCATGGAGCTAGCCATCATCTGGGTACCCGCCGACATCGAGCCGTCGGAACACGCCATCGCGACGTGTCTGACCCACCTGCGCCGACATGACTACCGGCTGAACGGGATCATCCGCGCACCGTGGGAGACCGTCGAGCAGAAGATGGTCGACGGCGAGGTGGACGTGGTCGTCATCGCCGACCCCGCCCACCTGCCGCCGGACCGGTCACCCCGGATCGAGGTGGCCGCGCCGCTGCCCCGTGGCGACGAGGACCCTCCGACGCCCGGCACGCCGTCCGGCTGACGCCACGAAGCGCCCCGTCCACCGCGGACGGGGCGCTTCGCCGTGCGGTCGATCGTCGGGCCGCGCTGGGGCTGCGACCACGTCCGGCCGGTGCCGGCTCGTCGACCGGTCAGTCGAGGTTCGGCGCGGGCTCCGAGACGTGGGCGGTGACGATCCGCCAGCCGTCGGGCAGGCGTACCCAGGTCTGGGTCTGCCGTCCCATGGCGGAGCTGTCGGCGTACCCGAATCGGGTCGTCACGACCGCGAGGTCCGCGCCGAACGTGCTGACCCTCGTCTCGACCAGCCGACGGCCGGCCGGCAGCGGCGGCTGCGCGGCCCGCCACTTGCGCTGCTCCTCCAGCCCGTACTGATGGTCGGCGAGGCCGAACCGCACCGTCCGGTCGGAGTCCCAGAAGTACCCGCAGATCGCCTCGGCGTCACCGTCGACGAGCGCCCGTTCGTATCCGGCGAAGGCCGCCGCCACCTCGGCGACCACGTCCGCGCGATCGATCTCCATCCGGTCCGTCCTCTCCGTCCGGTCGGGTCGGCCCGGCGGCTCAGCCACGCGCCGCCGCGGTCTGCTGCTCGTCGGCCGCCCGATCGTTGGCCGGCGCGGACGCCTCGTCCAACTCGGCCTCCTCCGGGTCCGGTTCGCGTGGCGTGGGACGACCGAGCGCGAAGACCGCGCAGATCACCGCGACGAAGAGGTAGCCGAGCGCCACCTGACCGTTGGCGTTCCACTCGACCCGCTCGCCGTGGATCAGCCCGACGAACGACAGCACCGCGCCCGAGCCGGCGAAGATCGCGGCGCGGACGAACCGCTTGTCGATGACGAAGACCACCACCGCGCCGAGCACCAGGCCGGCGAGGATGGCGCCCTGACCCAGCACCAGCAGCCCGTCGTACACCACACCGGCGCCGTTGAGCGCGTCGTCGCCCACCGCGGCGGCGCTGGTGCCGGCCGCCGCCAGCGCGTTGTCGATCTGCCCGGTCGCCCAGGCCGCGATGTTCGGCACCAGTGCGGCGACCACGGCCGCGGCGTGCGCCCGCGGCGTCGCCTGGAACGCCTGCGCCCCGATCAGCAGACCGATGTAGAGCAGGATCGGCACGATGGCCGCCGTTGGGAAGATCGCCGCGAGCAGTCCGAACATGCCGAGGAAGCAGAGCACGGCGATCACCACGCCGGTCGCCATCGAGTAGCCGCTGCGGCCACCCGCGGCCTTCCAGCCCGGGTGGCCGACGTAGACGGCGGGCGGGAACGGCGACCCGAGCGCCGCGCCGACCACCGCGCCCGCGCCGTCGGCGAGCAGCACGCTGCGCAGGTTGTAGTTGTCCCCGGCGGTCGCCGCGCTCTCCACGTTCGTCATGCCCTCGGTGAAGTTGTAGACACCGAGGGGGATGGCCGTCGCCAGCAGCGGCGCCATGTCGGACAGCCCGGTGAACAACAGGTCCAGCTTGAACGAGGGTACGGCGACCGCGATGTCCCGGGCGGCCGCCGTCACGTCCGGCACCGACATCGCTCCGCCGGCCCAGCCGATCGCGGTGCCCACCAGCAGGGCCGCGAGCCCGATCGGGAAGTTGAACGGCAGCTTCACGTCGGTGAGCAGGCCGATCAGCAGCAGCGCGAAGACCGGCAGGGCGACCCAGGCCATCCGCCACATCTGCCCGGCCGGGTTCATCGAGATGAAGGTGATCGAGATCCCGGCGAGCGTGCCGAGCAGCGCCGCCCGGGGCGCGTACCGGCGGATGTACGGCCCGACGAACGCGCCGATCAGCACGATCACGCCGATGATGAAGGCCCACGCCAGCCCGGCCTCCCAGGCGCGCAGCGGGTCCTGGGTGCGCAGGTAGATCGGGAGCATGATGACGAAGATGACGATGAACATGTGCGGCACGCTCGGCCCGTACGGCAGGGCCGTCACGTCGGTGCGGTTCTCCCGACGGGCCAGGCGGCGGGCCAGGTAGGTGTAGTAGATGTTGCCGGCGACCAGGGCGATGCCGAGCGCCGGCAGGATGGTGCCGAACACCTCCCCCTCGGGCAGCTTCACCACCCCGATGCAGAGCCCGGTCAGGGTGAGCACGTTGACCAGGACGTTGACGCCGAAACCGAAGAACGCGTTGGTGTCACCGCGCACCCAGAACGGGAGCGGGACGACGGTGGGCTTCGTGGAGACCATGGCTGCTCCCGGTCAGGAGGAGGGTTGCAACGCGGACGTGGTGGGCAGCACGGCGCGGACCTGCGTCGAGTCGGCGACCCACCCGAAGATCCCGCCCTGGGCGGCGATCATGTCAAGCCCGACCCGGTGGAACTCGGGAAAGTAGGACCCGACGCAGTCGGCGAGTACGAGGCACTCGTACCCCCGGTCGTTGGCCTCGCGGACGGTGGTGTGCACGCACACCTCGGTGGTGACCCCGGCGACCAGGAGGCTGCGGATGCCCCGCTCGGCGAGCAGGACGTCCAGGTCGGTGGCGTGGAACGCGCCCTTGCCGGGCTTGTCGACGACCGGTTCGCCGGGCAGTGGCGCGAGTTCGTCGATGATGTCGTGGCCGTACTCGCCACGGACCAGGATCCGGCCGGTGGGCCCGGGATCTCCGATCCGCTTGCTGGGGGCGCCCCGGTTCAGCTTGGCGGGCGGGCAGTCGGACAGGTCGGGCAGGTGTCCCTCGCGGGTGTGCACGACGGCCAGGCCGACGGCGCGGGCGTCGGCCAGCAGGGCCGCGAGCGGCGCGATGGTACGGCGGAGCTGGCTCACGTCGTTGCCGAGGCTCTCACCGAATCCGCCGGGCTCCAGGAAGTCCCGCTGCATGTCGATGACGAGCAGCGCGGTGGTCGGGATGTCGAAGGAGTAGGGGCCGGGTCGCGCGGCGGCGATGGTCGGCATGGCTCACCTCACTTCGCCGTGGCGGCGATGACGTCGTCGGATGTGGCGACGCAGCCGAAGACGCCGCCCTGCATGGTGACCATGTGCAGCGCGGCCTCGTGGTTGGCCTTGTCGGTGGCGCCGGTGCAGTCGGCCAGGATCAGGCACTCGTAACCCCGGTCGTTCGCCTCGCGCATCGTCGTGTGCACGCAGACGTCGGTGGTGATGCCGGTGAGGATCAGGTGGGTGATGCCCCGGGTCCGGAGCACGAGGTCGAGATTGGTGGCGTAGAAGGCGCCCTTGCCGGGCTTGTCGATGATCACCTCGCCGGGCAGCGCGGCGACTTCGGGCACGATCTCCCACCCGGGCTCGCCCCGGACCAGGATCCGGCCGGCCGGACCGGCACCGCCGATCTCCGCGCCGATGCGGGCCGAGCGCCAGCGCTTGTTCGCCGGCAGGTCGGACAGGTCGGGGTCGTGCCCCTCGCGGGTGTGCACGATCAGCATCCCGAGCGACCGGGCGTGCTCCAGCAGCCGGGCGGTGGCCGGCAGGCCGGCCCGGGTGAGGCCGATGTCGTAGCCCATGGCGTCGACGTAACCGCCCGGCCCGCAGAAATCGGTCTGCCAGTCGATGCAGAGCAGCGCGGTACGCGCGGTGTCGGCCACACCGTCGTACGGCCACGGGTAGGGGTTGGCCGGTACCGGCCCGATGTTTCCCATCCTCTCGCCTCCTGTCGTGATCGCTGGTGCGGCCCGCTTCACCGCCGGGTGGCGGCGGAGCGGCGGTAGGCCCGCCACCCACCACTGGCGCTGATGTCCTCGGCGGGCGGGCTGACGGCGTACGCCTCGCAGAGGAAGCCGAGCACGTCCCGCCCGTCGTGCAGGCGGACCCAACCGAGCGAGAGGGGCGCCGGCACGCCGGCCAGCAGCCCACCGAGCGCGGCGCTGGGCAGCCGCCACAGCTCGACCTCGATCGGGTGACCGGCCGAGGTGTCCGGAGCGACCCGGACCAGCCCCGGCAGCCCTTCGCCGTCGGCGGTGTCCATCCGGTAGAGCCGGTAGAGCGGGGCGGTACGGGCGGCTCCCGCGAAAGCTCCGCCGTATCCGAGCAGTTCGCCGTTGCGGGACTCGCCCCTCAGGTGCCGGCCGACCACGGCGATCAGCACGTCCGTCGGCCGTTGAGCCGGCGGCGGGACGGGCTCGACGTCCGGGTTGGCCGCGCCGCCCGTGGTGAGGTCGGCGGCCAGCCGGGCCAGGGTGGTGTCGCTGAACGCCGGACCGAGCAGGGTGAGGCTCGCCGGCCGGCCGGCGGGGGTGAAGCCGTTCGGCACGGTCACCGCGGCCAGGTCGAGCAGGTTCGCGAACTGGGTGTAGCGGCCCAGCATCGCGTTCCGCCCGATCGGGTCCTCGGCGATCTCGTCGAGCGTGAACGTGGTGCCGACGGTGGGCACGACGAGCACGTCGACGTCCTGCCAAAGCTTGTCGACCTGGGCGCGCAGCTCACGCAGGCGGTGGTGCCCCCGGAAGGCGTCGACCGCGTCGTAGCGCCCGCCGGTCTCCAGCACGGCCCGGGTGACCGCCAAGACCGACTCCGGGCGCGACCGCAGGAAGTCGCCCAGACCGACGAGCCGCTCGGCCACCCACGGCCCCTGGTAGAGCAGGTCACCCGCCGCGAAGAAGGCGCCGAGCGGCACCGACCGCAGAGATCCGACGAGGGTACGCAGCAGTTGCACTCCGGCGGCGAAGCGGGCCTCCTGCCCGGTGTCACCGAAGAACTCGAGGTCTTCTGCCCAGGGCACCCCGAGGCGTAGCGTGCCCGGCATGCGGGCCACCACCCGCTCCGCCGGTAACGGACGGCCCCACGGGTCGGCCGTGGTGACGCCACGGGCGATGTGCAGCACGTCGACAGCGCCCGCCACGTCGGGCGTGAAGACCGACACGCAGTCGAGCGAGCGGCAGGCGGGCACCACACCGGCCGTGCTGAGCAGACCACGGGTGGGCTTGAGACCGACGATCCCGTTGAGCGCCGCCGGCACCCGGCCGGAGCCCGCGGTGTCCGTACCGAGGGCGAAGCTGACCTGGCCGGCCGCCACCGCGACCGCGGAGCCGGAGCTTGAGCCGCCGGAGATGAGGCCGCCGCCGAAGACGCTCTCGCACCTGCCGTACGGCGAGCGGGAGCCGGTCAGGCCGGTGGCGAACTGGTCCAGGTTGGTCTTGCCGACGAGCAGCGCGCCGGCGTCGAGCAGGCGGCGCACGACCGGGGCGTCCTCGGCGGCCTCGTATCCGAAGTCGGGGCAGCCGGCCGTGGTGACCATGCCGGTCACGTCGATGTTGTCCTTGACCGCGAACGGGATTCCGTACAGCGGGGACGTGGGGTCACCGTGGCGGGTCAGCGACTCCGCACGGGCCCGTAGCTCGTCGGCCGGCACGGTGCTGATCCAGACCGGCCCGTCGCCGCTTCCCGCGAGCCCGTCGAGGACGCGTTCGACCTGGTCCGCCGGCGTCAGACGGCCGTCGCGGTACGCCGTTCGCAGGTCCGAGATGGATCCGACTGACTCTGGCATACAGTCGATTGTCGACCGTTCTGTTACAGCGGGCGGCGCGTTCTGTAACGGGGACATGACGGCTGGCCTGCCCGGCCGGCCGCCGGCTGGGGCTGTTTCACAAGGGCGGCCGAGCCGAGGCGAAGTCCGGGCGGCGATCCGGCAGGAGGCGGTGGCGCGGCCAGGCGGCGCCCGTCCGGCCCGGACGGGTGCCGCCGGCGTTGATCAGCAGCGCGTGCAGGGAGAGTCCTTGCGGACGCTCCAGGTGAATGTGGTGCTGCCCAGGCTGCCGAATCCGTCATCGGCGGTGACCGTGACGTTGTAGGAGCCGATGTGGCTGAGCGTGCCGCTGATCCGGCCGGTCCCGGGGTCGATTGTCAGCCCGGGCGGTAGGTTGACCGCTGTCCAGGTGTACGAGTAACTGCCGCCGGTAGCCTGCATCTGCAGCCCCCCATTGTCCCCCTTGAGCGAGCTCTGGGTGCCCGGGTTGGTGACCGTCACCGTGCTGGGATTCGGGCCGCTGGGCGGAATTTCCGGAAACGAGCAGGTCAGCGACACCTGCTGCGACGCGATTGATCTGGTGATGTACTCCGGTTCGCCCGAGCGGTACTGGACGGTGGCGGTCGCTCGACCCGAGTAGAAGCCCGAGTCGCAGAGCGTGTTCGGGGTGGTGACGCCGAGCGCGACCACGGGGATCGAGGTGCCGTCGGTCCACAGTGTCGTCCGGCCGTTGACGGTCGTGCCGGCGCCGCCGCTCGTCCCGTGGTACAGCAACTCCACCGAGAGGTCGACGCGCCGCACCGCGCCGTCGCACGTGACCGTCGCGGTGTAGTTGACGATGTTGTTGGCCGCCTTCCACGGCACGCTGTCCGGCAGGACGTACCAGCAGTAGTGGCCATCGGGGGTCGCGGCGACGGCCGGCGTGCCGAGGCCCAGGGACGCGATGGACATGGCCGCTGCGGCCATGGTCAGCAACAGGCGGAACCTGTTGCGACGTAAGAGCTTCACACTCATCGATGGATGTTCGCACGGACCAGTCGGGAGCGGCAATGGCCTCGTACAGCTGACGGGAAGCGGGTGAAGTCGACGTCGACGTAGGTCCGCACCCCTTGAATTAGATCGTCTAGTCCAGGTAGGAGCGCGCGCCGTGCCCGGAGAGCACGGCGAGGACCTCCTCGGGGTCTCCCCCGGCGACCGCCTCGAACAACCGCTCGTGCCGGTGGACGCCGTCCAGGGGCTGCGCCACCTCCGCCTCACGCCGCAGGTTGATCGCCATGTAGAGCTGCAACTTCACCAGGATCGAGCCGTACACGTCGGACAGTTGGCGGTTTCCGGCGAGCGCGACGAGCGCGACGTGGAACGCCCGGTGCGACTCGGCAACCGCCATCCGGTCGCCGGCCCGGGTCGCCTCCCGCATCTCGTCGAGCGTCGCCCGCAACCCCGCCAGGTCGCCCTCGCGACCGACCGGGATCCCCGCCCGCACCGCGAATCGTTCCAGGACGTCCCGCAGCTCGTACAGCTCCCGCACGTCCCGGTCCGAGAGGGTGGCCACCCGTACGCCTCGCCGGGGCACGTGCTCGACCAGCCCTTGCTGGGCCAGCAACCGCAGCGCCTCCCGCAGCGGCGCCCGGCTGATCCCGAGCCGACGGGTGAGCTGCTCCTCGACGAGGCGTTCCCCCGGATCGCTCCTGCCGCTGAGAAGCTCCCGGGTCAACCGGGCGACGGCGAGGTCCACCAGACTGACGCTCTCCAGCTCACCGTCCATCGTCGGTGCGGCCATGTCGTTCACTCCGCCGAGTCTGCCACCTGTCGCCGTCGGAGCGGCGTCGACGCGTCCCGGCGGCCCGGCGACCCGTCCGGGCCGCCCACGAGCGTGCCGCCCGCCGCGCGGGGGCGCGGCGGGCGGCACGGTTGACGCGGGCCGTCAGGAGATGACCACGTCCCGGTAGTAGTGGCGCAGGATCGCCTGGTAGCCGCTGCCCGAGTTGGCGAGGTCACGCGAGCCGTACTGCGACATCCAGTCGCCGTCCACCCAGGCACCGCACGCGGTGGTGGTCGCGCAGTAGTGCGCCTGCATGATGTTGCCGCTGCGGGTCATCCGGGTCGACCAGGTCCGGTCCACCGCCGCCGACGTCGAGGACTGCGCCGACGACGGCCGGTAGACCTGATCGCCCGTGTCGTCCCGGACGTCGTAGCACTGGCCGCCGGACGTCTTGCGGGTCGAGTGCAGCGCCCAGTACCAGCCGTAGCTCTTCACGGCCATCGCGCCGCTGTCCAGCGAGGCGGCCGGCCAGCTCGTGATCCACTCGTTCGGGAGGACGTTCTTGACGTACGTCTTGAAGTCGACCCGGTCGACGCGCCCGAGACCGACCCGGTAGACGAGGATCGTGCTCGGCAGCTTGCTGTTGGTGCCGTCGGTGCTACAGCCCGTCGGCCCGCTCAGCAGTTCGTGCGAGGCGTTGTTGTTCTTCAACGTGGCGTTGAGGTTGCCCTTCGACCCGGCCGCGAAGTCCTGCGTCGCACCGGCGAAGTTGCTGTTGAAGTAGACCCGCACGGTCTTGCCGGTCCGGTTCCACACCGACGCCGCGTTGTTCTTCACGCACAGGCCCTTGCCGGCGCCCGCGCCCTTGAAGTCGTAGCAGGTCGGTTGGGTCGTGCCGTAGTCGTCAAGCGAGTCGGTGAAGTCGGAGAGCGAGCCGGCCTGGTTGCTGTTGTAGTAGTAGCAGAACTCGCCGCTGTCGCAGGTTCCGTCCCGTTCGGCCGCCGCTGCCGGCGAGGCGACGCTCAGGATGGAGGTGGACATGGCGAGGACGGCGCCGACGACGGAGAGGCCTTTACGGATGTTCACAGCGGCCTACTTCTCGTTGTAGCCCTGGGAGTTCCAGAACGCGGTCGGATCGGCGTTGTCCAGGGTGGGGTCGCCGACACTGACGGCCGCGTGGGTCTGCCGACCGGCCCGGACCTCGACGTGGGTGTGCGCGCCCGAGCTGGAGGAAACTCCGTGCCACGACTCGTCGGCGATGACCTGGCCCTTGCTGATCGCGTCGCCCACGCTCACCCCGGACCTCGGCGCGGTGTGCAGGTAGATCACGGTCTTGTTGGACGAGGAGTTGTAGACCGAGATCGTGGACAGGCCGCCGCTGCCGGTGCTGCCCTGCGCGACGTAGGTGACCGTTCCGGAGACCAGGGCGCGCACGTCCGAACCGACGCTGCGGGCGATGTCGATGCCCTCGTGCCGGCCGGGCGTGGTGGTGTAACCGTCGAAGCCGCACGTGACACTGCCGCCGCTGGCCTGGTACAGGGCGTACGACAGGTTCGTGCGCGTCGACGGCGAGAACTGGTGCGAGGCGTTGTTGTTCTTCAGCGTGGCGTTGAGGTTGGTCTTCGCACCGGCCGCGAAGTCCTGGTACGAACCGGCGTATCCGCTGTTGTAGTAGACGCGTACCGTCTTGGTGCTGCGGTTCCAGACCGAGGCGGCCTCGTTCTTGATGCACAGGCCCTTGCCGGCGCCAGCGCCCTTGAAGTCGTAGCACGAGGGCTGCTCGGTGCCGTAGTCGTCGAGCGACCCCGTGAAGTCCGAGATCGATCCCGCGTTGTCGCTGTTGTAGTAGTAGCAGAACTCGCCGCTGTCGCAGATCCCGTCCCGGGCGGCCGCCGAGGCGGGCGATGCGACGCTGAGGATCGAGGTGGTCGCGGCCAGCGCGACGCCGACGGCGGCCAGGCTCTTCCGAATGTTCATGGGTGTCCTTTCGGGGGTGGTGAGGGGGTGCGGGTCACTGCCCGCGCTGGTACTGCTCCCAGGTCTTGATCGGGATCTGGGGTCCGTCGTCCGGGCCCTGGTTGGCCAGACCGTTCATGCCGAGGTAGTAGTCGCCGACCTGGTGCTGCGCCGGACTGGACAGGTCCGTGTCGCTGATCGCCACGGCGTGGATGTGCCACGGCCAGTCGCCCTGGTTCGGGTTGCGGACCCAGGCGGCGAAGCCCACCTGGCGCAGGGCCCGGGCGACGGCGGTGCGCCGGGTCGCGGTCATGCCGGTGACCGCGATGTCGACCACACCCCCGCCGTCGTGTGTGCCGGCCGAGGTGGGGTCACCCCCGGGGTTGTACGAGCCCTGCTCGAGCACCAGGGTCTGGCCCAGCAGGCGCTGTGCCTCGGCCAGCATCGCCTGGGTACGGGCGTTGACCACGTACCCGTCGCGCGGGACCTTCGCGCCCGGACCGATCGTGTTGGCGACCGTGTAGCGGTTCTGCCCGAGCTTCGTCAGCGACGTCGTGCCGGGCAGCCCGTTCGCGGCCAGCCCGGTGTAGCCGAGTGAGCGCTGGTACGCCGCGTACGCCGAGACGGTCACCGTGCCGAAGTAGCCGTCGACCCACTGCGCGTTCAGCAGGCCCTGCGCCTGCAACGCCTGCTCCACGGCGAGCACGGAGCTCTTCGCACCGGGAGTCAGGGTGTTGTCCGCCCGACGGGGGTCGATCTGGGCGGCCAGGACGGTGGCCTCCATGTCCACGATCGGCCGCGCGGCCGCGGTGGCGGTCCGCCGCGCCGCGGCGCCGGATGCCGCCGCGTGGGCCGGGGCGCCGACGGCCACGCAGAGCGCGGCGAGTCCGACGGTCAACCAGGGACGTCGCAAGATGGGTCCTCCTCGTAGCCGGTGAGTCGTTCTCGGTTCGACATCACCCTGCGAGAAGCGCCCTGCTGTTCGGTACCCCCGGTGTCCTGTCAGATCCGTCAGACCATCACCGACCTCGATGAATGCGGTGTTGTCAGGTTGATTCGAATTGATTCGAAGCCCGTGTCTGACATCGCGACCTGACCTCAGGCGGTCACGGTGACCATGAAGTACACCGGCCGCCGGGTCGGGAAGTACTCCCGGCCCGCCTCGTCGACCATCTTCCAACTGACCCAGCACCTGCCCGGGCGGCTCGGCGCGGTGACCCGAACACGGATCATCACCTGTTCGCCGGGCGGCGTGTCACCGATCGGCACGCGATCCGGTGTCCGGCAGCCGGCACCGTCGGCGGCGGGGTCCATCCGCGCCAGGTACCGGTTGTGCCAGTCGACCTTTCCCACGTTCGCGAGCGCCCACACCTTGTCGAACTGAGCGTTCACCTTCACCTGGGTGCCGTCGGGGATGGTGACGTCGGCGACGAACCTGCTCGAGTCTCCGGGGATCAGGGAGTCCGAGAACGCCGTCGCGGTCGGCGACGCGGACGGTGACGGTGACGCCGTCGGCGCGCTGGAGCCGTCGGCCCCCGACCGGCCACGAACCGTCGCGCCCAGGACACCGGCCACCGCCACCACCAGCACCACCGCCGCGATGTTCAGCCACGGCAGACGGCGTCGCCGCGTCGTCACGACGCGATACTCGGCCCCCGGATGCTCCACGACCCGCACCACGCCCTGTTCCGCCGGCGCGGACGCGGTGACGACCGGCGCGGGGTCACCGTCCCCGCTGAACCGGGCGGCCGTCACCGGGCGCTGCGCCTCCTCCCATCGACGCCGCCACAGGGCCTCGTCCGCCTCGCAGGCTCGGACGAACTCCCGCGTGGTCTCCCACGAGGGAAACCGGGTGCCGGCGGCGGCCTCGTGCAGGGTCGTGTGCGAGATCCGCCCTGATCGTCCCGCCATCTTGCGGAACGAGGGGTCGCCCGCGGCGCTGCGCAGCGCCCGCAACTGCTCGGCGAACCTCTGCGCGGGCCGTCCGTCCTGACTCGACTCCCCGGCACGCTGGTCCTTCATCAGTCCCCCATGTCAGACGACTTTGTCAGACGTTGTCAGAGCGTGTCAGAGGCTACCGAACGAGCCGCGGGGAGGGCTCAGGTGTGCGGGGTGGGTCGGTAGATGAGCTCCTGGGTCCGGCCGTCGAGCGTGCGGCCCTCGACCAACTCCAGGTCGAAGTCGGCCGCACCGTGGAAGATCGGCTCGGTCCCGGTCTGACCGGTGACCACCGGGAAGAGCGTCACCTGGATTAAGTCGACCAGGCCGGCGGCCAGCAGTGCCCGGTTCATCGACAGGCTGCCGTGCGACCGCAGCGGCACCTCGGACTCCTCCTTGAGCCGGGCGACGACGTCGACGGCGTCACCGCGGACCAGGGTGACGTCCGGCCAGTCGAGCGGTTCCGCGAGGGTGTTCGACACGACGGTGGCCGGAAGGTTGATCATGCGGGTGACCCAGGCGTCCCGAACGTCGGACTCCTCGGTGCTGTCGGCGAGCATCTGCTCGAACAGCTCGATCGTGCGCCGACCGAAGACCATGCGGTGGTCATCCGTGTACGTGCCGAGGCGGCGCTGGAGCAACTCGGGGCCCTGCTTGCCCCAGTAGCCTCCCCAGTTGCCGGTGGTGCTGCCGAAGCCGTCGAGGCTGGTGAAGACGTCGAAGGTGTACGTCGCGGTCACGCCGGTCTCCTCGGTTGGGTGAGTTCGCTACGACGCGCCTCGAGGAAGGCGCGCTCGGTCTCGTTGCCGGCCAGCGCGATGGCCTCGTCGTAGGCGGCGCGGGCCTGCGCGTCACGTCCGAGCCGGGCCAGCAGCTCGGCCCGGGTGGCGGGCAGCCGGTGGTAGCCGGGAAGGTCGACCGTCTCCAGCGCGGCGAGAGCCGCCTCGGGGCCGTGCGCCTCGGCCACCGCGACCGCGCGGTTGAGCGCCACGACGGGGTTCGGCGCGAGCGCGAGGAGCTGGTCGTACAGCGCCAGGACCTGCCTCCAGTCGGTGGCCGCGCCGTCGGTGTGCACCGCGTTGATCGCGGCCTGGATCTGGTACGGGCCGGGCCGGTTGCGTCGCAGACACCGGCGGACCAGATCGTGCCCCTCGGTGATGAGCGTGGTGTTCCACAGTGACCGGTCCTGGTCGGCCAGGAGCACCAGCTCACCCTTCGGGCCGAGCCGGGCCGGACGACGCGCCTCGATCAGCAGCAGCAGAGCGAGCAGACCGAGGACCTCGGGTTCGTCCGGCATCAGCGCCGCCAGCTCGCGGGCGAGCCGGATCGCCTCGGCGCACAGGTCCGTCCTGATCAAGGGTCCGGCGGTGGACGTGTAGCCCTCGTTGAACATCAGGTAGAGCACGGTGAGCACGGGCGGCAGCCGGTCCGGCAGCTCGTGGTCGGCCGGTACCCGGTAGGGAATGGCGGCTTCCCGGATCTTCTTCTTCGCGCGCACGATCCGCTGGGCGATGGTCGTCTCCCGGACCAGGTAGGCCCGGGCGATCTCGGGGACCTCGAGGCCACCGAGCAGGCGCAGCGTGAGGGCCGTCCGCGCCTCCGGAGCGAGCGCCGGGTGGCAGCAGGTGAAGATGAGTCGTAACTGGTCGTCCCGCACGGGTCCCACCTCCTGGGGCGCGTCCTGGTGCTGGAGCAGGAGGGCCTGGGCGTGCCGGGCCTCGCGGGTCGACTCGCGGCGGAGCCGGTCGATCGCCCGGTTGCGGGCGGTCGTCACGATCCAGCCACCCGGGTTGGGTGGCGGCGTCCGCCACTTCTCGAGCGCCGTGGCGAAGGCGTCCTGAACCGCCTCCTCGGCGAGGTTGATGTCGCCGAGGAGACGGGCCAGGGTGGCGACGCAGCGGCCGTACTCCGCGCGGTAGATGCTCGCCAGATCCATGTCGGCCGGCCGGCTTCGGGTCAGGCCTGGGACAGGTCGTCGAAGGGGCGTACCTCGATCGGTCCGCAGGCCGCTGCGCACTTCTCGGCCCAGGCGAGCGCCTGGTCCAGGTCGGCGCACCTGAGGACCCAGAAACCGGCGAGGTGCTCCTTCGTCTCGGCGAAGGGTCCGTCGCTCATGGTGGTGGACCCGTTCTCGATCCGCACGACGGTGGCGCTCTCCGACGAGACGAGCCCGCCGCCGAAGACCCAGACGCCCGCGGCCCGCATCTCGTCGTTGATGCGGCCGGTCTCGGCGAACACGACCTCGGTCTCCTCGTCGGACATGGCGGGCTCGCCCTCGACGACGTGTACGGACAACAGGTACTGCTTCATGACGATCCTCTCGAGAACTCGACGGTCCGATGGTGACAGCTCAGGCGGCCAGGCGGCGTGCGACAGCCGGGATGACGATCGCGGCGGCGACCAGGTGGGTGAGCATCAGCAGCGCCTTGGTGGCCGTGTCGGCGTCGGCGATGACATCCGGCACCACCGACAGGACCGTCAGCGCCACCGTCGTACGGACGAACGCCCGCCGCGGTCGCCGGGCGAACCGGGACAGCAGCGCCGCGAGGACGACGCCGATCAGCGAGAAGACGGCGGTCAGGACACCGAATCCCGCCACCGGTATCGGAGCGCCGCTCACCTCGAGGCTCACGCCCGCCGCCTGGCCGACGGCGGCGACGATCATGGTGGCCGCACTCGCGGCGACCGTGGCGACGACACCGGTCCGGACCAGCGTGCCGAGGGTCGACGTGGCGCGGGTGGCGTGCGGGGTCGTGGTCATCGTGCCCTCCAGCGGTTGGCTCGCCCGGCTCGATGCCGGGCTCTCACCAGGGCTACGAACGGACCCGGCCCCGATCGACAGCCACCGCCAAGATTCTTTCCGGCCCCGCCGCCGCGTCGGTCACCGCCGACGGATTTAATGCAGAATTAAGGATACGAGGGCAAAAAATTGTTATCCGAAGCCCGCTCGACGGCTACCAGGACAATTACTCGGCACCCTCCTTAATTCTTTTTCCGCAGATTGCCGCAAGCCTCCGACGTGCACATACTTCATCCGACAGAGCGTTATCGTCGACTCGAAGGAATCACTGGTAATGCGGACTCCTCCCCCCGCGCACGTCGCACCGCCGGACCGGGCGCGCAAGCGCCGCCGCATCGCTCGCATCACGCTCGCCTCGGGGGTCGCCGCCGCCCTGGTGGGCAGTGGCATCTACATCGCCGGCGCCCAGGCCGAAGAGGTCGCCGTGGCGGGCCGGATCCAGGCGGAGGCCTTCGCGGCCCAGTCCGGCGCGCAGACCGAGAGCACCGGCGACGCCGACGGCGGCCGGAACGTCGGCTGGCTCGGCAACGGAGACTGGCTGCGGTACGACGGCGTCACGATCGCCGCCGCCGACCTGAAGGCCCGGGTCGCGGCGAACAACACCGACGGAGGCGCCGTCGAGCTGCGCCTCGGTACGCAGACCGGCGCCCTGCTGGCCAGCTTCCCGATCGCCCACACCGGCGGCTGGCAGAAGTGGACGACGGTGACCGCCACGGCGGCCAGCGTGCCGGCCGGCCCGCAGACCGTCTTCGCCGTCATGAAGAGCAGCTCCCGGTCGGACTTCGTGAACCTGAACTGGTTCACGTTCGGCTCCGCGACGGGCACGACGCCGAGCGCCTCGCCCTCGCCGAGCGCCAGCCCGGCGACGCCGACCACCCCGGGCACCACCCCGACCACCCCGGGCGCCACACCCACCACGCCGGGCACCGCGCCCGCAGCCGGCTGGATACCTGTCGACCAGGCCAGGTGGGACCGGGAACTGGCTGCCTTCAACGCGATCACGCCGAAGCCGGTGACGCCGGGAACGACCCGCGTTCCCGAGTTCCACACGGACTGCGAGCTGGCGAACTCGGCGCCGGACGACCCGATCGTCGTCCCCGGCCTGCCGGGCGCGTCGCACATGCACACCTTCTTCGGCCCGAAGATCGACGCGTTCACCACGACCGACAAGCTGCTCTCCTCGACGACCACCTGCAACGCCCCCGGTGACCTGAGCGCCTACTGGACCCCGGAGCTGCGCAAGGACGGCAAGCCCGTACCGATGAAGAGTTTCCGGGTCTACTACGGCTCGCGGGTGAAGGACCCATCGACCGTCAAGCCCTTCCCGCCGGGCCTGCGGATGGTCGAGGGCGACGCCAAGAAGCAGGTGGACACCCCGAAGAACGCCGGTAGCAACCAGTTCTGGTGCGCCGGCAGCGCCGAGACCGGCCGCAGCTCGGACGGCAACTGGCCAATCTGCGCCTCCGGCGGCAACCTCATCTTCCAGCTCGTCTTCAAGGACTGCTGGGACGGCAAGAACATCGACTCGCCCGACCACAAGTCGCACATGGGCGACCCGGTCAACGGCGTCTGCACCGGCAAGTACCCGGTGGCGGTGCCGAACCTGTCCTTCATGGTCAATTACCAGTCGCTCGGCGGCGACGGCCTGAGCCTCTCCTCCGGCAAGCCGTCCTCCATGCACGGTGACTTCATGAACGCCTGGGACCCGGCGCACATCGGACCCCTGGTGAAGTCCTGCCTGAACCAGAAGGCCAAGTGCGGCACCGAGGTGACCTTCGCTGGCGGCTGACCCCACACGCAACCCGAGAGGCGGCCCCACGCACAGGCGTGGGGCCGCCTCTCGTTGGCCGACACCCGACACCGAAGCGTGCAGTAGCCGACTGTGACCATGTCATCACCCAAAGCACACTCCTCCCCGACACGTCCCTGTCGAGTGGAGGAACCATGCGTCTCCGAACGATCGTCACCGCCGCGCTGGCCGCCGTCCTGGCCGCCAGCGCGCTCGCACCACCGGCGCCGGCGGCCGCCGCCACCGCCGACCGCTGGGGCTTCGCGTACGTCAAGGACCCCACCGTGGCGGTCTGGACCGTGCTGGACACCAGCCGGCAGTGGGGTAGCTGGAAGACGGCGTTCCCGGCCGCCTGGGCCGACGGCGTCAAGCTCGCGCCCGGCCGCTTCCAGGTGCGCTTCCCGCAGGTGGGCGCGGGCGCGCGGGGCGTGCCACACGTGACGCCGGTGAACCGGACCGGGCACTACTGCGAGGTGGTCCGCTGGTTCCAGTCCGGCACCGACGAGATCGTCGACGTGCAGTGCCACCGGCCCGGCGGCACCCGCGAGGACACCCCGTTCACCGTGCTCTGGACGACCAGCTCGGGCGTCGTGGCGGCCGGCACCTCCCACGCGTACGTGCAGTGGACCAGCGGCGCGGTGGCGCAGTCGTACAACTCGACGGGCGCGGTGAACACCGCCGGGCCGGTGGGCATCGGGCAGTACCTGGTGCGGCTGCCCGCCGTCGGACTGGCCGGCGTGCTCGCCGGTGATGTGCAGGTCACCGCGGTGCAGCCGAACGCCGGACCCCGCCGGTGCAAGGTCTACTCGTGGGCGCCCGTCGGCACCGAGGTGCAGGTCTACGTCTTCTGTTACGACCAGGCCGGGATCGCCGTGAACACCGACTTCGTCCTCTCGTACCACCGTCGCCGACCGGTGATCGGCTCCCTCGGCCCGCCGTCGTACTTCGGTTACCTGGGTACCGCCGTCGGCGGGCCCACCAACGACAACTCGGTGCTCGGCGTCGGCGCGAACACCGTCGTGGCGATCGCGCCCGCCGGCCGCTACCTCGCGACGTTCCCGCAGATCGGTCTCAAGGAGACGCACGCGCAGGTGGTGGCGCAGGGCGCCGGCAACAACTACTGCCACCTGACCCAACCGTGGACGTACACCACCAACGCCGACGTCGACGTCATCTGCTTCGACAACGCCGGCGTGGTCACCCCACACCGCTTCCTGGCCACCTTCACCTCCCGGCTCTGACCGCACGCGGCCGGTCCCGCCCACGCTCCGATCTGGTGATCGGAGCATGGGCGGGACCGGGTGCCGCGGTGGTCAGCCGAAGCAGTTGGGTACGGGTGGTGCGCTGGGCGTGCAGTTGGTGGGCCGGTTGCCGCTGATGGCCGACTTGTCGTCCACCGTCACCTGACCACCGTCGTTGAAGACCCCACCCGGCGCCACGACGGAGACGTTCTCCGTGACCTTGGTCTGGGTGAGGGTGAGGGTGGCGTTGTTGTAGATTCCGCCGCCGCGTGAGTTCGTGCCGAAGGCCTTGTTGCGGGCCACGACGGTGCGCCGCAGGACGACCACGCCGCTGCCGTTGTAGACGCCGCCGCCGTTCTCGATGGTGCTCCTCGTGCTGGCGGCGTTCTCACTGATCTGGCTGTCCTCGGCCACGAACTGGCCGATCTGGTTGAACACACCGCCGCCGCGTTGGCCGGCGTCGTTACGAACGATCTTGCCGTGCTGGAGCTGGAAGGTGCCGTCGGTGAAGATTCCGCCGCCCTCGCTACCGGCCGCGTTCTCGGTGACCTCGATATTCCTGGCCGTGGTGTTGCCGTTGATCCCGGTGCGGATGCCACCACCCCGGAAGCCGGCGCTGTTGTGGTGCACGCGGACGTCGTCGAGCACGGCGACGCTGGAGTTCGACAGGCCGCCGCCCGCTCCGCCGATCGGCAGGATGACGACGGTCCCGATCGTGCTGTTGTCGCTGAGCCGGGTGTTCCGCACCGTGAGGTTGCCGTTGTTGTAGACACCACCACCGTCGTACAACGCGCCGTTGTCGCTGATCCGGCTCTCGTCGTCGCCGTACCGCTCCCGGTCCTTGCCGTCCTTGCCGTCCTTGTCTTTGTCCTTGCCGCCGTGGTCGCTGCGGCCGAGGATCCTGGTGTCGCCGAAGTTGGCGATCCCTCCACCGGGGCCGTTGGAGTGGTTGAAGACGACGTCGATGTTCTCCAGGGTGGCCCGACCGCCGACGTCGACGCGGATGCCACCACCGCCACCGCCGAGTCCGCTGGTGTCGTCGCCGCCCTTGACGGTGGCGTCGCGCAGCTTCAGGTCGCCGCCGGCCCCCACCTCGAGGATCCGGAACGGCGTGGCCGAGGCCGCCCGGACGATCGTGGAACCATTGCCGTCGATCGTGATCGGCTGGGTGACGATGGGCAGGCCGACGGGGCCGAACGGCACGGGCGGCTGAGGCGCGGACGCGGAGAGCGTGTAGGTGCACCCCTTGGCGAGCCGAAGCTTCGCCCCGTGACCGGCGTTCGCGCGGACGATCGCCGCGATCAGCTCGTTGGCGCCGCACGGCACGTCCCAGGCGTCCCGGCCGCCACCGCTCCAGTCGTCGTCCCCGCGCTCCTTGTCGCCCCCGCGCTCCTTGTCGCGACCACCCGGATCGTGCTTGCCGCTGTCGTCGTCCGCCGCCCGGCTGCTGCCGGCGAGGACCTGTTTCCCGAACAGTCCTCCGCCCGCTCCGAGCGCTCCGGTCGGGCCTTCGGGCACGCCGACGGCCGCCAGACCGGCGACCCCGGTCAGTCCGGCCACCCCGGCGACGAGCCAGCGGGCCCTGCGCCTCTTCGGCGGACGTGGCTGGTCTGCCGCCGCATCGCTGACGTTCGGGTGTCGATGGTTGGACATATCTGGCCCTTCTCCGTACCCCGTGTCTCTGCACGCCACAGTCGGCGCAGAAAGCGACAAATCGGTTGTCGCTCCCACGGGGAACGTAGCCGAGTCGAACTCACATCAACGGGACTTATGCGAAAAAGTCCTACGTTCGACGCGGTACACGCATAACGCGCATGCCGCCGTGGTGGCCGAGTGCCCCGTGGCCGGGGAATCGTTGGCGTGTCCGGCCGTCGTGACCCCGGACGATCACAGGAGCCCAGGTCAACGCGCGCTGCCCGTCAGGTCGGGCCCCATCACCGCGTGTCCTTTGCTCTGCTTCAGCCCAGGAGACACCCAGTGTCCGATTATCGGACGGCAGGTGTTTCCTCGGTTGAAGCAGAGCAAAGGCGGGTCACCGCCCTTGCCCTCGGCCCCCGGGAATGACACCGAGCCGCCGCTCGTCACACGCGCAGCGGCGTAGCCCTGCCCGGCACGGGTGACGGCTGGGGGCCAGGACCGAGCCTCCGACGTGCTGGTCGTCAGTCGGCGAGCAGGTGCTTCTGCACCTTGCCCATCGCGTTGCGGGGCAACGTGTCGAGAAACCTGATCTGGCGCGGCCGTTTGTGGACGGACAGCGTCCGCGCCACGAAGTCGACGAGCTCGGCCGCGCTCACCTGGTCCGCGACGACGAAGGCGGTGACCTCCTGGCCGAGGTCGTCGTTCGGCGTGCCGACGACCGCGGCCTCGCGAACACCCGGGTGGGCCAACAGCGCATCCTCAACCTCACCGGCGCCGATCCGGTAACCACCGCTCTTGATCAGGTCGGTCGACCGACGGCCGACCAGTCGGTGCACACCATCGGGTGACACGCTCGCGATGTCTCCGGTGCGGAACCACCCGTCCCCGTCGAGCAGCCGGGCGGTCACGTCGGGCTTGCCCAGGTAGCCGTCGAAGAGCATCGGTCCGCGAACCCACAGCTCCCCGATGGCCGTCCCGTCGGCGGGTACCGGCCGCCCGTCGTCGTCGAGCACCCGTGTCTCCGCGCCCGGCACCGGCGTGCCGACCATGCCGGGCCGACGGTGCGGGTCGTCGGCGCGATTGCTCAACGTGATCAACGTTTCGGTCATGCCGTAACGCTCGACCGGCCGGTGACCGGTGAGCTGGCGCATCCGCTGGAACAACGGCGCGGGCAGGGCAGCGCTGCCGGAGACCAGCAGCCGCGCCGAGCTGAGGCGCGCGGCGGCCGCCGGCTGGGCGCAGATCCGCGACCAGACCGTCGGTACCGCGAAGTAGAGGGTGCCGCCCGCCTCGGCGTACGCCTCGGGGGTCGCCCGTCCGGTGTGGTGCAGCCGGCAGCCCACCCGCAGCGCGCCGAGCACGCCGAGCACGAGACCGTGGACGTGGAACAGGGGCAGACCGTGCACCAGAAGGTCGTCGGGGGTCCAGGCCCAGGCGTCGGCGAGCGCGTCGATGCCGGCCTCGACGGCACGGTGCGACAGGACCGCCCCCTTGGGCGCTCCCGTGGTGCCGCTCGTGTACATGATCAGAGCAGTGCGTTCGGGGGCCGGCGCCGGGTGCCGGGTGTCCGAGGTACGGCCCAGGTCGACCCGACGGACACCGATCCGCGTCGGTTCGTCCCCGGTGCCGCCGAGCAGCAGCGTCGCGCCGGAATCGCGCAGGATGTGCGCCCTCTCCCGAGGCCCGGAGTCGGGTGGCACGGGGACGACGGCGGCTCCACCGAGCAACGCGCCGACCACCCCCACCACGGTCTCGGCGGTGGCGCTGGCGTGCACGGCGACGACCGGTTCGCCGCGCAGGTCGTCTGCCACCGCGGCGGCGCATCCCCGCAGGCGCTCGGCGGACATGGTCACCGGCCCGAGGCGGATCAGGTCATCGACGGTCGGGCTGGAGCGGTCGAGACCGTCGAGCAGACGCATGGACCGAGGCTACGCCGACTGTCACGCGTACCTGACCATCAGTATCTCCGGGCTTACCGGACGAACGCGACGCACCGGGCCGACGTCGGTCGCGGCGGTGCGAGCAGTCCGCCCCAGACCGGCGGCGGAGGGGGTCAGAGCCGGCGGAGCCGCTCGCGGAGCCAGCCGCGGTCGGGGTTCACCACGGCCTGAGCGTCGAACACGACCGTGGGCACCGTCTCGTTGCCGCCGGTGATCGCCCGAACGGCCGCGGCACCCTCCGGGTCGTGCCATATGTCGACCCAGTGTGCCTGCTGAGCGAGCCGGCCAAGCGAGAAGCGGAGCTGGAGGCAGTAGCGGCAGCCGGGGCGCCAGTACACGATCGGCAGCCCGTCCGCCGCGCTGGCCCGCTGCGCTTCGGCGGCTCCCATCGAGCGGGGGAAAGCCCACGGCGACACCCCGAACGCCACCGCCAGAAAGATCAGAAACTCGACACCGCCAACCACTGGCGACCCGGCGGCCAGTTGGGTAGCCAGGACCACCACGCCGAAGGTCGCCGTCAACACCGTCAGGGCCCACCGCCGCGCCACGCTGGGGACACTACCGTCGACGAGCGGCCGCGCCCGCGCCGCCCCACGGCAGACCGATCCGGCGCCCAGCGTCCATCGCACCCGCCAGGGGCGCGTCCCGTCGTCGACGGATTCCATCGGCGGATGCGAATAGGTAAGCGCATCGCTACTATGGGTCAGTCTCGAGGCAAGGGGGTAGTGCCCGCGTGCGAAGTCCCGTCAACGGAACCGCGCCGACGTCCGCGCCCGGTCGACCCGCGCCCGTCGTGGCCGACCGACCGCGTAGGCTCGTCCGGCGTCTGGTGCTGTTGGCGGTGGCGGTCGGGGGCGGCTTCCTCCTGGCCCTGCTGTTCCAGGGGCCGGCCAGCGCCGACGGCACACGCGGCGGTTCCGGCGACGAACTTCCTCGGCAGCTCGGCGCTCTGGTGGAGCCGGTCCGGCGGGTCATCAGCACCGAACGCGCCGACCCCGACCCCCGCAGCGGCGTACGCGCCGACGACCCCCGCCATGGCGCGCGCCACGCTCCGCTGACCGGCGCGGTAGCCGGTGTCGTCGGCGCACGCGACGTGCCGTCCCCGACCGCATCCCGCCGCCCGACGGACGCCGCGCGGACCTCCGTGCCGCCGTCCCGGACGGCCACCTCAGTCCGGTCCGACGCCGCGCGACACGAACGGCTGCGCTCCTCGGCCGCGGCCCGCGCGACTCATCGTCCCGCCCACCGCCCCCGCCCACCTCGATCGGCGGCAGATTCCGCACGGCGGCCGGCAAGCGCCGCGCCCGATCACCGAGAGTTGCCCGAAGCGCTCCTCCCGCCCGCCGTGGCGGGCCCGCTCACCCCGGTCCTGCGGCCCGCCGTCGACGTCGTGCGCGCCCTGCCGATCGCGCCCCTCGTCGCGGCGCTGCTGCGCGTCGTCGACGCTGCCCTGCCGCCCGCTCTCGGCGCGGTGGTCGTACCCGCGCCGCGTTTACCGGTCGCTCCCCCGGCGCTCGAACCGACCGCCGCGTCGCCCGGCGCGGCACCCACGCCGGCCCCGCCAACCCCGCCGCCGGCTCCGGCGCTGCCACCCGTACGCGCCGCGGCGACGCCAACACCGGCGGCACCACCGCCGACACCCGTGGCCGCGTACCCACCTGCCATGGCCCCACCGGGCCACCTCGCCGCGCGCCCGGCGTCGCCGGCTGTTGCGGCCTACCCTCCCGGTCCGCCCGTCACCCCGGTCGACCAGGACGCCGCCGGCACCGACGAGGGCTCGGCGCCCGCGCCGGGCCTGCTCCGGCCGGCTCACCGGCAGTCACACCCCGGCATCGCCGCGCTCTGCCACCTCGTGCCGCTCTTCGTCGAGAGCCGAACTCCGACTGGGATCGCCCGCCCGGGCTGAGGCCGACCGCCGACCCCCGGGCCGCTCGCCCGCGCGGTCGGTCCCACCCGCTGGCCTGGTCAATGGTGCCCGCGCCCGCGCCCTGACGGCGCGGTGGGCCCATGGCCGCCCGACTTCTCGCGTACGACGATCGCGGCCGACCCGTGGACACACCGGGTTCGGTGACCGTCGTGACGTGCACCTGAGATCGGAGAAACACGGTGATCCACGTTGTTGTCGCCGAGGACATGGGCTTGCTGCGCGGAGCGCTCTGCGCCGCGCTCTCCCGTGAGGAGGACATGGAGGTGGTCGCCGACGTCGAGGGCGTCGGCGAACTGTTGACGGCGGTCCGCCGGTGCCGGCCGCAGGTGGTGGTGCTGGCGCTGACGCCGGAGCTGCCCGACCCGGTGGAGGTGGTCGCCCGGATCAGCGCCGAGGCGCCGCACGCCGCCGTGCTGGCGATGAGCCCCCGGTGGAACCCGGCGCTCGTGGAGGCGGCGCTGGCGGCCGGCGCCCGCGGCCTGGTCGGCAAGGACAGCCCACTGGTGGAGTTGGTGCGGTCGATCCGCGCGCTCGCGGCCGGAGAGCGCGCGATCGACCCGGCGGCCGCGGTGGCGGTGCTCAGTCCGTCGGAGGTGCCGTTGACGCCCCGGGAGTTGGACGTGCTGCGGATGGCCGCCGAGGGTCTACCGCTCAAGGAGATCGCCGGTCGCCTCTTCCTGGCCCACGGGACGGTGCGTAACCACCTGTCGGCGATCCTGCGCAAGATCGGGGCCCGCAACCGGTTGGAGGCGGTGTGGCACGCCCGGCGCAACGGCTGGTTGTAGCCATCGGGGCGGGTCCGTCGCGGGCCCGCCCCGTCGCCGTGCGGCCCCGACGGATGCGTGTTTGAATATTGACGTTGAGTGATCGCCATGCAAGCGCGGGAAGGTTCGTCGTGATCCGTACCCTGCTCGCTCTGGACGGGGCCCTGGTGCTGGGGGCGCTGTCGTTCGTCCTCGCCGCCGAGGAGGACATCCGTGTCGTGGCGGAGGTGGATCGCGGCGACGCGGTCCCCGCGGCCGTCCGTGCCCAGCGCCCGGACGTGGTGGTGGCCGCCCTCGAGCTTGTCGAGGAGGAGGTGCCCGGTCGCCTGGGCCTGTGTCCCATCCTGATGCTGGTCCACCCGCACCGGGCCGGCCGACTGCGGGGAATGCTCAGCCCGTCCCGGACGGTCGGCATCCTGCGCATCGACGCCGCTCCCCAGCGGGTCGTCGACGGGATCCGCCGGCTCGCCCGCCGGGAGCCCGTCCTCGACGCGGACCTCGTCGTCGCGGCCCTGCACTCGGACGACCCGCTGACCGAGCGGGAGCGGGAGGTGTTGACGCTGACGGCGGCGGGCGCACCGGTCGTCGAGGTCGCGGCGTCGCTCGGGCTCAGCCGTGGCACCGTCCGCAACCACCTCGCTCGGATCGCCCGCAAGGTGGGTGCGCGCACCCGGGTGGAGGCGGTGCGGTTGGCGGGCGAGGCGGGCTGGATCTGACCGGCGAGGTCAGCCCGGCCGGGTCGCCGGGGACGGCGGCACCGGCTCCTCCCAGCAGCCGACGAGCGCCCGGTAGGTGGCCGAGCGGGTCAGCAGCTGCTCGTGCGTCCCCACGGTGGGCGCGTCGCCGTCGAGGACCAGCACCCGATCGGCGCGCAGGGCGGAGCTGATCCGGTGGGCGATCACGACGAGGCTGCCGGGCCGCCGAGCGAAGGCGGCCTCGACGGTCGCCTCCAACGCCGGGTCGAGATGGCAGGTCGCCTCGTCCAGGACCGCCAGCGGGGCGGGCGCGAGCCAGGCCCGGACCGCCGCGACGAGCTGCCGCTCACCGGCGGAGAGCCGGGCCGGCACGACCGGCGCGTCCAGGCCCCCCAGGCGGGTCGCCAGGGGGCGTGCGCCAAGCTCGTCGAGGGCGACCGCCAGGGTGTCGTCGTCGGCGTCGGGCCGGAGGTAGCGGAGGTTGTCGGCCAGCGTGCCGGTAAAGACGTACGCCTGCTGAGGCAGCAGCACCCGCATCCGGGCCAGGACGGCCGGCGCGGCGTCGGCGACCGGAGCACCGGCCAGGTGGACCGTGCCCTCCTGTGGTGGCACGAGCCCGGCCAGCAGGGCGGCCAACGTGGACTTGCCCGCGCCGCTGGGTCCCACCACGGCCAGGTGATCGCCGTTGGCGAGCGTCAGCGAGAAGTTCCGCAGGATCGGCTCGGCGCTCGGGCCGTACCGGAAGGTCAGTCCCCGGACCTCGGCGGCCGGTGCGCCGCCGACCGGCCTGGTCGGCAGGCGCGGGCCGGGGGTCTCCCCCGTGGCGGCCGGTCGGTGGGGATAGACGCGCAGGATGTTCTCCAGGGTGACCGCGTAGCGCAGCCCGCCGCCGCCGAGGCCCTGCACGAGGGTGTGCAGGGCGGGTTGCAGCCCGGTGGACACGTAGATCAGTGCCCCCAGCACCGCGCCCGCCGTCATTCCGCGCTCGACCAGCCACGGAGTGGCGACGAGCAGCACCACCAGCGGCGACCAACCGCCGATGCCGAGGCTGAGGCTGCGGATCACCGCCATCCGGGCGAGGGTGCGCTCGGCGGCGGCCTGCGCCGACACGTGCTGCTCCACCTCGGACGCCACGCGCGCCTGGGCGCCACAGGCCAGCACGTCGCGGTGACCAGCCAGCGCCGTCGCCGCCGACTGGCCCAACCGCTCGCCCGCGCGGACGTACGCCCGCTGGTGCGCGACCATGGCCGGCAGCGCGGCGAGGAACACGGCCAGGCCGGCGACCAGCGGCGCGGCGGCCAGCGCCGCCGCCACCGGCGCGAGGGCGAGGAGGCCGAGCAGGGCAGCGCCGGCGGAGAAGAGGAAACCGCGCGTGACCATCAGTAAGCCGGCGAAGGTGTCCCGGACGATCTCCATCTGGTGGGTCAGCCGGGTCATCGCCGCGCTGTCCGGGCGACCACCCGCGCGGGTGGCGTCCCGGAGCGCGCCCCGCACCACCTGGGCGGCCACCTCGTCGCGGAACGGCTCGACCACCGCGCCGAGGCTCCGGTACGTCCGGCCGGTCGCCGCCGCGCCGACCAACACGGCCACGGCCAGGACCCCCAACCACGCCAGCCCGTCGACGAGACGCCCGGCCAGGAAGCCGTCGTCCACGGCACGGGCGACCAGCAGGCCGGCGAGCAACGCCGGCACCGCCTCGACGAGCGACCACCCGCAGAGACGGGCCAGGTCGGCTCGGCGGGCCCGCAGCGCCCGCCAGGTCACCCGGCGTACGGTCAGCGGGGTCACGATCCACCGCCGGCCGGCTCGAACACGGCCCGGTAGTCCGGCTCGGCCCAGAGCCGCCGGTGCGGCGCCAGCGCGCGCAGCCGACCACCGTCCAGCCAGGCGACGAGGTCGGCGCGGGCGGCCGCCGCCGCCCGGTGGGTGACCACCAGTCGGGTCCGCTCGCCGGGGCGACCGACGACCGCTTCGGTGATCCGGTGTTCGGTCGCCGTGTCCAGGCTGGACGTGGCGTCGTCCAGGATGAGCAGCCGCTCGGCGGCGAACGACCGGGCCAGGCCGAGGCGTTGGGTCTCACCACCGGAGAACGGCGCGTCCACCAGCGGTGTGCGGTACCCCTCGGGCAGCCGGTCGATCACGTCGGCGACCGCCGCCAGGCGGGCCGCCCGCAGAACCGCCGGCGTGGCCGGGCGCGCGTCCGCCGGTGGCATCGCGACGGCACCCGGCAGTGCCAGGCCGACCGCGTCGTGGACGGTCGCGCCGATCAGCACCGGCTGGTCGAAGGCGTAGCCGACGGCTCGGCGCAGCGCCGACGCGTCGAGGTCCCGCAGCGGCACGCCGTCCAGGAGCGCCGTACCGTGATCGGGGTCGTGCAGCCGTCCCGCCACGGCCGCGAGGGTCGACTTGCCGGCGCCGGACGCGCCGACGACGGCCACGGTCGCGCCGGCCGGCACGTCCAGGTCGATGCCGTCCAGGATGGGCCGGCCGTCGTCGCCGTACACGCGCACGTCCCGCAGTCGCAGCGCGCCACGACCGGGCGGTAGGGGCCGGTCGCCGCTCGTCATGGCGGGCTGTCGCAGCGGTTCAGCGACCCGGTGCGCCCCGGCGCGGCTGCGCACCAGGTGGTTGAGCGTGGCGAGGACCGCACCGAGCCCGGCGCCCATGGCCGCGTACCGGACGGCGGCGACCAGTTCACCGGGCGTGAGCCAACCGGCCGTCAGGGCGTACCCGCCGACCGCGACGACGCTCAGGTGCAGCAGCGGCGCCACGGCGGCGGTACGCGCGCTCGCCCGGGCCAGCAGGTCCCACGTACGTCGGCCGTGCCGGCCCAGCTCCGGTAGGGCCGCCAGCACACGGGCCTCCTCGCGGTGGACCGTGGCGGCGGCGGCGATGCTCCGGGCGCCGGTCAGCGACTCCAGCAGTCGGCCGGCGATGACGCCGAGCACCCGTTGGTAGCCGGCCGTCGCGGCGGAGGCGTCGGCCACGAAGGCGCGCATGAGGACGGCGAGCAGGACGAGGCCGGCGAGCAGGGTGAGTCCCAGGATCGGTTCCAGGAGGGCGAGCGCGACGACGCTGCCGAGGGGCGGCAACACCGCCACGGCGGCCAGGACCACGGCGTTGCCGGCCTGTCCCGCGTCGGCGGACTGGCCGACCAGGCGACCGACGAGATCGCCCACCGGGTATCGGCGGGTGGCACGGACGTCCAGCGCGAACAGGTGGCGTAGCAGGTGGCGGCGTAGTCCGGCGGTGGCGCGGGCGGCGCCGAATCCGCTGGTCAGGTCGGTCAGGGCGTCGACGCAGACGAGGATGGCGACCAGGCCGCAGGCGGCCATCGCCCACCAGAGCGAGCCTCCGGACAGGGCGGCGTCGACGGCGCGGCCCAGGGCTGCGGGAAGCAACAGTTCGGCGGCCGCGCCCAGGAGCGCGACCGCCGCGAGCCCGGCGGTCCAGCCGCCGCCCGCCAGGACCGTTCGCCGCAGCAACCGGTCCCCCGCGTCGAACGTCGACATCGCTCCTCCCGGTGCCACGCGGTCGCCCTGGGTGGGCACGTCTACCCACCCAGGGCGATCACGTTCGTGCGACGGATCAGTTGCAGGTCGTGACGGAGAGCGAGCTGTCGCCGCAGAGCAGCAGGCTCGCCCGGCTACCGCCACCCGTGCGGTCGGCCGGAGCCATCTCCAGGCCCTGGAGGTCCAGAAGCGCCATGTCGTTCACCTCCCTTCCATTCCTTCGTCGATCCGGTCGCCCCCGCTGTCGCGGGGGAGTCTCTGCGCGCCCGGCAGGGGCGCGAGGAAGGGCAGCACCGGCGGGTCGTCGTCCCGCGCGCAGGTCAGCGCGTACAGCACGCCGGCGGTGCCGGTGCCGAAGTCCATGGAGAGCCGGAGCAACTGCTCGCCGGGGAACGCGGTCCCCTCCCGGTACGGCAGCGCGTGCCAGGCCAGCCGGTCCACCTGCGCGTCGAGTTCCCGGCGGTCGCCGTCGTGGACCGAGGCGGCGAGGTAGGCGATGATGCCGGCCCGGCCGGCGAAGAGCCCGGTCTGCGCGTAGAACGGTGACCGTGCCGCCCGGCGAATGCCGGCGCTGGCCGCTGCGAACCCGTCGTCGTCGCGATGGCGCAGGTACTGATCGAGGACCAGTCCGATGCCGACACTGCCGTGTGCCAGGTACGGCATGGTCCGCCAGCCCTCGTTGACCTCCAGGGCGCCGTCCGGGCGCAGCACGCACCGGCGCAGATCCTGGCGCAGCGCCGTGGCGGCGTGCCCCAACAGGTCCTCGTCGCCGCTGAGCTCGTAGAGCCGCAGCAGCAGCAACGCCGGTCCAGTCCGGCCGCGCAGCAGCCCGGCGTACGGGTGGCGTCCGCCGCTGATGTCCGGGCCGGGATCGTCGGGCAGTTGCCCGATCACCCGCTCGGCGGCCCGCCACGCGGCGTCGCGCAACGACACCTCCCCGGTACGGGCGGCCAGCTCGGCCAGGTTGAGCGCGATCCCGGACAGTCCGCTCGCCAGGCTGTGGTCGAGCCCGTCCAGCGGCTCGCGCAGGCAGATGTCGAGCACGTCCAGCGCGTCCTGCCGGCGGCCGAGGCTCTCGAGGGCGTGGGCGACACCGTGCAGGCCGTCGTAGAAGCCGCAGCGGGTGCCGGACGGGGGCGCGGTCGCCCGTCGTACCAGCCAGTCCTCGTGCTCGGGCCACCGTCCGACGCCGCTGGTGTGCAACGCGTACAGCACTCCCGCCGCCCCGTGGGCGAGGTTGAGGCCGCCGCTGCGGAACTGCTCGATGTCGCCGGGGAAGAGCCGGTCGGCGCGCGTCGGGGTGGCGCTGGCCAGGATGGCGGTCGCCAGCCTGTCCCGGGTGACGGGCGCGTCGTGCGCGGCCGTTCCCCGCGGGCCGCCGGTGATCTCCTCGACCGCCGGGTCGAGGAAGGACCTCGGCACTGGAAAGTTGGCGGCGATGACGTCGGCCAGGTGCGCCGCCTTCGCCGGGGCGAGCCGCACGAGCTGGGTCAGCGGCAGGAACAGCGCCAACCGCAGGCAGGCCAGGGCATACCTGTCGACCGCCGGCCCAGTCCGGTCGCGGGGGGCCGCGAAGCCCTGGTTGCGCAGCCCCGGCCGACGGTGCCCGTCGATCGGCGCGGCCACCTCGAAGTCGACGAGGGCGACCCGGTCGTCCGGACGGATCATGATGTTGAACAGGTGCAGGTCGCCGTAGACCAGGCCGCGTTCGTGAATCGCCGCGACGAGGGTCTCGACCTGCTCGTGGACGTGCCGGGCCCAGCGGGCGTACGCCGCCCGGTCCTCGTCCGTCGCGTCGGCGTCGATCAGCGGATACTCGTCGACCAGCACCTTGTTCAACGGTCGACCCTCGATGAACTCGAGCGCGAGGAACCGGTGCTCGCCCAGGTCGAACTCGTCGTGCACCCGGGGCACCTGGGGCAGGTCGGCGAGTTGCCGCAGGGCGTCGGCCTCGCGGGCCAGCCGGGCGACGGCGTCGACGCCGTCTGCGTCCAGGCCGGCGTGCGGCCGGGCCTCCTTCAACACCACCTCGGTGTCGGTGCGCAGGTCGCGGCCCACGTACAGGCCACCGCCGTTGGAGAAGTGGATCACCCGTTCGATCCGGTACGGCACCTGGTCGGTGCTGGTGCCGCTGCGGGCCGCAAGGTGGGGGCCGAGGAAGTCGGGCAGGGTGACCCAGTCCGGCACGTGGAAGACGGGGTCGCGCCGATCCGGCACCAGCGTGCCGGAGTCGTCCTCGATGGCCGGCACCACCTGACCGTCGGGCGAGTGGCAGTAGCGGGCGGCGAAGCCGCCGTAGCGCACGTGGATCGGGCCGGCGCCGTAGCGCAGGTCGCTGAGGATGTACGGCCCGGACTCGCCGGTGAGCAGCTCGTCGAGCTCCTTGCAGACCAGCTCCAGCTCCGCGTCGTCGCGGGGGTAGACGGTGACGAACTTGCCGCTGGCGGCCCGGGAGGCGTACTTGGAGTTGCGCAGCAGCAGCGTGCGGGGCCCGCGGAGGAACTTGAAGGACAGGCCCCGGGGTACGCAGTAGTCCCAGACGGCGTCCAACACGCGCTCGGCGTTCGCGAGGCCCGCCGACACGTGGATCTTCCAGCCCTGCTGCGGTAGCGAACCGCCGTCCGGGGCGTAGATCAGCCAGTCGTCGAGCGGCTCGCGACGCCAGCCGGTCGGGATCTCCCGCTCGGCGGCCGGAAAGACGGGCTGCGCGACCGCGCTGCCGAGCGAGTCGTAGAACAGGCGATCCGCGGCGCAGTAGCTGTCGTAGCGTTCGTCCACTGTCCCGCCGCCTCTCGATTCCGGCCGGCTGCTGTCGTCCGGCGTTGCATCGAGTCTCATCCACGGGTCCCGGTGGGCTCCAGTGCGCTAAGTCACCGACCGTGATGCGAGGTGCACACGAACTCGTGACAATAGTCAGGCACTGCCGAGGTTTGAAAAGACGACAGGTGGGGACCGGGCCGCGGCCCGCTCCCCACCTGTGGGTTCGTCGTCGTCAGCCCAGGTACTTCTCCCACGGGCCGGTGATCGCCAGGGTCAGGCCCGGGTCCTGCATGTTGACGAACAGCACCTTGCCGTCGGCGCTGAAGATCGGGCCGCAGAACTCCGAGTCGTTGAGCTGGTTACGGGCGATCGCGTACGTCGGCCCGCCCGGGATGGTGCTGAGCACGTGCGAGGCGCCCTTGCCGTCCTCGGCGAGCACGAGGCTCCCCCACGGGGTGACCGTCACGTTGTCCGGCCCGTCGAAGGTGATGTCGGTGTACTTGACCGGCGTCCCCTCCTCGGCGGCGGCCTGGTGCGGGAAGTACGTCACGAGCTGGATGGTCTGGTCCTTGAAGCTGTAGAACCAGACCATGCCGTCGTGCGGCGCCGCGTCGGCCGGCAGGTCGCCCTCGTCCCACGCGTAGGAGTTGACGACGTACACGCCCTCGTCGGTGCTCCACACGCCCTCGAACTTGCGGCCACGGGTGACCTGACCGTCGGCGAACTGCTCGCGTACGGAGGTACGCCGCGCGTCGCGGTCCGGCACCTCGATCCACCGGACCGGGAACGGGCGGCCGAGCTGGGCGGAGGTCAGGTAGGCGACGTCCGGCAGCACGGAACCGTCGTCCATGATGATCTGCATCGCGGCGAGGACACCGGCGTCCGGCGCGAGGCGGGTCAGCACACCGGGCCCCAGCTTCACGCCGCGCGGCGCGGACCAGCGGTAGAAGAGGCCGTTGGGCTCGTCGGCGTCCTCGGAGAGGTAGACGTGGGTGCGGTCCCGGTCGATCGCCAGCGCCTCGTGGGAGTAGCGGCCCAGACACTTGATCGGCCGCGGGTCGGCGCTGCCGTCGGCCCAGACCTCGAAGACGTACCCGTGGTCCTTGGCGTAGACGCCGGAGCGGTCGCCCTCCTCCCACCTGTCGCCGGCGCGGTCCTCGGTCTCCTCACAGGTCAGCCAGGTGCCCCACGGGGTCGGGCCGCCCGCGCAGTTGGAGATGGTGCCGGAGAGGGCGACGAACTCGCCCAGGTTGCGGCCCGCGAGATCGGTCGTGATCACCGTGCAGCCACCGGCGTCGACGGCGCCCGGGTCGTAGACGGTGCCCTTGACGTGCGGTACGCCGAACTCGGCGCCCGGGTCGATCTCGTGGTTCTGGATCAGGGTGTAGCGGCCGTGTCCGGCGTCGTAGACGGCCATGCCGTCGTGGTCCGCCGGGGTCACGCCCTGACCACGGTCGAGGCGGGTGACACCGGTACGGGTGACGATCGTGTAGCGGAAGCCCTTGGGCAGGGCCAGGATCCCCTTGGGGTCGTCCACCAGCGGCGGGAAGGGCACGCGACCGCCCAGGGCCGGCGAGTGCGGTCGGGCGGGGCTGGCCTGCGCCAGAGACGGCAGGCCACCGGCGACGGCGAGGCCCACACCGGCGGCGGCGCCGCCGGCGAGGAAGGTACGACGGGAGGAAGGCACGCGGATCAGCTCCTGATCAAGACAGTGCGACGGCCGACAGCCAACCCGCACCGACGGACGCCGAAGCGTCAGCTGTGGGGTCCACCGGTGACATCGGGGTGAAGAAACGGCGTCACCGGGGTCGTCGCGGTGCCGCCCAGCCCTGCTCGTGCAGCCGTTCGATGCCGTCCAGCAGCAGGTCGAGCGCGAACTCGAACTCGAACTGGTCATCGCAGCCCTGCCCCACGACCGACTCGTCGTCGTGGGACGCCACGGTGGCGATCTCCGCCAGGTGCGGGAACTGGGCGGCGAACTCCGGCGGCATCGCCGCGGCGGGTCCGGGGCTGGCCGCTCCGGACCGACCGGCGCGGCGGGAGTCGTCGAACAGTTCCTGGCTGAAGCCCAGAACCCGGCTGCCCATCGTGTGCATGACGTGGTGTGCGAGGTTCGCGGAGAACCCACCGGCCCGGAGGGTGCCGACCACCGAGTCGAGGTAGGCCAGGACGGCCGGCGTCGCCATGGTCCGCGACTCGATCGCCAGCGGCGCCCAGGGGTGCCGGCGCAGCACCGCCCGCGCCGAGAGGATGCGGCGGCGGATGGCGTCCTTCCACGTGGTGTCGCGCTCGGGCGGGTCGATCTGGCCGACGATCACGTCGATCATGCCGTCGAGCAGTTCGTCCTTGTTGGCCACGTGCTTGTAGAGAGCCATCGGCACGACGCCCAGGTCCTGGGCGAGGTTGCGCATGCTGAGCGATTCGATGCCGGTCCCGTCGGCGAGCGCGACGGCCGCCCGCAGAATGCGGTCCCTGCTCAGCGGTGCGCGGCGCAGCGTCTCAGCCTGCTCGACCATCTCGTCCTCGTCCTGTCCGGCGGTTGTTGAACGATAACCACCATTGACAGGTGTACGGCGTACACCTACCGTTGGTGTACACCGTACACTTCAGGGAGGACCCATGAAGGCGATCGTGCAGGACCGGTACGGCGGCCCGGAAACCCTCGTCCTCGACGACGTCGCCAGGCCGGCGCCCGCCCCGAACGACGTGCTCGTCCGGGTCGCGGCCGCCTCGCTCAACGCGTACGACTGGCACGCCATGCGCGGCGATCCCCGGATGGCGCGGTTGGCGATGGGCCTGTCGCGGCCCCGCGCACGCATCCGCGGTCGGGACATCGCCGGCCGCGTCGAGGCCGTCGGGGCCGAGGTGCGCGACATCCGGGTGGGCGACGCGGTCTTCGGCGACCTCGGCGACGCCAACGGCGCATTCGCCGAGTACGCCTGCGTGCCCCAGACGCAGGTCGCGCCCATGCCGACGAACCTGACCCCCCAGCAGGCGGCGGCCCTGCCGCTGGCCGGCATCACGGCGCTCCTGGGACTGTGCGACGTCGGGCGGGTCGAGCCCGGTCAGCGCCTGCTCGTCAACGGCGCCTCGGGCGGCGTCGGCACCCTCGCGGTGCAACTGGGCAAGGCGCTCGGCGCGACCGTGACCGGGGTGTGCAGCACCCGCAACGTCGACCTGGTCCGCTCGCTGGGCGCCGACGAGATCGTCGACTACCGCCGGGACGACTTCGCCGACGGCTCACGCCGCCACGACGTCGTGCTCGACCTGGTCGGCAACCGCTCCCTCACCGACCTGCGGCGCGCGCTGACACCGACCGGGACGCTGGTGCTCTCCGGCGGCGGGGTGTACGGCGGCGGCAGCCTCGTCGGGCCGGTGTGGCTAATCGCGCGCGGACGACTACTCGCGCCGCTGGTCCGGCAGCGCGTCGTCACGCTCACCACGACGCCGAGCCGGCAGCACCTCGACAGGCTCCGCGCCCACGTCGAGGCCGGCCGCCTCACCCCGGTCGTCGACCGGACGTACCCCCTGCACGAGGTGCCCGACGCCATCCGGTACCTCGAGGGCGAACACGCGCGGGCCAAGGTCGTCATCACCATCTGACGTCCGCCGCGCGACAGCGTCCGCCGGTACGGCGTCCACCAGGGTCGCTATCCGACACCCTTCCACTGCGTCGCCGGGGTGAGCGGCACGGGCACGGGCCGTCGCGGCGTCGTCGTCAGCTCGATCCGGCGGCCCTGCGCCGCCGAATCCAGCAGCGCGGTCATCGTCTCGAGGACGTGCAGGGCGACGTCGCCACCGGCGCGGGGCGCACGCTGGTCGTCGGCCAGGACGAAGTCGAGCAGGCCGATCCCCCGGCCGCTCTCGGCGTACCCGGCGCGCGGCCGGAGGGCACGCCACTCGTCGCCGCCGAGCGCGAAGTGGCGGACCTCGCCGTCGAAGTAGTTCGGGTCCGGTACGGCGAGCGTGCCGGTCTCCCCGTGGACCTCGATGGGCGCGGCGGTCGTCGCGATGCCGTCGAAGCTCGTGGTGATGGTGGACAGCGCGCCGTCGACGTGTTCGAGGACGCCGGTGACGTGGGTGTCCACCCGCACCGGAATGTGTTCGCCGGCGCGTGGGCCCGAACCGATGACGCGCTCGGAGCGCAGGCGGCTGGCGGCCCCGACCACCGCGCGGACCGGCCCGAGCAGGTGCACGAGCGCCGAGATGTAGTACGGCCCCATGTCGAACAGGGGGCCACCGCCGGGGGTGTAGTAGAAGTCCGGGTGCGGGTGCCAGCGCTCGTGACCGGCCGTGACCATGACGGCCGTCGCGGACATCGGGCGGCCGATCAGGCCGTCGTCGATCGCCGCACGCGCCGTCTGCGTGCCCGTGCCCAGGACCGTGTCCGGCGCGCATCCGACGTGGACACCCGCCGAGGCGGCGCGTTCGACGATCGAGCGGCCGTCCGGGAACGTCACGGCGAGCGGCTTCTCGACGTACACGTTCTTGCCGGCGTCGATCGCGGCGCGTGAGACGTCGGCGTGCGCCGCGGGGATCGTCAGGTTGAGCACCGTGTCCACGTCCGGGTGGGCGAGCAGACTGTCGACGCTCATCGCCGCGCTGCCGGGCACCGTGGCCGCCGCCGCGGCCGACCGGGACGCGTCGAGGTCGGCCAGCGCGGCGATCCGCACCGCGGGGTGGTGCGCGAGGGTGTCCAGGTACGCGCGGGAGATGACCCCGAGACCTACGATGCCGACGCCGTGCGGGTCGCCCACACCATCCCCCTCTCGATGACGGTACGCACGGACGGGTGCTCCAGCACGTCGAGGTTGTGGCCCGGAGTTGTCACGACGACGCGGCCCGCGCCCCAGCGGCGCGTCCAGATCGCCGGCGAGGTGACCGGCCGGTGCCACGGATGCCACTCCCGCGTGGGGTGGGTGGTGACGGCCAGGACGTCGATGAGGTCGTCGTGCAGCACCCAGTACTGCTCGCTGACCAGGTCGAAGTCCTCGATGCCGGCGGTGATCGGGTGCTCCCGGCCGAGGTCGGTGACGCGCACGGTGTGCGGCAGGAAGTTGTCCTCCTCCCCACCGTGGCGCTCGCACGGCTCCTTGCCCGGATGGGTGGCGAACTGGCCGCCCACCAGGTGCAGGTACTCCGCCGAGGCGCGGAACGCGTCCACGATGCCGCCGTGCCAGCCGGTGAAGCCCGTACCGGCGACGACCGCCGCGGCGAGTCCGGCCACCTGAGCCGAGGTGATCTCCGACATCGTCATGCACTGCACGATCAGGTCGGTGCCGGCCAACTCGTCGGCATCGGCGTAGATCTCCGTCGACTCCTCGACCCGTACCGCGTAGCCGTTGCGTTCGAGGAACGGAATGAACAACTCGGTCGCCTTGACCGGCTGGTGCCCCTCCCACCCGCCGCGGACCACAAGTGCTCTCGGCTGCGCCACCGTCGCTCCTCCCACCGTCCGTCGTCACCGGGCCGGCCGCTGCCGCCCCGGCGTTTGTCGGGCATCGAAACCGTACCCGTGGACGTGCCGGGTAGCATCCCCGGTCGATCGCCGATGGAGATCTATTTCCGCTGTCGCCCCGAGGTGTGGCTCCCGGGGCAGGAAGGAAGCGCAGCGTTGTCGCACCCTCCCTCGCACTACGGTCAACCGCCGACACCACCACCCGCACCCACGGCGTTCGCGCCGCACCCCCCGCCGGCGTACCAGGTACCGACGATGCCGGTGACGCAACCCGAGCCGTCCACTGCGGAGGATGGACGTTCCGGGGGTCGCAAGCGCCGGGTCCTCGGCACCCTGGCAATGCTGTTCGGGGTGATCCCGCTGCTGGCCGCCGGCGGCGTGACCTTCGCGGCCGTGAAGAACCACCGGATCCAGACCGGCAACGACGCCTTCATCCCGGCGGCCTGGCACAACCTGCGTACCGACGAGATCTTCCCGGATCTGCTGCGGGAGACCTCGACCGCCGGACGGCAGGGCTCCGGCGGCCAACCAGCGCCCGGCTGGGTCCGTCAGACCATCGCCGAGGAGAGTGACTGCCGGAAGGCGCTGACGGCCGGGCTCGCGGAGGCCGCGATGACGCACGGCTGCACGACGGTGCTGCGGGCAACCTATGTGGATGCCGGCGGCGAGGCCGCAGCCACCGTCGCGCTCTGCGTGCTCGGCTCACACGACGATGTGCTCGCGGTCGAGCGGTCCGGCTTCAGTGTGCTCGCGGACCACCTCGGACCGGTGGTGATCCCGGTCCCGGCGGCGAAGACGGCCGCCGCGGACTGGCGGGCGAGCCGCGGCTACGGCGGAGGGACCGTCAGCGCCACCCTCTTCGGCCCATACCTGGCAGCCATCACGGTCGGTCCGACCGACCCCGACCGCCGGTACGGCGACCTGCCCGGCCAGTGGAAGTCCAGTGGCCGGCCGGAGACCCGCGTCTACCAGAGCCTGGCCTCCGACCTGCTCTACGCGTTCGCGCACTCCTTCGACAAGGCGGTGGACGGACGATGAGCCGGTGGTACCGGACGACGGCGCGGACCGTCGCCTGCGCGGGTGTCGGTGCGGTGCTGCTGACCTCGGGAGTGCCGGCGCAGGCGGCCGGCCGTGGTTGGGAACTCGACGCGATGTCGGTCTCGTCCGCACATGCCATCAGCCGTGGCGAGGGGGTCACCGTCGCCGTCGTCGACAGCGGGATCCGTACCGGTCACCCGCTGCTGGACGGACGGGCCATCGAGGGGCGGGACTTCCTCGGCGAGACCGACCAGAAGGAGTCCTGGTACGGCCGACACGGCACGATCATGGCGTCCAACGTCTTGGATGTCGCTCCGGGCGCGAAGGTGCTCGGGCTACGCGCGATCCGGGACAAGGAAGATCCCGACTACAAGACCTGGGAGCAGGCACTCGGCGAGCCACCGGACGACAAGCAGGCGGGTGCCGTAGCCAACGCCATCCGCCAGGCCGCCGACGCCGGGGCGCGGGTCATCTCGCTCTCGTTGGGGTCGGACGCCCCGTTCAGCGCGTACGACCCGGACGAGATGGATGCCGTCCAGTACGCGCTCGCGAAGGGGGCCGTGGTGGTCGCCTCCGCCGGCAACGAGGGGGACGAGGACAACCAGGTGTCCTACCCGGTCGGCTATCCCGGTGTGATCGGCGTGGCCGCGAGCACCCCGGGTGGAGGTCGCGCCCCGTTCTCCAGCGTGCACTCCTACGTCGACGTGGCCGCCCCCGGCGTGCAGATCTGGGGCGCCAAGTTCAACGGAACCGGCCGGGTGTCGGGCCAGGGCACCTCGCAGGCGGGGGCGCTGACCGCCGGGGTCGCCGCGCTCATCGTGGCCAGGTACCCGAAGCTCGCGCCGCGTCAGGTGGCCGAAATCCTGCGCGACACCGCGTCGCACCCCAACCGGCACGACCCGAGCACCGGATACGGCGTGATCAACGCCGCCAAGGCGCTGCGCGCCGCTGCGAAGGTAACCCCTCAACCGCTGGCCGCGGTGGGAGCGGAACGCGCCGGTACGCACTTCGGCCCCGGCGATGACGGCACACCGCGGACGACCGGGCAGCCGTTGGAGGTGGTCTACCTGGTCGTGGCCGGAGTTCTCACGCTGGTCGCACTCGCCATGATGGTGGGCGGGATGCTGCTGGTGCGCAGTGGCCGCCGGGCCCGACGCCAGATGTCGCCCGCCGGGACCTGACGCGTACCGGGCCAGCCGGGACCGCGGTGTCCGTCGTGACCGCGGCCGGCGCCGTCCGCAGCGATCACCCGAGGTCAGCACCTGGGGAGTTGCGGCACGACGCCGGCTGCGGCTCTCGCGTCGGATGGCTGATTGTCCACGCTCAGCGCCGTCGATACGGTGATTGCGTGTTCGGGGAGGCCGTGCAGGAGCTTCGGCGCAGCAGCGCGTTGACCCAGGAGGATCTGGCCGCGAAGACCGGGCTGTCGGTCCGTCACCTGCGGGACCTGGAGGCGGGGCGGATCGCCCGGCCGCGTCCCGCGACGATGCTGTTGCTCGCCGACGCCTTCGGTCTATCGGGGTCGAGGCGGGACCGTTTCCTCGCCGGGGCGCCCACCCCGCCCCCGTCGAGTGGCGTTCCGGCGCAGTTGCCGGCGGACGGTTTCGGCTTCGTCGGCCGCGAGGGCGCGCTGGCCCGCCTCGACGAGATCCTGGCTCGGTCCGTGGACCAGCCGACCGCGATGGGGCTCGCGATCGTCTCCGGCACCGCCGGCGTGGGCAAGACCGCGCTCGCGGCGCACTGGGCGCACCGCGTCGCCGCGCACTTCCCCGACGGGCAGCTCTACGTCAACCTGCGTGGCTTCGACCCGGGCGGCGTCCCGCTCGGTCCGAGCACGGCGCTCGCCGGGTTCGTCAACGCTCTCGCGGGACCGGCGGCCCGCCCGTCGACCGGGCTGGACGAGCAGGTCGCCCGGTACCGGAGCCTGCTGGCCGGCCGACGCGTGCTCGTCGTGCTGGACAATGCCGGCGACGCCGACCAGGTACGCCCGCTGCTGCCGGGAGCGCCGGGCTGCTTCGTCCTCGTCACCAGCCGCCACCAGTTCCTGGGCCTGGTCAGCGTGAACGGCGCCCATCCGGTCACCCTGGACGTCATGTCCGGGGCCGAGTCCCGCGAGCTGCTGACCCGACGCCTCGGCGCGCAACGCGTGGCCGCCGAGCCCGAGGCCGTCGACGCCATCGTCGGCGCGTCCGCCGGGCTGCCGCTGGCGCTGTCGGTCGTGGCCGCCCGCGCGGCGATCCACAGTGGCTTTCGGTTGATGGACCTGGCGGCGCACCTGCGCCCGGAGGCCGATCGCCTCGACGCCTTCGACGGCGGTGAACCCGTCACCGACCTGCGGCTGGTCATGTCCTGGTCGTACCGGACGCTCGACCCGGCCACCGCCGGACTGTTCCGGCTGCTGAGCGTGCATCCGGGCCCGGACTTCGCCGCCCCCGCGGCGGCCAGCCTCGCCGGGATCACGCCCGCGCGGGCCCACCGCCACCTGACCGAGCTGACCCGGGCCCACCTGCTCAGCGAGCACCGGCCCGGCCGGTTCACCTACCACGACCTGCTGCGCGCGTACGCCGCCGAGCTGACGGCGGCCGAGGACGGCGAGGCGGACCGTCACGCGGCCCGGACCCGGCTGCTCGACCACTACCTCGGCGTCGCGTACGCCGCCGACCAACTGCTCTACCCGCAGCGGGACCGACTGCCGATCGACCCGCCGGGGCCGGGGGTCGCGCCGGTGCCACTGGCCGACCGGGACGCGGCGCTGGCGTGGTTCACCGACGAGCACCCGGTGCTGCTCTCGGCGCTGCGGCTGGCCGCCGACCACGGTCTCGACCGTCACACGTGCCACCTCGCCTGGGCGATCACCACCTATCTCAACCAGCGCGGCTACTGGGATGACTGGACCGGCAGCCTGCGGGCGGCGTTGTCGGCGGCCGTCCGGCTGGCCGACGACCGGGCCGAGGCGTACGCCCACGGCGTGCTCGGCTTCGCCGACATCGCGCTGCACCAGTACGCGGACGCGCAGCGCCACCTGGAGCTGGCGTACGACCGGTACCGGCGGCTGGACGACCTCGCCGGGCAGGCCCGCGTCGAACTGAACCTCGGCTGGATCCGCGACCAGACCGGCGAGCCCGAATTGGCCCTCGGCCACGCCCGGGAGGCGCTGCGGCTGCACCGGCAGGCCGGCCACGTGACCGGCCAGGCCTTCGCGCTGAACGCGGTGGGCTGGTCCCAGGGCCAGCTCGGCGACCACCACGCCGCGATCGAGAGCTGCCAGCAGGCGCTGGCCCTGTTCACGTCGGCGGAGAACGTGCTCGGGCAGGCGATCACCTGGGCCAGCCTCGGGCAGTCGCACCTTCAGCTCGACGCGTTCGGCGACGCGGTCACGTGCTACGGGCACGCCGTCCGCCTGCGCCGCGAGATCGGCCACCGCCGGTTGGAGGCGGACGCGTTGGTGAGCCTCGGCGACGCTCACCTGGCCGCCGGCGACGCCCCGTCGGCCCGCCTGGCGTGGCAGCGAGCGCGGGACATCCTCTCCTCGCTCGGCGAGACCGACACCGGGGCGCTCGACGCCAAACTCGCGCAGCCGCGCTGAGCGCCGCAAGTGCCGGTCAATCTCCGGTCCGGCTCCTGTTCGGTCTCGGCAGCGGGCGAAACGATGGTGAGGCAAGCCGCTCGTCGCATCGACACGGATGCGACGACTCTCACCTCGACCTGGGGGGGTACCCATGCTCCGACGTCTCCAACGCCTCGGCCTGACGGCACTTCTCGCCGTCACGACCGCAGGCGGCGCGGTGGCGATCTCCGCACCCGCACAGGCCGCCCTGCCGCATTGCAACGGCGCGGGCGTCTACACCTCGACCTGGTCCGGCGCGCGCGGCGCGACGGCCTGGATCCCGGCGTACGTGTCCAGCACCATCAACTTCAACTGCCTGCTGACCCGGGGCGACCACAGCTCCGGGGTCGGCGAGCTACAGCGGACGTTGCAGGGCATCTACGGCAAGTACCTCGGCCCCAACGGCGTCGACAACGACTTCGGCGGCAACACCTACAACGCGTTGCGCAGCACCCAGGCCGACCTCGGCATCTCCGTCGACGGCGAGTACGGGCCGCAGACCCGCGACCACCTGTGCTGGCGGTGGACGGGCAGCGACAACTCCTGTATCTGGCTGAACAACAACCACTGAGTACGCGCGGGGCACGCGTCACATCGGGGGTGTTCAGCCGACGACCGCCCCGGCTCGGAGCCGGGGCGGTCGCCCCGCGTAGCGGTCAGAACGTGGCGATCGGGTTGACCGGGCTGCCGGACGTGCCGGCGAGGCGGACCGGTGCGACGGCGAGCTGGAAGTCCCACTGGCCGAGTTCGGCGGCGGTGGTCGCGCACGCCTCCAGGTCGCAGTTGTCGAGCAGCCAGAGACCCATCGCGACGAGGCCGACGGCGTGCACGGGCATCAGCACGTCGTCGTACCCCGAGGGCTGGACGTCCTGCGGGGAGTCGGCGCCGATCAGCGCGACGCCGCGCTCGTGGAGCCACGGCAGACAGGACGCGTGCCAACCGGTCTGCGCGAATCCGTTGGCCGCGCGACCCTCGCGCCGGAACCGCCCGTGGCCGGTCCGCAGGAGCACCGCGTCGCCGGCACCCACCCGTACGCCCTGGCGGCGCTCGGCCTCCTCGAGGTCGTCGGGGAACACCCCCTGGCCCGGTTCCCACCAGGGGACGTCGCGGGCCCGGGCGACGTCCAGCAGGACACCGCGGGTGACGATGCCGTCCGCCGCCGCCGTGACGGCCGCCCACGCCGAGCCCGTCGTCTCGTCGACCAGCGAGTGCGATCGCCCGTTGTACATCGCGCCGTCCCAGAAGATGTGGCACGGCGAATCGAGGTGGGTGATGGTGTTGCCGTGGTACGTGATGCCGAGTCGCTCGTTCGAGAAGCCCCAGCGCCGGTCGGCGTGGAAGGCCGCCGGCATGTTCTCGGCGCCCGGCATCTCCACGGCGTACGGGCACGTCGTCGTCGACCGTTCCATCTCCCCCGGCACGGTGACCTCCCACGCGCAGGACACACTCCTGCCGTGGCGCACGGCCCGCGCCGCCGCCAGCCGGACGTCGTCGGTGATGTGGTTCAGCGTGCCGCGCTCGTCGTCCTCGCCCCACCGGCCCCAGTTCGACAGCTTCTCGAAGTACCCGAGCACGTCCTCCTGGGTCGGGTTCACCCGTCCTGCCGTCATCGCGGCACCTCCTGTCCGGCCTTCCTGCACCGCAGGCAGGGTATCCCCCGGCGCGTCAGGTCTGGATGGTGAACGTGGCGACGACGCCGTTGTGGTCGGACGCGGTGCCGCCCACGATGTCGTAGCCGGTCATCCACATGAGCTGGTACTCGGGCAGCCGCTTCCAGAAGTAGACGTAGTCGATGTGCCGGTTGCCGTGCGTACCGGTGCCCTTCTCGCCGTACAGGTTGTAGTTGGAGCGCAGGTTGGGCAGCTCGTTGGCCTCGAAGACCCGCCACGGGAACTTCGCGTACCCAAAGGCGCGGTCGGCGCTGAAGTCGACGTTGAGGTCACCGCTCACGATGACCTGGCCCGCACCCTGCTTGTCGATCGCCAGGTCCTTGAGGCCCTGGAACTGTGCCTCGGCGCACCGGGTGCGCGGCAGGTCCTCCGGCCGGCCGGCGTCTTCGATGCTGGCCACCGCGTGGGCGTTGATGTGTGTCACGGTGCGCCCGCTGGCCTTGTGGCGGTACGTGACCCAGTTGTTGTACCGCGCGGGCGGCACCTCACCCGGGCCGTTGGTGTCACATACGAAGATCGAGCCCTTGTCCCGTACGTCGAACATGCTCTTGCGGGCGATCAGCGCCTCGCCGGCCTGGTTGGTGCCGCCCGGCGCGTACAACCACCATCCGTTGTCGGCGGCCCAGTTCTCCAGGAAGTCCTTGCGGTTGCCGACCTCGTTGAGACCGACGAGGTCCGCCCGGGACGCGATCAGGTTCAGGTCGTGCGCGAAGTCGGCCTGGCTCAACCCGTTGTAGATGTTCAGCGTCGCCGCCCGCAACGCCGTGGTCGCGGCGGCCGCCGGTGTGGTCGGCAGCAGGGCCGCCACCAGCGCGATCGCGGCCGCGAGAGCACCGAGGACGCGGACTGAGCGGCGTGTTGTCGTCGACATCGACTCCCCTTCGCACAGATGAGAACCGCCGTCGGTGGCGGTCGGCGCACTCTATCGATCTCAGTCGACCTGATGCCGAACATCGGGGTACGCGGAGGCGACAAATCGGCTCGGCGGTTAGTTGCGTGGCGCGCATCTTTGCGTGCCACGCAAGAAGTGCTAGGGTGGTGGCATGACGGGGCTGCGGGAGCGCAAGAAGGCCGAGACGCGGGCGGCGCTCGGCTGGGCCGCGATCCACCTCACCGCCGAACGCGGCTACGACAACGTCCGCGTCGAGGACATCGCCGAGGCGGCCGGCGTCTCCCCGCGCACCTTCAACAACTACTTCTCCAGCAAGGCCGAGGCCATCGCCTCCCGCCATCTCGACCGCAGCCTGCGCACCGCCGCCGCGCTGCGCGAACGCCCCGCCGACGAGCCGCTGTGGGAGGCGCTCACCCAGGCCGCGCTGGCGCAGTTCACGCGCGGCCCCGAGGTCGAGGCGATGCCCTCCCCCGCGCACGCCCAGTGGGTGGCCGGCGTCCGCACCATGCTCGCCGAGCCCGCCCTGCAGGGCGAGCGCCTGCGCGCCGTCGCGACCGCCGAGGCCGAGTTGGCCAACGCGGTCGCCGAACGCACCGGGACCGACCTCGCCACCGACATGTACCCGCGGCTCGTCGCGGCCGCCGCCAGCGCGGCCGTCGCCGTCGCCATGGCGCACTACCTCGACAGCGCCGACCCGCCCACCCCGATCGAACACCTCATCACCGACGCCTTCGCCCAGGTCGCCGCCGGCCTCCCCGCGCCGCCCCGCTGACGAGCCGGCCCGCACCCGGGCACCCCTCACCCACCATCCTCAGCCGCGTCACACCCCGCGGCGGGCCGGTCGTACACCGCGCCCGCCGTGGCGACGACGCACGCCCCGAAGGGATCACGACCGTGATCGACGTCCTCATCGTCGGCGCCGGCCCGAACGGCCTCATGCTCGCCTGCGAGCTGGCCCTCGCCGGTGTCCACCCCGTCGTCCTCGAACGCCATCCGACGCCCGGCGGCGAGCCCCGCGCCAACGGCCTCGTCGGCCAGGTCGTCCGCCTCCTCGACCGGCGCGGCCTGTACACGCGCCTCAGCGGCGACAGCAACCCGCCGTCCCCGCAACCCGCCTTCACCTTCGGCGCGTTCCCGCTGGATCTCACGGTGCTCACGGACAACCCGCACTACGTGCTCGGCGTGCCGCAGGCCCAGCTCGAAGCCGCCCTTGCCGCCCGCGCCGCCGAACTCAGCGTCGACCTGCGCCGCGGCCACGAGGTCGTCGACCTGCGCCAACGGCCCGACGCGGTCGAGGTCGACCTCGCCGACGGGACGCGGCTCGCCTCCCGCTTCGTCGTCGGCGCGGACGGCGGCCGCAGCCGGGTACGCCGTACCGCCGGCATCGACTTCCCCGGCGTCACCAACGACCGGTCGGTCTCCCGTACCGCGACGGTGACCGTCCCCGCGTCGTCCCTCGACCCCGACACCGGCGGCCTGCTCGCCCCCGGCTACGGGATCGTGCCGCCGTTCCGGCACACCCGTACGCCGCGCGGCCTGATCGCCTGGGCCCCGTTCCCCGGCCGGCCGGCGCTGGTCAGCACCACGGAATGGCCCGACACGCCGACGAGCGACGAGACCCCGATGACCCTGGCCGAGCTGCGCGCCAGCGTCACCCGGGTGCTCGGCGTCGACGTCCCTCTCGGTCCACCGGACGGCCCCGGCCTGCTCCGCCGGCTGACCGGTCGCAACACCCGGATCGCCGCCCGCTACCGCGCCGGCCGGGTGCTGCTGGTGGGCGACGCCGCGCACGTGCACCCCGCGATCGGTGGCCCCGGCCTCAACCTGGGCCTTCAGGACGCCGTGAACCTGGGGTGGAAGCTCGCCGCCACGGTGCGCGGCTGGGCGCCGGAGGACCTGCTCGACACGTACGAGACCGAACGTCGCCCGGTCGCCGAGCGGGTCGTCATGTCCACCGAGGCGCAGTCGGCGCTGATCGGTCCCGGCGAGGAGATCACCGGGCTGCGGGAACTCTTCGGCGAACTACTGCGGATACCGGAGGTGACCGGGCACATCGCGGCGCTGATGTCCGGCGCGGACATCCGCTATCCCGCCGATCCCGCCGACCCGATGGCCGGCCGGTCCGCCCCGGACGTGGTCGTCCACGGCGACCGGGGCGTCGTACGCCTCGCCGAGCTGACCCGCAACGCCCGGCCGCTGCTGCTGGTCTCCACGGGCGCCTGGGCCGAGGTCGCGGCACCCTGGCGGGACCGGGTGGACGTGGTCACCGGCCGGCTGGAGGGCACGACCGCGACCGGGCTGCTCGTCCGCCCCGACTGCTTCGTCGCCTGGTCGGCCGGGGACGCCGACACGTTGCGCGCCGCGCTCACCCGCCACTTCGGCCGGCCGCTCTGACCACCGGTGGCCGGGAACGCCTCGCGCTCCCGGCCACCGGCTGTCAACAACGCGGGATCAGTTGGTGATCACCGGCCAGGCGTAGGCGAGCAGCGCGCAGGCGGCGCCGAGCAGCGCGAACGAGATGCCCCGGGTGGGCAGGGGCAGGGCCGCGAGCACGATCAGGATGACGGCGATGATGTAGAGAAATGCCTGGGCGGACATGAAGGTCTCCTCAATTAAAGGGGGGTGCGAGAGGGTGCGGATAAAACGATCAGCCGTCCGGGGTGAACAGCCCCTGGATGCCGACGACGATCGCGATCAGGCCGAAGATCGCGAGCAACAGGCGGACTCCGGTCGCGCCGTCCGACTGCTCGACGCCCGACGCCGGACGACCGGTCAGGCGGCCCCACAACAGGGCCAGGCCGACACCGATCCCGACCACCTCGAAGTGGAACACCCGGGGGCCGGACACCAGGTGGACGATCAGGTAGTAGCCGCCGGTCACCAGCGCCACGAGCCCGACCACCCACGCGATCGGCGCCACCCGACCGGCGAGGCGGCCCAGGTCGTCACCGACGCGCGGCAGCAACCGCAGCACGGCGATGGCGAGCAGGAAGCCGCCGACGATGTTGGCGAGGTCGAGCAGCAAAGCCATGATCACGAGGGTCTCCGTCGATCGGACGATCAGCCGGCGGGCAGATACCCACTGAACTGTCCGGTTGAAACGACATTCGGCGATCGACCTCGACGGGGAGCGCTCACTGTGGAGCGATGAGGGGGGCGTAGTCGACCCGGCTGAGCGGCTGCGCCGACAGCAACCCGTCGGCCCGCGGCACTCCCAGCGGCCGTTCGTCGCGCAGGAACCGCACGGTGCTGACCTCGTGGCGGCTGGTGAGCGTGCAGACGATCTGCCCGAAGGCGAGCACCTCGTCGCTGCGACCGGCGTCGTCACCAGGTTCGTCGACCATGACCCGGGCCTGGCTGGCGCTCAACGTCACGCCGACCGCGTTGACCGCCCCCGGCAGGGCGCTGGTGAGGTCGGTGTCGCGCTCGGCCGTGGTGGGGCCCGCGAACAGGTGCCGCAGGTGCTCCTCGATGGTGGGTGGACGGTCGACACTCCGCAGCACCGGAACGATCCGGTTGTCGCGTACCAGGCAGAGGGTCTCGGTGGCCGGACCGGCCGGCGCGGTGTCGGCGGATGGGGTGTCGGCGGTGGTCGGGAACGGTCCGCGCGGCGGTGGCACCGGGCGGGGCGCGTCGTCGGCGGGGATGCCGCAGCCGGCCAGCAGCGCGACGAGGGCCAGACCGAGCAGGCGTTGGCGACTCATGCCAGGCTCTCCGGCAGGGTGACGCGGAACCGGGCGCCGCCGCCGGGGTGGTCGGTGACGGTGACGGTCCCACCGTGCGCGCTCGCGTGCTGGGCGACCAGGGCGAGACCGAGCCCGGTGCCGTCGCCCGCGCCACGCGTGTGGGCGGCACGTCCACGCACGAAGCGGTCGAAGATGGCCTCCCGGTCCTCGACCGGTACGCCCGGGCCGTCGTCCTCGACCTCGATCACGGCGGCGCCGCCGTCGCGGTCGAGCAGGACGGACGTCGGACCGCCCCCGTAGGTCACGGCGTTGTCCAGCAGGTTCGCCAGGATCTGCGCGACGCGCCGACGCTCGACCCGCCACGTCGCGGGCACCCCGGGCGCGAGCCGCACGATCGACGCCGGCAGGTCCAGGGCCTCGCAGGCGGCGCGGGCCAACGCCACCGGGTCCACCGGCGCGCGGTGCGCGGGCTGGTCGCTGCGGGCCAGGTCGATCAGGTCGTTGACGAGTCGCTGAAAGCGGTCGATCTCGTCGGCGACCAGTCCCGCCGCGATCGCCGTCCGCTCGTCCTGGTGCTCCCGGCGACGGGCCAGCACGCTCGCCGCGGCAGCGAGGGTCTGCAACGGCGACCGCAGCTCGTGGCTGACGTCGGCGGCGAAGCGCCGGTCGCGCTCGATGCGGTGGGCGAGCCGGTCGACCATCTGGTTGAACGAGGAGGACAACCGGGTCAGGTCGGGGTCGGTGGCCGGGTCCAGGCGGGCCGTGAAGTCGCCGGCCGCGATCTTCTCCGCCGCGTCGGCGACCGCCGTCAACGGGCGCAGCCCGTGCCGGGTGGCGTGCCACCCGAGCGCGGCGCCGGACCCGGCGATCATGATGGCCACGGTGGTCAGCGCGAGCGCCAGGACCTGGAACGTCTGCTCCAACTCGCGCAGGGAGTTGACCTCGAAGTACGTCGCCGTCGCGGACAGGGGCACGCCGACCACGAGAACCGACTGGCCGTCCACGCGTACCCGCTGCACCGCCGGCTGCCCGGACGCCACGACGCGGCGCAGGTCCTGGGGGATGGCGGTGGTGGGGCCGGGGTCGGCCGTGCGGGCGTACCACTCGCCGTTGAGGTGCAGCACCGGGCGACGTCCGCCGCCGGTGTCCAGCGACCGCAGCACCTCCACGACATCGGGGGTGTCGGTGTCGATCCCGGCGCGCACGACCGTCGCGTCGAAGTACGCGGCGCGCAGGGCGGTGCGTTCCCGCTCCCCGAGCAGGGATCGGCGGGTCAGCTCGTAGGAGACCAGGGCCATCGAGGCGGCGAGCAGGAGCGCGCCGACGGCGAACGCGGCGGTGACCCGGGTACGCAGTCCGAGGCGTCTCATCGCTGCAACTTGTAACCCATACCCCGCAGGGTGACCAGGTGCCGAGGGGTCGCCGGATCGGGCTCGATCTTCTGCCGCAACCGGCCGACGTGCACGTCGACGAGCCGCTCGTCGCCGATGTCGTAGCCCCAGACCCGTTGCAGCAACTGCTGACGTGACAGCACCCGGCCCGCGTGCTCGGCCAACTCGCACAGCAACCGGAACTCGGTACGGGTCACCGCCACCGGCCGGCCGCCACGACGCACCTCGCCCGCGTCGGGACTGATCTCCAACTCGCCGAACGCCAACACGGGCACCGGCTCCGCCGCCGGCCCCCCGACCACGGCGCGGGCACGGCGACGCAGCGCCCGCAGCCGCGCGGTCAGTTCCTTGATCGCGACCGGCTTGACCAGGTAGTCGTCCGCGCCGGCCTCCAGGGCGGCGACGATGTCATGGGTGTCGTCCCGGGCGCTGACCACCACGATCGGCACGTCGTCGTCGCGACGGAGCTGCCGGATGCACTCGAAGCCGTCGAGGCCGGGAAGCATCAGGTCGACGAGCACGTAGTCCGCCGGATCACGGCGCTGCGCGCGCAGCCCCTCCTCGGCGGTGGCCGCGCCCACCGCGTCGTACCCCTCGTCCTGGAGGGCGAGCAGCAGCGCCAGTCGGATCCGGTCGTCGTCCTCGATCACCAGTACGGCCGTCATAACCGCATCATCCCCAGGCCACGACGACACGGCCAATCGCGTCCGCCGGCCCGCGGATTTGTCACCCAACTGTCATAGATCCGCGCGACGCCCGCCACGCCGGACCGGCACGGTGGCAGGCGACGAGAGCCACGAGAAAGGGGTACGACAGTGACGGGACCACTCAAACCTCCGTCGTACGCGTTGCCGCTGGTGGAGGTCAGCATCACCCAACTGGACCTGAACTGCCTGGCCGAGAGCGTCGCCGTGTTCGACCGGCTGCTGGCGCTGCGCCCCGGACAGGTCGTCGTCGACCTGTCGGAGTGCGGTTACCTCGACGCCGCCGCCATCGGCCTGCTGCTGGACGTCCACCGACGACTGGCCCGCGCCGACGGGACCCTCGTCGTACGCAACCCCAACCGGCGTATCCAGCGCATCCTGCACCACGCCCGTCTGGACCAGGTCCTGCCGATCGTCACCGAGCCGCCGTCGGCGTCGCACGGCGAGCCGGCGCTCGTCGCTCGCGGCGGACAGAAGGGATCAGCGGCATGACCGTCGTCCCGGACGACAACCTGATGACACTCATCTGTGACACCTGCGGCGACAGTCTCACCGCCACCGCCTGCGTGCTGCCCGACGCCGAGGTCGTCTGGACGCTCGTGTCCGAGCACGGCTGGAGCGGCTCGCCGTTCGCCACCGGCCCGCACCGCTGCCCCCACTGCAGCCTGCTCCCGCCCGCGAACCCCCGGCAGGCCTCGAGCGAGGGCCACGGTCCCGGCGGGATCCTCGGCATCGACCACCTCGACGAGGCCACCATCGTCACCGCCAGCGGTGACATCGACGTCGCCACGGGCGACGCGCTGCGTGCGGCGCTACGGGAGGCGGCGGAGGCGGGCGCACCCGTGCTGGTGGACCTGAGTCGCGTACGCGCCATCGACTCCACCGGCCTCGGCCTGCTGGTGCGGGCCCACCTCGACGCCCGCGAGCGGGGATTGACGCTCTGCCTCGCCGCGCCGTCGCGGTTCATCCGGACCGTCCTGCACACGATGCGCCTGGACGGCGTCTTCCCGATCTTCGACAGTCGCGAGGACGCCCTGGCCCGGATGGCCCGGCCGGCGCTGTCCGTGGCCGCGCCCACGGCCGAGACGTAACGCCGACGGCCGCGGCGGCAGCTCAGGCGGCTGTCGCGACCCTCGCCGACACGGACCCGCCGTACGCGACGGTCACCACCGGCAGCGACGTCGACACGGGTATCCCCCGCCGCCGGGGCCGCCCGGACCGTAGCGGGTGGGCGCCGTCGTCACGGCCGGCGGCGGGGCCGCCGTGGTCGCGGGCGCCTGCGCCGTGGTGGCCGCCGGCCGGGCCGGGCTCGGGGCGGCTCGGGTGGCGGGCGGCGCGGACTTCGTCGGGGCCGGCGCCCGGACCGACGGCGACACGGACGGCGGCGAGGAGGACGAGGACGGCGACGGGGACGGCAGCGGCGCGGACGGCGGCGCCAGCCGGGTGTCGAGCCGGTAGTAGTCGGTGTACGCGGCGACGGTCGCCAGGTGTGACCGCGTCATCGCGTCCGGGACACCGCCGGCCCGGCGCACCGTGTCGACACCCGCGTGCCACGCCGCGACGGCCAGCAGGTAGGGATCTCCCGGAAGCGCGGACAGCTCGCGGACCAGACGGCACAGCACGTCACCCATCACCGGCACGGCCACCTGCGGATCCCACACGGACGCGCCCTTGGGCGCGTTGTCCTGCCACAGATCCTCGGAGAAGCCCGCGATCCCCAGCTCACCGGACGCCCCGCGCTGCTCCGCGTTGAAGCTGGACAGCGCCATCAACTGCCCGGCGACCGCCGGCGGGCTTACCTCGGGGCAGCGGCTGCCCGCCGCGACCACGGCCGGGACCAACTCGTCCGGCAACGGCACCGCTGCGGGCGCCGACCCGGCGGCCAGGGACTGGGTCGACCCAGCGGACGCGAACTGCGGCAGGGTCTCGTAGTAGGCCGCGTACTTGCCCGTCCGGTCGACGTAGTCGCTCGCCTTGCCGGGCACCCGGCCCGCCTTGCGGACCTCCGGGAGCCCGGACCGGAACGCGGCGAGCGCCAGCCGCCACGCGTCTCCGTCGACACCGCTGGTACGAAGCTCGCCGACGAGGTTGCACATCAGATGCGCCAACGCGAGCAGGGCCGCGCCGGTGTCCTCGCGCTGCGCGCCGGACCACGGCGCCCACCGACGCCACTGCTCGTCGGTGAGCCCGGCGATGCCGCGTCCACCCGACTCCGTACGCGCCGCCGCCGGATCCAGTTCGGACTCCGCCATGAGCTGGCCGGCGAGGCGGGCGGAGCTCACCGCCGGGCAGGCGTGACCCGCCCTGGACAGCGCGGTGAGCTGGTCCCCGGTGAGCGCGCGCCCGGTGAGGCTGTCCTTCCCCGCGTACGCGAAGCTCCAGCCCAGGCCGATCACCAGCACCAGCACGATCACCGCCGCCACGCCCGCGAACAGTCCACGGCCTGTTCCGGTGATCCTCCGTAGCCCGAAGCCCCGCACCGTGTTCCACCCTCTCCCGGTAGCAGCCACGTATTAGCAACGTGGACGGGATCGCGCTCGTTCACTTCGACGGCAATCGACATCGAAGATTCTGCCCGGACGCCCCCGGCGTGAACCGGGCGGGGTGCCGGGCCCGTTGCAAGGGCGTGACTGCGATCGGGTGGAGAAGGCGCCGACGGGACGTGCCCCTGCACGTCGAGTGGCACGGCGCGACCGCCGTCCTCTCGCACGTCGAGGATCAACCGCTGGAACTGTGGCGGCTGTTGCGCGCCGGGGCACCACCCGACGTGCTGGTCGTGCCGTCGGACCGGGCGCTGCGCGAGCCGGACTGCGCCGCGTTGCTGCGAACCGTCGTGCAGGAGGCCGCGGACATCGGCGGGGTGCGGCGTGTGTGGGTGGCGGCGGATCGCGTCGGCCGCCCCGACGAGGCGTACGCCCCCTGGTTGACCGACCTCGCGGCGCGCACCGGGGTGGAGCTGCTCGCGCCCGACGGGCCGGTCGTCGTCGTGCCGAACGGCACCTGGTACGCCGCCGGCGGCACCGGCGCCTGGGGTTGGCGCTCGTTCTCGGGCGGCGGTGACTGCCCGGTCAGCGCCAACCGGTGCCCCACCCCGGCCTGGGAGCCCTGCCTGCCCGACCGGCCGATGAACCTCGGGCGGCTGGTCGCCGACCCGGTCCCGGCCGGCCTGCTGCTGCGCTCGGCCACCTCCGCGCCGGCCGCCGCCGGGGATCCGGCGTACCGCGTTCCGGTCGACCCCCGCGGACCGACGCTCGTGCTGCGCCACGTCGGCCGGCCGGCGGTCGACGCCGCGGACGTGGCGTTGCTCTTCGCCGGACTGCCGGCACACTTTCCGGTACGGGTGGAGGCGGCGCTGCTGGACACCTCGGAGGTCGTGCCCGAGCCGGCGTGGCTGGACACGCTGGCCGCCCTGCTCGGCGATGCCCGGCCGCCCGAACCGGCCCCCACCGAACCGATGCGACACGGGGCACCGGCGATCATGGAGGGTTGGCGCCGCACCGGGGACCGGCTCTACCGGCACCGGACGGTGGAGCGGCTGCTCGCCGAGGTCGTGCCGATGGGGGTCCTGCTGCGTCGCGACGGCGGGTACGCCTCGACGGACCTGGCGTTCGTCGACCCGGTCGAGGGACGCCTCGTGCTGGCGCGCGAGACGTCCCCCGCCTTGCGGGAGGCGGTACGCCGGGTGTGGGACGGACCAGGCGGTCCCACACCGGCATCCGAACCGGCATCCGAACCGACGGTCGAACCGGCGGCCGAGCCGGCACCCGAACCAGTGGCCGAACCGGCGGTGCCCGCGCGGCGCGCGCGCCCCGCCTGGGCGAACTCGGCGACGCTCACGCTGCCCCTGCCGCTGCGACCGGTGGCCCCGGCGGCGGCGCAAGTGCCGGCGTCCACCACCGGACCGGTCGCGCGGACCGTGGTCGCGCCGCCGCCGGTCGCCCTGACCACGGCCGTTGCGTCGGCCGCGCCGCCGTCCTCGCCGCCACCCGCCGCGACGGCACCGAAGCCCGCCGCCGTACCTCCCGTCGCTCCGCCCGCCTCGCCGCCGGTCGCCGCCCCGCCGCCGGTCCTACCGGTGCCGGATGTCGCCCCGCCGGTCCTGCCAGTGCCAGATGTCGCCCCGCCGGTGCCGCCGGTGCCGCCGGTGCCGGAGGTCGCTCCACCCGTGCCGGCTCTCGCTCCGCCCGTGCCGGCTCTCGCTCCGCCGGTGCAGGTCATCGCCCCGCCGGTGCCGCCGGTGTCGGCGCCGCCTGATCCCTCGCCGGTGCCGTCGCCCGCCGAGCGGCCTGCGCACGGCACCTCCGTACCGCCGCTGAGCGTCGCCGGCCTCGGACCGATCCCGGCCATGCGCACCATCTCCGGCCCGGACGTCACCGAGGCGCCCCCGGTCGAGGAGGTCCCGCGCTGGATCCCGGCGTCCGGCACGGCGGTGGTCGACCGGCCCAGCACCGCGGAGGAGCAGACCGCGCTGGCCGCCGCCCTGGGCGTCGCCTACCACGACTCGATCACCCTGGTGAACGCGGCGCTCGCCGCCTCGCCGGCGCTGCGCCAGGAGATCGCGCCCGCCGAGAAGTCGGACCTGGTCGCGGTCCGGGCGTACCTGCGCACCTCGGCCGCCACGGTCAACGCCGCGCTGCGGACGGGACAGGACATCGACACCCCGGGCTTCCTGCCCTGCCTGGTCTCCGGACTGCGACGACTGCCGCCCTACCGCCGGGCCGTGGTCGGCCAGGGGCGGTTGGGCGTACCCGCCCGGCGGCTCTACCCGGAGGGCACGACGCTCGTCGAGCCGGCGTTCCGCAGCGTCAGCGCGTCCATGGACGTGTGTGCCGACGGCGCGGACGTCGACTTCGTGGTGTTGTCGCGGACCGCCCGGCAGATCGGGCTCCTCGGCGAGCACGGCGACCTGGACGAGGCGGTGTTCCTGGCCGGTACCCGGTTCAAGGTCCTGGCGGTCGACGACGAGCCGGGCGGCGACCGGGGTGCGCTGCCCGGCACCGCCGTGCTGCTGCGGGAGCTGCTTCCCGGCGACACCGGCAGCGGGCGCGGGCTCGACGACGACGACCGGGCAGCGCTGCGCCGGCTGCAACGGGCGCTGGACCGGCGGCGGTCCGCCACACCCCGGATGGTCACGGACGAGGGCACCGCCGATCGCCTCGCCGGGCCACCGCTGGGCTTCGTCGAGCGGACCCTGACCGCGAACGTCTCCTGAGAAGGACAGAAGGTGACAACGAATGCGTCTCAGACGGCTCGCTTACGCCGCGACGGCGGGACTCGCGACCGCCCTGCTCGGCGTCGGACCGGTGTGGGCGGCGCCCGTCCTCCCGCCGCTGCGGACCGGGCAGTGCCTGCCCGCGCCGGCCGGGTCGATGCCGGACATCCCCTGGCCGCAGCGGCACCTGACACCCGAGCGGGCGTGGACGCTGACCGAGGGCTCCGGAGTCGTCGTCGCCGTCCTCGACTCCGGGGTGGACGCCCGTAGCCCGCAGCTCGCCCGGCGCGTACTGCCGGGTGTCGACCTGACCCGGACCGGCGGGCGGCGGGCCGATACCGACTGCCTGGGGCACGGCACGTTCGTGGCGGGCATCATCGCGGCCGCGCCGGCGTCGGGCACGGGGTTCACCGGCCTCGCGCCGGGAGTACGGATCCTGCCGATCCGGATCACCGACCAGCCCGCCGGCGCGCCGGACGCGATCGCGACCGGCATCCGCACGGCCGTGGACCGGGGCGCGGACGTGGTCAACGTCTCGGCCGGCACCACGGTACGCAACCCGGCGATGGAGGCGGCCGTCCGCTACGCCGAGCAGCGCAACGTCGTGGTCGTCGCGGCGGTCGGCAACCGGGACGCCGGGACGGGCGTGCGCACCTACCCGGCGGCGCTACCCGGCGTCCTCGCCGTCGGAGCGATGGACAGCAGCGGACGGCGGTCGGACTCGGCGTCGCCGAGCGCGGGAGTGGCGCTGATCGCGCCCGGCGAGGACGTCGTCAGCATCGGTCCACGGGGCGCCGGCCACTGGCAGGGCAGCGGGACCAGCTACGCCGCGCCGTTCGTGGCCGGGACCGCCGCGTTGGTACGCGCCTATCGTCCCGGGCTCAGCGCGGCGCAGATCCGGCACCGCCTCCAGGCGACCGCGGATCTGCCCGCCGCCGCGTTGCCGGACGCGCAGTTCGGCTGGGGCGTGGTCAACCCGATGGCCGCGCTGGCGACGATGCTGCCCGAGGAGGGTACGGCGGGCGCGACCGTGGTCGGGGCACGACGGGCGGCGGCGCCGGACCTGACCGGCCCCGCGCAGGTCGGACCGCTCCTGGCGACCGGTGTGGCCCTGGTGCTGCTGGTCGCCGCCGGCGGCGCGGTGCTGGCTGTCCTCGGGCCCGCCGGTCACCGCCGCCGCTGGCGTCCGGCGCGTACGGCCGAGGTGTCCGAGCCGGACCCCGAGGTCGCCCCGCCGGTGCGGTGACCCCGCTCGACGGGGCGACCCGGACGCCTGCGGCTCACTCGATGACCGGCGCCTGCACGAGACGTACGTTGCGGCGGCGGTCGATGTACTGGGCCCGGCCGACGGGTAGCACGCGGGGCCGCACCGTGCCGAGGAAGGCGCCCTCCTCGCGCGGGCAGGAGAACAGCATGGCCGAGGTGCCCAGCTCCCAGGCCCGCCGGACGACCTGGTCCATCATGGCCCGGGACGCGCCGGCGGTCCGCCGGGCCACGACCAGGTGCAGGCCGATGTCCGCGCCGTGCGGGAGCAGGGGCAGCAGGTGTTGCAGGGGCTTCTCGGCCTCGGCCAGCTCGTAGTCGTCCACCAGGATGAAGATCCGGCCACCCGTCCACCAGTCCCGGGACGGCAGCCGGCTCGGGATGATGTCCGGGCCGGGCACCCGCTCCTTGAGCAGGCCGACCGCCTCTTGCAGGGCCGAGGCGAGCGAGCCCGCGCTGACCGAGTAGCCGATCTGGTGTTCCTGCGGCACGGCGTCGTACAGCTCGCGGCCGAAGTCGCCGAAGATGATCCGCGCCTCGTCGGCGGGGTGGTGCGCGGCGATCGAGCGGGCCAGATGGCGCAGCAGCGTGGTCTTGCCGGTCTCGGCGTCGCCGAAGATCAACAGGTGCGGGCTGGCGTCGAAGTCGTGCCACAGCGGTTCCAGTTTGACGTCGTCGAGCCCCAGGGCGACCTGCACGTCCGCGCTCGGGCGGGCGGCGGTGGGCGCGGGCAGCGCGGTGTCGGGCAGTCTGCCCGGCAGGAGGCGGACCTCCGGCGCGCGCGGCAGCGATCCGGCGGCCACCGCGTCGACCAGGTCGGCGACCGCGTCGGCCAGGTCCTCGGTGCCGCTGTCCCCGTCCACGCGGGGCAGCGCGCCGAGGAAGTGCAGGCGCTCCGGCACGATGCCGCGCCCGGGAATGGACGGTACGGTGGCGGCGAACTTGCTGTTGATCTCGGAGTCGATCGGGTCGCCGAGCCGCAGCTCGAACCGGGTGCCGAGGGCGTCCCGCAGCCAGGGCCGCATCTCCGCCCAGCGCCGGGCGGCGACGACGAGGTGGACGCCGAAGCCCAGACCGCGGGCGGCGATGTCGGTGAGGCGGGGTTCCAACTCCTCGAAGTCCTGACGGACGGAGAACCAGCCGTCGATGACGAGGAACACGTCGCCGTACGGGTCCTGGTCGCGCAACGAACCGGTGGCGCGGATCCGGCGGTAGCTCGCCATCGAGTCGATGTTGTAGCTGCTGAACAGGTTCTCCCGCAGGACCAGCAGGTTGGACAGCTCCAGGACGGTGCGGGTGACCCGGTCGCGGTCCAGCCGGTTCGCCACCGATCCGACGTGCGGCAGGCCGCCGAGGGACGCGAGGCTGCCACCGCCGAAGTCGAGGCAGTAGACCTGCACGTCCTGCGGACCGTGGGTGAGCGCGAGCGCGCAGATCAGCGTCCGCAGCAGGGTGCTCTTGCCGCTCTGCGGCCCGCCCACCACACCGATGTTGCCGCGTCCGCCGGACAGGTCGGCGAGGAGGAGTTCGCGGCGTTGCTGCGCGGGCAGGTCGAGCAGTCCGACCGGCACGGTGAGGGGCTGGTAGCCGCCGATGGGACACAGGCCACGTTCCGGGTCGTCCGTGAGCGGTGGCAGCAGTCGGTCCAGGCTGGCCGGCTCCCGCAACGGCGGCAACCACACCTGGTGCGCGGCGGGTCCGCGCCCCTGCAGGCGTTGCAGCAGCACCTCGGCGAGCATGGGCGGCTTCTCGCCGTCGGAGTCCTCGGGGCTCTGCGGCGGCGCCGCGACCGGCTCGACGTGCCCCACGCCGAAGGTGACCACACTGGTCCGCGCCGCACCCCGCTGGGTACGCCCGTTGCGCCGGTACGGGCCGGACGAGTAGGCGGCCTTGAACCGGGTCAGGGTCATGTCCGAGCGCAGGAACCCGTTGCCCGGGACGTTGGGCAGCTCGTACGCGTCGGGGACGCCGAGCACGCTGCGACTCTCCATGGCGGAGAAGGTCCGCAGACCGATCCGGTACGACAGGTGTGACTCGATCTGGTGGATGCGCCCCTCGTCGAGCCGTTGGCTGGCCAGCAGCAGGTGCACGCCGAGGGAGCGCCCGAGCCGGCCGATCATCGCGAAGACCTCGATGAACTGCGGCTTGCCGGTCAGCAGCTCGCTGAACTCGTCGACCACGATCAGCAGGGCCGGCATCGGTTCCAGCGGCGCGCCCTCCACACGCGCCCGCTCGTAGTCCCGCCGGGAGGCGTAGTTGCCGGTGGCCCGCAGGTGCTCCTGCCGGCGGACCAGCTCACCGGTGAGCGCGTCGCGCATCCGGTCGACCAGTTCGAGTTCGTCGGCCAGGTTGGTGATCACCGCGGCGGTGTGGGGCAGCCGGTCGAAGCCGAGGAAGGCCGCGCCGCCCTTGAAGTCGACGAGGACGAGGTTGAGTTCGGCCGACGTGTGTCGGGTGGCGAGGGCGAGCACGAGCGTGCGCAGCAGTTCGCTCTTGCCCGAGCCGGTGGCGCCGATGAGGACCCCGTGCGGGCCCATGCCGTTCTCGGCGGACTCCTTGAGGTCCAACTCGATCGGGGCACCCGTGGTGGAGATGCCGATCGGCACGCGCAGCCGTTGCGCGGCCGGACGGTTGGCCCGGTAGGCGTCCGGGTCGAAGGTGCGCAGGTCGGCGATGCCGAGCAGGCCGGCCAGGTCGTAGTCGGTGGCCAGTGGTTCCTCGGTGTCGACGGCCTGGCCGATGCGCAGGCGGGAGATCCGGCGGGCGAGGGCGTCGACGGACGGCAGGCCGATGGTGTCGGGCCGGCACAGCCGGCTGCGCGACGGCTTGCCGAGGTGGTCGAACGTGACGAGGTGCAGGTCGTCGGCGGTCACCTCGGCGAACAGGGTCTGCGGGCGGGACTGCCAGTCGAGCGCCCCGGCGGTGTCCACGACGACCGCGTTGCGGTAGCCCTCGACGGCGAGCCGGTGCTCGCCCTGGATCGCCGCTCCGTCGAGCACGACCACGACGAACGGTTCGGAGGCCGTGATCGGGGTGTCCGGCTCGAAGGCCGGACGGTCGGCGACCCCGAGCCCGGCGAGCAGCGCGTCGAGCGCCGGCAGGTCGGCGACCACCAGGCGGCCCGCGCCGGCGCCGTCGGGGTCCTCGTCGTTCTGCGCGTGCGGCAGCCACTTCAGCCAGTCCCATTCCCGCTCGCGGCCGGGCGCGGCGAGACAGGCGATGAGCAGGTCACCGGGCGCGTGCGCGACGGCGAGTTGGGCGAGCATCGCGCGGGTGAGGCCATGGACGGCGGCCGCGTCGCCGGTGAGCTGGAGGCGGGCGAACCCCCGGAGGTAGACCGCGACCGGCGCCTCGCGCAGGGTGGAGTAGGCACGGATGAACCGGCGCAGCGCGTGCGCGGCCATCGGTTCCAGCTCCTCGACGGGTTTGCTCTGCGGCGCGGTCAGGGTGGTCGTCGACCGACGCGCTCCGATGCCGACCCGGACCTCGCCGAAGTCCTCGTGCGCGGTGCGGCGCTCCCACAGCCGCCGGCTCAACGCGTGGGACCAGAGCGCCCGTGGATCAGGGTGCAGCCAGCGTGCGGCGTGGTACTGGTCGACCAGACTGGTACGGGCGCTGCGGCGGATCTGGGTGAGGTAGCGCTGGTAGTCGCGCCGGTCCCCGTGCATGCGTTCCTTGTGCTCGCTGGCCGCCCGGAAGAACGGCACCACGACGCCGGCCAGCACCGACACGGCCATCAGACCCATGCCGATGTACGCGAGCACGCCCGCGTCCCGGCGTACGAAGACGAGCATCATCGCCATCGACGCGAGGCCCATCGGGATGTAGAGCCAGATCTGTCCCATGCCGCCCGCTGCCGGCTCCGGCACGGGCGGTGGCGGCTGGAGCTCGATCTCCCCGGGTGGCGCGACCGGGCCGGCGACGCGCGGACGGCGGACGAAGGGAACGGTGCCCACGTGCACTCCTGTCGTTCGTGGAGGTTTTCCCCCTACCTGCGACCGGCCGTGCGACGGCGACGGCTGCGTACCGCTGTCGCCGCTAGCGTGACGGCCCTGATCTGGCGAGATCTGGTCGGCGTGGCAGCGGCAGGAGGGAACCGGGTCCGAACGATGGATGAGCTGATTCAGCATCGCACGGTAGCGCCGGTAAGGCTACGTTTTGTCCGGAAAGAACATGTCGTGGATCTGGCGATGCCGGTCGATACGCCGCTGGTCGACGTGCTGCCCGTCGTCCTTGCCGAACTCGACCCGCAGGCCGGCGACCACGGCGCCAGCCACGACGGTTGGGTCCTGCAACGGATCGGCGGTCCGCCGCTGGACGAGGAGCGGACCCCGGCCGCCCTCGACCTGCTCGACGGCGACACGGTCCACCTGCTGCCCCGTGCCGCCGCACTACCCCCGATCGGCTACGACGACCTCGTCGACGGGCTCGCCGAGCAGGTCGGGCAGCACCGTGGCACGTGGACGCCGGCCCGGCTGCGGGCACTGCTGCTGTCGTACGGCGGTCTCGCCGTCCTGATCGGGCTACCGGTGCTGGCGCTGGGCGGGCCCTCGGCGTACCAGGGAATCATCGCGGCGGTGGCGGCGATCGTGCTGGTCGGCGCGGCGGGCCTGGTGAGCCGGGCCGCCGCCGACCCGGTGGCCGGCACACTCCTGGCCGGCTGCGCCGCCGCGTACGCCGCCGAGGCCGGCTGGGCGGTGGCCCGGTGGGCCGCGCCGGACGCCGCGTGGACGCTCACCGTCGCCGCCGTGTGTCTCTGCGCGCTGGCGGCGGTCTGTGCCGGCTTCGCCGCCGTCGCGGACGGCGCGGTGCTGTTCACCGGCGCGATCACCGCCCTGCTGCTGACCGGTGCGCCGGCGGTGGTCGCCGCCGCCGGTGGGTTCGACACCCAACGGACCGCCGGCACCGCCCTGGTCACCACGCTGGCGGTGATGATGGTGCTGCCACTGCTGGCGTTCCGCCTCGGCGGGTTGACGCTGCCGATGATGCCGCGCCGGCCGGAGCAGCTCTCCGACGACATCGACCCGGTCCCGTACACGCTGGTGGTGGAGCGCGGCAACGCGGTGGTCGGCCACCAGTCCGCGCTGTTGGTCGGTGTCGGCGTGGCGCAACTCGCGCTGGCCGTGTTCCTCGCGCTGCCCGGCGGCCCGTGGCCCCGCACGCTGGCCCTGATCACGGCCGCCCTGCTCCTGCTGCGCGCCCGACACCTGAGCACCGCCGTCCAGCGGTGGACGGTGGTGGTCCCGGCGACCGTCCTCGTCGTCCTGGTGCTGCTCGGCTTCGCTGGCGAGCAGCCGTTCTACCTGCGCGTCGCGGCGCTGCCCGTGCTCGCCGCGGCCGGACTGGCCTTCCTCGCCGCGAGCACCGCCCTGCCGGGGCGGCGGCTGCGGCCGTACTGGGCGCGGGCCGCCGACATCCTGGAGCTCGTCGTCGCGCTCGCCGTCCTGCCGGTGCTCGGCGCCGTGCTCGGCGTGTACGCCGCCATCCGGGCCTGGGCGGGCTGACGTGCGCTCGCGCAGGGACCAGGTCCAGGCCTACCTCTTCGAGGCCGGCCGGTTGATCGGCGCGCTCATGAAGGGCCGCCCGGAGGGCGACGACCCACCACACCGACGGTTCACCATCGGAGCGGCCGTGGGGCTGCTGCTCAGCGTCCTCATCGCCGCTGGCTTCGGCATCTACGGACTGCTGCGCCCCGGCGGCAGCGACAGGTGGCGCCAGCCCGGTTCGATCATCCTGGTCAAGGAGACCGGAGCGCGGTACCTGCTGCTCGGCGGTGAGCTCCGGCCGGTGCTCAACTACACGTCCGCGGTGCTGATCATGCAGAGCACCGCCCCGGTGCGGTCGGTGTCCCGCAACTCGCTGACCGGGGTGCCCGTCGGCGCGCCGGTGGGGATCCCGGACGCGCCGGACGCCGTACCGACCGGCAAGCAGCTCTACCGGGGCGCGTGGACCGTCTGCACCCGACGCCCGCTGGACCGCACCAAGGCCGAACGCACCACCCTGGTGCTCGACGACGTCGAGGGCCGCGATCCGGGCGCGCTGCTGGTGTCCACCCCGGACAACGCGCTGCACCTGGTGTGGCAGGGGCGCCGCTACCGTCTCGCCGGCGACCAGGTGCGGTTCGCGCTGGGGTACGGCGGCGTCCCCCCGGTCCGGGTCACCGCCGCCTGGCTCAACCCACTCGACTCCGGGCGGGACCTGGTCGTGCCGGCGATCGCCGGGCGGGGCCGGCCAGGGCCGCCCATCGCCGGCGGACCCTCGGTGGTCGGGCAGATCTTTGAGGTGGCGAATCCGGCGCTCGCCACGCGGGAGCTCTATCTCGCCCGCGCGGACGGGCTCGCGCCGATCAGCCGTACGATCGGCGCGCTGCTGCTCGGCGACCCCGCCACCCGCCGCTCGTACCCCGGCTCGACACCACGGCCGATCCCGATCGACGCGGACGCGCTGCACGGGACGCCGGTGCTCGACGGCGGTGAGTACCTCACCGGGTTCCCCGCCGAACCGCCGGCCACGGTCAACGACCTGCGAGGGGCGGTCGCGTGCGTACGGCACACGATCACCAGCGGCAGCGTACGGTCCGAGGCGCTCGCCGTCCCCGACGCGGCACTGGAACGGGCCGTCAGCGCGTCCACCGAGGCGGACGCGGCCGGCCTGGCCGACGAGGTGGTGATGCGGACCGGCAGCGGGATGCTGCTGCGCGATCGACCGGCCCCCGCGGCGGTGCCCACGGGCGTCTACCTGGTGTCGGAGTTCGGGGTGAAGTTCCCGCTGCCCGACGACCAGGCCGTGGCGTCGCTCGGCTACTCCGGCGTGTCCCCCGTGGACGTGCCACGTGAGTTCCTCGCGCTGCTGCCGACCGGGCCGGTGCTCGGCCGCGACGCCGCGCTCGTCGGCCGCACCTGGGGTCGGTGAGCGCGCTCGGGCACACCGCCGCCGCCGAGCAACTCGTCGACCTCGACCGGCGCGAACGTCGTCCGCGCCCACTGCTGCGGGGTGAGCCGGGCGACGAGACCCGACAGCAGCGTCCGGACGCCGGGCGGCGGCGGTTGACCCGGAAGACCGACCAGGATGGTGAGCCGCGTGCCGTCGGTCGGACGCTGGCGCACATCGTCGTGGTCCTTCCCGACGGACGGCGGGCGCACCCACAGGCCCCACGCCGTCGGCTCCACGACCCACCCGTCGTCGAGCCGGAAGGCGTCGCCGTCGGGGGCCAGCCCGGCGACCACCGGTCCAGGGTCGATCGGCACCGGCGGCTGGCCGGGCGCACACCGCAGCCGCGACGTCGGCGGAATCCACCAACCCTGGCCGTCGGGGTCCACCGCCGCCGACACCAGGGCCCGGTCGTCCACGCTGGGCAGGCCGGTCGCGACCTCCACCGGGCGTCCCCACCGCCCGGCGAGCTCGCTCGCGAGATCCACGACCAGCGACAGGGGTACGCCGTACGGCGTCAACAGCAGCGAGGGGTCGAGCGCGTCGAGGACGGTCCGGACCGCGCGCGGATCCGGCGGCGCGAGCCCCGGCCGGCCGACCACCACGACGGGGCGGCCGTCGTCCACGGGGATCGCGTACACCGGGTCGTCGTACGAGGCCGACGCCGACCGGGTGGTCTGCCGGTGCAGCCAGAGACCGGCCGGAATGGAACGTGCGCGCAGTGGACCCGAGGTGTGCCGGGCGACCGTGTCGACCTCGCGTTCCCAGTCCGGGCGCGGATGACGCAGGACGGTGGGATCCGGTGGCCCGGGCTCACCGAACCGCCGCCAGCCATCCGGGGCGTACAGCGTCCCGCCGGGCACCAGCAGGACCGGGCCGTCCGGGGCGTACACATCGGTCGGTAACAGCCGGGAGAGGGCGGCGGCGGGCGAGACGTCGGACTCCGGCGTGGCGCCCGGCCCGAGGGCGGTGCCGGCGCCGGAGAGACCCAGCCGCACGGCCATGCCCGGCCGGACCAGCGCCGGGAGCGCCTCCGTGACGGCCTGCCAATCCTGGTGCCCGGCCACCTCGCCCACGACGGTCACCACACCGGGCTCCGCCGGAAGCTGAGCGGCGGCCACGGCGATGACGCCGTCCGGATCCGGTCCGACGACGGCGAGGCCGTCGGCCAGCCAGCGCAGGGAGCCGGAGAGACGTCGACGCGGGCCGGTGGAGGAGGCTGCGGACGGTGGCATCAGGGGCGGGCCGCCGACCGGCTCGGCCATCGGGGCTGGTCGGGCGTCATGCCGGCGGCGACGGTGGACGGGCGTGGCGCACGCCGCCGGGGGTGGGCATTAGGCGATGGTAGGCGCTGGTTGTTTCCGGTGGGCAACTATCGACTGAGAGTTTGTTGAACCGCTACCCGGGCGGGGACGGCGCGTCGGTGTCCCGACGTACCACGGCCGCCACGACGAGCGCTCCGTCGGGGGCCGTCACGCTGAACCGGTCCACCCGGTCCATCGGGACCGGGCACGCCGTGGTGAGGTCCTGGGCCTGTTCCGTACCGGTCACCCCGGCCATGTCGTAGCTGTTGCCGTCCACGTCGGTGACGTAGAAGCGGTAGCTGCGGTTCGGCTCCAGACCGGACACGGTGGCCCGTACGGCACTGTCGCCGCCGCCCGCCGACACCGTCACCGACAGGACGGCGCCGCTGGCGCTGCCTCCCGAGTCGGCCACCAGCGCGGTTGGCGCGGGCGACGGCGGCCCGAACAGCGCGGCCTGACCGAGCACCCCGCCGACCGCGAGAAGGACCACCAGGACCAGCCCACCCGCGACCATGACGGGCCCGCGACGCAGCGGGCGACGCGGGCGCGAACCCGGCCGGGTCGTCCCGGGTGCCCGGGGCGCGGGCCGTCGGTCCGCGTCGACCCGCGCCGGCGGCCCGGACGTCGTGGCCGTGCGCGCCGCCACGGGGGCGGTCGCCACACCGGCCGGTACGCCGAACTCGGCGATCAGCTCCTGCCGATCCGCGTCGCCGAGGAACGTCAGGGCCAGCACGGCGTCGCCGAGGATCCGGCTCTCGTCCAGGCACTCGGGACAGCGGGCGAGGTGCTCCTCCACCGTCCACCGCTCGCTGCCCGAGATCTGGCCGACGACGTAGAGCGCGACCTTGCCGCGCACCTCCGGTTCGTCACATCCGTTGTCGCCCACTGGGCATCAAGTCCTCATGATCCTGGTCGCCCGCTCCGCACGTTCCGCTGCACCACCTGGAGAACGAGTGTCGCCAGGTGGAGGTTCAGTCGTGGGGCGACTCATCGTCCGCCGCCCGACGTCGACGGCTCCGCGTCCGCGTTCCGTACCGGTTCGTCGCCGGCCGGCGGATCGTCGCGCTCGCCGCCGGCCGTACGACGTGTCGAGCGGCGCAGTCGGACGACCAGCAGGGCGCCGGCCACCAGCGCGGCCAGCAGGACCAGCAGGATGGCGACCTGCGTGATCGTGCTGGCGCCCCCGCCCCCGCCGGCCGTGCCGGTCGACTCCGGCGGCAACGACTCGGTCTCGTCCGGCAGGTCCTCGACGACCGCGGCCTCGGGGTCGATCATGCCGTGGCCGTACGGACTCCCGGCCGGAGATCCGCCCATCTCGTCCGCGGTCACCACGATCCGGCGGGCGACCTGGACGGCCGACAGGCGCGGGTGGGCGGCCCGGACCAGCGCCGCCTCGCCGGCGACCAGTGCCACGGCGTACCGCGTGCCGCTACCGACGAACCCCTTGGTGCCGGTGATGCCGAGGCTGGAGATGTTGACGCCCGGAGCCACGACGTCGACGGTGTCGGTCGCGTACTCCTCGGCCGCCTTGCCGTCGGCGCTGACCCCACCGACCGAGAGCAGGTACTCCGGCAGCAGCGCGGCCGCGCCGGCGTTCTCGGCCCCGGCCGGAGCGCCCGCGACGACCACGATGTCACGTGAGAGCGCCTGGTCGATCGCCTGTCGTACCTTCTCGTCGGTGACCGTGACGTGGTCGCCGAGAGCGATCACGGTGGCACCGGCGGAGGCGGCGACCTCGATCGCCGCGGCCTGGTCGGCCGGTCCCACCGGTCTGCCGTCGGTGGCGATCCGGACCGGCAGCACGACCGCCTCCGGCGCTACGCCGGCGAAACCGCCACCGGCCGGCGCGGCCGCGGCGATCAGACCCGCCATCGCGGTGCCGGTGCCCAGGCAGTCGGCATCACCGCGCCCACGACCGGTGACCAGGTCGGCTCCCTGCGCGACCCGACCGGCCAACTGCGGCAGGCGGCCGTCCACTCCGGAGTCCACGACCGCGACCAGCTGACCGGCACCCCTCGTGCGGGGCCAGACCCGGCTCGCCGCCAACCGGGTCAGGGCCCAGTTGGACGGGTCGCTGGCGACAGCCGCGGCCACGCACTTGCCGCCCGGACGCGACGTCGGCGCCGACCCGGCCGCGCCGGGACCCACCGGGGGGCTCTCCGGACCGCCGGGGGCAGACGACGACGTCGGGGCGGGAGACGCGGCCGGCGGCCGGGTCGGCAGGACGCCGTACTGGACACCGGGCCCGACGGCGTCCCAGGGCAGCACGATGTACCACCCGGCGGTGAGCCGGTCCGGGTCGGTCAGCGCGGCGCCGTCCGGCTGCTGGCGGCCACTGTTGATGTTGAACAACTCCTGCGCCCGCCCGCCGTCGCCCAGGTAACGCTCGGCGATGTCGGTCAGGGTGGGCGCCTTGGTCGCGCCGCCCGCCGTGACCGTGGCGTAGAGGACGTACTCGTCGGCCGCCGCCGCCGAGCCCGGCGTCAGCACGACGAGCAGCGCGGCCACCAGTCCGGCCGCCGCCCAGCGCCGGATCGATCGGACCGTCACCGGAACCCTCCCCGGGGGGTGTTCCACAAGGGAGGGCGAACCGGCCCTAAAGCGTGAAGTCACGTTTCACCAGTTCCTCATGCAGCGCCCGCAGCGCGTAGAAGGTCCGGGACTTGACCGTTCCCTCGGGAACGGACAGGTTACGGGCCGCCTCGGCGACCGAACTCTCCCGGAAGTAGATCTCGACGAGCGTCCCGCGCAGCCGCTCCGGCAGCGACGCCACCGCCTCCCGCACGGTCCGCGCGTTCAACAGCCGATCGACGTCGTCGTCGGCCACCTGACGTTCCGCCACGCGCTCGTCGAGGACCTCGGTCGACCGGCCCTGCACCGACCGCATGTGGTCGATGGCGATGCGCCGGGCGACGGTCAGCAGCCAGCCTCGGCTCCACTGCCCGTCGGCCGTACGCGCCTGCGGATGGTTCCAGGCGCGAACCAGTGTCTCCTGGAGGATGTCCTCGGCCAGGGCACGGTTCCCCATGGTCATGCGCGACAGGTAGTTGAGCAGGATCGGACCATGGGTCCGATACGCAACCCGTAACGCCTCGTCATCCGCCGGAGGCTGTGACAACTCACCGGACGCCGCCTGCGCGGTGGCCTGATCCACGGAAACCATAACGATGCCGCCGAATGCCGGGTTCACGGACGAGGGGACCCTACCGACACCTGTCGTGTCCATTGGGGATCGGGACCTGTGCAAACAGCGTTCAAACCCACGATGTGTCGTACGTCACACCGCCTTCTCCGGGTCCTCCACGACGTTCGCCGCCGCGACGACCGAACCTCCCACCTCCCACACGCTGAGGTACGCGAGGTCGTCGACCGGCACCGTCGCCGCGCCCGACCAGTCGGTGGACCCACCGTCCCCGGGCAGCTCGCCGAGCAGCTCCAGGTCACCGTGCACGGTGCCGACGTACACCTGGTAGGTGGTGCCCGGGGCGAGCCCGACGACGGTCAGCTCCACGCGCACGCTGTCACCACCGCCGCGCAGCACGGCACGTAGGTCGACCGGCGCCGTGTCGCCGGAGGCGGCGGTCGCCACGATCGGGTTCCGCCCGTCGGCCGACGGCCAGGGGGCAAGGACCGCACCGGCGGTCAGGGTCATGGTGAGCAGGACCAACGAGACGGGAAAGCGGACCGACCTGCGGCGCGGCCGCCGGTGCGAGTGCGGGCCCCGGGCGAGGGGGCCGGTGGCGGGGCGAGGTGGCAGGTAACCGTCGGGACGGGACGCGAGGGCGGCGACGGGCGCGTACGGCAGGGCCGGTCGGTACGACAGGGCCGGTCGGTACGACACGGCCGCGCGGTACGGCGGCGCGGGAACGCTGAACACCGGGCTGGCGGACTCGACGGGTCGCGGCACCAGGTGCTCGGAGGCCTCCGGCGGGGACACCGGACGCCGCTGTGGCTCGAACCACGGTGGCGTCGCCACCACGGGCGCGGGACGGCCGGCCGGTTCGAGAGCCGGCCTCGACGGACCGCCGGGCGGGAGCGCCGTCCGCTCCGGGGCGCTGGGAGGCGGTGTGCCGGGGGCGCCGAAGAGTTGTGCCGGAGGGCGGGGCCGCGCCACGGCGGGGGAGGCGAACGAGTCGTACGGAGAGACACCGGGAGCGGAACGCAGCACCTCGAGCAGCCCGACGACCCGGGCGATGTCGTCGCGCTCGGACCGGCACGACGGACATTCGGTCAGATGGCGCGCCACCTCCGAGCGTTCCGCGTCGTCGACCCGACCGATAGTGAGAAGACCGACCTGCGCGCGCATGATGGCGTCCTCGCAGTACATCTCACTCACCCCGCCCCGCCACGTGGCCGGTGTCCCAACCGGCGTCGCCGCCGACCGACCAGCCCGCGTCCAGAGCGCCGCCGATGAGGCTGAGAATGCCGGTACGCCCCAGCAGCCCGTCCACGGCTATCGCGCACTCGTGCGCCGGCGGCAGCGCGACCAGGCCGGAAACCGGGGCGGCCGCGGTGGCGGGCTCCACGAGCTGCCGCAGCAGGGCCAACCGGTTGACGAGATCCGCCGCCAGCTCACCGATGGCGGAGCCCGGGTCGACCTCGTACGGTGTGCCGGTCATCGGTTCTCACCCGCGACCATCTCGAGGTCGCGACGCGCGGGCGCGGCGGGCGACCTCAGCTCGGCGACGATGTCGTTCAGCGCGTCGTCGAGCATCCGAGCGTAGATGTCGAATCCGACGAGCAGTGCCTGGAACCGTAGGGGGGACATGCGCAGCCGCTCGGGGTCTAGCCGACCAAGATGGACACGAAGCCGATCGACCTGTTCACCGATCTCCAGGACGGCGGCACGGCATCGGTCGGCGACATTGCCCTCGCCGGACGAATACGGTGTAATTCCGCTCATAATGCCTCCACACTCAGGAGTTCACCATGGAAACGAAGGGCGGGGCTCCGCTGTTCACGATCCGCGCCACGGATCGCGGCAAAGTGCCCGCGGTCCTGGCCGCCGTGGTGATCGGGCTGCTCCTGACGTGGGGGCCGACCCGGGACGCGCACGCCGCGCCGGCTCCCTCGGCCACGGCCACGGCCACGGCCGAGAAGTTCTATGTGGTCGGCGATCCGGTCGACGGCCGGCGTGAGTTCCTCTTCGCGATCGCCGCACAGACCCTCGGGGACGGCAAGCGCTACCGCGAGATCTTCGAGCTCAACCGCGGACGAGCGCAGCCGGACGGCCGCGTCATGGACGACCCGACGGTCCTCGAACCCGGCTGGATCCTGCTGCTGCCAGCCGACGCGCGCGGCCCCGGTGTGCGAACCGGACCACTACCGCCCGTCGCGCCGGCGTCCACCCCGCCGTCGCCCGGGGCCCCGGACTCATCCGCCGACGCCGGGCCGCGTACCGACGAGGGCGGCACGTCTCCCACCCTGCTGGTCACCCTGACCGCTCTACTCCTGGCCGCGCTGGCCGTACCCCTGCTGGTCCTGCGCTCCCGCCGTGCCCCGACGCCGGCCGGCCCGTCCCGCCGGGCCGCCGGCGGACGCCGCGACCGCACCACGGGTACGAACGCCGACGCGCCCGCCGTCGGCGTCGTCGCCGTGCCCGCCGCCTCCACCGTGGACCCGGCGCCCGCGCCGCCGGTCACCACCCGCCCCTCCGCCGCACCCGTGGCGTCCACGGCACCGCCGTCTGACGACGCGCGGCCGCCCGCCGCCACCCGGCTCGCGCCCGCCGACAACCCCGACGCGCCACTCGTCCCGAGGCTGTCCGACCCGACCCCTGGCGCGCCCTCGGGCACCATTGCGACATCCGCCACGCCGGCGGCCTCCACGGCCGAACCCCACCGGCCGCCGCTGTCCGCCGCACCACCGGCACCGGCAGCTCCGGCCCCGGCCCCGGCCCCGGCTCCGGCTCCGGCTCCACAGAGCATCGCCCGGCACTCCCCCGCATCCGATCCGGCCGGGCCTTCGCCGGTAGTGCCACCCCGCACCTCGGCACCGACCGCCGGGCCATCGACCGCCCCGCCGCGAACCGTCGACCCGTCGACGACGGGGTCGACCTCGACCGGGCCGCGTGCCACCGGGCCGCATGCCACCGGTCCACGCGACGTCGAGCCATCGACGGTAAAGCCGGGGGCCGCCGGATCAGGTGAGGCCGCGCCGAAGCCCACCACGCCGCCGCCCGCCGACTCGGCGCCCACCGCACCGCCGCCCGTCGAGTCGGGGCCCACCGCGTCGAAGCCCACCGCGCCGCGGCCGGCCGAGTCGGAGCAGGCCGGGCCGCAGCGGGTCGTGCCGCCGGGCCCGAAGCCCGTGGCGTCACCGACCGCCGCGACCCGGGTCGTCGCGCCGCGACCGCTCAGCCCGGCCCCGACCGCCGCGCCGCAGCCGGTCACACCACTGACGCCCACCACGCCGCCGACGCGCGTGTCGCCCCCGATCGCCGCGGCCCGCCCGACACCCGTACCCGGGCCCCGGCAGCCGCCGGACGACGCCCCGCTCGTGCCGGCCGAGCCGTCCACACCGCCTGACGAACTCCCGTCGGTCGGCGACGAGCAGGCCACCGATCCGGCGACGCAGACGCCCGCGCCGGTGGTCGCCGGACTGCGGCGTGCCATCGTGCTGCCAGCCGGTGACCTTCAACGTGTGGCAGGCATCGGATCGCTCGCGGCGACCATGCCCGGCTGGTTCCCACCCCTGGTCGCCGACCTGACCACCGGCACGGCCGCCACGACCGTCCGGCTGGTCGGCGCACGGCCGGCACGCTGGGGCTCGGCCTACGGCTGGCTCGAGGACGGCTGGAACCCGCCGCCGTCGAGCATCCCCGTCGTGCTCGGCGAGCGCGACGGACGTCGCCTCTGGGTCGACCTGGCGGCCGCCCCGGACGTCCTCACCCTCGGCGGCGATCCGGACGCGAGCCGGTGGCTGGGCGTACGGCTGCTCACCCAGCTCGCGCCGGCCGTCGACGTCGTGGTGATCGGTGACGCGCTCGGCGCGGAGCCACTGCCGGAGCGGACCCGTCGGCTCGCGTCCCTGGCGGAGCTGGCACGGCTGGACCCGGCACCGCTGCGGGTGGTGTTCTGCCCGGCGACGTCCGTGGGAACTCTGTGGCGGGAGCGCCGCTCGCTGACGCCGGTCGGGCACCGTACCGTGCCGGTGGTGATCGGTGCGGCCCCGGCGGCCCGATGGTCCGTGCGCGCGATGGCTGAAGGGCTGGCGACATGATGCGACAGGCCGCGGAACCGGTGGTCGACGTGGTGACGCGGGGCCTGGACGACCGCCCCTCGCCCGTTCCCGGCCTCGCCGACCTGGCGCTGGTCCGCTGCGACGAGGGCGGGCTGGCCACGCCGGAGGATCCGGTGACCGCGCTGTCCGTCGACGCCCTGGCCGATCTCGCCCGCGAGGCCGGCGCCGGGGAGCGGGACCTACGGGTGCTGATGGACGACGGCGCGCGGCAGGCGGCGGTGTTCGCCCGGCTGGCGGACGCCCTGGGCAGTGATGTGCTGGTGACCCCGACCGGTGCGACGGTCCAGCCGGTGGCCGCGGCCGGAGGCCGGACCGAGGCGGTACCGGTGAACCGGGCCAGCGGCGAGGTGGTCGACTGGGTGCTGGTGCAGCCCGCGTCGCTGCGTACGTCGCTGCCGGGCTGGTACGACCTGGCGGGCGGTCTCGTCCTGCAACGCGGCGGCCTCGTCACCCTGCCCCTGCCGAACGGCCTGGAATTCGCCGACCGGGAGAGCTACGTCGTACGACGGGCGGCGGCGGCCCGCCTGGGAGCGGCGCACCCGGATCTGGCGACGGTGGCCCTCGCCACCCGGGGCGGCGGGTTCGTGCTCTCCACCTATCGGGGACGCAGCGCGGTGCACGGTGCCGACGAGGTCGCCGCCGCGCTGTCGTCGATCCCGCTGCACGGTGGTGACCTGCGGCTGTGGCTGCGCTGGCCGGTGGACGAGGCGGAGCAGCGGCTGCTCGACGCCCAGGTGCACGCGCTGGCCGAGGCGACCGGCGCGACGGTGTGGACCCCACCGGTCGGCGCGGAGGCGGTGCTACTCAAGGGATGCCGGGACCTGGCCGCGCGGGACCGGTCCGGGCAGCCGGTGCCGTGGCGGGCGGCCCGTCCCCCGTACGCCACGGGGGAGCCGGTGTTCGACACCGACCTGGACGGGCGCCTCACCCCGGCGGACGGCGTCACGACGGCCTCGGCCGGCGCGGTGGCGCTGATGAGCACGTCGCGGCAGCGCGAGGCGGCGACGCGCGACCGGTACCGGGGGTTGGGCGCCGAGCCGGGTCTGACGTTCGTCGACCTGACGATCCTGGAGGACGGCCGGCTGGGGCTGCGGCACGGGGACGGCGGTGTCCTGGCCACCGGCACCGCCCAGTTGCGACGGTTGTTGGAGATGGCCGGCTGGGACGGCGGCGACCTGCTGGTGCTCACCCCGGTGCCGCCGGAGCGGGCGGACGGTCTGCACGAGCACCTGCGGGTGCTGGAGGAGGAGTTGGGCGTCGAGGTGTGGTCGCTCACGCCGGGCGCCGTGGTGTCCGTACAGGAGGGACTGCCGCGGGCCGTCGACGAGCGGCGGCTTCCCGCGCGCTGGCAGCGCGCGGCCTCCGCCGGCCCGGATCCGGACGACAGCCGGTGGCGCAACGACGACGGCTGGTTGGTCTCCCTGCGGCGGCAGGTCCCGGAGCTGTCGCCCGGCGGCGGCGTGGTGGAGCCGGCCGCGACGGCCCCGGCGACGGCCGGACCGCTGCCGCCGCCGAGTCCCCGGCCGTCGCTGACGGTGTCCGCCCGGGGCCGGCGGCCGCACGGCGTCCGCTGGCTGCCGGAGCGGCCCGAGGTCAACGCGACGCCGGTACGGCTGTGGCTGTCGTCGCCGTGGCCGGCGCAGCGCGTCGCGGTCGAGGGGGTGCCGTCGGCGAACCTCCATCTGGTCGGCCACCTTGCCGGCGACGGGCTGGCCCGGTCCGGTCCACACCAACATCTGCTGGCGCTGCGGGTCGAGGCGGGTGGGGCGGTGCACCTGGGCGGGCCCGGTGTCGACCTGCCCGCCGACCTGCGCCATCAGGCGACCGACGGGACGTTCCTGCTGCCGGCGGGCTGGTTGGACCTGGCCCGTCTCGAACAGGGCTACCGGGTGGACGAGGCCGGGCAGCCGCGCGATCCGGTCGAGTTGCCCGCCAACCCGCTGACGCTGCGGTGCGCCGGTGCCCGGCACGGCACGGACGGCCTGCCCAACGAGGTCGTCTTCGCGCCGCGCGGCGGACGGATGTGGGCGGTGGTGCCGGACCGACCGGACCCCTCGGGTACGGACGACGACCTCCTGGTGCTGCTGGCGCGGCGTCCCGGAGTCCGCGCCGGCCACCGGCTGGTGCGGTTGCGGGTCGCGCCGAACCGGGCGGTGGACGTACTGGCCAGCGCCGCCGCGTTGGCGGGCCTGACCTCGGTGCGGTCCCGGCTGCCGGAGCTGGTGGCGGACGGGGTGACGATGCTGCTGCCCAGCCGGTACTACGAGCGGACGACGGTGGACCAGGTGCTGCACGCGGAGAACGACCGCTGGCGGCCCCGGGCCAAGGGCATCGAGCTGCCGCTGTCCAGCCTCATCGCCCCGGAACGGCGCTGACCGGGTCGACCTGCCCGGGGAACGTTCCGGCCAGCACGGCGGTGGCCAGCTCGACGCGGGAGCGGTAGCCCGTCCGGGCGAACAGGCGGCTCAGCCGGCCCTCGACGCTCTTCTCGCTGGTCTGCGTCGCCGCCGCCAGCTCCCGGTTGGACAGTCCCTCGGCGACCAGGACGGCGAGCAGGAGATCGCCCTCGGCGACGGTCTCGGCGCGGCCGGCGACCGGGGCGCCCCGGTGCCGGGCGAACTGCCGCAGGCGGGACCGGTGCAGCAGCGCCCCGAGCGCGCCGAGGATGTCGTACGCCTCGGCGAGCAGGCCCGGGTCCGCGCCCGCCCAGCGCACCGCGCGTTCCAGAGTGCGGGCCACCTCGTACGGTCGTTCCTGTCGTCGCGTCCACTCCATGGCCTCGGCGGCCGCGTCGGCGTCCCCGTCGACGATCAGGCGGACCACGGCTGCCGGGTACGCGGGCAGCGTCGCCGCTCGCGCCGCCCGGGCGGTGGCGGGGTCGCCGTGTTCGGTCGCCAGTTCGGCGGCGAGCACCCACAGCTCGCCGCCGGTCGACAGCTCCAGCGCGTCCCGTACCACCCCGGCGGCCGCCGCCGGATCACCGAGGGCCCGGCGCAGGTCGGCGCGGACCGCTGCCAGCAGGTGCGGCGGCTGGTCGGCGGCGGCGTCCAGCAGGGCTCGGGCCCGGGCCGGCCGGCCCTGGGCGAGCAGCACCTCGGCGGCCACGCGGGCGACCGGCACGTCCGTTCCGGGCTGCCCGGCCGCCTCGGCGAGCAGCGCCCCGTCGAGGGCGGCGGTCCAGCGACCCGCCCGGAAGTCCAGGACGCACCGGTCGGCCAGGGAGAGCCGGGCGGGCCGACCACCGGCGCGTACGCGGGCGAGGGCCGCGACGGGCCGCCCGGGGTCGACCCACGTGCCGGCCTCGACGAGACGGTCGGGCAGGTCGTGTGGATCGGGTACGGCGGAGCTGTCGCCCCCGAGCGCCTCGGCCGCGACCTGGGCGGTGCGGTGTCGCTCGTACGGACCGAGGTCGGCGGCGAGGGCGAGGGCCAGGGCCGGCGGGGTGACCGTCCAACCGCCCGGCCGGGCCCGGGTGACTCCCTCGGTACGGACGACGGCGAGCTGCCGGTCCACCTCGTCCGGGGTCAGTCCGAGGGCCTGTCCGATGAGGGCGGGCGCGGCCGGGCCGAACGGTTGCAGCACGGCGAGGGCACGCGCCACCGCGCGCGCCGACCGGTCGAGCCGACGTACCGGCCGCAGCAGTTGGTGTCCGGTCGGGATGACCGGGACCGCGCCCGGGTCGCGAAGGCCGGCGCGGCCGTCGGCCACGACGAGCTGCCCGGTGTCGCGGTATCCGGCGACGACCGCGTCGATCGCAGCGGGCACGCCGGCGCCGTAGCGGCGCAGCGCGGCGGCCAGATCCTCGTGCGGGGTGGCGCGCAGCAGCCGGGCGGCGATCGCCTCGGCCTCGGCCGCGGGTTGTGGGCGCAGCGCCACGATGCGGGCGCGCATCCCGGGCCGGGGGCGCGGGACGGCCGGCCCACCGCCGGTCCGGAGGGCGGCCACGCACCGCATCGCCGAGCCCGCCGGGTCGTCCAGCACGTCGCCGATCGCCTCCGCCGACTCCGGGTCGGCCCACTGGGCGTCGTCGAGGACGAGGAGCAGGCCGGATCGTCGGCGCAGGGCGGCGGTGAGGGCGGCCGCCGGCGGCTCGGCCACCCGGCCGGATCCACGGGCCGGACTGAGCGCGGCGAGGATGCGTCCGGCCAGGTACCACGGCTCGTGGCGGTCCTCCGGCGCCAGGCGCAGCGCCAGCACCCGCGCGCCGTCCCGGGCGGCGGCGTCGGCGGTGGCCCGCAGCGCATGGGTACGGCCGACGCCGGGCGGCCCGGTGACCAGGGTGAGCGCCGGCCCGCCGCGCAGGTCCACGGCCGTCACGCGTCACCGGCGAAGTCGGCGGCGGTGAGCAGGCGCATGTCGGCGTCGGTGAGCCGGTCGGAGGTGGCGAGCCGGGACGCCTGCCGGTCGGCCATCCGTTCGAACACCTTGCGGGCGGTGCGGCCGTTGCCGAACGTCCCGGTCCTGGGGATCGCCTCGAAGTGCGTCAGGAGCAGCTCGGCCGCCTCGGCGTCCAGGTGGTAGTCGTGCCGGCGGCACTGCTCCTCGACGATGGTCACCAGCTCGGCGGCGCTGTAGCTGAGGAACTCGATGGTCCGGCTGAACCGCGATTCGAGGCCGGGGTTGGTGTCGAGGAAACGCTGCATCTCGGCGGAGTAGCCGGCGGCGATCACCACGATGTCCTCGCGGTGGTCCTCCATGAGCTTCACCAGCGTGTCGATCGCCTCGCGACCGAAGTCGGGGCCGGTGCCGCCCCGGCCGGTGCTGAGCGTGTACGCCTCGTCGATGAACAGCACCCCACCGAGGGCACGGTTGAACGCCTCGGTGGTCTTGATCGCGGTGCCGCCGATGATCTGGGCGACCAGGTCGGCGCGGGCCACCTCGACGAGGTGACCGGAGCGCAGGACCCGGAGGTCGGCGAGGATCGCGCCGTAGAGCCGGGCGACGGTCGTCTTGCCGGTGCCGGGCGGCCCCGCGAAGACGAGGTGCCGGGCCATGGGCGGGGCGCTGAGCCCGGCCTCCTTGCGGCGTTGCGACATCTTGTTGAGGTTGACCAGCGACGACACCTCGTGCTTGACGCTCTGCAGGCCGACCAGGTCGTGCAGTTCGGCCAGCGGGTCACCGGCGCGGCGGATCTCGGCGCGGTCCGCCGGGGCCGTCGCGGCGTACGCGGTGGCGGTGGCGGCAGCGGTGGTGCCGTACGCGTCCGGCGCGCCGTTGCGGGCGCTGCTGAACCCGTCCACGGTCAGTTCGCCCGGCACCAGCTGGCGCAGCCCGGATCCGCGGTTGTCGTGCGCCGCGCAGCCGGTCAGCCGCACCGGCTCGGCGGTGGCGACGGTGACCCCGTTGCCCGCGTTGCCGTGGAACTCCGACTCCGCGACAACCCCGGACGCGTCGGCGGCCACCGCGCACCCGTCGGCCCGGCCGTCGTGCACCCGGCACCGGGTCAGGGACAGCTCGGCCCCGGCGGCGGCCTCCACGCCGGGGCCGCCGGACCCGGCGATGTCGGCGTCGGTGCAGGTGAGGGTTGCCCCGGCGACCCGCAGGCCGGCGGCCGTGGCACCGCGCAGGCTGAGCCCGCTGACCGTGGTACGCGCCCCGTCCTCGACGACCAGACCGTGGCTGCCCGGTGAGTCCACGGTGACGTTCTCCAGGGTGCCGCGCGCGGCGCCGGTGACCACGATGGCCGTACCGGGGCAGCCGGACACCTGGAGGCGTCGGAAGAACGGGTCGGCGCCGCCGTCGATGCGTACCGCCGAGTCGCCGCCGCCGTCGACCTCCAGTTCGGCGAACTCGGGTGTGGAGCGTTCGTCGACGCTGACCGCCGTGGCGCCGGCCCCGACGACCGCGCACCGCTCGACGACACCCGCGGCCTGCCCGACGAAGCGGAGGCCGTGCCGACCGGGGGAACGCACCGCCAACCGCGTCAGCCGTGGAGCACACCGGCCGCTGACGAACACGCCGTCGTGCGCGTTGCCGCTGATCGCGCTGTCCTCGATGGACACCGCACCGGTGGTCGCCAGGTACGCGCCGATGCTGTCGCCGCCGGTGACGGTCAACCGCCGGATCACCGCCGCGGCCTGCTGCTCCACGGCGAGGGCCGGTTTACCGGCGGCGATGATCTCGCAGTCCTCCAGGTCGAGGGACGCGCGCCCGTTGAGACACACCCCGTTGCCGCCCGCGCCCTGCACGGTGCTGGCCCGCATCCGCAGCACGCCGCTCTCGCCGACGACCACGCCGGAGGTGCCCAGTTGGACGAGCCGGCAGTCGTCGAGGACGGTGCCGGTCGCGGCGGTGACCACCACCCCCGCGCCGGTCTGGTTGGTGACGCGGCTGCCGCGCATGGTGAGCGAGGCCCGGCCGAGGACGAAGACGGTCGCCCAGGAGCCGGCGGACAGCTCGCACTCGGTGACGCCGAGCTGTCCGGCCTCGAAGGCGACGGCGGGGCTGTCCGCGTCGAGCGCCTCGATGGTCAGCGCGTTGAGTGCCGCCGACTCGGCGGTCAGCACGACGGCCGGGCCGCTGGCAGCGGTGATCTTGACGGTGCCCGGCCCCTCCTCGGCGGTCACCGTGACCACCTTGTCCAGGAGCAGGTTCTCCGGGTAGTGGCCCGGCGCCACCATGATGAGCGCGCCGGGCTCCGCCTTCTGCAACGCCTCGCGGATGCTGCGGCTGGCCGCTGGGGCGGTCCGGGAGACGAGGATCCTCTTGCTTCTCACGCCGGGTGGTACCTCCGCGTCGACCGGTCAGGACACCGCACCGAGAACGTCCCTGTCCAGGCTCGCCGCGGCCAACTCCACGCGCGAACGCAGGCCGGTACGGGCGAACAGTCGGGTCAGGTGGTTCTCGACGGTCTTCTCGCTGAGGCGCAGGCGAGCGGCGATCTGCCGATTCGTGCGCCCGCTGGGCAGCAGCTCGATGATCTGCCTCTCGATCGCGCTGAACGCGGGCCGGGCGCCCCGGGTCTGCGGCAGCGGTACGCCCCGGCGGCGCATCGCCGTGGCGACCACCGTCCGGGTCGCCGCCGCGTCCAGCGTCCGGGCCACCTCGTACGCCTGGCGCAACCACGGTTCGGCGTCCTCGGCGGTGTGGCCGAGGGCCAGGGTGGCGTGCCACAGGTCGAGGCGGTGACCGCGCGCGCGGGTCTGCTCGACGCTCCGCTCGGCGGCCGCAGCGTCCCGCTCGACGAGGGCGTGGATCAACGACTCCGCCTCGGTGGTGAGCCGTGGACCACCCGTCTCGTCCGGTAGCGGCAGCCGGAGGCCCGCCGTGCCGGGGGCGTACCGGGCGCCCAGCTCCGCGAGCCGGACGAGCAACTGCTCCACGCCGAGCACGCTGCCGGACGACAGGTGCGCCTCGTGGGCACGCGCGCCTTCGGCGAGCCGCTCCCGGACGTCCGCCGCGTCGCGTGGCTCCCACCCGGGACCGTTGGAGACCCACCAGCGCAGGGCCGCGTACGGCGGATCGGCCGGCACCGAGCGCAGCCACTCGGCGGCGGCCTCGCGCTGCCCGCGCAGCGCCAACGCCTCGGCGGCCCACAGTCGGGCCAGCCGGGGCACGAGCCGGTCCGGCAGGTCGGTGAGGTTCGCCTCCCGGGCGGCGGAGAGCACGCCGGCGAGGTCGCCTCGTGCGCGGTGCTCGTGCAACCGGTGGTAGGCGGCGACCGGACCGTCGACGGGTACGCCGTACCGGCTGTCGCCGAGCACCAGGCGCAGCACCAGGGCCAGGTCGCCGAGGCTGCCGGCACGGACCAGCGGATCGTCCCCCGCCCCGACGGTGAGCGCCCGCCGGACCGTGGCGAACTCGTGCGCCGTCAGCAGCGACGCGTCCGCGACCGGCGGGTCGGTGACCGGGATCGGCGTACCGGCCGGCCACGCGTCGCCGAACGCCACCATGGGGTCCGGCCCGGCCAGCGCCGCCCGTACGCGCGGTGACAGCGGCCGACCGGTGTGCAGGGTGGCGAGCAGGGCGGCGGCGGCCAGGTCGGCGTGGCCCGCGGTGGGGACGCCGCGGGCGGCGATCCGGTCGACCTCGGCGGTGAGCCGGGTGAACTGGCCGGTCCGCACCAGGAGCCGCAGCAGCCGCGCCTGGATGTCGCCGGCCGTGTCGTCGCCGTCGCAGTGCCGCAGCGCGGCGCTCAGCCAGTGCGCGGCGCGGTCCGGTTCCCGTTCGGTGGCCCGGGCGGCGGTGGACAGCAGCGTACGGGCGGTACGCCGATCGGGCGGCACCGCGGCGCCGGCCGAGGTGACGTGGTCGGCGAGCGTGGCCCGGTCCGCCCGGTCACCCGCGCCCGTACGGCGGAACAGCGCGGCGGCGCACGCCCGGTGCAGTCGGGCCACCGCCCGCGGTCCGGCGTCGTGGACGAGACGGGCGGCCAGCGCGGGGCTCTGCGGGCGGATGCCACCGAGCCGGTCGGCGACCAGCACCCCGGCCTCCACCAGGTTGTCGAGGATCGCGCCGTGACCGTCGGGGTCGCCGAGCGTGGCCGTGGCGAACAGTGGCAGGTCGGCGAGGCCGAACCGGGCCACCGACGCCATCGTGGCCAGACGTACGGCGTCGACGCCGTACGCGTGCAGCCGGACGGTCAGCGGGTGACCGGGCGGCAGGAGGATCGGCGCGGACGGGTCGCGCAGGCACAGGTGTCCGCCGGCCTCGATGAGCCGGCCGTCCCGGCGTAACGCGTCGACGGTCGCCACGACGGTCGCCGGATGCCCGGCCAGCGGGCCGAGCGCGTCACCCAGCACCGAGGCGAACGCGTCGTCGACGGGGGTGCGGTAGCGGCGACCGAGGAGCTCGCGTACCGCCGGGGCGGGCAGCGGTGGAAGGTCGACGACCACGTCGGCCAGCGCGTCGAGGCGACCGGCGGCGGGCGCGTCCGGCTCGGTGGCGGCGACGACCAGGACTCCCGGGCGGACGGCGGCGCCGAGCGCGAGGACCCGGGTCGGCTGGTCGCCGGCGTCGTCGGCCAGCAGGACGGTCGGGCCCCGACGGCCGATCAGGGCGAAGAGCGCGCCGGCCTCCCGGGCCAGCACGGCGCTGTGGCCCGGCGACGGGTCGGTGGACGGCGGGCACAGCGCGCCGAGGGCGGCCACGGGCGCCGCCAGGGTCGGCTCGCCCAGCGACTCGTAGTGCTCCCGGACCGCGTCGAGCAGCCCCTCGAAGCCGCTCGTGCCGCTTCGCGCCGGACCGGCCGACGGCAACCGCAGCACCGCGACGCCCGTGGACTGCCAGGCGTCGGCGGCGGCGTCCAGCAGGGCCGTCCGTCCGCTACCCGCGACGCCACGGACCAGCGCGAAGCGGCCACCGTCCCCGGCGTCGCGTCCGGCCGTGGCGAGGGCGTCGAGTTCCGCCTGCCGTCCCACCGCCGTACGCCGTCTCCGCATGCCCGGTTCCTATCAGCGCACGCGGGCGGTCGGGGCGTCGGCACCGCTCGCCCCCGCGAAGTCGGGGGACATCCCTCGCGAATGCCCCTCCCCCACGGTCAGGAAGATCTCCCCAACGGCGGCCAGTGACCGCAGGTACCGATCCTCGTCGTCGGTGGCCAACCACATCACCGTGGTGTCGTCACGCGGTTCCTCCAGGTGGCGCACGTCGACGAGGACCGCCGGCGGCACGGCGTCCGGGCCGAATCCGGCGGCCAACCGTTGCCGGATCCGGGCGAGTGAGCGCTCCGCGTGGGCGACCCGTGCGGCGCGGCGGTGCCGCGACGGCAACCGGGCGTACCCGTCGATCAGCTCCGCGAGCAGATCCGCGGGGTGCTCCGCCACCACGTGGCGGCCACCGTCGGCCGAGATCATGCGGATCGTCATGACTGACCAACGGGGACCGCCGGTCCGTGGTTCACGTCGTCGGCGAGCAGGGCGAGCGCGACCAGGTCGGAGGGGTCGTCGGGCAGGACGGCGGCGACGGCGTCGAGGAGGCGGCGGGCCTCGTGCGACACGATCGCCGGCTCGTCGTCGTGCCACCAGTATTGGTGGTTGCCCAACCACGCCGGCGCGGCCGCCCCACCGACGCCCCGCAGCGCGTGCACCAGCCGGATCTGGGCCTGCAGGACACCGAGGTTGAGGTTCGTCCAGCTGATCGAGGCGCGCAGGGCGTCGACGGTGGCCTCGGTGACACCGACCATCCGGGCGAGGGCCGCGTGGTGGGTCGACACGACCGCGGCGAGCGCGGCGTGCTGATCGGGCCCGAGCGCGGCGTCGACCGTGGCCGACCGGATCCGCGCACCGGATGCCCGGACGTGCCGGGCCACGGTCCGCAGGTCCGCCCAGGTGTCACGGGTGTCGGACAGGCGCAGGGTCACGCCCTGGCCGTCCGGCCCGGAGGTCACCGTGCTCGGATCGGCCAGCCGCCCGGAGAGTTCGGCGAGGTCCACCGGGCCGGCCGTGCGCAGGGTCAGGCTCAGGCCGGCGGCGTCCGCGCCGGTCAGGACCGGACCCGTCCGGTACGGGATCGGGTCGTCGCCGGCGGCCACTCTGTCGCGCAGGGTGGCGCGTACCGCCTCGACATCGACCACCCGTGCGGGCGGCGCGGCGTCGGCGACGGGCTGTGGACGGGCGGGCGGCTCGGCGTCGGCGACGGGCTGTGGACGCGCCGCTGGCGTTTCGCCGCCCGACGCCCGTGATTGGTCGCCGGTCGAGGAGGGCGCGGGGGCGGCCGAGGGCCCTGCGGTGGCCCGGATGGGGACGCTGCCCCGCACGTCGTGGCCCAGCGGCGCGTCCACCACCGCACGCGCGGTCGAGGCGGACTCCGGTGCGCTCCGGCCGGGCGCCACGGTGGCGTCCGCGCCGATGACGAGGGCACGGGCGGCGACGGCTGACTCGAACCGGGCGTCCGCGAACGGCCCGGGATTCGCGAAGACCCGTTCGCCGGGCGGACGGACCGGGTCGGCCCAGAGCACGCGGCCGTCCGCGAGGGTGTGTGCGAGGAACATGTGGTGCACGGTCTGGTTCGGTCGTTGCAGCAGTACGACGGCCGTCGTGCCGGGCCGGTCGCGCAGGTCCGCCTCGACCGTGTGCCAACCCGTCACGGGCGTCCAGTCGGTCTGCCCGGTCAGCCAGGACGTCGCGGCGTCGGCCTCCTGTGTGCGACTCGGACGCAGGGCGTGCAGCTCCGGTGTCGCCGACGGGTAGAGCCGGGTGACCATCCGCTCGGCCAGCGCGAGGCACTCGGCGAGCGACAGCAGACCGGTGCGGACGAACGCGGCGTTGCCGGCGTCGGCCACCTCGTCGACCGTCCGCCGGAACGCCGGTTCGTCCATCCTGACCCGGGACGGTGCCGCCGGCCGGGTGGTGGGAGCGGTGTCGATGCGATTGCCCAACTCCATGCCCTGCACGCGGTCGACGACCGTCGGCGCGAACCGGGCCGGCGGCTGGTACGTGGTGTCCGGTCGCACGGTCGTCACCGCGAACAACGCCCCGTCCCGGTCGATCAGCAGCCGGTGGCCCGGATCACCCGGCGGATAGATCACCAGGGTCGCGTCGTAGCGCATGAGGTGGTACTGGGCTCGTCGTTCGCTGTTGCGTTCGCCGACGTTGCTGGTCTCGCCCTCGTACCCCCGGCCGCCGCCGAAGCCGCCGTACCCGGAGCCGCCCGGGCCGGTGCGGATGTTGCCGGTGGTCCCCCGCAGCGTCGCTCCGCCGCCCACCGACGAGCTGGTGCTCTGGGAGACCTCGTAGCTGGGTCTGGTGTCCCGCTGCCGGTAGTTGCGGCCCTTGTGGGCGAAACCGCGGGGCCGCACGGTGCCGTCCGGGGCGCGGTCCACGTTGAACGACGAGCCTCGGAGGTCCAGACCGAGCCGGATGCCGGTGTCGCCCACCTGGTAGCGGTGTTCGAGCAGTTCCTCGAAGCGACGGTTGAGCTGGCGGTCCGAGGTGTGGTGGGCCACCGTGCGTTCCAGGGAGCTGAGGTCCCCCTTGCGGGCGATCCGGGGCGGACTGTCCTCGTCGAAGACATCCGGCCAGGTCCGCAGCGGTTCGGTGACCAGCTTCGCCCACGCGTGGGCGGCCTGCGCGACGGCTCTCATCGACTGGGGGGTGAAGGTGGGGTCGGCCAGCACCGTCGCGTTGAGAGCAGGTGGCGCGGGGCGCGGGCCTCGCTCGATCCGGACCGCCGGCAGCGCCGCCGGCCGGGACGGACCGGCCGGCGCCCAACTGCCGTTCACCGGGCCGGTGGAGGCCGAGGGCGTGTCCTCGATCGTCAGGTACGCGGGAACGACGAGCCGCCCGCTGCCGGCGATGTCGGTGATCGTGGTGGTCCGCTCCCACCAGCCGGCCCGGCCCACCACCGGCGCGTCGGCCGACCAGCGGCTCCACGAGCCGGTGTCGCGCCGCACCAGCCCCTCGAGGGCGCGGTAAAGGTTCGCGCTGGTGGTGCTGAGGAACCGCAGGAGTTCCGGCAGTTCGGTGGTGAGGCCGATGTCGACTCGGAAGGTGATGGGCTGGGTGAACTCGTGCGACTGCTTGATGCCGAGCCGCATGATGTCCTTGGTCTCGTCGGCCAGGCCGCTGCCCACGCCGGTGGTGCGCTGCCACTCGGCCCGGAACTCGCCGGCCAGGTCCGCCTTCGAGGCGATCTCGCCGCGGGCCCGGGTCCGGCCCCCCACGTGCAGGCTGCCGGAGTGCGCGGTGTCGGTCGAGTGGGCCGTCACCGCCTCGCTGCGTTCGGTCAGGGCGACGTCGTCGCGGGGCAGGTCCTCGGTCGGCGCCTGGAGGTCACCGGTCACCTGCACCAGCAGGAACCGCATCTTCCCGCCGGTGACGACCGGCTGCCACACCCGTAGGCCCGCTCCGGTCAGGGTGGCGAACTGCCCTTCGAGGGCGGCGGGCCGCAACCGGGCGATGAGGGCGCGGACGAGGAGCGTGGGCGGCAGGTCGATCGGGTTGGCGCGGCGCGGTAGCAGCTTCCATACCGACAGCGCACGGGTGACGGCGGGCAGCACGGCACGGGCGGCGAGCCGCTCCGGGTGCGACCACGCGCGGACCGGCTCCGGATCGACCGGGCGGCGCGTCGGTGGGCTGGCTGGCGTGACGGTGGTGGCGCCGGGCAGCCCGAGGGCCGCCGCGAGCCGGTCCGGCGCGATGAACTCCTTGCCGAGGTTGACCCGCAGGTAGCGGACGGCTTGCGTGACCTCGCCCTGCTCACCGTCCCACCGCTCCGCACTGATCTTGAAGACGAGGTCGCTGCGGTAGTGCTGGGTGAGCCCGCCGTAGGTGGCCCGGGTGATGTCGATGTAGCCGGACTCGTCGGACACCCCGTCCTCGCGGGCCCACCGGTAGCCACCGGACGGACCGAAGGCGAGGCGACCGAGACCACCCTCGCCCGCGGTGTCACCACCGGGCAACGGTCCGCCGCCGCCGCCGACGCCGCCGACCTGCCGACGGGTCGGGTCGGACGGGGCGACCCGGTCGGTCGGATCGTCGACCGTGCCGGAACCGCCGAGTGGAAAGACCGGACCGGTGGAAATGCTGATCCCGGCGCTCCTGCCGGTGTCGTGCGACCACTTGTGGCCGGCGCTGAACTGCTGGTAGTGCTCGATCTCGACGTCCGAGGGCGGCCGGGTCTGCTCGGGGTTGAACGCCCGCACCTGCACCCGTACCGCCTGGTGGTGCCCGCCCTCGTCGGGCAGATCGATGAGCCAGCCGTAGCCGTCGGTCATCTCGGCGAGGCGCCCGGCGACCTGGCTGGCGATGCCCACGCTCCACAGCGGACGCGGCCAGTTCAGCGGTTCCGTGAACCACCGGCGATCCAGGTTGTTGATCTGCGCGTACGTGCGAGCGGCCTGAGCGGCGACCTCGGGCAGCCCGGGCAGGAAGGGAAACACCCCGACGGCGGACTCGTCTTCGTACGGGATGGGGTCGGCCTGGTCCCACGCGCGGAAGGTCACCTCGGTGACCCGACCGGCCTGATCCTGCTCGGCTGGCGTGACAGTCCGGTCCAACCGGTGCTCGTCGGGCAGCACGGTCCGCAGGGCGGTGACGTCCGGTTCATCGGGGTGGTTCGGATCGTTCGGGTCTCTCGGGTCGTCGCCGATGAGGTACGTGACCCGTGGCTGCGTCCCCTGACGCAACACGACCTCGTAGATCACCCGGTAGCGGAACTCGGTCACGCCTCCCGTCGTCTCGGTACGCCGGTAGTGCTTGACCGCGCCGTCGTACGCGTCGGAGCGGGACCACTCCCACTCGCCCTGCACCTCGGCCCGCCCGAGCTGAAGTTTCCACTCCTCGAGCGGCAGCGGGACGAGCAGACCACCGCCGAAGCCACCGCCCATGCCGTGGGAGGTGCCGACCGAGCCCTCCACCGAGCTGCCCTGCAGAGCGCGCAGGTTGACGTCCATCGGATAGGCGACCGTATCGCGCAACTCCTCCAGGTAGGCGATGACGAGCACGTCGTACGGAACGCCCTCGATGGTCACCTGGAACGGGTCTCCGGTCTGGAACCGGCTCGGGTCCGCCTCCATGGCGTCGCGCCCGATGTGGATTTCCAGGTCCTCGATGACGTCGACGGGCAGCTCCTCGCGGTGCGACAGGGCGAGCAGCCCGGCGGTGGCGGTGTCGAGCACCACCTCGGCGCCGGGCAGCGACAGGGGTGCGCTCGGGCCCAGGCCGCGCCGGGTGGCCAGGGCAAGGGGTTCGCCGGGCACCGCCGTTGCCGGATAACGGCCCCGCAGCTGCGGCGTCTCGACCCTCGGCATCAGCCGTCGGGTCTTCGGGTCGACGACCCGACCACCGGTGAGAACCTCGACGGCGCGGGGCCCGAGGCGGTCGCGGATCTCCGCTTCGTCGACCAGTCGGCCGATACGCCGAGGCGCCGGCGGCACCGCCACGATCGGACCGTCCATGGGGGCACCGAGCAACGCCTGCTCGTACTCGCCGCGCTGGTCCTCCCAGACGGCCACCTCCCCGGGCATGCCGAGCAGCACCACCGGCCGGACCTCGCCGGAACTCAGCTGGGTCACCAGCACCGTCTCGAACTGCTGGCGGTACCGGGTCTGCGCCCCGGTGCGCTTGAACACGGTGTGGTTGAGCACGCTCTCGCCGAGTTCGACGCCGGCATCGCGACCGACGCTGCCGCCCAGCTCGCCACTGACGGTGCCCTGCAACCTGTTGTCCTTGGGCAGCTTCCCGCCCGGCGTGGGCAGCGCACGGGCGATGTGACTGATGCCGTACGACGCGACCTCGCCGGCGACGGCGACGCTCCGGCTGCCGTCGGCGCTGGTACCGGCCTCCGCGATGACGCCGAGGTCGTCGCGGACCGCGACGTCCGGCGTGTCACCGAGGTGTTGCAGGCTCATCGGCCGGAGCATGAGGTGCAGCGACATGGTCGTGCTGCCGTGGTGCAGGCCGGTGGCACGGTCCGAACCGTGCAGCAGGCGTCGGTTGCGGTTCAGCGCGGTCCGCTCGTTGAGCAGTTGCGCCACGCCCTGCCGGGCGAAGTCGGCGGCCGCGTCCGCGTCGAGGCTCTCCCGCAGGGCCCGGTGCCAGCCGGTGATGAGTTGTTCGGTGGCCAGGGCGTTGAACACCCGGTCGGCGTTCGAGGTGCGGGGTGGTGAGCCGTCGACGGAAGCGGCGGCGCGGGCCGGTCCGTACTGCCCGTTCGCCGGGTCGGTGTACGGCGTGGGGAACTGGATGAGCAGCAGGTTCTCGTGCGTGGGCAGGGTTCGCGTGGTGGTCCAGAGCCGGCCGTCGACGTACACCTTGAAGGCCAACCCGGCCTGGAACGTGGTGGAGTCGGCGACGAACATCTGCCGGCCGGCGAGCACCTTGCGCCCCTCGGAGCTGCCGTGCTCGCGGTTGCTTCCGAAGGTGATGTCCGGCAGTTGAAAGATCACCCGGGTCACGTACTGGCTGATGCCGCCGAGCGCGGTGTCCGGGCTGAAGATGCCGCCGGTCGGCCGCTCGCTGTCCCTGGTCCAACCCCGGGACGTCGAGCCGAAGCTGACCTTGTAGACCTTGGCGTCCTGCTCGGGTGCGGGCGGCGCGGGACGGGCCACCCGGGGCACCGGCAGGATCCACACCAGACGGTTGCCGACACTGAGGTGGATGCCGCTGGTGAGCCGCTCGTCCCAGTGTTCGAGGTACTGCTCGTAGGCGGCGTCGGCCGGACCGGTGCCGCGCTCCGGCGCGGTCAACGCCCGGGCGATCTCGCGCCGTATCTCGACCCGGATCGCCTCCGCGTGGTGGGCCGGCACGCCGGGGAGGACGGGCAGGCCGGCCGCGAGGCCCCTCGCGAGCTGCGCGGCGGAGCCGACGCGGGCGGTGGCCGGTCGCCCGGCGGCCAGCACGGTGAACTGGCCGAGCGCGCCGTCCTCGAGGTACCAGGGCACGGTGGGCCCCTGGGCCGGCGCGGCGGGCGGCGGCAGCGTGTCGGCCGGGCCCTGGCCGCCGGGCTGTCCGTCCGCGTCGAGCGCCAGGACGGTGACGCCGGGCGTGCGCAGCATCCGGTCAAGGACCACGGGCGTGGGCCGGTCCAACAGCCCGGCATGGGTGGGATCGACGACCCGCACGATCGGAGCGTCGCCGGTGTCGTCCGACCAGAGCCAGAAGACGCGGTCGCGGTCGGGCACGTGCACCAGGGCCATCGCGCCGGGCGCGTCGCGCAGCGCGGTGAGCATGCCCGGTACGTCGTTGAGGGGGCGCGCGGTGCCGCCGAGGAGTCGCTGGAGTTCGGGCAGGGTGAGCCGGACGACGTCCGGGGACCAGCGGCTGTCCACCACGTTCGCCGCCCGGCCGTGCAGCGCGACGAAGGCCCCGTACGCGCGGGCCACGTCGTGCTGCAACACCGTCTGGGGGCGCTGCGACTCGACCGTACGCACCCAGGCACGCAACCGGCCCGGGTCACGGCCGGTGGCCCGACCGGGCAGGGCCAGGGCGGCGGCCACGGCGTCCGAGCCGGTGCCGTGCCGCGTACCGGACAGGCCCAGCACGCCCGGCTCGGCGGGCGAGCGCGACGCCAGGGTCACCGCGTCCAGGTCGGACCGGTCCGGCACCGGCTGCGTCGACGGCCGCCCGTTGGCCTCGGGCGTCGACTGCGTGGGCGGCCGGCCGCCAGCGTCCGGCGTCGGCAGCGGCCGGGCACGGCCATCCGCGTCGAGCAGCAGGGCGCGGACGCCGTACCCGGTCAGCGCCCGCTCCCACCGACTGCTCGGCGTCCCGGCGAACGCCTCGTCGGCGAGCAGGCCGGCGCGTTGCGTGTCGATCACCCGCAGGGTCGGCGTCCCGGTCCGGTCGTCGGACCACAGCCAGAAGACGTGACCCCGGGCCGGGCCGGCATCCGGCGCGAGCACCAGGTCGTTCGCGGGCAGGTGGATGAGCGCCAGTGCGCCGGGGGTGCCACGCAGCCCGTCGACCAACGCGGGCCAGTCCGTCAACCGGGTCAGCGACCCGTCCAGCAGATCCTGGAGGTCCCGGACGGTCATCGACTGCGGGGCGGCGGCGGCCCGGTTGTCGACCACGTTCGCGCTGCGGCCGTGCAGGGCGACGAACGCCGCGTACGCCCGGACGACGCAGTCGGTTTCGCTCAGCGTCACCTCGTCGCCGGGCCGGTCCGGCTCCACCGCGGCCACCCACTGCCGCAGCCGTTCCGGATCCCGGCCGCCGGTACGGCCCAGACCGGGCAGCGCTCGCCCGACGAGATCGCCGGCCGACAGTCGGGGGCGTAACGGGGTGTCGGGGTCGCCGATCGCTCCCGGTTCGGTGGGAGACCGGCGCGCGGGCGTCAGCGCGTCCACGGTGCTGTCGGTGTCGGTGTCGGTGTCGGACGAGTCGTCGGCGCGTTCGGTGGCCGTCTGCCCATGCGCCGACGCCTCCGCCTGCGCGGCGTCGGCGAAGTCGGTGACCTCGACGCCCGGGATGGCCCGCAGCAGGTCCAGCAGACCGGGCGGGTCCTCGATCTCGGTGGGCCGGACGCCGGGGGCGTCCGCGGCGTTGATGACCTCGTCGAGGTCGAGCGAGTTCGCCGGTGTCGTGATCGCCGAACGTCCCTGCCGGGCGGCACGCTCCGCCCGCCACTGCGTCAGCAGGTCCGCCACCTGGGCGGCCGAGCCGTCGTCGAGGATCGTGAGGTTGTGCCCCTCACCACGCAGGAAGTGGAACAGCGAGGCGATCTCGTCCTCGGCCACCGACCAGCGCCGCTGTAGCCGGTCCACCCACTCCACCGCCACGTCGCGTACCCGACCGGCCCGGTCGACCCGCGGCGCGCGAGGCGCGGTGGAGGCCGCGTCTCGCTGCGGGCCCTCCGGCAGGGACTGCACCAGCGCCGACACCGTGCGCGGGTCCATCCCCAGATCGGCGGCGAGGTCGGCGAGCACCGCCGGGTGCAGGTACGCGCTGGCCGCCACCCGCAGGAGATCGGTGGGCACGCGGTCGGTGATCCGGTAGATCTGCCACAGCGACTCGATCAACGGCCGGGGCGGTCGGCCACCGCCCGGTATCGGGTTCACCCGCGCCCCGGACCGGGTCCACGCCGTGGCGAGTCGCGGGCCGGTCACCGGGTCCGCCAGCAGGGCGCGCACCGGCGCGTACCGGTCCTCCGCCGGGGCCGGATCGTTGAGCGCCCGCAGCCCGTCGGCCGAGGTGAACACGGCGGGGTCGACGCCGAGTTCGGCGACCAGCGCGAAGAGCAGCAGCGGGTCCACCACCCCGAGCCGCGCCGCGTGCGCCGCGACGTCCAGTGGCACCCGGCCGACCCGCGTGCCGACCATGGCCACCCAGATCGCCGGCACGCCGAGTTCGGCACCCAACCTGATGGACGACTCCTGAACGTCCATCAGGCCGATCAGCGACACCTGGAGCTCGCCGAACTCGATAAGTGTCTCGGGTGGGACCGGGTCCCCCGTGCCCCAGGCGCGGGGCAGACCCATGCTCAGCACCACGGCCGTCGGATCGTCGAACAGCAGAGTGTCCGCCGGCGGACCGGCGAACCGGCCCTGCGTCGCGCGGGCCAGCACGAAATGCCGGACGACGCTGCCCCGGGCGTCCAGGTGCTCCTCGAGCTGCCTGGCGTACTCCGCGTGCCGGTCGTCATCGGCCAGCGCGGACCGGTCGAGCAGCCCGAAGACGGCCGGATCGAGGAACCAGCGAACGGTGTAGTCCAGCAGGCGGTCGAGGGGGATACCGTGCCGGTTGGCCGGGTCCAGCAGCTCGACCGGCGTCCGCTCCAGGTCGTCGGCCACCAGCTGGTGGATGGTCCAGGGCGGTTGACCGGCGGCCCGGGCGAGCGCCAGGACCGCCCGGTGGTCGAGCCACGGCCGTGCCTCGTGGTCGAGCGCGATGGTGTACGCATCGAGCCGCGGGTCGGCGAAACGCCGCGACCAGTACGTCTCCAGCCACGCCTCACCGGAGCGCTGACCGGTCACGGCACTGCCGTGCGTGTCCGGCAGCGCGTTGGCGAGACGTTCGTCCAGTTCCAGGGCGGTGAGGTCGTCCGGTCGCTGGAAGAACGGCTGGTCGTGCAGGACCGCCTCGAACGCGCTGCCCACCGCCTCGACCGCGCTGCCCAGCTCGGCGGCGGCCGGGTGCGGCGTGCCGTCCGGTTCGCGCAGCTCAGGGCGCTGCCGCAGGTTGGTCGCCACCTCCGCGGCCAGCAGCCGGACGTACCGGGCGTCGGCGGTGAGGACCGCGAGGTAGAGCCCGGGCAGGGTGCGGGCGAGGCGGTCCTGTGGTTCCACGGTGAGGTTCAGCAACGCCTGGTCGCGCTCCGCCCACGCCGCTCGCAGCTCGGGCCCTGGCCGCGCGGAGGCGTCGAGGAGCTGGATGATCTCGCGTTCCAACCGGTCGCGCGCCTCCACGGCGTTGAACAGCGGATCCCGGTTGGCGGTGGCCGCCGCGGCGACGGCCCCATGCATGCCGGTGAGCTGCCGCAACCCTCCCGCCCAGCGCCTCAGACGGCCGCCGAGATCACCGAGGCCGCCGATCCGGTCGGCCGGCAGGTCCGTGACGAACCGCTGGGTCGCCTCACGGAGCCGGTCACCCCGGTCGCGCAGCACGTCGGTGTGGGACTCGGGCACCTCCGCGCGTCCCAACTGGCCCAGCGCCGTGGTCAGGACCGCCGGGGTCACCGCCGCGCCCCACGCCCCGGCGACGCCGCGCGCCGCCTGCCGGAACATCCACGGTACGCGCAACGCCTCATCGTGCAGCGGCGAGCGACGGGCCGCGTACGTCCGCAGCAGCGCGGCGACCTCCACCACGTTCTGGTGGTCCGGGTCTGACACGGGCAGCTCGCTGCGCTGAAGCGGCGCGGTGAACGGGTGCAGGTATCGCGGGTCGGTGCCGATGACACCGGCCGCGACCAGCACCGTGTCCGCCGACAGGTTCATCCGGTGCGCGATGCGGAGCAGGTCGATCGGCAGTCGGCCGCTGGCCACCGCGACCCGGGCGACATCGACGAAGCGGTTCAACGCCGACGATCCGACCCGGTAACCCAGCGCGGTCGCCCCGCGCAGATCGCCCCACGGCCGGTCGAGCAGCTCTCGGGCGGCGTCCCGGAGATCCTGGGCGACGACGTCCAGGCTGGTCAGTGAGCCCGCCCACTCGGTCAGCTCCGCGTCGCCGACCTCGGTGGTGCGCGGCAGACCGGTCAGCAGCGCCTCGGACGGGCCGGTCAGGTCCTCGGCGAGCAGCCGCAGGGTGAGCTCGACCCGTTGCAGCGGCACGTCGACGAGGAACTCGTGGGACAGCAGCACGATGTGCGGCGACGGCAGGAGGAAGGAGAGCTGACCGGGGTGGAAGCCGAGCCGGCCGGCCAGCGTCAGTTGACGGGTGAGGCCGGCGGCGTTGTTGTGCGGCAGGTAGCCGCTGCGGCGCAGATTCGCGCGAACGGCCTCGGCCCGTCCGGCCACCGGCGCCCTGCTCGAACCGGGCACGTCCAGGTCCGGCAGCACGGCATCGCGGATCTCCGGCGCGATCACCGCCAGGTGGCCGGGCAGCACGCCCAACTCCATTGCCAGGTCCTCGACCTGGTCACGGTCGTCGAGTCCGAGCGCCTCGGCGGCCCGGTCGGGCCGGGTGTCGATGTCGTGCCGCAGCCAGGCCACCGCCACCGCCGCGTCGAGCAGGGCGTCCGGTAGTGCGGTGAGCAGGTCGAACGGCACGGCGTAGCGAACGAAGTCGAGCAGCGCCGGGAGGACGTCGGCGGTGAGGCCGAGTCGGCCGGCGATGTCCGCGATCGCCACCACGTCCTCGTCGGTGATCCGTCCGAACGGGTCGAGACTGCCGCGCAGCTCCCGCACGGTCATCTCGTCGAGCCGCCCGAGGTGGCTGGCGAACACGGCCAGCGCCCGCGGGTCGACACCGAGGTCGACGGCGACGGTCAGCAGCGCCCGGGGGGCGACACCGATCCGGTCGGCCAGGGCGGTGAGGTCGCCGGGTGCTCGGCCGACCGCCTCGATCCAGCTGAACAGGCGCGCGGCGGGCACGTCCGGGGCGAGCGCCGTGAGCGCGTCCCACCGGGGCCGGTCGAGATCCAGGGACGGGTCGGCCCACCTGACGTTGTCGACCCCCTCCGGCGCCGGACCGAGGCCGCGTGTCGGCTCCGCGTACCCCGGTGGACGCTCGTACGACGCGAGACCGTCCAGACCCGGCCCGGCGAAGTGGTCGCGCAGCTCGGCGACGGCGGTGACGTCGAGCAGCAGCTCCACCGGCCCCACGCCGCCGACGGCCCGGGCCACCAGGCGGTACTGGTCGCCGAGTCGCACGAACCCCAGCGGTACGGCGTCGGTGAACCCACCCGTCCGGGCCCGGTCGGACGGGTTACGGGTCGCGCCGACCGTCACCGCGCCGGTGCGGAGCTGGTCGGGCGTGACCGGGAACGGAACGCCCGTCGGCTCCGGCATCCCGGACGGCGGCAGCGGCAGCAGCGGGACGGTCCGCGTGAACTCCTGCGTGAGCGCTACCGTCCGCGGCCACTCGCGGGTGGTGCTGCCGCGTACCTGGCCGATGCGGCGCAGGGTCACGGTGACGTCGACCCGGCTGGTGAGGTGGTCGACGCCGAGGTCGTAACCGTCCGCGCGGCGACCGGTCAGCCGCAGCTCGTAGCGGTGCGCCCGGGGGCCGGTCCGGTCCGACCGCACCACCAGGGGCCCGTCGTCGAGCAGCCGGTGAAGGTGACGGTGCACCGACGGCAGCGTCAGCAGCGCGCTCAGGTTCACCTGGTGACCGTCGAGCGTCCAGCGGTACCGGTCGAGGCCGCCGTCGTGGGCGTCGAGCAGCTCCGACGCCACCGCCCGTACCGGCTCCGCGCCGTCCCGGCCGGTCAGGCCCCGTGGCTGCCCGATCGCCTCCACGTCCCCGTCACCCGGCAACTCGGGCTCGCGGCCAGCGGTCGGAGTCAGCGCCAGGTAGCCGCCGCCGCTGCGCGCCACGAACGCCTCGGGCCTCCCCGGATCGCCGTACGCCCGCAGCGCGCCGTCTTCCCCCAACACGACAAGCCGGAGCCGGAGGCCGTCGGCGAGGCGGCCGGGATCGGTCGTACCCCAGCGGTGCGCCACCGGCGCCGGATCCTGGTCGCGGCCCGCCGCCGCGAGCACGGCGGCGACGAGGTCGCGCGGCCGGCCGCCGAGCGGTTGCAGGCCGAACAGCGCCGCGTGGTCCGATCCGGCGAGGTCCGGCTCCGTCGCGGGCGCCGGATTCGCCGGTACGGCAGGTGTCGGCACGTCCGCCGTGGTGGCGACGAAGCGGACCCGCGACGGCACCGGCGGTACGGTCGCCGGCCCGTTCGTCTGACCGTCCAGGAAGAACACCCCGTGCTCGTCACGAACCACGTTCACGGAGTGCGCCACCGAACCCGTGGCGTCGTTGACGACCAGGACGCCGCGCGAGCCCATTGGTGCGGCGCGCATCGCGTCGATGACGGCCCGGTAGCCGTCGACCTCCCGCAGGGGCCGTCCCGCGTAGAAGCCCAGCACCCCCACCTCGGTGACGACCGACGCGGGCGCCTCGAACCGGTCCCGCCCACCGACGCGCAACAGCAGATCGGTGACGATCGACGCGAACACGCAGTTCAGCAGCGACCGGAGCGGGTTGACCCGGTCCAGGTACGGATAGCGTTCCCGCATCTGGTCCACGGTGATCGGGTCGCCGACCGGGATCCAGCCGCTGCGATCGACCGGCACCGCGCCCGCCACGTCGGCGGCGGCCGGTGCGACGGCGCTCGACTCGTCGGACGTTGCTGGCGACGTCGGGGCCGGTTCGCCGTCGGCACGGGGACGCTCGGCCGGACGCGGCACCGCGTACCCGAACACGACACCGCCCACGTCACCACCGCCGCTGTCCCGTGCGGGTGTCGTCGGCCCGGGGGCGTGCGGGGTCACGCTCAGACCGGTGGTGGTGTGCGAGTGCTGCCGGGCACTCGATGCGGGATCGGGGGTGGAGACGACCGGTACCGGCCTGCCCGCCGCGGCGTCCCCGACGGCGGTCGACGACGTGGACGGCGAGGCGGTCGAAGCCGGCGTCGGCGTCAAGGCTGACGTCGCCGTCGACGTGGGGCTCGGCGTCGCAGTCGGGGACGGCGTCGCGGTCGGGGACGGCGTCCCGGTCGTGGGGCTCGGCGTCGTCGTTGGTGTCCCGGTCGACATGGGGCTCGGCGTCGTGGTTGATGTCGCCGGCGCGAGGGGCGGGGTAGTCGAGGTTCCGGGCGCGGTTGGCGTCGCGGTGGTGGCCGTGGGCGGCGGCGTCGCGGTTCCGGGTGGGGACGTCGTCGTGGGCACGGGCGGTGGCGTAGGGGCAGGTGGAGTCCCCGTCGTGGGCAAAGTGGAGGCAGGCGTCGGGGCGGCGGGCGATGTCGGGGCTGATGTCGGGGCCGGCGCTGAAGTCGCCGCCGACGTCGACGTCGAGGCGGACGTCGAGGTGGCGGCCGGTGCCACCGGCGGGGCTGCCGTGGCTGTCGGCGCGGATGCCACAGTCGGCTGGGGAGCAACTGGCGCCGACGTCGACTGTGGAGGGGGCGACGTCGGCGTCGAGGCGGCGGTCGACGTACCCGAGGCGGGCGCGGCGACCGACGCACCGGAGGCGGGTGTCGACGGCGTCGGTCCCGTCGACGGCGTCGGTCCCGTCGACGGCGAACTGGTCGACGAGATCGGCGTGGCGCTCGCGGTGGCGGCGGACGCGGCCGGAGACGAAGCGGTGGTCGAGGCGGGTGTCGTCGTCGTAGCCGTCGGGCTGCCACCGGCCGCCGTCGTGGCGGTAGGCGCCGCCGTGGCGGAGTTGGCCGCACCCGCCGGACCACCCGCGACGGTTGACGTACCGGCGGGTGGCGACGAGGTGGTGCGCGGCGTCGAACCAGTGGCGGTGGCAGCGGCGCCAGCGGGTCCGCCGACCGTGGTCACCGGCGTACTGCCGGCGGTCGTCCCGGACGTGGATGCTCCCGCCACGCTGCCGCCTCCGGTGGCGGCCACCGGAGCGGCACCCGCCGGACCGCCCGACCCGGCGCTCGTACCGGATGAGACTCCCGGCCCCGACGTGGAGGCAGCAGAACCGGCCCCGACGCCGCCTGCCGGCGATCCGGCCGAGGCCGATGAAGCCGAGGCAGAAGAGGGCGATGCAGCAGTGGCCGGAGCCGAGGCCGACGGTGCCGAGGCCGACGACGCAGACGCCGGAGCCGAGGAGGCCGACGTGGACGATCCGGAGGCCGAGGCCGATGCGGACCCCGCCGATGCCGGGGAGGGCGAACCCGGGGCCGACGTTGCGGACGTCGGCTCGGAGGACGCCGACGACGGGGCAGCCGAGGCCGAGGTGGGTCCTGTGCTTGCCGCCGCCGGGCTGGTCGAGGATGCCGCGCCCCCGCGAGCGGCGGTGATCGGAGCGGCGGTGGACGTGCCCGGCGACGCTGGCCCGGGAGCGGAGCCGGACGCATCCGCCTGCGGCGCGGCGTCCGAGGTGGACCGGTCGGCAGCAGTATCTCCCGCCTTCTCCCCGCCGGTTCCGGTCGACAGGGCGTTCGCGTCGGGTTTCTCGTCGAGACCGGGCTTCTCCTCGACGCCGGGCTTGTCGTCGGCGTCGCCGACCGCCTCGGCGTAGGTGGGCAGGCCGTCCACGTCCGGCACGGTCACCTCGCCCACGCTGCCGCCGTGACTGCCGTTGGACGGTCCGCCCTCGGACGCGCCGCCGATCGTCGCGGCGGTCACCGAGCCCCAGTTGAACGCCTGCCCGAAGATCGCGCCGGTGCTGGCGTCCGCGATGGCCCCGCCGGCACCCTGGGCGGTCGCGGAGATGGCGGCGTACGCGCCCTTGAACTGGATGTCCCTGATCTCGCGCATCCCGTTCCCGGTGATGCTCTGCGTGGTGCTCGTCCACGCGTTGGCCAGGTGTCGGGCGGCCTCGCCGGCGACGAGGCGGCCCGCTCCGGCGGCGACGCCACCGATCACGCTGCCGACGCCGGACACCAGCAGCGACTGGGTGTCCAGGCCGCCGATGCGCAGGCCGCGGGCGATCTGGGCGAGCTGGGTGGCGAGGTCCACGCCGAAGCCGAGAGCGAACTCGGCGGCCAGTTCCGTGACCAGCGTACGCAGGATCGCGTAGAGGATGCCGCGCGCGGTGGCCACCACCACCGGGATGAAGAGCGCGCCGAAGAGGGTGGCCAGCAGCCAGGCGATGGACGCCGCCAACACGATCAGCTGCACGATGATCGTGACCTTGGTCTTCTGGATGTCCGCGGCGGCGTTCATCGAGGTCTTGGCGAGTTCGTCGGTGACGCTGGCGAGGGCGTCGAGGATGGCGGGGAGGTCGGAGCGGACGAGATCGGTGTACGTGGTGGCGGCCGACCCGGTCATCGAGTCGCCGAGCGAACGGGCCTGTCCGGGCATGTCCTCGCGCAGTGCACGCAGGACGACACCGTGGTCGCTCCACAGCCCGTGCATGCGCCGCAACATCGCCTCGTTGCCCTCGGGCCACTCCATGCCGACCACGACCTTCAGCAGCCGCTGAAGGTCGGGGGGAAGCTCGACGACCCCGGGCCCGGAATCCTCCGCCATCGAATCCTCCGTGCCCTCTCCTACTCGCTGGTCAACTCCAGCGAGCCGCCGCCCTGCGCATCGAGTTGCTGGAACGCGTCGGCGATCACGTGCAGGTTGTCGGCGACCCCACCGAGGGTCGCGACCGTCGTGGCGATGTCGGCGAGCTGCTGTTCGGCGGTCCCGACGTAGTTGTTGGCGAACGACTTGCCCGCGTCGTCGTCGCCCCAGCACCCGTAGACGGCATCGAGGTCCCGCTGCAACGCCCTGAGCGCCTCGCCGAGTCGGTCGCCGCCGGCCCCGAGCCGGTCGGCCACGCCGTGCACACCGGGAATGTCCGCGGAGGTGATCTCGGACATCAGTTGTCCCCCCGCAGCCGTGCCTGGTCGGCCGGGGACACCGCGCCCGGCGGCAGGACGTCGAGGGAGGCGCTGAGGAAGCTGCTCACCATCCGGTCCAGGTCGACCCGGCCGCCGGCCAGATCCTGGAACGAGATGCCGGGCAGCACCTCGTCGCCGGCGACGTCGGTGAGCTGGGTCAGGGACTCGGCGCGGGCCGCCGCGATCGTCTCGGTGACGAGCGCGGCCAGCTCGGCCGGGGCCATCTGGCGGTACCGGGCGTTGTGGAACGTCAGCTTGAGGATCTCCCCGCGGGCGTTCACGGCGACCGACAGCATCCGGTCCTTGGAGGTGGTCGTCGTGCCCTGGGCCATCCGCTCGTGCACGCGTCCCAGGCGTTCCCGTTCCTCGGCGAGGGTCTGCAGGGCGGCCTCGAATCCGGCGGCGGTGTCACCGGATGGTCGCTGGTCGGTCATGACGGGCTCCTCTCGGGACGTACGGGTGTCGAAGTCCGAGCGCGTCCGGGGGTTCCCCAACCGTCGGACGATTCGGCCCAGGGGCCGGGGTCGACCGGCGCGGGAACGACCACCCGCCGCTCGCGCTGTTGCGCGCCGACCGCGCCCATGCCCATGCCCATCCCGCCCATCGGCATCATCGGCATCATGGGTGAGCCCGCGCCGGGCGACGCGGCACCGGGCGGGCTGGGTGGGACGTCCCGGTCGGGGTCGAGGTCGCCGGCGAACAACTCGACGCCGGGAGGCGCCGACCCGGCCAGCTCCCGCCCGGTCGCGGTGACCGGAGGTGGCGGCGGCAGGTCCAGCCCGGCCCGCAGGAGCGCCGCCCCGGTGGACGTGAGGACGACCTGGCCCTGCACGTCGTACCCGTCGGGTCGCGTCTGTGGATCCGCGGCCTGGCGGGCCGCGAGGTCGCCCAGCCGGTCGCGGGCGTCGGCCAGCGAGTCGCCGGCCCGGCGCAGCGCGCTCGCGAAGTCGGTCGCGGCGAGCTGGTCGAGCACGGCCGCGACGTGGGCGGATGACGACGGCACCGACGACGAGCCGGTGGTCCGGAAGGCCTCGTCGGCGTCGCGCAGGGCACGACGGTACCGGTCGGCGAGTTCCGCGAAGGTCTGCCGACGCTCCTCGAAGCGGTCCGCGGCGGCGTAGAGCGTCGCGGGCGGCGTACGGCTCAGCCGGGCCGCCGCCTCCTGGAGCAACGCGACGGTCACGACGGCCGTCCGATCGCCTCGGCGGAAGCCCCGTCGCTGTTCTCCTGCCAGGCCTCGTCGTCGCCCTCCAGCCAGATGCTGCGTTCCCGGTCGCGTGGCGGTTGCTGCCCGTGGCCCTGACCCATCGGCGGCATCATCGGCATGCCCTGCCCGGCGGACGGGTCGACGGCCCCCGGGCCCGCCGGGCCGGCCTGCGCGACCGGGACGGCGGGTCGGAGGTCGGTGAGCGGGCCGCCGGCGGTACCGACACCGCCCGCACTGCCCGCCGAGCCACCGCCACCGCCACCGCCACCGGCGGAGCCGATCCCGCCCGTCGAGCCCGTGCCGCCGCCCGAACCGGTCCCCCGCAGGAAGTCGGCGAGGCTGGTCGGCCGGCCGTCCCCGGTGTGGACGCCGTTCTCCTCGATCAGGTCGTCGAGAGCCTCGGTCGCGCTCTCGCGGGCGTCCTGGAGCGCCTCGATCCGGGTCTTCTCCTCGGCGCTCTCCCCCGGCTGCGCCTCGGCGTCCGCGACCAGGTCGTCGATCGCGGCGTCGACCGCCTCCCGGGCCTCGCGGACGGCGTCGTCGTGCAGGGCGTCCTGGGGATCCGTGGTGTCCGCCGACCGGGCCATCTCCTCGAGGGAGTCGTCGAGCGCGTCCCGGGCGTCCTCGAGCGCCTCGCGACGCTGCTCCTTGGACTCGGGATCGGCGTCACTGGCCTCGTTCTCCTCCAACAGATCGTCGATGGCGTCGGTGGCCGCCTCCCGGGCATCCTGCAGGGCCTCACCGGGAGTGCTGGCATCGCCCTTGCCCAGCAGGTCCTCGATGGCCTTGTCCGCGGCCTGCCGGGCGTCGTCGAGCGCCTGCTGACGCTCGGCGCCACCCGCGCCGGACTTGCCCGACAGGTCCGCGATGGCGTCGTCGGCGGCCTTCTTGGCGTCGTTCAGTGCCTGCTGCCGGGCCGCCTCGGACGGCTGTCCACCGCCCGCGCCGGGCCCGGTGCCGCTGCCGGAGCCGCTGGACGGGCCGGACGACTCGGTCGGCAGGCCGCCTCCCGAGGAGCCGCCGCCCGGCATGCCACCGCCGGCCGACTGCAAGCCCTCGATCGCGTCGTTTGCCGCCTTCTGCGCGTCGTCCAGTGCCTTCTGCCGTGCCTGCTCGGCGCCGCCGGTGCTGCCCTTGCCGCCACCCGGACTGCTCGACCCGCCGCCGGGCATGCCGCCGCCGGGACTACCACCGCCACTGCCGGGGCTGCTGCCGCTGCCCGGGCCGCTCCCGCTGCCCTTGCCCCCGCCGCTGCCCTTGCCGCCGCCCGAGCTGCCGGACCCGGGGCTGCCGCCGCTGCCCATGCCCGGCATGCCGCCGCCCGCACCCGCGCCGGAGGTCTCCCCGCTCGGCGCCCCACCGCTGCCGGAGGTACCGCCAGCCGGGTTCGAGAGGCTGTCGATGGCGTCGTTGGCCGCGTTCTGCGCATCCTGGAGGGCCGCCTGCCGCTCGACGGCACCGTCGCCGCCACCGGACCCGGAGCCGTCGCCGCCGCCGGACCCGGAGCCGTCACTGTTCAGCGTGCCGTCGCCGAGGCCCCCGCCGGACGAGCCGCCGGTCGACCCGCCCGTGCTGCCGTCCGGTGCGGCGTCCTGGAGGTTGTCGATCGCGTCGTTCGCCCGGTCCTCGGCCTCGTCCCGCTCGTCCCGGTCCGACGACGAGTCGGAGTCGTCCGACACCGACGAGTCGTCATCATCCTGGTTGGACGAGGAATCGTCGTCGTCCTGGTTCGACGAGGAATCGTCGTCGTCCTGGTTCGACGAGGAATCGTCGTCGTCCTGGTTCGACGAGGAATCGTCGTCGTCCCCGTTTGACGAGGAATCGTCGTCGTCCCCGTTTGACGAGGACGAGTCGTCCGCCGAGCTGGTGAACACGTTCGGCGGAGTGATCTCCAGCGGGTCCAGCGCCTCACCCTTGATGACGTACTTGTCGCTGAGCGTCATCAGCAGCTGCCGCATGTGCGGCATCATGATGTTCTGCTCGACCATCTGGTACGCCGCGTCGCGGGCCTTCTGCAACATGTCCGCCGGCGGGGACAGCTCGACCTCGTTGTACGCGTTGTACACGGCCTGCTCGAACAGCTCCTCCTGCTGGTCGGTGAGCTGGTGGAACGTCTCCACCGCCTCCCAGAAGGCGGTGGCGAACACCTTGATGTCGTGCCCGACGTCGCCGACGAGCTTTCCGTACCCCTCCAGCCGGTCGTGCACGGCGCGGCTGTGGTTGAGCAGCTCCGTCGTCCGCTCCTGGAAGGCGTCACCCGCCTGGCCGACGAATCCCGGGTCCAGTGCCGTCTTGATCCGGTCGAACTCGTCGTTGATGCGGGCGAGTTCGGCCGTGGCCTTCTCGAAGGCGGCCCCCGCGTCGTGCCAGGCGTTGCCGGTCTCCGCCGTGTTGTCCACCAGTTCGCTGACGTACGGCTGCAGGTCCGTCCACACGTGCAGCGAGGCGAACGTCTGCCCACGGGGGGCGGGCGTCTGGAGTGAGCCGACCGAATCCTCGGGCATGGCCTACTTCTCGTCGTCCTCGGGCGTGACGTTCGCGGTGACGCTCGTGCTCGTTGGCACCGACTGGTTGTTGGTGCCGTCGGTGAAGAACCCGCCCTCGTAGTCGTAGTCGACGACGTCGGTGTCGGTGAAGAGCACTTGCGGGGTGATGGAGGTGTCCGGGAAGACGGTGACGTTCAGGTCCTCCGGCGCCGGCAGGGTGACCTCGATGCTGCCGTCGTCGGCCTTCCTCGCCTCACCCGTCATCGGGTCGACCTCGAAGCCGAGGCGCGCGCCGTCGCGGTTGACGTTGTCGCCGGTGTCGTACGTCTCCTCGCCGTCGGCGGGCGGGATGGTGAGGCCGCCGACCGATGCGGTCCAGGTGTCGATCTCGTCGACGGCCTTGCCCTGGAGCGAGTCGGCGTTGGCCTGGTCCTGCTGCTCGAAGATGTCGGCGATGGTGCGCAGCCTGGTGCCGAGCGCCTCGAAGGACGCCTGCAGGTCGAGGGCGTGCTGCCGCAGGCCGGCCCCGCGGTCGGCGACCATGGCCTCGAGCCACTGGGCGGCGTCGAGCTTGCCGGCCTCCAGCGTGCTGGTGTCCGCCGCCGTCTCGAAGATCGTCATGCTGCCGTCGGTCATGAGGTCCTCGATCTGTCTCGCCGCGTCGCGCAACGCGGCGAGGTCGATCTCGGTGCTGTCCGAGCTGGCCATTGCTCACTGCTCCTTTCCGGGCCGAGGTGTGCGTTGCGTCGCGCGGTGCGGGCGGCGGCGCAGCAACTCCCGCCGCCCCCGCGTCTTATCGGGCGCCGAGCTTCTTGTCGGTGGACTGGTAGTCGGCGAAGTTGTCGGCCAGTTCCTTGCTTCGCGCGAGCGTGACGTCGTTCAGCGTGGTGATCCCGTCCCGGACCTTCTGGGCCTTCAGGTCGTAGGCGGCGACGTACTCACCGTTGAAGGCGAGAACCCTCTTCGCCTCCTGCTCGAGGACGTCCAACTGGGCGATCACGTTGTCGCTGATGCGCTTCATCTCGTCGTACGCGACGTCCATGGAGTCGTAGTCGTACTTGATGTAACCCGGATCCGTCACGGCGGATGCTCCTTCTCGGTCTTGGTGGGGGACGGCGATCAGGAGAGGGAACTGCCCTGCTCCTGGTTGAGCCGTTCCAGTTCCGTCTTGCACTCACGCAGAAACTGCTCGCAGTCGTCGAGAAGCTTGAGGATCCCGATCATGTCCGTGCTCCACTCGTCCTGGACCTTGTTCAGCGTCTCCATGAGCGCGCCGGAGTTGGCCGCGTAGAGGGCGTTGACGGTGTCGTCGAGACCCCGACGCTGCTTGTCGAGGTCCTCCTCCGCGGCCTGGTGGTTGTCGGCCGCCGCCTCGACGTCGTCCGGGGTGATGTCGGTGATCGCCATGCTGGCTGCCTCCTGTGCGCCGGTGATCGTTGGCACCGGTAGACAACCAGCCGGCAGCCGGGCGCGGGACCGCTCGGGAGGCTCGCGAGCCGTTCTGCGGGGATTTCCCTCACCCGGATCCAGGAGACCGGATCAGGTGGTCGGCCGCCAGGTCTGGTCGGCGTCGTAGTTGCAGGTCCAGATGGCCGTGGTCGCCAGGTCCCAGCCGATGTCCACGCACATACCGCCGTTCACCGGGCTGATCAGGGCGTCGTCGCGGAGGGTCCAGCGCTGGGTGTCGGCACCGTTGCAGGTGGCGGTCTGCACGAGGGTGCCGTCGGTGACGCCGCTGTCGTTGACGTCGAGGCAGAGCCCGCTGCGGGCGGACCGGATCGTGCCGTCCGACCGCACGTTCCATCGCTGCGACACCTTGTACGGGTCACACGGCTGGATCCGGGAGGCGAGCAGGTCGGTGGCAGCACCCGCGTCCAGGCACTGGCCGGACCGCTCGTGCGCGAACATCGTTCCGGACGGCTTGCTGCTCGGCGTGGGCTTGGGTGCCGCCGGCTTGCGGGTCGGAGAAGGCGGCGCGCTCGCCCGCCGTGTCGGGGTGACGGCCGGGGACTTCGACGGGGCTACCGGGGCGGACGGCGACGGCGCGGCCACCGGCACGACACCGAGCCGGGTGTCGAGCCGGTAGTAGTCGGTGTACCGACGGACCTGGTCCAGGAAGGACAGCGTCGTCGCGTCCGGTACGCCCCCGGCGCGTCGGACGGTGTCCTCGCCGGCCCGCCACGCGGCGAGCGCGAGCAGGTACGGGTCGCCCGGCAGCCCGGCCAGCTCCTTCGCCAGTCGGCACATCGCGAGAGCGAGCACGCCGACCGCGTCCTCGGCCTTCGACGGCGAGGCGTCGGCGGGCGCGTACCGCTGCCACAGCTCCGGCGGCACCCCGGCGACGCCGCCCGGTCCGTCCGCCCGGAACCCGGACACGGCCATCATCTGACCGGCGAGCGCGGCGGCGGGGACCTGCGGGCAGCGCCGGCCGGCGGCGGCGATGACCGGCGCGAGCGCTTCGGGCAGGGGTACGGCGTCCGGGGCCGCCCCGGCGGTGAGGGTCAGCTCGCCGGCGTCCGCGAAGTGCGGCAGGCCCTGGTAGTAGGTGGCGTAGCCAGCCGCCTGGTCGACGTACTCGCCTGCCGAGTCGGGGACCCGGCCGGCCCTGGTCACCGCCGGGACGCCGGCTCGGAAGCCGGCCAGCGACAGCCGCCACGGGTCGCCCTTGACGCCGGCCTGCCGGATCTCACCGCCGAGCTGGCACATGAGGTGTGACAGCGCGGCCACGGCGGCGCCCGGGTCGGTGCGCTGCGCGCCTGGCCAGGGCACCCAGCGTTGCCACTGTTCGTCGTCGAGGCCGGTCAGGCCGCTGCCACCGGAGACCGTGCGCGTGGCGTTCGCGTCCACGCCGGACTCGGCCATGAGCTGCCCGGCGATCCGGGCCGAGGAGATCATCGGGCAGGCGTGCCCCGCCGACAGCACGGCGGACATCTGGTCGTCGGACAGCGACCGTCCGACCATCTCGTCCTGACGCGCGTACGCGGTCACCCCGATGCCGATGGCGGCGGCGACACCGACCGCGACCAGGCCGGCGACCCAGCCACGACCGCGCAGAGACGTCCCACGAGCCCGCACGTTCCGTCCTCCCGACGACGACGCCACGCACCTGCAACGAGATCCGCGGACGCCAGGTTCACGCCGACGACCACCGCCTTCGCAGGGTAGCCAGGCCGGCCGGGGTGATTTCCCCCAGGACCCGCAGCCGGGCCATTCCACCGTCCGGGTACGCGTCGAGGCGTACCCAGGTGACGGCGTCCGCATCGGCGACCAGGAAGCGGTGCCGGGTGTCGGGTTGCAGGCGGGTCACCGGCAGCAGGTCGAACCAGCCGTCCGGGTCGTCCGGGTCGGTGGCGCACCCGCGGACCGCCGCCGCCCCGGGCGCGTTGCCCTTGAAGTGGCTGGTGTCCAGCTCGACGAGGCGGACGACGCCGGGTGCGGCGAGGCGCAGCAGGACCCAGTCATTGCCGTCGTCGCGTCGGCGGGCCGTCTCCCAGCCCTCCCCCATCGTGCGTGCCCGGCCGGGGGCGATCAGGTTGTGGGGCGTGCCGTAGAACATGTCGCTGCATCCCACCACGAGGCCCCCGTGTTCCAGGGCCGCCAGGTCGACCAGGCCGCCGGTGAGGAACCGGGGGTCGGGGGTGGCCTCGCCGTGCACCCGCAGCCGGGCGACACCGCCGTCCGGGAAGATCGACAGCCGTACGTGGGTGACCCGGTGACCCGGTTCGACGGAGAAGACGTTGCGGGTGTCGCCGGCGAGCGCCACCCGGGGCACCAGGGGCGTCCAGGTCGCCTCGGCGAGGTCCCCGGGTGCCGGATGCCCGTCCAGGCGGCAGGCGTCGACGGCCGCGTACGGCGGGTAGTTGCCGGTGAAGTGGCTGGTGTCCACGACGACCGTGTGCACGATCCCGGGTACGCCGAGCCGCACGATGGCGTGGTCGTGCCCGGGGGTACGCCGACGGCGGGTCTCCCACCCCTCGTACACCTGGCCCTTGGCCCCGAACGTGGCCGGGGTGAACGTCGGCGGCTTCGGGTCGACGAGGTGGTCGGCGGGGGCGAAGAACTCGTCGTTGGCGTGGACGACGCCACCGGACAGCGCCCGGGAGGCGAGGTCGGGAAGCGTGGTCATCGGCTGCTCCGGGAGATGAGGCGTCCCCGTGGCGGTCCGTCCGGCGAGACCGGCTGGCCACGCAGCCACACGTCGCGTACGACGCCGTGCAGCGTCCGCCAGGCGTACGGGGTGACGGGGTGGCGGTGCCGCAGCGCGGTCGGGTCGACCACGAACGGCTCGTCCGGCGCGAAGGCGACGAGGTCGGCGTCGAAACCGGGAGCGATGCGCCCCTTGGCGCCCAGTCCGGCGATCTCGGCGGGTCGCTGCGCCATCCAGCGGACGACGTCCACCAACCGGTACCCGCGCCGCCGGGCAGCGCTCCACATCGCCGGCAGCCCGATCTGCAACGACGAGATGCCACCCCACGCGGCGGCGAAGTCACCGCTCGGCGGTCTCTTCAGCGTCGGCGTGCTGGGCGAGTGGTCCGAGACCACACAGTCGATGACGCCGGCGACGAGGCCCGCCCAGAGCCGGTCCTGGTTGACGCGGTCGCGGATCGGCGGGCAGCACTTGTACTCGGTGGCGCCGTCGGGCACCTCCTCGGCGGTGAGGCAGAGGTAGTGGGGGCAGGTCTCGACGGTGACGCTGACACCGGCGCCTCGGGCGGCGGCGATCAGCGGCAGGGCGTCGGCCGACGACAGGTGCAGGATGTGGACGCGCGCGGCGGCGCGGCCGGCCGCGTCCAGCACCTGGGCGATGGCCTCCGTTTCGGCGTTCGGTGGTCGGGACGCCACGAAGTCGGCGTACCGGCGCGACGGCGGTGCGGCGCGCACGGCGTCCGGGTCCTCGGCGTGCACGATGAACAGGGCGTCGACCGCGCGCAGGGCCTCGTCGAGCGCCGGTGGGTCCAGCGGTGGGAACTCCGGCACGCCGGAGTCGACGAGGAAGCACTTGAAGCCGAGGACACCCGCGTGGTGCAGCGCCGCGAGGTCTCCGGCGTTGCCGGGTACGGCCCCACCCCAGAATCCGACGTCCGCGTGGACTCTGCCGTCGGCGGCGCGGCGCTTCACGTCGAGGGCCGGCACCGACACGGTCGGCGGGAGGGAGTTGAGCGGCATGTCGACGATGGTCGTCACGCCGCCGGCTATCGCGGCGCGGGTGGCCGAGGCGAAGCCCTCCCATTCGGTACGCCCGGGTTCGTTGACGTGCACGTGTGTGTCGACGAGGCCGGGCAGCAGGGCCAGGTCGCCGAGGTCGGTGAGCGGCCCGTCGGGTACGGCGGAGTGGTCGGTCACCGCCTCGATGCGTCCGTCGGTGACGCAGACCGTCGCTGGCCGCTCACCCTGCGGGGTGACGACCCGCGTCGAGCGCAGGACGAGGTCGTAGCTCACAGCGCCTCCAGGGTGGCTCGGTCGACGACGACCTCGTCCGGGTCGAGCGCGCCGCAGTCGAGCCCACGGCGCAGGAACCCCGCGAGCGCGTGTGCGGTCGCCGGTTCGTCCAGCACGCCACCGGCCCGGCGGTCCAGGTACGCCGTGAGGCGTTCCACGGTGGCCGCGCGGCTCTCGCGGAAGAAGGCGTAGGTGGCGGCGTACCGGGTGGGCAACTGCGCGGGATGCAGGTCCCAACCCTGGTAGAAGCCCCGCGCGAGGGACCGCCGGACCAGGCTCGTGTGCAGCCGCCAGGCCCGGTGTACGGCCGTCGCGTCGCCGACCGGGAGCACGTTCGACGAGCCGTCGCTGAGGCGTACGCCGGTGCCGGCCGCCGCCGCCTGCATGACGGCCTTGGCGTGGTCGGCGACGGGATGGTCGAGCGACTGGTGGGCGGCCGCGACGCCGCAGGCGGCGCTGTAGTCGTAGGTGCCGTAGTGCAGCCCGACGCACCGGCCCTGGGCGGCGGTGATCATGCGGGCGACGGTGGCGGTGCCGTCCGCGCCCAGCACCGCCTCCGGGGTCTCGATCTGCAGCTCGAAGCGCAGGCTCGCGGCCGGCAGCGCGTACGCCGCCTCCAGCGCCGCGCACAGCAGGGACATCGCCGCGACCTGCTCGACGGCCCGGACCTTCGGCAGGGTGACGACGAAGCCGGGTGGGGGTGGACCGAGCGCGTCGAGGAACACGTCGAGGGTACGGATCGCCCGGTCCCGGGTGTCGGGGTCGAGGCTCTTGCAGCGCAACCCGACGAACGCGGGGCGCGGGCCGTCCCGCAGCGCCGTCGCGGCGACGCGGGCGGTCTCGTCCTCCTCGTCGTCGTCGCGTACGCCGTAACCGTCCTCGAAGTCGAGACGGAGATCCTCGATGGGCTCGCTGGACAGCTTCGCCAGCACGCGGTCGCGCAGCTCCACTCCGAACGGCAGGGGTGGGCACCCGTTCAACGTGTCGAGCGCCTGCTCGCCCCACCGCCGACACAGGTCCGGGGTGTACCGGTCCGCCGGGACGTACACGGTGTGCACCGGCTGCCGGCCGGGGGCCGCACCCGGGTAGCGCCGCCGTAGCGCCTCGTCGACCGGCGCGAGCCGGCGGTCCAGTTCGAGGCCGGTCCGCTCGTGCAGTCGGCGGCCCATCAGTCGACGACCTCGTACGCGGGCACCGTGAGGAAGTCGACGAACTCGTCGTCCAGCGCGCCCCGCTCGACGAGGGCACGGGCGTCCGGCCACCGTCCGGCCGCGTAGGCGGTCTCCCCCACGGCGTGCCGGATTCCGGCCAGCTCCTCCCCCACGACGCGTCGGACGAGGTCCGCGGAGACCGTCTCGCCGGTGTCGGCCAGCGGGACACCCTGGTGCGCCCACTGCCAGACCTGGGCGCGGGAGATCTCGGCGGTGGCCGCGTCCTCCATGAGGTTGTTGATGGCGACGGCCCCGACGCCCCGGAGCCAGGCCTCCAGGTAGCGCAGCGCGACCGAGACGTTGGTCCGCAGTCCGGCCGAGGTGACCTCGCCGCCCGCGACCGTGAAGTCGAGCAGCCGGTCGGCGGCCACCCGCACGTCGTCGCGCGTGCGGTCCAGTTGGTTGTCCCGCTGCCCGAGGACGCCGTCGAAGACCTCGCGGCAGACCGGCACCAGCGCCGGGTGGGCCACCCAGGAGCCGTCGAAGCCGTCGTTCGCCTCGCGCTCCTTGTCCGCGCGGACCTGCGCGAAGGCCGCCGCGTTCCGCTGCGCGTCACCGCCGGGCACGAAGGCCGACATGCCGCCGATCGCGACCGCGCCGCGGCGGTGACAGGTCGCGACGAGCAGATCGGTGTACGCGCGCAGGAACGGCGCGGTCATCGTGATCGCGGCACGGTCGGGCAGGACGGTGCGCTCGCGGAAGTTCTTGATGATGGAGAACAGGTAGTCCCAGCGCCCCGCGTTGAGCCCGGCGGCGTGCGGTCCCAGCGCGTGCAGGATCTCGTCCATCTCGAACGCCGCCGTGATGGTCTCGATGAGCACGGTCGCGCGGATCGCGCCGCGTCCGATGCCGAGCGTGTCCTCGGCGTACGCGAACACGTCGTGCCAGAGCCGCGCCTCGGAGTGGCTCTCCAGCTTCGGCAGGTAGTAGTACGGGCCGACGCCCCGCGCGATCGACTCCCGCGCGTTGTGGAAGGCGTGCAGGCCGAAGTCGACGAGCGCGCCGGCGGCCGGCACCCCGTCGACCAGCACGTGACGCTCGTCGAGATGCCAGCCCCGTGGTCGTACGACGATGGTGGCGAGCGGCCCGTCGGCGCGCAGGGCGTAGTGCCGCCCGTCCGGCGCGTCGTGGGTGATCGTGGCGCGTACGGCGTCGTACAGGTTGATCTGCCCGGCCATGACGTTCGCCCAGTGCGGCGTGTTGGCGTCCTCCAGGTCGGCGAGCCAGACCTGCGCGCCGGAGTTGAGCGCGTTGATGGCCATCTTGCGGTCGGTGGGTCCGGTGATCTCCACGCGCCGGTCCACGAGACCCGGTGGCGGCGGGGGCACCCGCCACTCGGATTCGCGGATGTCCTTCGTCTCGGTCAGGAAGTCGAGTCGGCCGGTCCGGGCGATCTCCGCGCGTCGCCGGGCGCGACGGGCGAGCAGTTCCGCACGACGGGCGTCGAAGCGCCGGTGCAGCTCGCTGACGAACTCCAGCGCCTCGGGGCTGAGGATTTCCCGTTCGGTCATCGTCGGCACGTGCACTCCTGTCCTCGCTGTCGGGTGGGCCGTCACCGGGTCGCGTCGCGCAGCCGACCCGCTGCCCGTCGGGCTCGCCGGAGCAGGTCCCGTTCGTCGACGGTGGTCAGACGGCCGCCCTCGACGACCGGTCGACCGCCGACGAGCAGCAGCTCCACCGGCGGCGGCGCGCCGAGGACGAGGGCGGCGACCGGATCGGCGATGTCGGCATGGCCGAGCCCGTCGAGACGCCAGAGCGCGACGTCGGCCAGCTTGCCGACCTCCAGTGAGCCGATCTCGTCGGAGCGGCCGAGGCAGCGGGCGCCGCCACGGGTGGCGAGGGTGAGCGCCTCGCGCGCGGTCAGGGCGGTCGGCCCACCCCGCAGACGGGCCACCAGCAGCGCCTGGCGTACCTCCGCGACCAGCTGTCCGGCCTCCTGGGAGGCGGCGCCGTCGACGCCGAGGCCGACGGACGCGCCGGCGTCGAGCAGGTCCCGCACGGGAGCGATGCCCGCGCCGAGCCGGGCGTTCGAGCTGGGACAGTGCGCCAACGACGTGCCGGTCGCCGCGATCCGCCCGATGGCGTCGGCGTCCAGGTGCACGCCGTGCGCGAGCCAGACGTCGTCGCCGAGCCAGCCGAGCCGCTCGGCGTACTCGGCGGGCGCGCAGCCGTGCGTGGCCCGGCAGTAGTCCTCCTCGTCCACGGTCTCGGCCAGGTGGGTGTGCAGTCGGACGCCCCGGTCCCGCGCCAACGCGGCGGCGTCCCGCATCAGCCGTTCACTCGCGGAGAACGGGGAGCAGGGGCCGACCGCGACCCGGACCATCGCGTCCGGTGCGGGGTCGGAGAAGCGGTCGATCGCGTCGGCCGTCGCGGCCAGCGCGGCGTCGGTGTCCTCCACGAGGTGGTCCGGGGGCAGACCACCGGCGGACGCTCCGAGGTCCATGGAGCCGCGGACGGGGTGAAAGCGCAGCCCCACCCGGCCCGCCTCGGCCACCTCGGCGGCGAACAGGTCGCCGGCCCCCGCCGGGAACACGTAGTGGTGGTCGGTGGTCGTGGTGCAGCCGGACAGCGCGAGCCAGCCCAGCCCCGCGCCGACGGCCGCCGAGACGTCCTCCTCGCCGATGCGCGCCCACACCGGATACAGCTCGGTGAGCCAGCCGAACAGGTCGGCCTGCTGCGCGAGGCCCCGGGTGACCCACTGGTACAGGTGGTGGTGGGTGTTGACCAGCCCCGGCGTGGCGAGGCAGCCGGTGCCGTCGACGCGCCGGGCGGGCCCCGCCTCGTCCGTGGCGGCCGCCGGACCGGGCCCGACGGCGATGATCCGTCCACCCTCGACGATCAGGTGACCGCGCTCGTACTCGCGGCCCGTGCCGTCGACCGTCGCGACCGCGCAGCCCTCGATGACGATGCGCTCTGGCCGGGGCGAGGTCACACGTCCCACCACGACTCGACCCACCGTGGCGCGTCGTCGCGACGCACGGCGCCCTCGATCAGCCCGTACGGGCGGTCGGGGGCGTGGAAGACCTCGTTGGGGTTGTCGAGCCCGAACGGCGCGAGGTCGACGAGGAAGTGGTGCTTGTTGGGCAGCGACATCCGTACCTCGGTGATCTCCGGCCGGTGTTCCAGTACCCGCTGCCCCATCGCGTGCAGGGTCTGTTGCAGGGAGAGGCTGTGCGTGTCGACGAACGCCTCGACGAGGTGCCGCCGTACCTCATCGAACGAGACCGCCCAGTCGTCGCTCCCGCTCGTCGCGTGTCGCCAGCGGGCGTCCACCGCCGTGGCCAGGATCCGGTCGTGCGCCTCGGGCAACGTCGTGTACGCGTCCCGCACGAAGCCGAAGAACTCCGAGTCGGTCGTGTTCATCAGCACCATCCCGGTCAGTCCGGAGACGACGACGGCGTCCGACCCGTCGACGGTGACCGTCGCCGTCCGCGTCTCCGCCCCCGAGCGGGCGAACGAGTGCGGGCCCAGGCGTCCCCAGGCGTGCTCGTGGATGTCGACGGTCGCCCGGGTGACGGCGGGCTGCGACTCGACGAAGTGCCGTGCCAGGCGCAGCCCGAAGTCCTCGATCGCGCCGACGCCGTGGCGGCGGGCGAAGGCGTACACCGTGTTCTTCTGGCTGTCGGTCGGCAGGACCTTGCTGTTGTCGCCGGTCAGGTGGGTGTCGGCCAGGTCGCCGGCGAGCGCGACGCCGACCGTCAGGTCGGTCAGGTCGTGCCGTTCGCCGTGGCGGACGACGTGGACCAGCCGCACTTCGGCCTTGCCGTACTGGTGGGGGCCGAGAACAACGTCCAACGGGTCAACTCCCTCGATACGTCGAATAGCCGTACGGGCTCAGCAGCAGGGGCACGTGCACGTGCCGCCAGACATCCGTGACCACGAACACCACCGACACCTCCGGGAAGAACGCCCCGAGGCCGAGATAGCCGGCGGTGTCGAAGCAGAGTCGGTACGTTCCTCGGGCCCAGCGCCGCTTGGGCACCCAGTCGCGCAGCCGCCCGTCGGGGTCCGTACGCCCCGTGGCGACGTCGATCCACCGGTCGCCGGCCCAGCGGTACAGGTGCACGGCCACTCCCTGGGCCGGTTCCCCCCGGGCGGTGTCGAGGACGTGCGTGGAGAGGCTCACTCGTCCATCAGCCTCGTCAGTCGCAGCGTCGTGATCCGGGTCAGCTCGGCCCGGACCACCTCCCGCTCCGCCGCCGCGCCGTTGGCGAGCCGGGCGGTGGCGGCGGCGACGATCTCCGCGGACGACCGTCCGTTCGCGAAGATCAGGAAGAGGTGTCCGAAGCGGGCCTCGTAGGCGCGGTTGACCTCGTGCAGGGCGCGTCGGGTCCCCTCGTCGCCGTCCGCGACCCCGGCCTGCTCGCGGCGGGACCAGGTCGCGTCGCGCCCGTCGCCGTCGGCCCGTTGCCCGATCCGGGGATGCGCCGCCAGCGCCTCGGCGATGTCGGGCCAGGGCAGGGCGGCGAGCGTCGCGGATCCCGTGGTGACGAGCGCCGCCGGGGTGGCGAAGGGACGGGCGGCGGCCACGGCCCGCGCCCACGACGGCGACGCGCAGCACGCCGACAGCTCCCGCTCGGCGTCGGCCGCCGGCAACGCGTTGAACCACGTCAGACGCTCGTGCACCGGACCTCCCCTCCACCCTGCGGTGGCGGTAGTCAAGCAGCGGCATCGACCCGGGTGCATTGGGCGAGCGAACCGAACTTGAAACATTGCCGCCCTACGGTCTCTGGAGCTTCCTCCAAGGCAAGGAGTTGTCGATGCGCCTCAACGACCTCCTGGGCCAGGCCGGCCTCAAACTGACGTTGCTCAGCGGCCACAGCCAGGGCGAGCGGGTGATCCAGCAGTTCTTCACCACCGACCTGCTCGACCCGAGCCGTTACCTGTCCGGCGGCGAGGTGGTGCTCACCGGTCTCATGTGGAGGCGCGGTCCGACGGACTCCGAGGTGTTCGCGGCGGCCGTCGCGCGGGCGGGCGTCAGCGCGGTCGGGGCCGGCGCGGCGGCGTTCGGCACCGTCCCGGCCGATGTCGTCGAGGCGTGCGCACGTCACGACGTCCCCGTCTTCGAGGTACCCGTCGAGGTGTCCTTCACCGTCGTCAGCGATGCCATCGGCACTGCCCTGCGGGCCGAGAGAGCCACCGGCCTGGCCGCGACCGTGCATCGGCACCAGGGTCTGATCGCGGCGCTCACCGAGGACGCGCACCTCGCCGACCTGCTGCCGTCGGCCGCCGCCGAGATCCCCTGCTGGGTCCTGTCGCCCACCGGCCGGCTCGTCGCGGGCACCGCCCCGATCGACGGCGACCTGTGCGCCCGTCTGGCGCGTACGTTCCTGACCGCCCCTCGGCTGCCCCACGTCCTCGGCGTCGGCCGGGACCGGCGCGTCTCGCTCTTCGGCGCGAGCGCCCACCCGGGCCGGCGGGTCGGCACGTGGTTCCTGGCCTGCGCGGGCGACCTGACCACCTGGCAGCCCGAGCGCCGCCAAGCCGTCGAAGGGCTGGTCACCCTGCTCACCCTCGAACGCGCCCACCTCGACCGGCACCTGCACGTCGAGCGTCGCCTCGCCGCGCTCCTGCTGCGACCGCTGGCCGGCGGAGCCGCGCCCGCCGAGATCGCGGCGCGTCTGGAAGCGTGTCGCCTGGACCCGGACGCCACCTTCCTCGCCCTCACCGCCGGCACCGCGACGGCGACGCCCGGCGACCTGCCGCTCAGTGTCGTCGAGGAGGTCGTGCGGCCGCTGGCGCCCACGTCGGCCATCGCGACCGTCGGCGACGAGGTCCACGCGCTCATCCCCGTCGATTCCCCCAGCGAGGGCAGCCCGGCCGACCTCGTGCAGGGGATCCGCCAGGCGACGCGGGCACTGACACCGGCTCTGGGCGCAGAGCGGTTCGCCATCGGGATCAGCGACGCGGCATCGGGGGTCGACGCGCTGGACACGGCGGTCGAGGAGGCCCGCCACGCCTACCGGTACGCCGTCACCGGGCAGGAGCGGGTGGCGGTGGTGTCCAGCGGAGACCTGTCCTCGCACGCGCTGCTGCTGGCCGGCGTCCCGACCGAGGCCCGACGGGCGTTCCACCGCCGGCTGTTGCGCCCCCTCGCCGAATACGACCGCGCGCACGACGCACGACTCGTGCACACCCTCGACATGTTCCTGCGCTGCGACGGCTCGTGGACCCGCACGGCGAAGGAACTGCACGTGCACGTCAACACCCTGCGCTACCGCATCCAGCGCATCGAGCAGCTCACCGGCCGCAAGCTGCACCGCTTCGACGACCGCGTCGACCTGTACCTCGCGCTGCAACTGCAACGCCACTAGGGCCCGCTGTGCGAACGCCCAACTCACGGCGCTGAGCGCACGACCGCGTTCGTGTCGTGCGCCAATGGGCTGCGGCCTCCCGCACTGCTGAGATGGCTGTCAGGTGAGCCGACCGGGTTCGCGGGACGGGGTGTGCGGGGTGGATCTGAACTCGGTACGGACCGTGGTGCCGGCGGCGGCGGCCGGTCGCTGGCAACCGGGCGACGCCTGGCTCGCCGGTGGCACGTACCTGTTCTCCGAACCCCAGCGGCACCTCCGCCGGCTCCGCGACCTGACCGGCGAGGACTGGCCGCCGGTGACCGCCACACCGCGCGGCCTGGACATCGCCGCGACGTGCACGATCGCGGAGCTGGCCCGGTCCACGGCGGTGCGGCCCACGGCACTGCGGGAGCTGGTCCGGCGCTGCTGCGAGGCGTTCCTCGCCTCGTTCAAGATCTGGAACACGGCGACCGTCGGCGGGAACCTGTGCACCGCGCTGCCGGCCGGCCCGATGATCTCGCTGGGCGCGGCCCTGGACGGCACCTGCCTGCTGCTGACCGCCGAGGGCGGCCGGCGTGAGCTGGCGGTCGCCGACTTCGTGACGGGCGAGGGCACGACCGCCCTCGTACCCGGGGAGTTCCTGCGGTCGATGACCCTGCCCGCCGCCACCCTGCGCGGCCCGACCGCGTTCCGCCGGGGATCCCTGTTCGTCGGCGGCCGGTCCGCCGCGCTGCTGGTCGGCCGCACCGACCAGGACGGGTCGTTCGTGCTCACCGTGACCGCGTCCACGGTACGGCCGGTGCAGCTCCGGTTCGACGCCCTGCCCACGGCCGGGACCCTGCGGCAGGCCGTCACCGACGGCATCCCCGCCGAGCGGTACGTCGACGACGTACACGGTCTACCACGGTGGCGACGCCACCTCACCGTGCTGTTCGCCGAGCAGATCCGCGCCGAACTCGCCGAAAGGAGCACGCGGTGACCACCGGAGGAATCGTGGTCGACGGGACGGCGTGCGCCCAGGCCCCCCGGCCCGGCCAGTGCCTGCGCACCTACCTGCGCGAACGCGGTCGCTTCGGGGTCAAGAAGGGCTGCGACACGGGCGACTGCGGCGCCTGCACGGTGCACGTCGACGGCCAACCCGTGCACAGCTGCGTCTACCCGGCGGTCCGGGCCCGAGGTCGTCAGGTCACCACCATCGGCGGCCTGGCCACGCCCGACGGCCTGCACCCCGTGCAGCAGCGCTTCCTGGACGCGCAGGGCTTCCAGTGCGGTTTCTGCACGGCCGGGTTCATCATGACGGCCGCCGCGCTCGACGAGCGCCAACTCGACGCGCTCCCGCAGGCGTTGAAGGGCAACCTGTGCCGCTGCACCGGCTACCGGGCGATCGAGGACGCCGTTCGCGGTGACCGCCACGTCCACGAGCCGGCCTCGGGCGCGGCGGTCGGGGCGAACGTGCCGGCGCCGGCCGGCCGGGAGGTGGTCACCGGCGCGGCACGGTACACGTTCGACGTCGACGTACCCGGGCTGCTGCACCTGAAGGTGCTGCGCTCGCCCCACCCACACGCGCGGATCCTGGCCGTCGACACCAGCGCGGCGCTCGCCCTGCCGGGCGTGCACGCGGTGCTCACCCACGCGGACGCCCCCGACCGTCGCTACTCGACCGCGCAGCACGAGCATCCGAGCGACGACCCGGCCGACACCCGGCTCCTGGACGACGTGGTGCGCCACGTGGGCCAACGGGTCGCCGCCGTCGTCGCGGACACCGAGGCCGCCGCCGAGGAGGGCTGCCGACGCGTCGTCGTGCGCTACGAGGTGCTACCGGCGGTCGTCGACCCGGAGGAGGCCATGGCACCGGGCGCGCCGGTCCTGCACGGCGACCGGGGCGCCGAGGCCGGCATCGCCCGACCGGCCGACAACGTGGTCGGCGAGATCCACGCCGAGGTCGGCGACGTGGACGCCGGGCTCGCGGCCGCCGACCTCGTTTATCGGCAGACGTTCCGCACCCAACGCGTGCAGCACGCCAGCCTGGAGACGCACGGGGCCGTGGCCTGGGTCGACGCCGACGGACGGGTGACCGTACGCTCCAGCACCCAGACGCCGTTCCTCACCCGCCGCGCGCTGTGCCGGCTGTTCGACCTGCCGCTGGACCGGGTGCGGGTGCTCACCGGCCGGGTCGGTGGGGGGTTCGGCGGCAAGCAGGAGATGCTCGTCGAGGACCTCGTCGTCCTCGCCGCGCTGCGGACCGGCCGCCCGGTGAAACTCGAACACACCCGCGCGGAGCAGTTCACCGCCACCACCACCCGGCACCCCTTCACCGTCGAGGTGACCGCCGGCGCCCGTCGGGACGGCACCCTGACCGGCATCCGCCTGCGGGTCGTCTCCAACACCGGCGCGTACGGCAACCACGGGCCCGGTGTGCTGTTCCACGGCTGCCACGAATCCCTGTCGGTGTACCGGTGCCCGAACAAGAGAGTCGACGGGTACGCGGTCTACACCAACACCGTCCCCGCCGGCGCGTTCCGCGGCTACGGCCTCGGGCAGGTCAGCTTCGCCGTCGAGTCGGTCCTCGACGAGTTGGCGCGACGCCTCGACGTCGATCCGGTCGCCCTGCGCGCCCGCAACGTCGTACGCCCCGGTGAACGACTCGTTCCTCCGGCCGGCCACGACGACGACCTGACCGTCGGCAGCTACGGGCTCGACCAGTGTCTGGACGTCGTCGCCGCCGCCGCGCGGGACGCGGGACCGCCCGCGCCGCCCGGTTGGCTCACCGGGCACGGCATGGCCCTGTCGATGATCGCCACCGCGCCACCCGGTGGGCACCACGCGGACGCCCGGGTGACGCTGCTGCCCGACGGGTGTTTCGAGGTCGCCGTCGGCACCGCCGAGTTCGGCAACGGCAGCACCACCGTGCACCAGCAGCTCGCCGCCGAGACGCTGGGCACCACGCCCGACCGGATCGTCATCCGCCAGTCCGACACGGACCTGGTCGGGCACGACACCGGGGCGTTCGGCTCGACCGGCACGATCGTCGCGGGCACTGCCGTCCTGCGCGCCTGTCGGGCGCTGCGCGAGCGCCTGCTCGCGTCCGCGTCCGCGCACACCGGCGTACCGGTCGCGCACTGCCGGCTCGACGCCGACGCCCTGGACTGTGCCGGCGACCGGCTACCCCTGCCGGACCTGTGGGAACTCGTCCAGTCGGCCGGCGAGCAGACGACCGCCGACGGGCACTGCGCGGGCACGCCACGCTCGGTGGCCTTCAACACGCAGTGGTTCCGGGTCGCGGTAGACCCGGACACGGGCGAGATCCGCATCCTGCGCAGCGTCCACGCCGCCGACGCCGGCACGGTCGTGAACCCCATGCAGTGCCGGGGCCAGGTCGAGGGCGGGGTCGCGCAGGCCATCGGGGCCGCCCTGTGCGAGGAGGTACGCGTCGATGCAGGCGGAACCGTCACCACTGCCGCGTTCCGGCAGTACCACCTGCCGACCTTCGCCGACATTCCGCGCACGGAGGTCCACTTCGCCCGGACGCGCGACGCCGTCGGGCCGCTGGGCGCGAAGTCGATGAGTGAGAGCCCGTTTAATCCGGTCGCGGCGGCGCTGGCGAACGCCCTGCGCGACGCTACCGGCATCCGCTTCACCGATCTGCCTCTCACCGCCGACCGGGTCTGGCTCGCTCTGCACGAACATCGCTCAGCACCGAGAATTACCTGATGGTTACGTGAACGGGTACGTTACTCGCCATTCACACAGATGATTGACCATGAGCGCGAAGATCAAGCAATCTCCTTCGAGGGCGCCCGAACGGCGCTTCCACCGATGGTTCGATGAGGAGTATCCCTTGCGTTCCCTTCCTATGCGCGCGGCTCTGGCCACGGCCGCGGCGACACTCGTCGTGCTGGGCACCGCGCCGGCCCCGGCGCAGGCCGCGCCGACCGAGGTGCAGATCCTCGGCTTCAACGACTTCCACGGCCGCCTGGAGGCGCCCACGGCGGGAGTCGGTGGCGCCGCGCAGATGGCCGGCATGATCAAGCAGTTGCGCGCGGCCAACGACAACACGGTGGTCCTGTCCGCCGGTGACAGCATCGGCGCGTCCCCGTTCATCTCGCTCGTGCAGAAGGACGAGCCCACGATCGACTTCCTCAAGATGATCGGGGTCGACGCGTCGAGCATCGGCAACCACGAACTCGACCGCGGATTCGACGACCTCAACGACCGGGTCATCCCGCGCGCCGGCTTCCCGTACCTCGCCGCGAACGTGTACCGGGGCACCGAGGCCGCTCCCGGCCGCCTGGCGGAGTCCACCGTGCTGACGGTCGGCGGCGTCCGCATCGGCGTCGTCGGCGCGGTCACCCTGGAGACTCCCTCGCTGGTGTCACCGGCCGGCATCCCGGGCCTGACCTTCAAGGACCCGACCGCCGAGGCGAACCGCGTCGCGGCGAAGCTGAAGGCCGACGACGACGTGGACGCCGTCGTGCTCCTCGTGCACGAGGGCTCGGAGGCGAGCGGCACGGACGCCGCCGCCTGCGCCGCCGTGGCGGACCCGACCACTGCCTTCGGCAAGATCGTGACCGGTGCCAGCGCCGACATCAACGTCATCATCTCGGGTCACACCCACGTCCCGTACAACTGCTCGTACGACGTGCCGAATCTGGGGCACAAGCGGCCCGTCGTGCAGACCGGCCGGTACGGGGACGCGTTGGACCAGATCAAGCTCACCGTCGCGGACGGTAAGGTGACCGCCGCCGAAGGCGCCGTCCTCCCGATCAAGGGCTACCCGGCGGACCCGGCGGTCGCGCAGTTCGTCGCCGACACCAAGGCCGAGGCCGACGTGCAGGGCAAGGTGAAGATCGGCGAGATCACCGCCGACATCAAGCGCGCCGTCACCGCCGAGGGCGTCGAGGACCGTGGCAGCGAGTCGACCCTCGGCAACTTCATCGCGGACGTCCAGTTGGAGGGCACCCGCGCGGCCAACCGGGGCGGCGCGCAGATCGCCTTCATGAACCCGGGCGGCCTGCGCGCCGACTTCGTCAAGAGTCCCGACGGCACGGTCACCTTCGCCGACGCCGCCACCGTCCAGCCGTTCGCCAACGATGTGATCACCAAGACCTACACCGGTGCGGAGATCAAGGAGACCCTGGAGCAGCAGTGGCAACCGGCGGGCGCGTCGCGGCCCTTCCTGCACCTGGGCGTCTCGAAGGGCTTCAGCTACGTCTACGACCCGAACGGTCCGGCCGGCAACCGGGTCATCGCCGACCGCATCTTCCTCAACGGCACGGTCATCGACCCGAAGGGCACCTACCGGGTGACGGTGAACTCGTTCCTGGCCTCCGGCGGCGACAACTTCAAGGCGCTCGCCGGCGGTGTCGACCCGCTCGCGACCGGCGACAACGACCTCACCGTGCTCGTCGACTACTTCCGGGCGAAGTCCCCGGTCACCGCCGACACGGTGGAGCGCGCGTACACCGTGGACCAGCCGGGCGCCCCGGTCGGCGGCGGCCCCAGCGGTGAGCCCACCGGCAGCCCCACTGCCAGCCCCAGCGGCGGCACCGGCAACGGCGGCGGGGCCGGCGAACCCGGTCTGCCGATCACCGGCGTCAAGGCCCTGACGATCGCCGGCGCCGGCATCATCCTGCTGCTGGCCGGCGCCGTCGCGCTCGTCGCGGCCCGGCGGCGGCGCATCCGCCTGACCGTCGAGTGACACGGAGCTGAGACGGAACGGTCGTCTCCGGAAAGCCCGCGCGGCTTCCGGAGACGACCGTCGGCCTCTCAGACCGCCCGGGTCAACCGCAGCAACCGCCAGACGGTACGCAGTGACACGCTCGGGTAGAAGCCGACGTACTCGGGCGTCACCCGCGGCTGCCACTTCTCCTTGAACTCGGCCTGGCTGCGGGCCGGGTAGATCCAGTCCCCGTGCTCGGCGATGAACCCGATCAGCCGGTCCGTGCCCCGGTGGCTGCCACCGGCCGGCTGGTGCCCGGGCGACAGCTCCCGGAACGGCGTGAGGCCCAGGTGCAGCCACCGCGCGCCCTCGGCCTGGAAACGCTGCGACGCGACCACGAACGCCAGGTCGACCGCCCCGGGTGGCGCGTCGGGCTCACGGCGCGTGATGTCGTAGAGCCATCCGCCCTCGCGGCCGAACGCCGGGGAGTACGACACGTACGCCACCGGCTCACCGTCGGACAACGCGAGGAACAGCCGGCGTACGGGATCGTCCTGGCGGGCACGTTCACCGACCAGGAACTCGATCTGCTTGACGTGCCGGCCCTTGTCCGCGAGCCAACGGGCGTCCAGGGCGTCCAGCCGCGCGGCGAGCGCCGCGTCGTACGGCACGTCCCGGCCAGCCTCGACCACGGTGACCCCGGCCCGCCGGGAGCGCGCCAACTTGTTGCGGACCTTCTCGAACTTGCGGCCGCGCAGGCTGAAGCTGTCCAGGTCGATCGAGTACGCCGCGCCGAGCTGACTGAGCTGGTAACCGAACTCGGCGTACAGGTCGAGGTCGTCCGGGGTGAGCTGGACGGCGCACAGCCGCCGGCCCTCCTGCTGCGCCCAGCCGTGGAACGCCCCGAGCAGCCGCTTGCGGTCCTCCGGGTCGGCGTAGACGCTGCCCAGCTGCACGGCGTGCCGCCGCCCGGCCGGCCGGTACGCGATGAACCCGTCGAGACCGGTCACGGTGAAGTGCCGCGTCTCCCTGTTCAGCGCCAGCGCGGCGCTGGAGTGCTGCGCGTGCCGGCGCAGGACGGCCAGGGCGGTCATCGGTTCCATGGCGGCGGCCTCCAGCTGTCAGGGAGCGGACGGGTCGTGGCGGGTCGCCGCGCGCCGGCGTGCCCACGCGAGCTGGACAAGGTCCACGGCCTCACGCCCGACGGCCGAGGCGGGTTCGCCGCCGGTCACCCGGTGGGCGACGGCACCCACCAGCCGGGGCAGGGTGAGCAGCCGGTCGGCGTCGAGCCGGTCACCCATCACGTCGTCGAGCCGGCCCACGGCCCGGGGGTTGCGCTGGAGGCCGGCGAGGAACGCGTGCTCCATCGCGGTGACCGTGCCGCCCCGGCCGATGTCCTGGCCGTACCAGTAGTTCGGCAACTCGGCGCGGTCCCGGTCCCGGGCCCACCGGGCCAGCCCGGACGAGAGCGCCGCCGGCCGCTCCCAGTGCGCCGTGAGCACCGCCGCGAGCGCGCGGGCGTTGCGCAGCGCGTCGTTGATCCCGTGTCCCAGGGTGGCGTCCTTGGCGTGCCCGGCGTCGCCCACCAGGGCCCAGCCCGGCCCGAACGGCTGCCGGAAGAAGGACGGGTACCGCACCATGCGGTGGAGGTCCCCCACCGGCTCGCCGGCGGCGGCGAGGTGGCCCACCTCCGGGCTGACCGACTCGACGTGCCGCAGGAACCCGGCCACCTTCCGACCGGCCAGCTCGCCCTGCAGGCGCTCCGGAGGTTGCGCGATGACCACGAAATCCTCGGGACCGGTGGGCAGGATCGAGACGATGTGCACCCCGATGCGGTGCCACAGCAGCGCCGGCGGGATCCGTACGCCGGTGAAGTACCGCCAGAGCAGGGCGCGTTCGCTGCGCGCCGTCAGGTACTGCCGGGCACCCACCCACCGGGCCACCGACGAGTTACGGCCGTCCGCTCCCACCACCAGCCGCGCCGATACGTCCCGGACCGAACCGTCGGCACGCTGCACGGTCACACCAGTGACCGCGCCGTCCGCTCCGCGCCGCAGACCGACGACGGCGGTGCCGGTGGAGGTCTTGGCGCCGGCGGCGACCGCCCGGTCCAGCAGGACCTGGTCGAGGACGTCCCGAGGCGGACACAGCCCCGGGTCGTCCGGGTGGCGGAAGTGCAACTTCACGTCGTCCAACCGGACAAAGACGTCGTGCAGCGGTGGCACACCGAGCCCGACGACGGTGTCGTACACGCCCTCGATCCGCAGGTCCTCGGTGCCGTGCAGGATGTGCGTGGACAGGGTCGGCGCGGGCAGGTCGCCGCGGTCGAACAGGGCCACCGACAGACCGGCCGCCGCGAGCCGGGCCGCCAGCGCCGAACCGGCCACCCGGGCTCCCACGATCACGACGTCGACCTGCTGCTCCACCGCCGGGTTCCCGCCCGCGACCGAGCCGCCCGTCGCCGCCACCGGCAACTCGCTGGCCGGAGTCGGGTCGGTCGGCGGGACCGGAGCCACGCGGGCGGGTGGGGTTGGCGCGCGACGGGCGGGGGCGATCTTGTCAACCGCGTCCAATCCGCGCAGGTAGCCGGCCAGCAGCAGATTGCCGATCCGACCCGTCGGCATCAGGCCCGCGGTGCCGCGCAGCCAGGGCAGCTCCGGCAGCGGCGCGGTCGGGTCGGCCGCCGTCGGATCCGAGCGGTCGGCCAGCCGGGGGGCGAGCAGCTCGGCCGTCAGCGCGGAGAGGGCCAGGCCGTGTCCACACCACGCCCCCGCGAACCACACACCCGGCCGGCCCGGAACCGGACCGACGATCGGCAGCCGGTCGAACGTGGACGCCGTGACGCCGGACCAGAAGTCGGTCACCGGCACGTCCGCCAGCGCCGGAAAGGTCGCGGCGAGTTCGCGGACCAGCCGGTCCCGAACGGCGGCGACAGCGCGCTCGTCGACGCGCGGCTCCAGCAGGGCGGGTCCACCGCCGAACAGCAGCCGGCCGCGAGCGGTCATCCGCAGGTAGTTGAAGAACGACCGGCTGTCGATGGCCGCGCCGCGGCCGTCCCAACCGGTCCGCGCCAGCAAATCGGCGGGTACGGGGCCGGTGCGCAGGACATGGGTACGGATCACCGCGACGTTCCGGGTGAATAGTCCCAGCCCGGTGGTGAAGCCGTCCGTGGTCAGGGCCACCCGTCTGGCGCGTACCCGATGTCCCCCGGCCGTCACCGTGACCGGGTCGCCGCCGGTGATCGCGGTGACCGGCGTGTTCTCGGCGATCCGCACCCCGGCGGTGAGCAGCGCCCCCCGGAGTGCCTGGACCAGCAGCCACGGGTTGACCAGCGCCACGTCGGGGTAGCACAACGCGCCGTGGTAGCGGCCGCTGCCCAGGCGCTCGGTGGTGCCGTCGCGGTCCAGGTACGAGGCGTCGAAGCCGAGGTCGCGCAGGGTCTGTGCCTGACGGCGGAGCGATCCGGCGTGTGCGGGCGCGGACGCGGCCACGAGTTGGAAACCGTCCGTCAGCTCACAGCCGTCGGGCAGGGTCTCGGCCAACCGCCGCAGCGCGGCGATCCCGTCGAGCGTGGCCGCGAACATGGTCCGGGCCCGGTCCCGTCCGTACCGTCTGACCAGTGTCGTGATCGGGCCGCCGACCCCGGGGCCGACGATGCCGGTGCTGTGTCCGCTGGCGCCGGAGCCGACCTCGGTGGCCTCCAGGACCAGGATGTCGCGGGCGGGCAGGTGGTTCGTCAACTGGTACGCCAGCGCGAGCCCGGCCAGCCCACCTCCGACGATGACGACGGACGCCTCCTCGTCGCCGGCGAGGGCGGGCAGTCGCGCGGCCGGTGGGTCGTCGCGTTGCCAACCGCTCGCCGCGGAGTCCGGCCGGCTCATCAGGCCACCGAGGTGGGTCTCGACGTGGCCGTCGGGACCGGTGCGTCGGCTCGCCCGGCAGGGGCCGACGACGGACGGCCGGTCACCTCGCGCAGCAGCGCGTCGAAGGCGGGCAGACGCTTCGGCTCGAACGGCACGCCGAAGGGCTTGAGCTGGTTGCCGAAGAGCGAGCGGTCACCGAAGAGGTGGATCGGAATCGCCAGCAGCGCCCATTCCGGCCCGATCAGCCAGGCCCAGAGCGCCACCACCAGTCCGGCGCTGAGCAGGCTGTGCATGCTGTTGTAGAGGACGTAGTACGCCTTCGGAATCCGCCCGTCCGGGCTGCGATGGTAGGCGATCGCCCCGGGGATGTAGCCGATCAGGTCGATGTAGAGGAACAGCCCGATCGCCGGCAGCCACCGGATCTCGTCCCAGTGCGCGATGAACAGGCCACTCGCCAGCGCGAGCCCGGCGAACCACTCAGCGCGATGCAGCCGGGCGGTGGTCGGCGTGTCGAACGTGTTCAGCTGGTCCATCGTCAGGCCTTCCCGCTGACGCCGGCCGACGCGGTCGCCAGGACGCCGTCCGGGATGGTCACCGCCGGGAAGAGTCCCCGGAGGACGTGGTGGATCGTCTCGGTGAGGACCCGCTCCGCGACCGGGTCGATGATGCTGGCGAGACTGGGCACACCGAAGTCGAAGCTCGCCACGAACGTCATCGCCACCCCGTCCGGGTCCTGGCGCAGCGTCCAGGCGCCGGAGAACTCGTCGAAGTCGCCGTCGATCTGGTCGAACTCGATCGTGAGACGATCGCGGTCCAGGTCGTCGGCCTCGGTCCAGGCCAGGATCCCGTTGCGGAACAGGACCTCCCACGAGCTGACGACCCGTCGTGCGTCGGCCGGCGACTGTACGGTCACCGCCTGGACCACGTCGACCAGGTGCGGGTAGCGCTCGAAGTCGACCAGCTGGTCGAACACCGCGCCGCCGTCCCCACCGGGAAGGAATGCCTGAATCTCGACCCGTCGCATGTCAGTGGACCCCCAGCCGGTCTGCTGTCGGATAGCGGTGGCCGAGCGTGCGCAGCGCGCCGTCGAACGCGTCGACCAGGAGGGCGACCTCGTCGCCGGAGAGCACCGCGGGTGGAGTGAGGCGCAGCACGGCGCTGGCGTTCAGCGAGTGGTTCACGATCACCCGGGCGTTGAGGAGTTCGAGGATCGCCTCGCCGGCCAGCCCCGGACCGGCGAACTCCACGCCGATCAGCAGCCCGACCCCGCGTACCTCACGAACCAGGTGCGGGTAGCCGGCGGCCACCGCCCGCAGGCGGGCCAGCAACTCGTCGCCGAGCGTCGCCGCGCGCTCGATCAGCCCGTCCTCGGTGGCGGCCGTGATCGCCGCGCGGGTGGCGGCCATCGCGATCGGCGCGCCGGAGAACGTGGACGTGTGTAGGAACGGGTCCTTGTCGAAGGCCTGGAACGCCTCGGCGGTGGCGACCACGGCGGAGACCGGCACGATGCCGCCGGACAGGCTCTTGCCGGCCAGCAGAACGTCCGGTGTCACGCCCTCGCGGAGGGCGCCCCACCAGTGACCGAGGCGGCCGACTCCGGTGAGGATCTCGTCGAGCACCAGGAACGCGCCGTGCTCCCGGCACAGTCGGGACACCTCGCGCAGGTAGCCGGGCGGTGGGATGACCACCCCACCCTCGCCCTGCACCGGTTCCATGATCACGCAGGCCGGCGGCCCGGCGGCCAGCACGGCGCCCAGCGCCTCGATGTCTCCGTACGCGACGTGCGTGGTGTCCGGCAACAGTGGGCGGAACGGGCGCTGGTAGAGGTCCTGCCCGGTGACGGAGAGCGCGCCCATGGTCTTGCCGTGGTAGCCGTTGACGGTCGAGACGAGCCTGCGCCGGCCCTGGACACGGGCCATCTTGATGGCCGCCTCCACGGCCTCCGCGCCGGAGCCCGCGAAGTGCACCCGGGTCAGCCCGGGCGGCGCCACCGCGACGAGCGCGGCCGCGGCGTCGGCCACCGACGGCTCCAGCATCAGTCGGGTGGCTATCGGATGGCTCTGGATCTGCGCGACGACCGCGGCGACCACGGCCGGGTGCCGGGCGCCGTGCAGGAACACGCCGTAGCCGCCCACGTTGAGGAAACGGTCGCCGTCCGAGGTGTACACCCACGCGCCCTCGGAACCGACCTCGACGTGCCCGCCGAACATGTCGCCGAGCTTGGCGCGACCCCGGGACAGGAACCGACGGTAGTTGTTCCGGACCTGCTCCCGTACCTGGTGATCGGTCTCTACGCTGCTGGCTGTCACCACTCCTCCTAGCTGACCACGAGCGGCTGGCCGCCGAACCAGGCCGTCAGTTCCGCGGCGGTGCTCACGCGCGACGGTGGGTGGAAGGCGACCGCGTGCGACGTGGCGGCGAGATAGGCCACCTCGGGCGAGGAGATGAACGCCATCCCACCGAGCAGATCCACCGACCCGCGCACCGCCGTGGCGATCGCGTTCGCGGCGGCGAAGCGCACCACGAGCGCCCGGCCGAGGGCGTCGTTGCCGCCGTCGCCGTCGTCGAGGCTCCGTGCCGCGCCGTCCAACATGATCGCCGCGCCCTGCACGGCGGTCGCCACGTCCGCCCGCTCGGTGACCGGTCCCCGGCCGCTGGTGATGGCGCGCTCGACCAGCGCCGACGCCACCCCCAGGTAACACGCGGTCACCAGGAGCTGGAACCAGACGAACCCGATGGTCTGCAGGTCGTCGAGCTGGCCGTCGAGCGCGACCTCCGGGTAGACGAACAGGTCCGGATGCACCTCGACGTCGTTGAGCAGCACGGCGTCGGACTCGGCGCCGGTGAGCACCGGCGACGCCCAGAAGGGCTCGATCGTGATGCCCGGCGACTCCGCCGGGATGAGCGCCACACCCAGGCGGGTGCCGCCGTCCTCGGTGGGCACCGCGACGCTGGCGGTCAGCAGGTCCATCGAGGCGGAGAGGCTGCACGGGCGCTTCGCTCCGGTGACCCGCCAGTTCCTGCCGTCCCGCCGGGCGGTCATGGTTGGCGTCAGGATGCCGCGACCGGCGTGCCCCTCGGCGAAGCCGGACGCGACCAGCCGGCGATCGGTGGCCACCGCCTCGAGCAGCATCCACTCGAACCCGACGTTCGCCCGGGCCAGGGCCACCAGGCCGGCGACCGAGAACTGGTGCATCGTGGTGGCGACCGCCAGCGACGGCGCCTGCGCGGCCAGGGCGCGGGTGACCCGCACGGTCTGGAGGGCGGACGCGCCGAGCCCTCGGTAGGTCTTGGGCACCACCAGACCCGCGCCCCCCGCCTCCCGGAAGAGGGCGATGCCCGGCCCACCCGGGCGTTCCAGCTCCATCAGGGGAACCTCGCCGAGCCTCTTGAGCAGGCCCGGAAGCAGCATCTCGCAGGTGTCCCGCTCGGTGTCGAGAAAACTCATGCGGCCAGGCCCTCCCGCTCGGCACGCAGCGGGGAGGCGAGGGCCGCCCGCCGGGGTTGGACGTCGCGGCCGATGCTGATGCCCTGCAGGTGCGACGTACGCAGCATTGGATAGTTGCTCTCGCCCCCCGGGCCGCCGGTCAGGCCGGCGCCACCGTGGGTGGACAGGTACGGGACGAACCCGATGTGCGAATCGTTGATCTTGAGTAGGCCACCGTTGTGCACCCGGGCCACGAACTGCTCGACCGTGGACTCGTCGCCGGTCCAGACCGAGTTGCGCAGGGCGTACTCGTTGGCGTTGAGGAAGTCGATGACGTCGTCGAGCAGGCCGTCGCCGTGGTCCGGGTCGGGCACCACCACCGGCAGCAGCGGGAAGAAGGTCTCCCGGGCCACCGCCCACACCGCCCGGGCGTCGGCCAGGCCGTTGACCCGCAGAACGGTCGGCTCGACGAACACCCCGGTGGACGAGATCGAGCCGTCCAGCTCCATCCGGTTCCCACCGGCGAGCACCTCGGCGCCGCACTCGGTGGCCTGCTCGACGTACCGGGCGAACTGGTCACTCTTGAGCACCGGTGACAACAGCACGTCCGGGTCCTCGGGATGACCGGGCCGGATCTTGCGGGCGTGGCTGATCAGGCGGGCCAGCAGACGGTCCGCGATCGCCGGGTGGGCCACTACGTAATTGGGAACCATGCAGATCTGCCCGGACCCGAAGAAGCTCTCGGTGAGCGCTTCGGCGGCACGGTCGAGATCGGCGTCGTGCCACACCACGCAACCGTCGTTGCCGGCCAACTCCAGGATCGGCTTCTTGCCGCGGCGTACCGCCTCCGCGCCGAGCGGGATGCCGAGTTCGCTGCTGCCGAAGTAGAAGATGTCGTCGACGAGCGGGCTGGCCAGGAACTGGTCGAGGATCCGCTTGGGCGGGCCGCAGACCACGTTCAGGGTGCCGGGTGGGGCACCCACCTCGTCGAGGATCGGCGCCACGATCTCGCGCAGCACGAACATCACGCCGTAGGGGCTCCCGCGCGGCGCCTTGACGACGAGCGCGTTGCCGGCGGCGAGCGCGGGCACGCCGAGCAGCGAGTTGACCGCCGCCGCGTTCTGCGGTGGGCTCAGCGCGACCACGCCGTCGGGCTTGCGTACCACCAGTAGGCGCCGGTTCGCGTCGTCGTACTCCCGGTGCATCTGCTCCGCGCACAGCCCGATCGTCTCGGGGCTGGTGCCGTGCAGGCACCCGGCCAGCTCCCACTCGGCGAGCGCGCGGGGGTGCCCCTCCTGGACGAGGACCTCCACCACCTCGTCGTGCCGCCGACGCAGCTCCTCGTGGAGTCGGTGCGCCACCTGGAGGCGTACCCGAAGGGGCATCGCGCCCCAGACGGGCGCCGCCGCCGCGGCGGCCTGGATGGCCTGCTCGACGACGGCGTCGTCGGCCACCGCGCAGCGGGCCAGGACGCTGGCGTGGTCGTCGCCGTCGTGGCGACGGCCGCGGTCCAGGTCACGCTTCAGGGAGAGCTGGGGCAGCATGTCGTCGAGCACCGCCGAGGCGCGCAGGCAATGTACCCACTTGTCCGCTGGAACGTCCTGACCTGCGATGTAGGACCCGTACGATCGCAACGTCGCAGCCCCCTCCCATAAGCGAGTCTGTGCTACTAATTCATTAGTCGAGGAACGGTCGAACCATAGATGCCCTCGTTGAAGGGTGTCAACGAACCTTTGAGCAGAGGCAAGATGCCGACACACGACGCGCAAGCGCCCAGGAAGAACCCCATGCGGTGGATTCGGATCGGCTCGGCACTACTGGCCGCGCAGATGCTCGCCCTCGGCGTGCCGGCGTCCGTCGCGCCACGGTGGTTCTTCGACTGGTTCCCGTTCGGCGCGGGTTGGGTGGCCGCCGGTGGCCCGTACAACGAGCACCTGCTGTCCGATCTGGGCTACGCCTACCTGGCGTTGGCGGTCGTCCTCGGGTGGGCGGCCGCGCGGCCGGTGCGGGAGCTGTGTCTCGCCGCGGCGGCCGCGTCGGTTGTCGCGAACACGCCCCACCTGCTGTTCCACCTGGCCCACGCGGGGGCGCTGCCAACCGTCGACAGCGTGGCGGAGAACGCCCTGCTGGCGCTCACCGTCGTGGTGGGACTGGCGGTCTTCTTCGCCGGTTACCGTCTCCCGGGCGGCAACGCCGCCGGGCAGACAACCGCCGATCTCCCGCGCGAGCGGCCGTAGCCCCCACACCGACCGCCCGGACGGGAGTCGTCCAACCGTCAGGATCGGCTGGTCGGCCAGATGCGGCGGGCCGGCCGACCGTCGGCTGCGGGAAGCGGACGCGTCGACTCCCACAACCGCCGCCACTCGGCGGCCTGCGGCCCGGCGGTGGACGCTATGGCGGCGGCCGGCGCGGTCCGCAGTGAGCGGTACCAGCCGACCTCCTCCTCCACCCACAACCGGCCGATCGCTGCGGACATCCGCTCGTGGAACGCCCGCGCCCCCTCCCCCTCGCGGGGCCACAGTGGCCGGCCGTAGCGCACCACGACCGTGCGCCGGCCGGGAACCGGCCAATTCCGGCCGCGCGGCATCGCGCCGAACGTGCCCCGCAGCGCGACCGGCACCGCCGGCACGTTGTGCGTGCAGCACAGGTGCGCGGCGCCCAACCGCATGCCGCTCATCCAGCCGTCGGTGGACCTGCTGCTCTCCGGAAAGAGCAGCAGGCTCCAACCGTCGCCGAGCAGCTTGGTGGCGAGGCTGCGGAGCCGCCGGTCACCCTGCCGCTCGATCGGGAAGGCGTTGAACACCAGCGACGTCACGACGGCGCGCCAGCGCGCGTCGAAGAAGTAGTCGGCGGCGGCCCCGACGGCCAGCCGCCGCGCGAACCGACGGGGCACCGAGCCGAGAATCAACGGCGTGTCCAGGTGACTCGCGTGGTTGGAGACGAAGACGGCGGGCCCCTGCAAACCGTCGAGGTACTCCGTGCCCCGGACGACCGGATGGGTCTGGGTCCAGGCCACCGACTTGAGCACGCCCCGCTGCAGGCCGAAACGGACCGCCCCCGCCGCCCGGGTGCGGGCCCAGGCGGTGGGGAACTCGGAGCGTTCACGGCGGATCTCGTACGGCTCGGCGGAGCGAGGGGTCGTCGCCCGGCCACGCCAGTCGCGGCGGCCGCGCAGCAGCCTCACCTCGTCGATCAGGCGCACGTCGCCTCCCGGGTCATCGGACGTCCGCCAGCGTCACGGGCGGGGCGTGCAGGTAGGTGATGCTCGGGCTCGACCCGACGGTGTCGCGCGCCATCTCCAGCGCGTCGGCGAGCGAGGACGCCGCCCGGAAGCCCATCACCGCCGCCGTCTTCCGGTCGGCGCCCACGAAGATCACGTCGCCGAGGTGCTCCATCGCGTGTGCCCCCCAGTACCACATGTAGAACGGGTGCACGCCGTGGTACGCGTAGCTGGTCCGGTACAGGTGCCGGTACCAGGGGTCCTGCGCGTACTGCTGCTCGTACTTCGCCTCGATCGCCGCCGGGTCGGTCGTCTGCGGCAGGACCTCCTCGAAGAAGTCGATGTAGCTGGGGTGGTGCACGGGGTGGAACTCCTTGGGCATCGGGTGGTAGAAGATGCCGACCCCGCCGCGCCGCACGATGGGCTGGTTGCGGTAGAGGTTGAAGAAGTACCCCAGGCCCAACGACATCACCAGGATCGGGTTCATGATCGAGTTGACGTTGTACGGGCAGATGAAGGGCAGGCCCCACACGCCGATGTCACTCTGACCCTGTACCTCGGTGAGCTGCTGACGGTGCACGTTGGCGAGCGTGAGCGGGTGGACCGAGTCGGGACGGCCCGCGTTGACCCCGGTCACCCCGTACGGCGCGTCGTTGTTCTGCCAGACGCGTCGGCGCAGCTTGGGTGGTGTCAGGTCGTTGGCCCGCTTGGTGGCCAGGTAGGAGAGCTGGTCGCCGATCCCCCACTCCCATTCGCGCTTGTTGAGGAAGCCGACCTGGTTGGGGAACGAGTCGAGGTTGAGGGTGGTCTCGACCGTGAAGACCTTGACCGCCTCGCCCAGCACCTCGGCCATCCGGTCGTACGAGTGGTGCATGGCCGAATTCGGCGGGTCGTTGAAGGAGCGCGAGTGGCGCAGCGTGTGGACGTTGTGGTGGTGGCGCAGACTCCGGTAGGAGCCGAGACCCACGGTCACCGACTTGCTGCCGCCGCTCATCGCGGTGAGGTTGATGTTGGCGTACACGATGAGATCGCTCTCGGCCGCCCGCCGGTTGATCTCCACGTCCTCGCCGTGCGGGGTGGTGCCGAGGTGGACCAGACCATCCGGATCCTCGGCGTCATGATTCTTCAGGTGCTTGGGGAAGAACGCCCGGAAGACCCGCTCGCCGACGATCCGCTTCAGCTCGGCCGGCGTCATCCGCCGGTGCAGCGAGTTCGCCGCGATCAGCTCGACGTCGTCCACACCGGCCTCGGCGGCGAGCTCCAGCACGTTCTCGATCACCCGCTGCCGGATGTCCGGTGGGCGCATCTGCGGCAACGGGAGCGACAGGTCGTCGAAGACGATCGTCAGTCGCATCCCGGGGCGGAGCAGGTCGGGCAACGGCGGCGAGTCCACCGGGTGCAGCAGCGCGCGCTGGATGGCGGCGTCGACGTTGGCGATGGGCGGAAGCGAGTCCGGCGGGTACACCACCCGCGTGCCGAGCGGGAACCGCTCGAGGAGGAAACCCTCCCCCTGGTGGACGAGCAGCGGCGGCGTACGCTCGTCGACCTCGAGCACGAAGCCAGGTCTGCTCATGAATTGTCCTTTCGTCGTTCCGGCTCGTGCGTGTGCGTCGGGCTGCTGGGTCAGTTGCGGCTGGGGTCGAAGGCGACCTTGACGGCGCCCAACTGCCCAGCCTTGGCGGCGTGGCCGAGCGCCTCGCGCCACCGCGACAGCGGGTAGATCGCGTCGACGTAGCCGTCCAGGGGCGCCTCGGCGGCCAGCGCCATGGCCTCGGCGAACGTGCCGCCGACGGGCTCGTCGGCCTCCTGCGCGTCGCCGTCGGGCTCGGCCTTCGGGCTCGCCGCCGCGCTGCCGCTGGAGGCGTACGACCCGACGAGGTTCAGCTCCCGGAACCACACGGGTGTCAGGTCCACCCCGCCGGAAGGCATCCCGGACAGCAGCACCGTGCCGCCGGCCCGGACCAGCCGCAGCGCCATGTCCAGGCCGGCACCGGCCCCGGTGCACTCGAAGGCCACGTCCGCCCCGCCGAGGAGGAAGTCGCCGCCGATCATGGGTTGTTCCAGCGTGCCGCCACAGGCCCGCCGTACCGCGCGGGCCGCGCGGGACGGCTGGAACACCTCGGTGGCTCCGAGCTCGCGGGCACGGGCGTGCTGGTGCGCGTGCTTGGCCACCACGTAGATGGGGCCGGCCTTGGTCAGTGCACGCAGCGCCAGCAGGGTCAGCAGGCCGACCGTGCCGGCGCCGACGATCAGCACCGCCGCCCCGGCCGGCACCTGCGCCCGATGGACCGAGTGCACCGCGCAGGCCAGCGGCTCCACGAGCACCGCCCGGCGGTCGTCCATCGTGTCGGGTACGGGATGCAACTGGGCCGCGTGCGCGACCATCTGCCGGCCCCAGCCTCCGCCGGTGTCGGTGCAGTAGCCGGTCTGCAGGCCGGCGGAGACACGACCGGCGGTGACCCGGTCGCACCGGCTGTGCTGCCCCGCGACACACCACCGGCAGGGCTCCCCGCCGCGTACGGCGCAGGACAGCACCGGGTCGACCACGACGCGGCTGCCCTTGGGCAGGTTGGGTAGGTCGTCCAGGGTCTCCGCGACCACCTCGTGCCCGGGCACGAAGGGCATCGACACGACCGCTCCGAAGTACGGCGACGAGCGGCCCGTCAGCAGGCTGACGTCCGAGCCGCAGATCCCGGAGAGCAGCGGTCGCAGCCGGGCCCAGTCGCCCGACGGCAGGCTGGGCTCGGCCCGGTGCACCAGGCGCAGGGGCGCCACGTTGCTGGCGAGCACGCCGGACATCCGGCCACCGAGTTTGGTGGAGCTGGCGCCCCGGGCGGCGAGGAAGCGGGGAGTCGACTGGCGGTATTCCAGGGCCGGCATCATCGGGCCGCTCCCCGCGCGCCGGGGCCGGCGGCCGAGGTGGTCAGCTCGACCATGTTCTCGACCGCGCCGACCGTGTGCCCGCCCCACTCCTCGATGCGCCAGTTCTGGCGCTTCGCGTGGCGGTACAGCTTGGGATCGGGGTTGACGGCCACCGGGTTGCCCACCCCCTCGAGAAGTGATCGGTCGGAGAAGCTGTCGCCGTACGCGTACGAGCTGCGCAGGTCTGCGCCGATGTCGTCGGCGTGGTGGCGGAGCCAGGCCAGGCGGGCCTCGCCCACCAACGGCGGTGCGGCCAGGAAGCCGGTCAGGACGCCGTCGCGCACGTGCAACCGGCTCGCGACCACGTCGTCGAAGAGCGGTCGCAGCGATTCGATGAGGATGTCCGCGGTGCCGGTGATCAGGATCGTGCGGTGGCCGGCCGCACGGTGGGCGCGGATCTGCCGGATCGCCTCCGGCAGCGCCCGCCGCAGCAGCGCGTCACCCATCCGCTCACGGATCAGCTCGCGCAGCGCCTCCTCGGAGGCGCCCGCGTACCGCCGCATGAAGGTCCGGATGAACTCGCCCCGGCTGCGCTGCTCGGCGCGCAGGTAGCGCGGCGCGGCGCCGGCGAGCGCGGCGAACTCCTTGGCCCAGCCGCCCTTCGGCCGGTCGGACAGGCGGGCCCACAGGAAGGTCTCGATGAGGTTGGACGCCACCACCGTGCCCTCCAGGTCGAAGACCGCCACCGTGTCGCGGCCCTCGGGCAGCGGCCCGCGCCCGCCGGAGCGGGGACGCCGGGTCACCGACTGCCGCAGCAGCGCGGTGATGGCCGGGCAGTGCACCTCCTGGAGGTAGTGCGGCCAGTCCACCTCGGCCACGTCGAAGCTGCCCCGGCTGACCATCTCCTCGGGCACCTGGCGGTGCAGCGCCAGCACGTTGCCGTCGGTGTAGATGGCCTCGACCTCGGTGTAGACCCCGTAGAGGTCGGACAGTCGGCGAAGCGACTCGATCCGCTTGGTCTCCTTGTGCACCTTCGTCATCCAGTCGCGGGTGCGCGGCGAGGCCGGCAGCCGCAGCAGCGCCCGTTCGGCGAGTGAGACGGCACGCTCGCCGGCGCGCAGCCGGCGCTCGATCTGGCTCGCGCCCGGAAAGCGCCAGGTCGGCACCGCGATGTGACCCCGACCCGCCTCCGGCAACGGATGACGGCGGAAGTAGTTGCGAATGTTCTCGTCGAGCTGGCGCTGGGTGAGCGGGTTCCGCGCGCCGGTGCCGACGTGGTAGTAGACCGGCGCGGCGGGCTCCGGCTCGACGGCCGCGACCGCCAGCAGGGCGTTGGTGACCAGGTCGATGGGGACGATGTCCACCACCGCGTCGGGCAGGCCGGGAAAGTCCGGAAGCGTTCCGCGCCCGTACGACAGGATGATCGGGTCCACCATCTTGAAGGAGTCGAACCACCCGGGGAACGGATGACGCAGCGCGCTCTGCACGATCGCCGGGCGCACCACGGACAGGCGCAGCCCCTCGTCGCGGGCGTACTGCTCGGCGACCCGCTCCCCCAGCGCCTTGGTGAACGTGTAGACGTCCGGCCAGCCGACGCTGTGCGCACGCAACCGGCCGTAGTCGACAAGTCGCTCGGTCACCTTGCGACGCCGCGCCTCCTCGGCGGCCCGCGCCGTCGCCTGCGGGCCGGCCTTGCCGTGCTCGGCGCGGGCCTCGGCCAACAGCGCGCGCAGCGCCTCGGGGCGGCGGGAAGCGCGCTCCACCTCGGCGCGGGCGGCCCGCGCGGCGGTCAGCTCGGCCTGCCAGTCGACGTCGTGGTCCAGCGGAGCCTCCGGCACCACGCCCTTGCGGGCGCCGGCCACGTACGCCGTGGAGACGTGGACCACGTGCGGACGTCGCGGCAGCGCGACGACCGCGTCGTAGAGGTTGACCAGACCGCCGACGTTGACCTCGAACGCCTCGTCGATCGGCGGATCGAAGGACACGGTGGACGCGCAGTGCAGGACGGCGGTCAGGTCGTCCGGCAGCGCCGGGACCGAGCCGGTGAGATCGCCCTCGAGAACGCTGACCCGCTCGGCCAGCAGCTGCGTGAGCGCCGGCCCGCCGATCCGGCGGCGCAGCGTGCGGAACACCGGCTTGCGCCCCAGCCCGGCGACGCGGTCGGCGCCCGACGTCGCGCCGCGCCCACGCACCAGCACCGTCACCCGGGTGTTGGGGTGGTCGGCGAGCAGCCGCTCCAGCGCTGCCTGCCCGAGGAACCCGGTCACCCCGGTGAGCAGGACGTGGGCACCATCGAGAGACCAGTTCGGCGTGGCGGGTCGGTCACCCGGGTTGTAATTCACCAGATGAGGATAGCGTCAAACGGGCCGCGCGTCAGCCCACCGATTCGCGGAAAAAACGACGCCGCCGGTCAGCGCCAGCGGTCCGGATCGTCGAGCAGCTCGTTCATCGATCCGGACCGGAACGCCTCGACGGTGAGCGGCACGTCGGGGAATCCGGCCGCGCGGATGGCGGCGGCGAGCCCCTTGTCGGCGCGCGCCCGCTCCACGATGGGCGCGTCGACCTCAAGGCGGACGCCGTCACCCAGGTCACGGACCCGCAGGTCGACCACCCCGTGCGGGTCCAACAGGCGACGGGCGGCCAGCTCGGCCAGCTCCACCCTGGCCAGTCGGGCCGGCGAGATGGGCACCCCGAACGCGATCCGACTCGCCAGGCACGCGGCGGCCGGCTTGGCGGCCGTGTCGAGCCCCCAGAGCCCCGCTATCGCGCGTACCGCCGGCTTGTCGAGCCCGAGGTCCGCGAGCGGCGTGCGGGCCGCGCGCTCGGCCGCGGCGGCGATCCCGGGCCGGAAGCCGGCGGCCAGGTCCGAGGCGTTGGTGCCCGTCACCACTGTCGTGAATCCGAGCCGGTCGGCCAGCTCGCGCACGGTGTCGATGAGCGTGCTCTTGCAGAAGTAGCACCGGCGCGGGCCGTTCTCGCGGTAGCCCTCGACCTCCAACTCGCGGGTGCCGAGCACGTGGTGCGCCACGCCGAGCCGGGCGCAGAAGTCGCGGGCGGCGGCGACCTCGGCGGCAGGGACAGCGGCCGAAACCGCCGTCACCGCAGCGACATCGGCCGGTTCCAGAGCCCGCGCCGCCGCCGCCACGGCGACGCTGGAGTCCACGCCACCGGAGAATGCGACGAGCGTTTTGCCGTATCGTGTGAATTCCGCGACGAGCTGATCCGCGGCCCCCCAGGCCCATCCATCAGGTCTCACAGCTCGACAGTACTGGAAGGAGCGTGAGGTGTCCGCACCGGAATTCATCGACCTAGGATTCGCACGGATGGACGTGGACCGTCTGTCGCGCACCGGCGACCCCGAAGTGGTGTACGGCGCGGGCAAAACTCCTGAACAGGTGACGGGAGCGATGCGCGCGTTACGCGTCGCCCACCCGGACACCCCGATCCTCGCCACCCGGCTCACCGACGCCGCCATGGCCCGGTGCGTCGACGAGTTCGGCGCCGACGTGGTGGATCCGGTGTCCCGGACCGCGGTGGTGGGCCCCGAGCGCACGCCCGTGGGCACGGTCGCCATCGCCTGCGGCGGCACGAGTGACCTGCCGGTCGCCCGCGAGTGCGCGGCCACCGTGGCCGTCTTCGGGTCCCGGGCGGACCTCGTGGTCGACGTCGGGGTGGCCGGCCTGCACCGGTTGCTCGCCGAGCGGGACCGGATCGCCCGCGCCGACGTGGTGGTGGCCATCGCCGGGATGGAGGCCGCGCTGCCGTCCGTCCTCGGTGGACTGGTCGGCAGCCCGCTGATCGCGGTGCCCACCAGCGTCGGGTACGGCTGGCACCTGGACGGCCTGACGGCCTGGCTCGGCATGCTCAACTCGTGCGCCCCGGGCGTGCTCACCGTCAACGTGGACAACGGCTTCGGCGCGGGCGTCGCCGCCGCCAGGATCGCCCGCCGCACCCCGAGCTGCGCAGACGCGAATGGCTGAGCCGCAGGCGGTTCAGGCAGCACGGACCGCTCTCTGGGTCGACCCCAGCAACGGCGCCGCCGGCGACATGCTGCTGGCGGCGTTGCTCGACGCGGGCGCGAGCCTGTCCGTCGTCGAGCAGGGCGTGGCGCGACTCGCCGTGGAGCCGGTGACGCTGAAACTGGAGAGCGTACGCCGACACGGTCTGCGCGCCGCCCATCTGGTCGTCACGGCACCCGACAGCGGCACCCACCGCGACCTGGCCGCGGTGACCGCGATCATCGCCCGGGCGGCGCTCCCGTCGGCGGTGCACGACTTCGCGGTCGCCGCCTTCAGCACCCTCGCGCGGGCCGAGGCGCGGGTGCACGGCGTACCCCTGGCGGACATCCACTTCCACGAGGTCGGCGCCCTCGACGCGGTGGTCGACCTGGTCGGATGCGCGCTCGCGCTCGCCGACCTGGGGCTGCTCGACGCTCCGATCCGGATGGTCGGCCCGGTCGCGGTCGGCTCCGGCATGGTCCGCACCGAGCACGGCCCGATGCCGGTACCCGTGCCCGCCGTCCTGGAGATCCTCTCCGGCGCGGGCGCACCGATCGCCGCCCATCCGGCCGCGATGGAGCTGTGCACGCCGTCGGGCGCCGCCCTGCTCGCCACGCTGGCCACCGGCTGGGGGCCGCCACCGGCGTTGGTGCCCCACGCGGTCGGGGTCGGCGCCGGCACCCGGGACCCGGCCGGCCACCCGAACATCCTGCGGGTGCTGGTGGGCGCCTCGGCGGCCCCGGGCTCCGACGCCACGCCCTGGGAGGGCGAGCCGCTGCACCGGGTCGACACCACCATCGACGACGTGGACCCGCGGATCTGGCCGGATCTGCTGGAACGGTTGCGGGCCGTGGGCGCGGCGGACGCCTGGTGCACGCCGGTGTTGATGCGCAAGGGCCGACCCGGGCAACTGCTCAGCGTGCTGGCCGCACCGGCGCAGCTCGACCTGGTCTGCCGGCTGGTCTTCACCTACACGGGCACGCTCGGGGTACGGGTGTCCACCGTGCAGCGCCGCCGACTGCGCCGCGACCAGATCGCCATGCCGTACGGCGACACCGCCGTACGGGTCAAACGCGGCTACCTTGGTGACCGTCTGGTCAGCGTGCAACCGGAGTACGACGACGCCCTGGCGGTCGCCCAGCGCGCCGACGTGCCGGTCGCCCGGGTGCTCGACGAGGTACGCGCGGTGGCCCGCGGCGTCGGCCCGTCGCCGGATCCCGGTCCGCTCTCGGAGGCCGGCCCGCTACCGAAGGCGACGACCGCGTGATCTGTCTGATGCCGCACTGCGGCTTCCTCTCCGCCACCTCGCGCATGCTGGAGATCTACCGCGCGCTGCGCCAGCGCGGGGTGGCCGCCCGCATCGCCACGCACGGCGGCACCTACGAGCACGTGCTCCGCGACGTCGGCGTCCCGTACGACATCGTCGGTGAGCGGATGACGCCGCAGCGGTGCGAACGGTTCATCCGCGACGAGATCGGCATGGGCTACGTCGGTCAGAGCATGTACACCGACCGGGAGATGCGCGACTATGTCGCCGCCGAGACCGAGTACTTCCGCCAACACGACATCCGTACGGTCGTCACCGGTTTCACGCTGACCACCCTGCTGTCGACCCGGCTGGCCGGCGCCCGGCTGGTCACCGAGCACGCCGGCAGTTGGGTACCGCCGCTGTTCGAGCGCGGGATGCTGCCGGCGCCGAGCCAAGCGCACTTCGGCCTGCTGCCGTCGCCGCTGCTGCGGTGGTTGTCCAACTCCCTGCCGTCCCGGGTCGGCTTCTACTGCGGCGGGTTCAACCGGCTGGCGGCCGACCTGGGCGTGCCGCGCGTACCCAGCCTCGCCGCGCTCGTCCTCGGCGACCTGGCGCTCATCCCGGAGGTGCCGGAGGTGCTGGGCGTGTCCGCCACGGAGGTGGCCGACTGGCGGCCGGACGGTCGGTCCGGCTATCGGGCGGGCACCCGGCTGCGCTGCGTCGGGCCGCTCTACGCCCGGCTCGACCTGCCGTTGCCGGAGCGGGTCGCTCGTTTCCTCGCCGAGCCGGGGCCGATCGTCTACGTGGCGGTCAACTCGGCCGAGGTCGGCTTCGTGCGGCGGGTGGTGACGACCATCGCCACCCTCCCGGTGCGCGTGCTGGTCGCCGGCACCCACCACGACCTGCACGACATGGCCGGCGACCGGGTCATGGTCGGCGGCGTGCTGCCGAGCCACCTGATCATGCCGGAGGTGGACCTGGCGATCACCGCGGGCGGGCAGGGCAGCGTGCAGACCGCGATGGCCGGCGGCACGCCGGTGCTCGGTTTTCCGCTCCAACCGGAGCAGGACCTGAACCTCGCGCTGCTGGAACGGATCGGCGCGGCACGCCTGCTGGCGCCGAGGCACGTGGGCGCGAGGCTGGCGACGCTCGCCGCGGAGATGCTGGCCGACCCGTCCTACCGCGAGGCGGCCGAGCGGGTCCAGCGCTGGTACGCGGCCACCGACGGGCCCGCGAACGCGGCCGAGGCCATCCTCGCCCTGCACGATGCCGGCGAGGCCGACCCGATCGGCCCCGCCGGCGTCCTCGGTTGATCCCTAGGCGGCCGGCGGGGCGCCCGTGCCCGCCGGCCGGACGGCCGGTCCGGTCGACCACTGCTCCTCGTGGTCGGCCTTGCGCAGGAGTTCGTCGGCGCTGTGCGCGACCCGGGACATCGCCAGGCGCAGCAGCGGGGGCGCCATCATCGACGTGACGATGGCGACGAGGGCGATGATCGTGAAGGTGGCGATGTCCAGGACGCCGAGGCGCAGCCCCACCATGGCGACGACGATTTCGACGACGCCCCGGGCGTTCATGCCGGCGCCGACGGCCAGGGACTCCCAGTGGCCGAGCCGGCTGGACCGCGCACCGAGGTAGGCGCCCGTGAACTTGCCGAGGATCGCCGCCGCGAGGACCACGAAGGCGGCGATCGCCACGTCGCGGTCGAGCAGCACGCCGAGGTCCATCCGCAGGCCGGCGGAGGCCAGGAAGATCGGTGCCAGCACGGTGAGCACGACGGTCCGCAGGGGGGCCAGCACCGCCCGCCGATCCCGGATCGCCTGCCCGACGAGGATGCCGGCGACGAACGCGCCGAACACCGCCTCCATGTGCAGTGACTGGGTGATCGCCGCGCCGGCGAGGACGATGATCACGGCCGTGACGATTGTCGGCCCGGTCTCGGTGGACCGGCCGGCGAGCCGCAACGCTCCACTCACCAGCGGCCGGCCGACGACGATCGCGGCGACCACGAACGCCACCAGCAGCAGCAGGGACAGCGCGACCTGACCCGCGCGCACCCCGACGGTCGCCATGGCCGACACGACCGACAACAGGAACCAGCCCACGGCGTCGTCGACCATGCCGGACGTCATGATCAACTGCCCGACGTCGCGGTGGATGAGCTTCATGTCCGCAAGCGTCTTGGCGATCACGGGGATCGCCGTCACGCACATGGCGACGGCGAGGAACAGCGCGAACACCGGGCGTTCGGTGGTGTCCGGCACGAGGACGGCCGGTGCCAGGTAACCGATCAGGATGCCGAAGCCGATCGGGATGAGCAGACCGCCCAGACTGATCCGGAGAGCCGAGGTGCCACGGCGGCGCACGATCCGGGTGTCCAACTCGATGCCGGCCACCCCCACCAGCAGCAGGACGCCGATCTGGGCGACCGCGTCCAGCAGGTGCATCTGCGCCGGGTCGGCGGGGAACAGCCAGTCGTGGACCGCCGGAGCGGCGTGGCCGAGCAGCGACGGCCCGAGCACCACGCCGGCCATCAGCTCGCCGACGATCGGGGGCAGGCCGAACCGCGCCACCAACCGGCCCAGGCCGAGGCCGAGCAGGAGCAAGGACGCGATCTGGACGAGCAGGATCACGACCTGTCCGCCAGCCAGCGGCATGATGGGTGCGTTCATACCGGCCTCATCTCCGTGATCAGGGCCGCCAGTCGGTCGAGCCCCTGCTCGATCTGCGGTGGCTCCAGCAGGCTGACCGACAGGCGGAGCTGGTGACGTCCACCCCCGTCGGCGTAGAAGTGGTGCATCGGCGTCCACAACACACCGAAGTCGCGGGCGGAGCGCTCCAGCAGCGCGTCGTCCACCACGAACGGCACCGTCACCACGAGGAAGAAGCCGCCACCGGGGGTGTTCCAGGAAACGCCGGCACCCGGCCCGAAGCGCGCGGCCAGGCCGTCCAGCACGTGCCGCAGATTGCGCCGGTACGCGCCGGCCTCCCGCTCGTTGGCGCGTGCGAGGCTGCAGTCGTGCTCGAGCAGCTTGCCGGCGATGACCGCCTGCGCCAACGGCGAGGTGTTGACGGTCACCATACTCTTGATCTTGGAAAGCTCGTCGGCCAGCAGGCCTGTTCCTGCGGGGCCGGCCACCGGCTGATCGGCGACCACGTAACCCACCCGGGCGCCGGGCATTCCGGTCTTGGCGAACGAGCCGAGGTAGACGACCCGACACTCGTCGTCCATGGCCTTGAGCGTCGCGGGGCGGTCGCCGCCCGCGTGGAACAACCCGTACGGATTGTCCTCGATGATCAGCAGGTCGTGTTCGGCGGCCGCGCGCAGCACCGCCAGCCGGGTCTCGGTGTCCAGGCTCGCCCCGGCCGGATTGGCGAAGTCGGGCACAAGGTACAGCGCGCGGGGGCGCTGCCCCGCCGCCCGAGCGTCGCGCACGACCCGGGCAAGGTCGGCCAGGTCGATGCCGCGCGAGCCGTCCCGCACCGGCAGCGTGGTCATGTCGACGAGCGACGCGGCCCCGCGAATGCCCACGTAGTTCGGCGAGACGGCCAGCAGCACGTCGCGGGGGTCGGTCCGCAACGCCCGCAACACGAGGAACATGCCCTCCTGCGCGCCCACCGTCACCACGACGGACTCCGGGTCGACGTCCATCCCCTCGTCGACGGACAGGTTGCGGGCCACCAGGTCGTGCACGATGCCCTTGGTCCGCCCGTACTGCAACAGCGTGCGGTTCACCTGACGTTCGCTCAACCCGTGCTCGTCACGCAGGTGGTCGCAGTAGCGGCGCAGGTACCGATGCACCGCCTCGACCTCGAAGAACTCCTCGTAGGGCCGGCCGGCCGCGAACGACACCGCGTCCGGGAAGCGACCGGCGATCTCGTTGAGGAAGGTCATCGAGTCGAGCACCGGGTCGGCCAGCGAACCGTGCAGGTCGGCCAACGCGATCGGCGCTCGGGCGCCCACCGTGGTCGTCCCCGACCGGCCGGTCACGGGGACCATCCCGCGAGGGCGTCACCGGACGCCTGGCCCCGCCTCGTCGACACCGGCCCGCCACCGGCCACGGTGGTGCCGTGGCCCAGCGCCCGCAGGTCGGCGCAGCCCATCATCGCCATCGCATCCTCCAACTCGGCCCGCAGCAACGAGAGCACCCGGCGGGCCCCGGCCCGGCCACCCACCGCCAACCCCCAGAGAGCGGGCCGGCCCACCAGCACCGCGGACGCGCCGAGGGCCAGCGCCCGCGCCACGTCCACGCCGCTACGGACGCCGCTGTCCAGGAGCACCGCGCACCGGTCGGCCACGGCCGCGACCACCGGCTCCAGCGCCGCGATGCTGGGCACCGCGCCGTCGAGCTGGCGGCCGCCGTGGTTGGACACCACGACCGCGTCCGCTCCGAAGTCCGTCGCGCGCACCGCGTCGTCCGGGTGCAGGACGCCCTTCACGACGATCGGCAGACGCGTCCGTCGCCGCAGCCAGTCCAGATCCCGCCAGGACAGCCTCGGGTCGAACGCGAGACCGGTGTGCACCATCAGCGCCGAACTGTGCAGACCGCCGGAGTGCGCGGGCGCGCCGACCTCCGGCGGCAGGTTGGCGGCCACCACGTCGTCGGGCAGCGTGAACCCGGACCGCATGTCTCGCAACCGACGACCCATTCGGGGCACGTCGACCGTCAACATGAGAGCCCGGCAGCCAGCGGCCTCGGCGCGGGCCACCAGATCGGCGACCAGCCCTCGGTCGCGCAGCCAGTAGAGCTGCATCCAGACCTCCGCCTGCGTGGCGGCGATCCGCTCGACCGGCTCGCTGCTGAGCATGCTGGCGACGAAGACCGCGCCCTCGTCCCGGGCCGCCTCGGCGAGCGCCACCTCACCGTCCGGATGCAGGAGCCGCTGGTAGGCCATCGGCGCCACCCCGACGGGCAGACCCATCGGCGTGCCCAGCAACTCCGTGCCGAGGTCGCAGGTCTCCGTACCCACCAGGACCCGTGGGACCAGGTGCACCCGGTCGAACGCGTCCCGGTTGTCGCGCAGCGTCGACTCGGTGCCGCTGCCCCCGGCCACGTAGTCCCAGACGGGCTCGGTCAGCACCCGCCGCGCCGCCGACGCCACGTCGTCGAGGCAGAGCAGGCCGGCGAGGTCGGTTCCCTGGGCCGCGATGGTGGTCACAGGACGTCGTGGGTCTTGGTCCGCTCCGCCTCGACCGCCTCGTACAGCGCCCGGATGTTCCCGCTGCCGAAGGTGCGCGCACCCAGCCGCTCGATGACCTCGAAGAAGAACGTACGGCGCGGATGGGTGGACCTGGCGAAGATCTGGAACAGCTGGCCGTCGTGGTCCTCGTCGACGAGGATGTTGCGGGACCGCAGCTGGTCCACGTCGTACCGGGCGAGGTCGAGTCGCTGGCCGAGCAGGTCGTAGTAGGTCTCCGGCGTGCGCAGGAACTCCACGCCCCGATCGGTCAACGCCGAGATCGCCGACACGATGTCCGGCGAGCACAGCGCCACGTGCTGCACACCGGGGCCACCGTGCCCCTTGAGGAAGTCGTCGATCTGCCCGGCGGCGGCCGAGGAGTCCGGCTCGATGAGCGTGAGCGTGACCAACCGCGACGGGCTCTGCACCACCTTGGAGAACATCGCCTGGCTGCCGACGAGGATGTGCTCCTCGAACGTCATGTCGAAATCCAGCACGGTGCGGTAGAAGTCGACGGTCGTGTCGAGCGTGCCCGCCTCGAGACAGACGGCGAGGTGGTCGACCACGCCCAGCCCCAGAGCCGGCCCCGCCTCCGGCAGGTGCCCGTCCGGAAGACCGGGCGTCAGGCCGGGCAGCACCGGGCCGGCCGACCCCTCGGGTGGCTGGACGAACGTGTGCGTCACGTCGCCGAAGCCGCCGACCGTGGCCGTGACGAACCCGTCGCGGACGGTGGGTTCCACCACCGCCCGCGCGCCGCGGGACACCGCGACCTCGAACGCCGCCGTCGCGTCCGCGGTACGCATCGCCAGGTCGGCCACGCCGTCGCCGTGCTGCTGCACGTACAGGCTGGCCGGGTGCTCGTCGGTGAGCCCCTCGGTGACCACGAGAACTGTCGAGCCCTGCCGCAGTGCCACCGACACGTGGTCCTCGTCGCGGCGCGAACCGACGACGGCGAAGCCGTACTGGGCGGCGAGCTCGCGTGCGGCCCAGACCGCGTCGGTCACGTGGAATTCGACGTGGTGCACAGCCAGATCGCTGAACACACTGCTGCCCACGCTCACTGATGTCCCCCCTACCGGGGCCGCACGGCCCCCTTGTGGTCAGAAGATGGGAGCCGCCGTCGGAGCGGACAGCTCACCGAGATACGGATGCCAGAGGTGTTCGGGGTCCTGCTCAACGGCCCGGATGACGTTCCGCATCTCGACGAGCGCCTTGGGCTCGGCCTCGTCGTACATGTTGCCCTGCAACATCTTCAGCACGTCGAGGCGATACCGCGGGTCCTGGACGAACGCGGTGAACAGGATGTTGAGCCGGTAGTAGGCCGAGATGAACTCGTACCAGTTGCGGACGCCGCGCCGCAGCAGCATCTCGTAGGTGGCGAACCGCTCGCGCTTGAAGTCGCCCGCCTCGGCGGCGGCGATGATGTCGTTACAGGCCAGCCGGGCGCTGTTGAGCGCGATGCTGACGCCGGTGGAGAAGATGGGATCCACGAAGCGGGCGGCGTCCCCGATCATGACGAAGTTGTCGCCGCAGATCTGCTTCATCGCGTAGCTGTAGTCGCCCTCGGCCTTGAACGGCCGCACCTGCTTCGAGCTGCGCAGGGCAGCCTCCAGCTCGGGCCGGCTGCCCACGCACTCCCAGAAGAACCCTTCGAGATCCTCCCGGGCCGCCTCGGCGAACCGGCTCTTCTGGGTGACGACGCCGATCGACGTGACCGTCTCGGTGATGGGGATCTGCCACACCCAGCTGTCGGTCAGCGGCAGGAAGTGGATGAAGATGAAGTCCGACTTCGCCTGCTCGGCCGAGAGCGCCTGTCGATCGAAGCCGTCGAACCAGGTGTGGATCGCGTACTGGTTGAAGACCGAGTCGGCCACCTTCACCTTGAGCTGGCTGCCCAACGTGGTGTTCCGGCCACTGGCGTCGACCACCATGCGCACCGGCACCTCGCGTTGCCCGTCCGCGGACCGGGTGTGCAGCACGGGGTGTTCGCCCTCGAAGTCGACGCGGTTGACCCGCACGCCGTGGTGGACCTCCGCGCCGAGACTCGCCGCGTTCTCCAGCAGGATCTGGTCGAACTTGCCCCGGTCGACGTGGAATGTGTAATCGCGGTCGACGCCGGCCTGATCCCGCTCGTTGAACATGACCTCGGCGAGCCGGAAGTCGTGGGTGAGGTTGGAGAAGCCCATGTGGCTCACCGGTCGCGACTCGGCCGATGTCCACGCCGCGCCGAACTTGCGCGGGAAGCCGGCCGCCTCCACGGCTGCCATCGCCCCGGTCTCCAACAGCACCGGTGTGGTGGCTGGGACCAACGACTCGCCCACGTGCTCGCGGGGGAAGTGCGCGCTCTCGAAGACCACGACGGACAGCCCCGCCTTGGCCAGGTAGGCGGCGGCCGTGGACCCGGCGGGCCCGCCTCCGATGATGCCGATGTCCCACTCTGCTGGCTTGGTGTTCATGGCGCCTCCTCGGCGGGCCTGTCAGGCGCGCGGCAACGACAGGATCAGGTCGGTGATGGTGTCGAGACTGCGGAAGTGCCGGCCCGTGATGTGCGAGGGCGGCACGTCGACGTCGAGCTCCGCCCGGACGAACGCGATGAGCCGAGCCGTGTTCAACGAGTTCAGAACGCCCCACTCCAGCAGTGGCGAGTCGGGCCGCAGGTCGACTCCGGTGACCGCCTCGTCCTGGTCGCCAATCAGCTCGTGGCGCACGTACACCATCAGTTGGCCGAGTATCTCGTCGCGTTGGTCTGTCGGCACAAACCCCTCCCAGGTCGCCGGACGTGGTCTCCCCCGTGGGGCGTCACCCGGGAGGCCGGGAAACCCACCGGCTCTTCCCCCTCTGATGACATCCCTGTTCGATGAATTCTAGAAGCCCACGCGGGTTCGTCAAGGGGATGCCGTGCAGGGATCGACGTCGGCCACTGGCGCGACGACGGTGGAGCCCGCCCGCCGAGGGCGGACCGATCAGGCCAGGACGCCCGTGAGGTAGGTCTGGATGGCCTTGCCCGTGCCCGCGGCCAGAGCGGCGGCGCTGAGCTCGGCGATCGCCGGGACGCGGAAGACGTACCGGGTGGTGGCGAGACCGATCAGGTGCGAGCCGACCATGGCGGCGCGCAGCTCCGGCTGGGAGTGGCCCAGGGCCCGGGTCAGCGGGAGGATCACCTGGTCGCCGAGGAAGCTCCGGACGGCGTCCGCTGCCATGTCGTTGGCCGTCATCGACCGGAGGATGCCGCCGAGCCGAGCCGCCGTGTCGGGCTCGTCCCAGTGACTGAAGAACAGTTCGACAGCACGTCGGCCGACCTGGCCACGCGGGCCCTTCATCGCCCGCTCCACCAGATCCGGCGGCTGCAGGGCGCCACGCACCGCCGCCTCGAACAGGCCTTCCTTGGTGAGGAAGAAGTGGTGCACCAGCGCGCTGTCGACGCCCGCCTCCTGGGCGATGGTGCGCACCGTGGTGCCCTCGTAGCCCCGCTCGGCGAACTGGCCACGAGCGATCTCGAGGATGAGCTGGTGGCTCACCGTCGGCCCGACACGTCGCCCCGTCCGTCGTCGTGGAGCACCGTTCGGGGAGCCCTCCGCGCCCACAGATTCACCTTTCCCAGTTCATCGCATGCCCTATTCATCGTATGGGGGCAAACGCCATAGTATCGCCTTCCTACGTGCGGAAATACGGAGGTTCCACAGGCAGGCAACGACAACAGTACGTAACGATGCCTTGACATGGTGCCCCGCACGCGCCGTAGCATGGCGCAGTGCTACGAACACGGGCCGTCGTCGGAAGTCTCGTCTTCTTTTGCGCCGCGCCGGGCGTGGTTGCCGGCCTCGGTCCATGGTGGATTTCCGACTGGGAGGTCGAAACGCCGTTCGCCTACTACCAGCCGGTTCGAGTCCTCGGCGCGCTGATGCTGGTCGCCGCGGTGGCGTTTCTCCTACAGTCGTTCGTGCGCTTCGTCGTGGAGGGTCTGGGCACTCCGGCCCCGGTGGCGCCGACCGAACACCTGGTGATCGGCGGGCCCTACCGGTACGTCCGCAACCCGATGTACGTCGCGGTGGTGACGGCCATCCTCGGCCAGGCACTGATCTTCGGCCAGGCCGCGCTCCTGTGGTACGGGTTGGCCATCGCCCTCATCCAGGCCGCGTTCGTGCGGTTCTACGAGGAACCCGGTCTGCGCCGACGATACGGCGCCGCGTACGACACCTACCGCGCCGCGGTCCCGGCGTGGATTCCTCGCCTACGGCCGTGGCAGCAGGAGGCCAGCTCACCGCAGGCGTGACCCGATAACCCGCCTCACCAGCCGTGCGGCCGATCGAACGAGCCGCTGACCCGCGAAGGGGCTGCCATGTCGCCTACCCCCGAGGGCTGGTTGCCCTCCGCCCACGACGGAGGGCAACCAGCCGTCTAGGCGACCCGCTGCCGGGTGGGCAGTTCCGCCTGCGTCACCGATGCCTGGCAACTGGCCGTCAACACCGGCAGCCGCCCGGAGACCTCGGCGATCAACTCCCCGCGCAACAGGTCCTCGCCGGCGGGTTCCCCCCAGATGATGAGCCGGCAGTTCACCTGCTCCGCGCGCACCGATGCCGAGGCCGTCCAGATAATGGGCATACGGTGTCGTGCCGCTCCCAGCAATTCCACCGTGACGAACTCGGGAGCCGTCTTGTCGGTGCCGTCGCACTGTTGGAAGCCGACGTGCGCCGTAATCTCACCACTGCCTAGGTAACTTAATTGAAACATTACGCGGAACTCGTGCCCACCTACATCCGCCGGCAATAGTCCCGCTGTCAATAACAGCCCTTCCGGCTCGTAGAAGAGTACCTGGACATCCGTAACCGCCAGTGCTGATGACTTCATATCCCTGGTGGCCCCATCCCCCATTAGCGTACCGCCAGTTCATCGATGGATGTTATCCTGCCGACGGCCGCGCTGTCCCCCCCTAAATGGGTGGGCGATCACGCGGCACCGGTCGGGTTGCGGACCGTTACGGCCCGAATAGGTCTCATCGGGCATCAGGCGCCGGGCAGAGATGTCGCATACGAATGCGAGCACGGCAATCGGCCGCCACCGGCCAACCCGGTTGACGTGCGCCAATGCCGATGTAGCCCTCCACGACCCTGCGGTCCGCGCCGTGACGTCCCGGACCGGGCACGTCGAGCCGGCGCCCGCCGCCTCCGCGACGCAACCAGCTCCCACCATCGCGCCTGCCGACATTGCGACACGAGCTACCGGTGGTCAGCCACCTCACCATCGATGGATTCGATCGCGCCAAGCCCCCCTGGCGCGATCGAGGCCCCGACCGCAGGGCCGGGGCCTCGATTCCCGTGGACCTCTCAGGTCGGGGCGCCCGCCGTGAGGACCTCCTCCTCTTCCTCGACCGCGTGGCCGTGACCCTGTGTCCGCAGGTGCGGAATGAACAGGGCGATGACCGCGCCCGCGGCGAGCGCACAGGCGGCCACCAGGTGGGCCTCCTCCAGGCCGTTGACGAACGTGGCCACGGACTCGTAGCCGCCGTTCGCGCCGAGGATCGCGCCGCCCACCGACACGCCCATCACCGTGCCGGTCTGCCGGATCGCGTTGGACACACCGGACGCCACGCCCTCCAACTCGGCGGGTGCGAACCCGAAGGCCAGGCGGCCGATCGGCGCGAGGAAGATGCCCAGGCCGAGCCCGGTGATCACGAACGGCACCACCAGCTTCGAGTACGTCAGGTCGCCGACCACCGAGCCGATCCAGCCCACGCCGATCGCCTGCATCGTCAGGCCCAGGATCACCAGCGGCTTGCCGCCGATCTTGTCGGTCAGGATGCCCGAGATCGGTGCCGCGATCATCGGCATGGCCGTCCACGGCAGCGTGCGAACGCCAGCCTCCAGTGGGGAGTAGCCGAGAACGCTCTGCAGGTACTGAGTGCCGAGGAAGACGGCGCCGAAGACGCCGAACGGCATGATGATGGTCGCCACCATGGTCAGACTGAAGCCCCGGCTGCGGAACAACGACAGCGGCACCATCGGCGTGCGTGCCCGCGACTGCCAGAAGATGAACACGAGCACGAGGAGACCGCCGACGATGAACCCCGCCAGGATGGAGGGGCTGTCCCAGCCGGCGCTGTTGCCCCGTACGAGGCTGGACACGATGCCGAGCATGCCGGCGGTGACCAGGACGACGCCCACCGGGTCCAGGCGACCGTAGCCGCCACGGCTCTCGCGGACCCGCGTCATCACCGGCAGCAGCAGCAGACCGATGGGCACGTTGACCCAGAAGATCCACTGCCAGGACCAGGCTTCGGTCACCGCGCCGCCGATGACCGGCCCGAGGGCGATACCGAGACCCACCATCGCGCCCCACAACCCGAACGCGTGGCCGCGCTGACGTGCCGGCACCACACTGGCCAACAGCGTGAGGGTCAGCGGCAGGACGACCGCGGCACCCAGGCCCTGCACCGCGCGTGCGGCGATCAGGAATTCGATGTTGTCGGCGAGGCCCGCCAGCCCGGACGCAATGGTGAAGACCAGCAGCGCGATGGTGAAGACCTTGCGCCGGCCGAAGCGGTCACCGAGCGCCGCGCCGGTCAACAGAAAGACGGCGAAGGTGAGCGTGTACGCGTTGACGATCCATTCAAGATCTTCAAGGCTCGCGCCGAGCTCGGTACGGATGACCGGTAGCGTCGTCGTGACGACGAGGGTGTCGATTGCGACCATGAACACCGCGACCAGGGCCGCGACCCAGGTCCATGCGGCGCTGTGGGTCGCTGGTTGGTTCTTGTCCACTCTGTTTCCCTACTCGAGATGGATTGACTGGGAAGGATCGCTGGGACGCTGCCCGTTGCGCTCCTCTCGTCGGTAATGGGGGCGAGAGACCCGGACGTATGTCCCGCGCCAATACCCCAGCGGGAATCGGTCCGGCGCCGTCGCCCCGCCGACGAGACGGCCGAGCACGATGGCGTGATCACCAGCGGTGATCACGTCATGCAGCGCGCACTCGGTGAAGGCGACGGTCGGTTCCAGCCGTGGCATGCCGGCCACGTCGCCGGGACGCCAGGCCACATTGGCGAACTTGTCGCTGCTGTAGCTGGCGAACAGTTCGGAGACCTCGTGGCCGTCGGCGTCGAGGAAGTTGACGGCGAATCCGCCGGTCTCCCGGATCGCGTCCAGGGTCGAACTCACCTGCCGCACGCAGAACAGCAGCAGTGGCGGGTCCTTGGAGACGCTGCAGACCGACGACGAGGTCAGGCCGTGCGGCCGACCGGACGCGTCGATCGCGGTCACCACGCTGACGCCGCTGGCCAGCGAGCCCATGATCGCCAGGAACGTACTCGGTTCCACGTTGACTAGTTCGGTGCCAGTAATGGTCCACCTCCTTCGATCGCCGCCAGCAGCGCGGCTCGATCGGTCTTTCCGTTCGGGGTGAGCGGTAGGCTCGTGGCCGCCTGGACGGAGTCGACGATCATGTAGGTCGGCAGCTGCCCGGCGCACCAGCGCTTGATCTCCAGCAGGCCGGGCCGGCGATCGCCCGCCGGCACCACGACCGCGTGCAGCCGCGCGGCGAGCCCGACGCCGGCGACGACCACCGCGGCCGCCGCGACGTCCGGATGCGCGGCGAGGACGGCCTCGATCTCGCCGGGCTCCACCCGGTTGCCGCGCACCTTGGCCATGTCGTCGCGGCGGCCCAGGTACTCCAGCGTGCCGTCGGGCGACATCCGCCCGAGATCACCCGTTCGGTACGGTCCACGCTGCGGCTCCCGCCCCCAGTAGCCGAGCATCACCGTGGGCCCGTCCGCCACGATCTCGCCCTCCGGGCAGTCGCCACCACCAGCGGCACCTGCCCCGTCGAGGCTCGGCGGGGCCAGGGTCAGCACCGCGCCGCTGGCCGGTCGGCCGATCGGCAACGGGCGGTCGCGCCCCTCGTCGGCGTCGGTCACCTCGTACGACGCGCAGACGTTAGTCTCGGTGGGCCCGTACCAGTTGAGCAGCCGTACGCCCGGCCAGGCGGTACGGAGGTCGTGCACGTACCGGATCGGCATCACCTCACCGGCGAAGACGCAGGCCCGCAGGGCCGGCGGCGGCGGGCCGTCCAGCAACTCGCCGTCCCGGATCATCAGGGTCAGCGCGGACGGCACGGAGTACCAGATGGTGATGCCCTCGTCGCGCACGAACCGCGCCAGCTGCACCGGCGCGTAGGCCAGCTCGGCCGGGACCAGGTGCACCGACGCGCCCGCGCGGAACGCCGCGTAGAGGTCGAAGACCGACAGGTCGAAGTTGAACGGCGCGTGGTTGGCCAGCCGGTCCCGTGGCGACACGCCGAGCAGGTCACCGGCCCACTCGACGAACGCCGCCGCGTTGCGGTGGCTCAGGCAGACACCCTTCGGGGCTCCCGTCGACCCGGAGGTGTAGAGGATGTACGCGGGTTCGTCCGGGGCCGGTCGGTGCACCGGCGGCAGGTCACCCTCGGCTCCCAACCGCTGCAACTCGTCCAACGACACGAGCGGTGGCCCGTCCGGAACGCCGCCCTCGCGTGCGACCCGGTCCGCGGACGGACCGTCCGCCACGACGACGGTCGCCGCGCAGTCGGCCGCGATGCGCCACACCCGGGCGGGTGGGTTCGCCGCGGACACCGGAACGTACGGCGCCCCCAACGACAGCGCGGCCTGCATGACGGCCACCGCGTCGGCCCGCTTGTCGGACCAGAGCACCACCCGGTCGCCCGGGGACACCCCCGCGCGCGCCAGCCCCGCCGCCAGGCGCCGCGCTGCCGTCGCCAGCTCCGCGTACGAGAGCTGACCGTCGTCCGCGATCACCGCCGGCGCGTCCGGTGTACGCCGGGCCCACTCGGCCACGTAGCCGTGGATCCCCGCGCCACCCGGCACGTCGGACTGGTCCACGTCCCGCACGGTCGACACCTCCCTGGTCAAGCCGCGGCCCTCACAGGCCCAGTTCGCGGGCGATGAGCAGCCGTTGGACGTCCGACGTGCCGGAGAAGATCGTGCTGGGGACGGCGTCGCGCAGCATGGTCTCGATCCCGGTGTCGCGTAGGTATCCGAGTCCACCGAACAGGCGCACCGCGTCGAGCGCCCCGGCGACCGCCGCCTCCGAGACGGCCAGCTTCGACAACGCCACGTTGAGTTCCGAGCCGCCGCCGTTGTCCATCTCCCAGCAGCAGCGATAGAGCAACAGCCGCGCCGACTCGGTCCGCAGCTTCATCTCGACGATCCGGTTCGCGACCGCCTGGAAGTCGCTGATGCGCCGGCCGAACTGACGGCGCGAGGTCGCGTGCTCGACGCAGCGTTCCACCAGGCGGTCCAGCAGGCCGACGTATCCGGCGAACAGGCAGGCCCGCTCCCAGCGCATCGAGTGCTGGAAGATCGCGGCGCCCTGACCCGGCTCGCCGAGCACCCGCTGCGCCGGCACGAGACAGTCCTGAAAGGACACCCGACCGGCCGGCGCCGACACGAGGCCCATCTTGTCGAACGGCTCGCTGACCGTCAGGCCGGGAGTGTCCCGGTCCAGCACGAACGCGGTGACACCGAGATGGGCGGCCGCCGGATCGGTGGTCGCGTAGGTCACCAGCACGTCGGCCACCGGCCCGTTGGTCACGAACGTCTTCTCGCCGTTGAGCAGGTAGCCGTCCGCCGTCTCCGTCGCGCTGACGGCGAGCCGCGAGACGTCGGACCCCGCGCCCGCCTCGGTCATCGCGTTGCCGGCCACCACCTCGCCCGAACAGATCCGCGGTAGAAGACCCTTCTTCACCTCGGGTGTGCCGAACCCGGCGATCGGCACCGCGCACGCGAACTGGTGCGCGCTGGCCGCGAACACCAGACCCGTGTCCGCGCACCCCCGACCGAACGCCTCGACACGCAGCGCGGTGTCCAGGGCGCCCAGCCCGCCCCCGCCGTACTCCGCGGGAATGCACAGGCCGAGCAGGCCGAGCCGACCGAGACGCCGCCAGGCCTCGCGGTCGTGCAGCCGGCTGGCGTCGGCGGTGGGCGGGAACGCCCGCTCGGCGCTCGCGCGCACCTCGTCGTAAGCGTCCCGCTGTTCAGGCGTCCAGGCGAAGTCCACGGTGCCCCCTCGGCCGCGCCGTGAACCGGCGCGACGGAATGACCGGCTTGCAGGAGCAACCCGGACCGGACTGACATATCATCAAAGGTCTAGACTCAGGCATTTGATCGGGCCGTGCGCTCGGGCGTACGGGAACTCGTAAGAGGTTGCCTTGACGACGCAGCAGGGATTCGACGGTGGCAGCGGCATCCGGCAGGCGATCCTCGACGTCACCCGGCGGGAGATCTCCGAGTGCGGCCTGACCGGGGTGAGCATCCGCAGCGTCGCCCGACGCGTGGGTGTCGATCCGCGGCTCGTGCGGCACTACTACGGCTCCAAGGAGCAGCTCCTGCGGCACGCGGTGCAGGTCGACGGCAACCCCGTCGAGCTGGCCGAACAGCTGCTGGCCGGCAGCCGTCGCCGGCTGGGTCGGGCCACCGCGACCGCCCTGCTCACCCACTGGGACAGCCCTCGTACGACGATCTCCTACCGGGCCCGGCTGTCCGCCTCGCTGACCAGTGACGAGATCGCCGAGCTGATGCGCGACGAGTTCGTCCGGGCCTTCTTCGGCACGTTGGCCGAGGGCGTCAGCCCCGACCGACACGAGCTGCGGGCGGCGCTCGCCGCGTCCCAGGTGATCGGCCTGGCCCTGTGCCGCTACCTGATCGACGGCACCGAGCTGTCCCGGCACGACCGCGACGATCTGGCCCGGATGATGGGTCGCACGATCCAGCACTACCTCACCGCCGACCTGGCTGAGTGACGCCGGGCGCGTCGGCGGCCGAGCCGTCCGCGCGTTCGACGTCGTGGGCCGCCAGCCGTCCGTCGTCGACCGACGCCCGCCCCCGGGTCGGCGACGGCGCGTCATCCCGCCGGCCGGTCACGTTGTCCTTGGTGAGCAGCCGCTTGAAGTCCGCGGGCGCCACCGTCATGACCCAGGCCACCATGAGGAGCCGACGGGGCATCGTGAAGTGGTAGTACCGCGCGTTCGGGTCGCCGAACCGGTACAGCGGCGGCACGAACCGCGCCCGGCGCAGCTCGCGGAAGATCATGTCCGCCGCCTCGGCCTGCCGCAGCCCACCGGCCCGGACCCGGGCGAACACCTCGAAGAACCAGTCCAACATCTGGCGCAGACCGTCCGGGGTGCGGAACCACAGTCCGCCGTCGGCGAACCGCTCGACCGGATCCCAGCTCCCGGCGGCCAGGGCATCGTTGGTGGCCCGCTTCAACGACAGGTGGCCCAGGATCTGCCAGAGCAGCCAGACCCGGCTGTACGCGTTCCACAACGCGAAGCTCCCGGCGGCCGTGCGGGCAGCGGCCAGGATCTGGTCGTTGAACTCGATCAGGGCGTCCTGGAAGGCCGCCGCCTCGGCCAGCACCACGCCCGCCGCCGGCTCGTCGCGCAGCGCTCGCGGCAGCGCGGCCCCGAGCGCGTGGACCATCTCCGCCGTCATCGTCACGTCCCGGGACAGGAACTCGTCGGTACGGCAGGCCGACCGCTCCATCGCGAACCACCGTGGCCCGTGGGTCACCGCCGCACGGCGCTGCCAGTGGGGCGACGTGGTCCAGCCGCCCTCTGCCGTGGCGGACGCGAACTGCTCCGCCAGGCTCGGGAAGGGCGCGACCAGGGCCCGGAACGCGGCGTCCGGGTCCGCCGGCAGGTCGTCGAAGCGGTCGTGGTCCAGCCCCACCGTCACGCTGCACAGGTCGCTGGCCGCGTCGTCGTGGTTGCGGAAGTCCACCACCTGGATCCAGCCGCCGTCGAAGAGGTGGTGCACGGTCCCCCGCGACCAGGTCGTCGCCCGGTGGTAGTCGGCGAGCCGGCTGCAGTCCTCGAACGGCCGGACGCCGCGCAGGTGGGCGTGCATCATCTTCGACCGCAGCAACAGCGGCTTCGGATCACCCTCGGCGGTCGCCGCCGGCAGTGGCGTCTCCTGGTCGCGGGCGTCCACCACGAACCGCGCGGTCACCGTCCGTCCGGAGCCGAAGGTCAGGTGTACGGCCTCCGGGGCCAGCCGGACCTCGGTGGTGGACGCCCGTTCCGGCAGCACACTCGCGCCGTACCGCACGGCCAGCTCCCGGGCGTACCCGTCGACGACCGGCCGGTAGAGGTGCCACTCGCTGTGCTCGCCCGGCACGTGGAACTGCACGGCGTGCGCCGGGTCGTGCCGGCGGCCCGCCGTGTGGTGCAGGAAGGCGAGGCTCTTCTTGATCCCGCTGGTCTTGCGCACCGCGTCCGGCAGGTCCTCGAAGTGCGCGAAGGAGGCGATCTCCGGCACGTCGAACCGCTCGGCCAGCAGGTGCAGCACAGCGGTCGTGTACGGCACGGTGCTGTCGCCCGACGGCAGCACCGTGTCGTCGGGCGAGCCGACGAGCAGGACCCGCAGGTCCTGCCTGGCCAGTACCGTGGCGAGCAGGCCGGTCGCCAGATGGCTGCCCAGGATCACGACGTCGTACGACACCGGGGCGTCGGGTTCGATGGTGGTCATCCGGTCTCCTAGAAGATCTTCCGGCCCATGAGCTGCTCCTTGCCGGCCTCGCGCAGGAAGCCGAGCATCAGCCGTCGCACGTCCGGCGGCGCCTTGGTCGCGGCCCAGAGCATCGTCCGGCCGATCTTGAGCGGGGTCGGGTTGATGAACCGCAGGTGGCGGTCCTTCCAGCCCCAGTGGTCCGGTACGAAGGGCGCCCGGTTGAGGTGGTCGTAGAGAGCGTCCGCCGCCTCGTCGCCGGTGATCTTGCCGGCCTCGAAGTCACCGCACTGCTTGACCATGTCCTCGAACAGTTCGCCGTAGCCCTCGTGGTCGGACCAGTGCAGCCCCGGGTTCTTCACCTCTTCCAGCTCGTTCAGATGCCGCTCGTCCCCGGTGGAGCGCCACCGGCGGTACGCCTCGTGAGCCCGGAAGGTGCCGGCGTTCGAGCCCCACGCCCAGATCCGGAACACGGCCGTCCACAGCGAGTAGTGCTCGAACGAGGCGTACGCGGCGTTGACCAGCTTGTCGTTGCCGTCGAACAGCGCCTGCTGGCGGGTGTTCACCCCCTCGAACCGGTCGGCCGAGAAGTCGTCGTCCCCCACCGCCCGCAGGATCCGCCAGGCCAGCACGTTGACCGCCTCGCAGGTGTTGGACAGACCGCGGGAGAACAGCGGGTCGATGAACGCCGCGGCGTGGGCCAGCAGCACCCAGCGGTCACCGACGGTGGTCTTGGACGAGTACTGCACCCGGTCCGTGCCCACCCACTCCCGCATCGGTCGGGCGCCCTCGAACTGCGCCGCCATGCCGGGGAACCGCTGCATGTGCTTCCAGAAGTCCTCCTCCGGCGACATGCCGGGTGTCTTCGGGTACATCCGCGGGTCCATCGTGAGGCCCACGCTGCACAGCGGGTTCTTCGAGTCCTTGTGGTTGTTGAACGCGATCACCCACGACCAGCCGCGCGGGAACAGGTGGTGGACCGTGCCCTCGTAGAACGGCACCGGCGGCTTGTCCGCGCCGGTGCGCTGGAACACCTCGTCCGTGGTCTTGAGGTCGATCATGTGGTTCCAGACGGCCCGCGAGTGGTGCTTGTACCGGCACGGGTCCTCGCGCAGCCCGAACTTCTCGGCCAGCGGCGACCGGTAACCGCTGGCGTCCACCACGTACCGGCTGCGGAACTGCTCGCCCCGGGTCGAGCTGACCGTGACGCCGGAGTCGTCGAAGTCGACGTCGGCGATCGTGAAGTTCACCCGCGCCGTGCAGCCGTACTTGATCGCCGCGTGGAACAGGTACGCGTCGGTGTCCTGCCGGTACATGTGCGGTGTCTCGTGCAGCAGGCTCGGGAAGTTGAACATCGTGACCTGCTTCGGGTCCTGCGGCTTGCCTTCCTGGTGGTTGAGGAAGGCGAAGTGGTCCTTCTTGCCGTGCCAGGGCGAAATGATCTTCTGGCAGGCGGTCAGCGTCGCCAGGGTCATCAACTCCGGCACCTTGTACCGCTCGGACATGGTCCGCAGCGACACCAGCATGTTGGGGATGGTCGACTCCCCGATGGCGAACTTCGGGTGTGCCTTGGCATCGACCAGCAGCACCTTCGCGCCGTTGCGGGCCAGGATCGCGCCGAGCATCGAGCCGGCGAAACCCGCGCCGAGGATGGCGACGTCATAGGTGGCCTTCTCGGCCTCGATCAATTCACTCACCGTGTACTCCAATTTCCTCGGGTTACTTCGGCTCGGGGACGCGCAGCCGGGAGCCGAGCACCGGCCAGCCAGCGAGTTTCTGCTTGATCTCCTCGACCGGCTCGAACTCGCCCCGGGCGAAGCGCTTGCGCATGAAGAGGGTCAGACCCTCGTAGGTGAGCTCACCGATCGCCGGCGGCGCGTCCCGCTTCGCCCAGCGCAGGGTGCCGAGCACCTTGGCCGCGGACGCGCCGGTGATCCGGATCGCCGGGTCGGCCAGGCCGAACGCCGGCGGCACGAACCGCGCGCTGGCGAGCTGGTCGCGGATCTGCTTGGCGACGTCCTTCGGCTCCGCCTCCCCCGCGTCGACGGCGCGCATCATCCGGCTGACGCCGGCCAGGAACTCGAGCACCTCGGCGTGGTCCGGGTCGTCGACCTTCGACCGGTCGAACTCGCGCAGCTCCACCCGCCACCACGGCCGTTCCATCCGCCGCAGCACGGCGGGGTCACGGGTCTTGGAGTAGAGCGCGTAGCCCCGGTTGATCTCGAAGGTGGAGAGGATCTGGGTCAGCGCCCACACCCGGAACCAGGCATCCCACAGGTCCCAGTCCCGGAACGCGATGTACGCGTTGTTGACCAGATCGTCGTTGAAGTCGAGCTGACCCTGCTCGAGCTCCTGCACGTACTCGAACCGCTCGACGGCGAAGTCGTCGTCCTTGAGCGCGTCCAGCAGCCGCTGGGTCAGCGCGTTGATGATTTCCATGGTGTTCGACAGGCCACGCGAGAACAGCGCGTCGACGAAGCCCGCCGCGTGCGACATGAGGCACCAGCGGTAGCCGACCGTCTTCTTCGGCGAGTACTGCAGGCGGCCCGTGCGCACCCACTCGCGCACCGGGGTGGCGTTGGTGAACTGCTGCGCGATGCCCGGGTACCGGTCGAGGAACTGGCGGAACTCCTCCTCCGGCGAGCAGTCCGGCACCGGGTACCGGCGCGGGTCGAACTGCACGCCGACGCTGCACAGGTCATTGGTCGACCGGGGGTGGTTGTCGAACGGGATCACCCACATCCAGCCGCCCTCGAAGATGTGGTGCAGCGTCCCCTCGTGCCAGCGGGTCGGGTTGCCGTACGTGCCGCGCGGGGCGAAGTCGTCGAACGGCCGCACGCCGACCATGTGCGTGAACAGCGACCGCGAGTGGTGTTCCAGCCGGGTCGGCTCCTCCCGCAGGTCGAACTGCTCGGCCAGCGCCGAGCGGAAGCCGCTGGCGTCCACCAGGTAGCGGGCCCGAACGGGCGCGCCGGGGCCGACGTCGAGCGTCACGCCGTCGTCGTCGACCTGCACGCCCGCGATGCGCGTCTGCTGCCGGATCACGGCGCCGTACTTCGCCGCCACCGTGAGCATGAAGTTGTCGATGTCCTGCCGGAAGAAGTGGTTCTCGGTGTTCAGGATCTTCGGGATCTGGAACATGTTGGACTCTTCGGGCTGCTGCTTCTCACCCGGCCGCTGATAGACGAAGCCGAAGTTCCTCTTCACCCCACCGGTGGTGTTGATGTGCGCGTACACCGACTCGAAGGTGCTCAGGTACTTGATCTCCGGCACGCCGTACCGCTCGCTGATCAGCCGCATCGCCATCGACGTGTACGGAATCGTCGACTCGCCGACGGCGAAGCGGGGGTGCGTGCCGGCGTCGATCACCAGCGTGTACGCGCCGTTGGCGGCCAGGCACGCCGCCAGGGTGGAGCCCGCCAGCCCGGAGCCGATCACCACCACGTCGAACATCCCGTTGTGCGCGGCCGCACCTTCCATCATGGACTCCTTATCCATTGGATTCACTTCGGCGTCGGGACGCGGAGTCGCTTGCCGACCACGGGCCAGCGCGCGATGAGGTGCTTGAGTTCCTCGCCGACGGCGAACTCGCCGGGCGAGAAGCGCTTCTTCATGAAGAGCGTCAGGCCGTCGTAGGTGAGGTCGCCGACGGCCTTCGGCGCCTTCTTGCGAGCCCAGCGCAGGGTCTTGCCGATCTCGAAGAAGTTGGCGTCGGTCCACTGGTTGTCCGGGTCGGCCAGGCCCCACGCGGGCGGCACGAAGTCCGCCTCACGCAGCAGCCGCAGCAGCTCGGCGGCCGTCTCCCCGGAGTCCGCCCGCCCCTCCTGCACGGCCCGGGTCATGTCGTTGACCTGCTGCAACAGGACCATGACCGCCCCGTACGGCGAGTCCTGCGGGATGACCCGACCCCGCCACCACGGCCGCTCCAGCGGGGCCAGGACCGCCGGGTCACGGGTGTCCAGGAAGCGGGCGTACGCCCGGTTCACCTCGAAGGTGGCGATGAACTGCCCGAGGGACCAGATGCGGAACCAGGCGTCCCACAGCCGCCAGTCACCGAACGAGGTGTACGCGTTGGCGACCAGGTCGTCGTTGAAGTCGAGCAGACCCTGCTCGAACTCCTGCATGTACTCGAACCGCTCGACCGAGAAGTCGTCGTCCTCGATCGCGGAGAGCAGCCGGTGCACCAACGCGTGCATCGTCTCCAGCGAGTTCGACAGCCCTCGGGAGAACAGCGGGTCCAGGAAGCCGGCGGCGTGCGAGGTGAGACACCAGCGGTAGCCGACCGTCTGCCGCGACGAGTACTGCAGCCGGCCGGTGCGGGTCCAGTCCCGCACCGAGCGGGCGTCGGCGAACTGGGGCTCGATGTCCGGGTACTGCGCGATGAACCGGCGGAACTCCTCCTCCGGCGAACAGTCCGGCACCGGGTGGATGCGCGGGTCGAGCTGGAGGCCGACGCTGCACAGGTCGTTGGTGCCGCGCAGGTGGTTGTCGAACGGGATCACCCACATCCAGCCGCCCCGGAACAGGTGGTGCAGCGTGCCGTCGTGCCACGGGCTCGGGTGCCCGTAGCGGGACTTGGGGGCCAGCTCGTCGTACGGCCGGATGCCGACCATGTGGGTGAACAGCGACCGCGACTGGTGTCGGAACCGGGTCGGATCCTCCCGCAGGCCGAACTGCTCGGCCAGGACCGAGCGGAAGCCGCTGGCGTCGACCACGAACTTGGCCCGGAAGTGGCCGCCGGTGTGCTTCAGCGTCGCGCCGTCGTCGTCGATCTCCACGCCGGTGATCCGCACCTGCTGGCGGACCGTGGTGCCGTACTTGGCGGCGACCGTGAGCATCCAGTTGTCGATGTCCTGGCGGTAGAAGTGGCTCTCGGTGTGGGTGACCTTGGGAATCGGGAACATGTGGGTCTCGCGCGGGTCCTGGCGCTCCCCCGGCCGGTGGTAGACGAACCCGAAGTTGCGCTTGACCCCCGACGTCGTGTTGATCTTGGACTGGACGCCCTCGAAGGTGGACAGCCACTTGATCTCGGGAACCCCGTACCGCTCGCTGACCAGCCGCATCATCATCGACGTCGCTGGAATGGTCGACTCGCCGATGGCGAACCGCGGATGGGTCGTACCGTCGACGATCAGCACCTTCGCACCGTTGCGGGCCAGGCAGGCGGCCAGCATGGTGCCGGACAGGCCGGACCCGATGATCGCAACGTCGTACTCCGGCGTGCTGCGCGGATGATCAGTCATGTCGCTCAAGCTCCTTCATCGGCCGCTGTGGGAGCGGGCAGGTAGCCGGTCCGCACCATCCAGCGCAGGTAGGTGTCGAGTAGGTGGTCGTCCAGCGGCGGGCACCGGACGTCGGTGCCCCGCAGTTGTTCCTCGGTGTTGCCGACGGCGTAGTGGACGGCCTCCTCGCCGCCGACCACGAACTCCTGGACCACCGGCATGACCGGGTGCAGTTCGTTCGTGCCGACGGCGTAGGTCGCCTTGAGCGCCTGCCACCACTCCTCGACGGGTACGACCTCGACCGCGAAGCCGTGCCGACGCAGCGCGCGCACCACGTCCGCGAAGAGCGCCTTGTACGGGCTGACCAGGTGGTACGTGCCACCCAGGGCCGGGCCGTACCGGGAGATGTGCACCAGCGCGCCCGCCACGTAGTCGACGGGCGTCATCTCCACCTTGATGTCGATGTCCGGCGCCAACCCGAGCTGCACGCAGCCCTTCATGACCCGGGTGGTGAAGTGGGTGGTCAGGCTCGCGCCGGTGCGGGAGTCGCCCAGCACCCGGCCCGGCCGGTAGATGTCGGCCGGCACGCCGCGCGCGCGGGCCAGCTCGACCAGCCGCTCCGCGGCCCACTTGGTCTGCACGTAACCGGTCACCAGCCGACCGGCCGAGGTGATGTCGTCGTCCTCGCCGACGACGTCGCGGCCGGGGGCCGGCAGGCCCCAGATGCCGTACGTCGAGACGTGGTGGACCGCGGTCGGCCGCCCACGCGCGGCCAACCGCAGGATCTCCTCGGTGCCCGTGACGTTGTCCGGCCGGAGCTGCTGGTAGTTGTAGCCGAAGTGCACCCGGGCGCCGCAGTGGTAGATGCCGTCCAGCAGGTCGGCGAGTTCGTCGAACCGCTCGGCGGACAGACCCAACCCGGGTCGGGCCAGGTCACCCGGCAACACCGTGATCCGGTCGACGGCGGTGGCCGGCAGAGGAAGGTAACGCTCCATGTTGTCCAGCAGCCGCCGCAGGCCGGTCTCCTCGTCGGCGCACCGCACCAGGCACCACACCCGGGCCGTGGTCGATTCGAGCAGGGTGTGCAGCAGGTAGCCGCCCACGAAGCCGGTCGCACCGGTCAGCAGGACGTGCCGGGGATCGCGCACCCGGGCCGGCGGATCACCGACCACCCGGATGTCCGACGCGAGGGTCACGTCGCCGGCGATCCACGCCGGATCACTGGCCGGGTCATCCGCCAGGTCGCCGCCGCCCTGGTCACCGGCGGGCGGGACGCCGTCGTCAGCGGACCCGTCGCCGGACCGCTCGGTCAGCAGCCCGGCGAACAGGTCGGCCCACTGTGCCGGGGTGGCGAGGGTGAGCAGGTCACCGGCGCGCACGGTGAGGCCGAGATCCCGCCGGCAACGCCGGACGGCGTCCATGACCATGAGCGAGTCCATGCCGCTGGCCAGCACGTCGCTCTCCTCGTCGAGAGCCCCCGAACCGGCGCCCAGGACGTCCGTCGCCAACTCGACCGCGTACGCCCCGAGCGTCGCCCGCACCCGGCGCGGGTCGCGCTCGGCGCGCAGGCCGGCCAGCAGTGGCGCCTCCGCGACGTCGTCCTCGGCCGGTTCGTCGGCGGTGATGCCGCGCAGCATCGGCCGCTCCGTGCGGGCCTGCATGACCGGCTTGAACACCGACCAGTCGACCGCGCACACCACCCGCTGCGTGGCGTCGCCGGCCGCGAGCGCCGTGAGCAACCGGATGCTCTGCTCGGCCGGCAATGGCCGCAACCCGGTGGCCTTCAGGAACGCCATCACCTCCTCGCCGAAGAGAGCGGAGGGCAGGTCCCACGGACCCCACGCGACGGACAGGGCCGGCAGGCCGGCGGCGTCGCGGTGCCCCGCCAGCGCGTCGAGGAACGCGTTGCCGGCCGCGTAACTGGCCAGGTGCTGCGAGCCCCAGGTCGCGGCGATCGACGAGAAGCCGACGAAGAAGTCCAGCTCCGCGTCGCGCGTGAGTTGGTGCAGCAGCCAGCCGCCGATCACCTTCGGTCGCCACACCCGCCGGTACGCCGCGTCGGTGGCCGTACGGGCGAACTCGGGCTCGGACACGCCGGCCGCGTGGACGACACCGCGCAGCGGCCGGGGATCGCCCGCCAACGCGGCGAAGACGTCGGTCATCGCCGCCTCGTCGACCACGTCTGCGGCGACCACGTCGACGGTGGTCCCCAACCGCTCCAGCCGCCGCACCGCGTCGATCCGCCGCGCGGCCTCCCCGGTCGCGTCGGCCCAACCGTCCCGCTCAGGCAGCGGGGTGCGGGCGAGCAGCACCAGGCGACCGGCGCCGGCGCGGGCCAGCCATTCGGCGACGGTCAGGCCGATTCCGCCGAACGCCCCCGTGATCAGGTACGTGGCCTCGCCGTGCACCGGCGGCCGACGGCGCAGCGCCTCGGGTGGCAGTGGTGGCGCGGGGGTCAGGCGCAGCGCGTACCGACGGTCGGCGCGAAGCGCCTGCTGGTCGTCGTAGCCGTCCTGCGCGTCGGCCGGGCCGACGCCGGACGGGTCGGCGGGGATCAGCCCACCCGTGGTCAACGCGGCCAGCAGCAGTCGGTCCTCGTCGGGTCGGCGCTGCGGGTCCAGGTCGATCGCGCCGCCCCACCGGTCCGGGTGCTCCAGCGCCAGCACCCGGCCCAGGCCCCACAGCGTGCCGGCGACCGGGGCGACCGCATCCGGGACGGCGGTCTCCGTGCTCACCCGCAGGGCGGCGCGGGTGACGAGGCTGAGCCGGGCGTCGGCGCACGCCGGATCGTCGAGCATCGCGCGCAGGAGGGCGAGGGTCGTCAGGTCCGCGCGCCCGGCGTACTCCTGCAGGCTCGCGGCGTCGCAGTCCTTGGACGCGGGCGCGTCGAGCCCGGTCAGGACCACCGCGAGCCGGGGACGACCCGGGCCGGCGGACCAGGCGGTCACCAGCTCCCGGACGGCTTCGACGTCCGGCCGGCAGTCCGGCCCCTGGCCCACCACCGGCGGCGCCGCCACCGTCACGGCGGCGTCGCGCTCCCGCAGCAGCGCGGCCAGCCCGGTCACCAGGGCGGCATCCGAACCCGTCGGGTCGGCCACCAGCAGGTAGCTCTGTCCGGCCAGGTCGGCCGGCGGCTGCGGGAACGGCCCGGGCAGGGGCACCCAGGTCTGCTCGTAGAGCAGGTCGGCCGGGTCCTCCCAGTGCGCCGGCGCGGGCACCGGCGCGACGGTCACGTCCTGCGCGTACCCGATCGGGACGCCGCCGGCGTCGAGCAGGTCGACGGTCCCGGTCAGCGCGTCGCCGACCGCCCGCAGGGACCCGACGCGGACCCGCACCGCCCGTACGCCGCCCGGGGGCACGACGTCACTCGACGTCGTGGGCGTGCCAGCGAGCGCGCCGCAGCCGGCCAGCGTCGACCTGACGTCTGGATCGACCGCGCCCGCCGCCGTCACCGCGACCCGCGCGGCGTCGAGCACCTCGTGCCAGCCCGCGCCGTCCGGCACCGGGATCTCCGGTGCGGTCTCGACGTCGGTGTCCTCGTCGGGGTACGGGCGGTCGGCCGGCCACCGGCGCCGCAGCACCCCGCTGGCGTGGCGGATCCACGGCGCGGCCAGCGCCTCGCGGGCCGCGGTGGCCCCGACCAGCTCCCAGTCGGCCGAGCCGTCGTCCCGCGCCGTGACGGTGAGCCGCAGCTGACCCCGGTCGCCGGTCGGGACCATCGCGTGGACGCGCAGATCCTCGGCGCACCGCCACGCGCCACCGAGGCAGTCGGTGGCGGCCCGGACCGCCACGTCCAGCGCCGCGCCGAGACCCGGCGACTCGCCGGGCAGCGCCTCGGGCGTCACCTCGTACGCCGGCACGGGTCCGGGCAGGCGGCGGCCGACGCCCGGGATGTCGCCGGCCACGACGGCGGCCCCGGTCTCCTCGGCGGCGGTCGCGACCGGCGCGGCGACCGGCCCGACCTCGCGGAACCAGTAGTGCGCGCCGCGCCACGGCGTCGTCGGCAGCGGTACCGCGCGCACGTCCTCGCCCTCGTGGAAGGCCCGCCAGTCGGGGCGCGCGCCCCGCAGGCTCACGCTGCCGACCGCGCCGAGCACCTCACGCAGGTCCTCACCGCCCCGCCGCAGGGTGGGCACGAACGCGCAATCCGGCTCGCCGGCGAGCGAGCGGGCCGCGAGGGCGGTCAGCACGGGCGCGGGCCCGAGTTCCACGAAGGTGCGTACGCCCGCGTCGTGCAGCGCGCGCACCCCGTCGCGGAAGCGGACCGCGCCGGCCGCGTGCCGCAGCCAGTAGTCCGGACCGAGGTCGTCCTCGCCGAGCAGTCGACCGGTGACGTTTGACGCCAACGGAATGCGCGGCGGGCGGAACGACAGCCCGGCCAGCACCGACCGGAACGGCTCCAGCATGGGTCGGATCAGCGGCGAGTGGAACGCGTGCGACACGGCCAGCCGCCGGGTGCGGACGCCGTCGGTCGCCAGCCGTTCCAGGACGGTGGCCAGATGCGCGGCGTGACCCGAGATCGTGACGTCGCCCGGCCCGTTGACCGCGGCGACGGCGACCGTGTCCGCGTACCCGTCGATCGCCGCGACGGCCACCTCCTCCGGGCACCCCGCGGCGGCCATCGCGCCGCCCGCCGGCAGCTCGGCCATCAACCGCGCCCGCGCGGCCACCAGCGTCGCGGCGGCGGGCAGGTCCAGCACACCGGCGACGCAGGCCGCGACCAGCTCGCCGACGCTGTGGCCGGCCACCGCGGACGGTCGCAGGCCCCAGGAGAGCCACATCTGGGCCAGGGCGTACTCGACGGCGAACAGCGCCGGCTGCGTGTACCGGGTGTCGTCGAGCGGCGTCGGACCGTCAGCCCACAGCACGTCCGCCAACCGGCGGGGCAGCTCGGTGTCGAAGAGCGCCGCGGCCTCCTCGAAGGCGGCGCGGAAGGCGGCGTTCCCCAGCAGGCCCCGGGCCATGCCCGGGTACTGGGCGCCCTGGCCGGTGAAGAGCCAGGCGACCTTGCGATCGCGGCGGCGGGGCAGCGCGGCGACCGTCAGCCCGCGCGGGTGGCGGCCCTGCGCGTACGCCGACAGGACGTCCGCCAGCTCGTCGGTGTCGGCGGCGGTGACCGCGAGGCCGTGCGTCTGGACCGCTCGGCCGACGTGCGTCGTGTAACAGGCGTCGCCGAGGGACACCGCGTGCGGACCGCGGAGCCACCGCGCGTGCCGGTCGGCCATCTCGCGCAGCGCCTCCTCGGTACGCGCGGAGGCCAGGAACAACCCGTACGGCGGTTGGGCACCGGCCCGAACGGCACCGGCCGGCGGCGCCGCCAGCACGACGTGCGCGTTCGTCCCGCTCGCCCCGAAGCTGCTCACCCCGCCGGTGCGCGGGTGGCCCCGATCCGGCCACGGCGTGCAGGTCACGGGCACCCGCACGTGCAGGCCGGACCAGTCCAGGTTCGGGTTGGGCTCGCTCAGGTGCAGGTGCGGTGGGATCTCGCCGTTCGACATGGCGAGCACGACCTTGAACAGGCCGGCCATGCCGGCGGCCGGCTCCAGGTGCCCGATGTTCGTCTTCACCGAGCCCACCAACAGCGGGTCGTCGGGCCGGCGGTGCCGACCGATCACGGCTTCCAGCGAACGCAGCTCGATGGGATCGCCAAGCGAGGTGCCCGTCCCGTGCGCCTCGACGTAGTCCACGCCGTCCGGCCCGACACCGGCCTGGCTCATGGCCGCGCCGACCACATCCTGCTGCGCGAGCGGGTTCGGCACGGTGAGGCCGCTGGAGCGACCGTCGTGGTTGACCGCCGAGCCACGGACGACCGCGACGATGGGGTCGTTGTCGGCAAGCGCGGCGGACAGTCGCTTGAGCACCACGACACCGGCGCCCTCCCCGCGGGCGTAGCCGTCGGCCGACGCGTCGAAGGTCTTGCACCGCCCGTCGGCGGACAGCCCGCGGAACTTGCTCATCATCACGAAGCCGTACGGGGACAGCAGCAGGTTCACCCCGCCCGCCAGCGCCAGGTCGCACTCCCGCAGCCGCAGCGCCTGGCACGCCTCGTGGAGCGCGACCAGTGACGACGAGCAGGAGGTGTCGACGACCTTGCTCGGCCCCCGCAGTCCGAGCAGGTACGAGATGCGGCCGGCCAGGAAGCTGGGCTCGCCGGTGAGCTGGTAGAAGTCCACGTCGTCGATGTCGCCGACGCTCTGCCGGGCGCGTACGTAGTCGGTCGTGCTCAGTCCGAAGTAGACGCCGGTGCGTGAGCCGTCGAGCCGGTCGGGCGCGTAGCCGGCGCGCTCCAGCCCCTCCCAGCAGATCTCCAGCGCGATGCGGTGCTGCGGGTCCATGCCCAGCGCCTCGCGCGGGGAGATCCCGAACGCCTCCGGCTCGAACCGGTCGACCTGGTCGAGGAAGGCCCCCCGGATCGTGTACGCCTTACCCGGCGCCTCCGGGTCCGGGTCGTGGTACGCGCGGGCGTCGGCGCGCTCCGCCGGGAACTCCGAGGTCGTGTCCACCCCGTTGCGCAGCAGGGTCCAGAACTCCTCCGGTGAGTGCGCGCCGCCGGGGAACCGGCAGGCCATCCCGACGATGGCGATCGGTTCGTCCAACCAACCGTCACGGCTGTCGGCGAGGCGGCGGCGCAGGTCCTCGATGGTGCGCAGCGCGTCGGCCATGAGCCGGCGGCTGTCCGGTGTACGCGAAGCGGTCGTCGACATCTCAGCCCCCCTCCGCGAGCGCGGCCGACAGCCGCGCGATCAGTTCGTCCTCGGACATCGCCGCCAGGTCGTCGTCGGCGTCGTCGGGCACGCCGGTCGCCGTGGTGGCCGGCCCGATGGTCGCCGTGGTGCCCGGCGTGGTGGCGGGCGTGCCCGACCGGGCCGGAGCGGCGGCCGGATCGAGCAGCGCCAGCAGGTGATCGGTGAGCGCCGCCGCGTTGGGAAACTCGAACGTCAGCGTCGCCGGCAGGTCCACTCCCAGCGCGCGTTCCAACCAGCCGCGCAGGCTCAGCGACATCACCGAGTCCATGCCGAGGTCGAAGAATCCCTGGTGGGCCAGCACGTCCACTCCGGACGCCTCGCCCAGCACCTCGGCCACCGCGTCGAGCACCGCCTCCAACAGGCGCTCGGCCCGCTGCTCGGCCGGCAGCGCCAGCACGACGGCGGCCAGCGGCGCGACCGGCGGCCCGGCCTCCTGGGATCGGCCGTCGCGCGCCACGGACTCGACGCCCACCTCGGCCAGGAACGCGCGGTCGGCCCGCTCCCGGCACACCCGCGCGTACCGGGGCGCGTCCACGTCCGCCACCGTGAACTGGGTCAGACCCGCCCGGAGCGCCATCTCGAAGGCCTCGCCCACCTCCGCGCCGGCCAGCGGCCGCAGACCGCTGTCGACCATCACCATCCGATCCCGGCGGGACAGCTCGGCCGGGTCGTCGACGGGCATGAACCGCACCACCTGGACGGGTAGACCGGCCTGCTCCCGCGCCGTGGTCACCGCGTCGACCGCGCCCTCGGCGGCGGCCCGCGCGGCCATTCCGGTGGCCCCCCAGACCGCGGCCGCCGCGCCGGTCACGCAGAACAGCGGCGGCGCGAGGTCACGGGTCGCCAGGTCCAGCCGGTGTACGACCTCAGCCCAGCGCACGGCCGACGCCACCGCGCCCTCGTCGAGGGTGTCGAGAGGGGCGGCCGGCGCGGGCATCCCGACCAGCAGCACGCCACCGAGCGGGGCGCCCAACGCGTCCGTCGTCAGGTCGGCCGCGAGATCGGCCGCGCGGTCTGCCGCCGATCGTTCGTCCGCCCTACGGTCCGCCGCCGCGAGGTCGATCCGTCGCACCTCCACGCCGGCCGCTGCCAGCTCGGTGAGCCGTACGTTCCCCGGGGACGCGCCGTCGGACGGGGTGGCGTCGAGCGGGGTCGCGTCGAGCGGAGTGGCTTCCCCGACGATCAGCCGACGCAGGCCACGGCGTACGAGCACGTCCACGAACGGTCGGCTGGCCGGGTGCAGCGCGTCGGTCACCAGGTACCAGGCGTCCGGATCACAGTCGAACTCGGGCAGCGCGGTCGGCAGCGGGTCCGCCGTGGACAACCGTCCGGCGTACCAGGCTCCTTCGCGCAGGAGCAGCTCGTCCTCGGCCGGGTCGGTCGCGGGCCCACGCGGCGCCGTCAGCGCACCGGCGAGTCCGGCAGCGTCGCCGGGAGTCCAGCCGGCGTCCCGCTGGCCCGGCTCGTCGTCTGCCGGGTCCGCCTCGTCGTCCGCCGGAGGCGGCGCGGTGCCGAGCAGGCACGGGTCGACATCGACCAGACCGCCCCACCCGGGCGCGGCCTCCATGGCGAGCACCCGCCCGGCCGCCCACACCGCCGCCTGCGCCGGGTCCGCCTCGCCGGCGCCGGTCGGCTGGTACGCCCCGGCGGTGACGACGCGCAACCGCCCGGGCGGCACGTCGAGTCCGGCGCGAAGCTGACGGGCTGCCCGCACGACACCCGCTACCAGGACCTCGACCGGCACACTGCCGGGTGCGGCCGCCGCGACCAGCACGATCCCGTGGTCCGGCGAAACATCGGCCCACGGCGGCAGGTCGCCCTGCCCCACGCCGGCGGTCGGCCTACCTCCCCGGTCGTCGTCGGGGCCCGAGCCGGCGGACGGTGGCCGCCAGGTCACCTCGACGCCGGCCAGCCGCAGACCGTCGACCACCCGCTGACCCGCCTCGACGGACGCGCCCGTGAGCGGCACGACGAGCCACCGCCCGGCCGCCGCCTCCGGGGCGGGCGGCAGGACGCGACGCCAGCGGACGGTGAACGTCCGCGCGGCGCAGCGTTCCCGGACGTCGTCGGGCAGGGCGACACCGACGGTTCCGCCGGCCGCCACCTCGGGCACGACGTTCAAAGTGGCGGTGGCAGCCGGCACAGTCGCGACGGCCGGCGTCGTGGTCGCGGAGGCCGACCGCACCGCGACGGGTGTCGAACCGGTAGTCGGGTCCGACGTGTCCGCCCAGTGCCGGCGTCGCTGCCACGGGTAGCGCGGCAGCACCGCCCGGTACGGTCGATGGCCGAACAGCCTCTCCCACTGGATGCCGACGCCGACCACGTGGAGCTGGGCGACGACGTCGAGGAATCCCTCCGGACGGCCCAGATCCGCTCCGACCGCCAGGAGGCTCGCCTCCCCACCCGCGGCGACGGCCGCGGCGTCCGACCCGCCGTCGACCGCGAGCCACACCCGCTCCCCCGCCGCCGCGAGCGACGCGGCCAGCGCGTCCCAGCCCGACGCCGGTGACCGCGCGGGCACCGGGTGCGGCCCGGACACCGGCCCGCCCGCCGAGGCCAGCCACAGCACGGGCGCCGAGGGGTTGTCGGTGGGTGCCGCCACGGTGACGGTCGTGCCGTCGAGCGCCGCGCCGATCGCCCGCTCCCGGTCGAGCGCACCCGCCGCGCACGCCGCCGCCAACTCACCGACGCCACGTCCGACGACCGCGTCGGGCCGTACCCCGTACGCCTCCCAAACGGCGGTGAGCGCGAGTTGGACGGCCAGCACGGCGGCCGGCTCGCCGCGATCCGCTTCGCCGGCGGTCAGCGCCGTGCGCAGCGCGCCGCTGTCGTCGAGCGCGTCCAAGGTGGCCCGGAAGGCGGGCTCGTCGCGATCGAGGGCACGCCAATCGACCGGCGCGCGGTCCCCGTAGACGAGGACCAGGCGCTCGGCCTCGTCAGACGCCGCGCCCTGGTGCGCGCCGTCGCCGCCGGACAGCCCGGCGGCGAGGTCGGCGATCCCGCGACCGACCACCGCCAGCCGGTGCTCCAGGTGAGCGCGGCGGGTCGCCGCGGTGTGGCAGATGTCGGCGATGTCCTCGCCGGCCCGCGCGGACAGCACGTCGGCGAAGCTCTCCCGCGCGGCGGCCAGGGCGCTGTCTCCGGCGGCCGACAGGACCAGGAGGTGAGCCCGGCCGGAAATGATCGCGCCGGCCCCGGACGACGCGGCGACGCCCGGTGTCCGGTGCCCGTTCTGCGACGCCGGGGTCGCTGGCCCGCTGAGCACCACGTGGGCGTTGGTCCCGGTGAATCCGAACGCGCTCACCCCGGCGACCCGGGGCCGCCCGCCGGTGGCCGGCCACGCCGTCGTGGACGTGGTGATCCGGACCGGCAGCCGCGCCCAGTCCACCTGCGGAGTGGGGCGGGTGACGTGCAGGTGCGCGGGCAGTTCGCCGTGTCGCAGCGCCAGCGCGGTCTTGATCAGCCCGGCGATACCGGCGGCCGCCTCCAGGTGACCGATGTTGGTCTTGACGGACCCGACCAGCAGCGGCCGGTCCGGCTGCCGCCCGCCGCCGAGCGCACGCGCCATCGCCCGCAGCTCCACGGCGTCGCCGAGCACCGTGCCGGTGCCGTGCGCCTCCAGGTAGTCCACGTCCGACGCGGCGACGCCACCGGCGGCGAGCGCCGTGCGGATCAGCTCCTCCTGTGCCTCGCCGCCGGGCACGGTCAGGCCGCCACTCGCGCCGTTGTGGTTGACCGCGCTGCCCCGGATCACGGCGTAGACCCGGTCACCGTCGCGCTCGGCCTGCGCGAGTGTCTTGAGCACCACCACGCCGGCGCCCTCACCGCGCCCGTAGCCGTCGGCGCTGGCGTCGAACGTCTTGCAGCGACCGTCGGTGGACAGCGCGCCCGCGGCCGACATGGCCAGGTGCACGGTGGGCCGGACCATCACGTTCACCCCGCCGGCGAGCGCGACGTCGGCCTCCCCGGCGCGCAGGCTCTGCACGGCCAGGTGCACCGCGACCAGCGACGACGAGCAGGCCGTGTCGATCGCCAGGCTGGGGCCGCGAACGTCCAGGAAGTACGACAACCGGCCGGCCGTGCCGCTGAAGGAGTTGCCCGTGCCGTAGTAGAGGTCGACGTCGCGGGCTCGCCGGGTGAGCAGTTGCTGGTAGTCGGTGGTGTTCATGCCGACGAAGACGCCGACCCGGGCGGATCGCCGGTGCTCCCGCGTGACCCCGGCGTCCTCGAGCGCTTCCCAGGCCACCTCCAGGAAGAGGCGCTGCTGCGGGTCCATGGCCCGGGCCTCCCGGGCCGAGATCCGGAAGAACGCGTTGTCGAACAGGTCGACCCGGTCCAGGAAGCCGCCACGGCGGGTGACCACGGTGCCGGGGGCGCCGGGCCCGGCGCCGAGCAGCGCCTCGGCGTCCCACCGGTCCGCCGGCACGTCGCCGGTGGCGTCGACCCCGTCGGACAGCAGCCGCCAGAACTGCTCGGGACCGTCGGCCCGCGGCAGCCGGCAACCGATGCCCACGATGGCCACCGGCTCGGCCGCCCCGCGTACGACCGGCTCGGCCGGCCCGCGTACGACCGGCGCGACCGGAACAGCCACCGGCGGGGCGGTCGGCGGTGGCGCAGCCGGGCGGGGCGGCTCCGTTGGTTCGGCGGGAGGTGGCGGCCCGGCCGGGAGCGCCTCGGCGACGAGGTGGTCGGTGAGGGCGTCGATGGTCGGGTGCTCGATGCCGACGGCAGCCCCGAGGGCGGTGCCCAGCTCGCGTTCGAGCCGGCTGACGAGCGCGACCAGGGCGAGCGAGTCCATGCCCAGCTCGAAGAAGCCGCGACCGCGTGCCAGACGGCGGCCGGGCTCGTACCCGAGGGCCTCGGCGACGGCATCGTTGACCAGGGCGGCCATCCGCTCCCGCTCCCCGGGAGTGCGAGCGCGGGCGCCGGCCCCGTTGGTGGCTGCGCGGTCGCCGATGCCGCTCCCGCCACCGCCGGCACCCGCGCCCGCGGCACCCGTACCGCCGACGGTCGCGCCGTTGGCCGCCGCACCGCCGACCGCCTCGCCACCCTGGCCACCGCCGCCGTTGGGCGCGGTGGTCGTCGGCACGCCGACCCCGGCCAGCGTCTGCACGACGGTGCCGTCCGGCGCGATGAGGCGTACCTCGGCCCGCAGCTCGCCCAGCGCCACGCCCGCGACGCCAGGGGCACCCTGCGCGGAGCCGACGGAGCCTCCCCGCACCGCCGGCGGCGACGCCGGGGCCACGGACTCGGGGGTCGGCAGCCAGTACCGCTCCTCGGAGAGCCGGACCGGCGGCAGCGGCAGGTACCGCCGCCCCTCGCCGTGCACCGCCGCCCAGTCCACCGCGACGCCGGCGGTGTACGCCTCGGCGAGGGCCCGGGTCAGGGTCTCCACCGGCGGACGGCCCCGCACCAGGCTGCCGATCGCCGCCCCCCGACGGGAGCGGGCCACGAGTGACGCCGCCAGCGGCCCGGTCAGGACCGGATGCGGACCCAGCTCCACGAAGACCGCCGGCCGCCGGGACAGCAGCCGGTCGATCGCCGGCCAGAACAGCACGGGTTCGCGCACGTTACGGCCCCAGTAGGCCGGCCCGAACTCCGGCACGACGCCGGTCGGGTCGACGCTGGACAGCATCGGCAAGCGCGGCTCGGCGAATGTCAGCCCGTCGAGTCGGCGCTCCAACTCGTCGCCGTACGCCGAGACCGCCGGGCTGTGGAACGCGTAGTCGCCGGCCAGCGGCACGCACCGCACCCCGGCGGCGGTCAGGTCGGCCAGCAGCCGGTCCACGGCGGCCGCCGGGCCGGCGACCACGACCGAGCGAGGCCCGTTGACCGCGGCGATCACCACCTCGGCGTACCTCTCGATGGCGGCGGTGACCTCGTCGGCGGACAGCGCGATGGCGGCCATCCGTCCGCTGCCGGACGCCGGCTGCAACAGCTCTCCCCGCAGCACGATGACCCGCAGCGCGTCCTCCAGCGCCAGCGCGCCGGCCGCGCAGGCCGCGGCGACCTCCCCCATGCTGTGGCCGACCACCGAGTCCGGCGGAACACCCCACCGGGCCCAGAGCCGGGAGAGCCCGATCTGGATGGCGAAGATCGCCGGTTGGGCGAACCGGGTCTCGGACAACCGGCTGCCGGTGCGGCGACCCAGCTCCTCCAGCAGCGACCACCCGGCGATCCGCCGGGTCAACGCGTCGCACTCGTCGAGCGTGTCGCGCATCGTCGGGTCGGCGCGGTAGAGGTCGAGGCCCATGCCGGGGTACTGCGAGCCCTGGCCGGAGAACACCTGCACCACGTACGCCGGACCGTCGTGCAGCAGTTCGCCGCTCACCGCGCTGGCGGACCTCTCGCCGGCCTGGTGAGCGGTTAACGCGCCGCGCAGGTCGGCGGCGCTCGCGCCGGTCACGGCGAGCCGGTGCGTGTGGTGACTGCGCCGGGCGCCGGTGCTGAACAACAGGTCGCCGAGCTGGTCGGGCTCCGCCGTCGGGAGGTCGTCGAGCAGTGCCGCGTGCCGGGTGACCTGGTCGGCCAGGGCCGACTCGGAGGGGCCGGACAGCACCAGCACCGGCCACGACACGGGCGGCGACGGCTGCGCGGCGCGCTCCTTCGCGGGCGCGGCGAGCACGACGTGCACGTTGCTGCCGGACAGACCGAACGCGCTGACGCCGGTGAGGCGGTGGGGTGCGTGGGGCAACGCCGTGCGGGTGGTGGGGACCGCCAACCCGGAATCGGACCAGCCGAACCGTGGCGTCGGCTGCGCCAGCTTGATCTGCGGCGGCACCACCCCGGTACGCGCGACCAGCAGGCCCTTGAGCAGGCCGAGAATGCCGGCGGCGGAGTCGAGGTGGCCGAAGTTGGCCTTGTGCGAGCCGACGAGCAGCGGGCGCTCCGGAGCACGTTCGGGACCGAAGACCGCCGCCAGAGCGCTGAGCTCGATCGGGTCACCCAGCGGTGTGCCGGTGCTGTGGGCCTCGACGTATCCGATGTCGGCGGGCGACACGTCGGCGTCGCGGAGCGCGTCGCGCAGCAACTGTTCCTGGGCCAGGGCGCTGGGCGCGGTCAGGCCGGCGCTGCGGCCGTCGTGGTTCGTCGCGCTTCCCTTGATCACGCCCCAGATCCGGTCGCCGTCGGCGACCGCGTCCGCGTACCTCTTGAGGACGACGACCGCGCCGCCCTCGCCGCGCACCACGCCGTCGGCGTCCGCGTCGAACGGGCGGCACAGCCCCTGCGGTGACAGCGCCTGAATGCGTCGCATGTAGAGGGTCAGCTCCGGACCGACCATCAGGTTGACCCCACCGGCCAGCGCGGTGTCGCAGTCGCCCGCCGCCAGGGCACGCGCGGCGAGGTGCACCGCCAGCAGCGACGACGCGCAGGCGGCGGTCAGGGTCATGCACGGCCCGTTCAGACCGAACGTGTACGCCACCCGGCCGGACCCGAAGCTGAACTCCTTGCCGCTGGCGTAGTGCGCGCCCACGTGGTCGACGCCGAGGGTGCGGGCGTGCAGGACGGCGTAGTCCATCGCCAGGATGCCGAAGTAGACCCCGGTGTTGCTGCCCTCCCAGGCGGACAGCGGCACGCCGCTGTGCTCCATGGCACGCCAGGCGAGCGTCAGCAGAAGCCGCTGCTGCGGGTCCATCTCGCGTGCCTCGTGGGGCGAGACACCGAAGAACTCGGCGTCGAACAGGTCGATGTCGGGCAGGAACCCGCCGGTGCCGACCGTTTCGAGCGAGGCGGCGCCGGGCCGGCCGGCCGGTACGCGGCCGGTGACGTCGCGCCCCTCGTCCAGGACGCGCCACAGCGAGTCGAGGTCGTCCACTCCACCGGGGAACCGGCAACCGACGCCTACCACCGCGATGTCGGTGGCACCTGCCCTGGCGGCTGAGCGACGGTCGCGGCGCATCCCCACGGCACCCCCCACGCGCATCCGTTCGGTGAACTGTAGCGGCCATTCCCCGCCTGATGATTTCCCTGTACGTTGAAGTACATCGGACGAGAAGCGAGATGTCAATGCTGATAGATCACGTCCTGGTTGCCGAAGAAACACGGGAGAACGGCCGTTCGGGCCCGCCGTCGTTGACGGTGTTCGGCTTTCCGGCCGCGGGCGGCTCGGCGTCGCATTTCACCAGGTGGAGCCGGTGGCTGCCGGCCGGGGTGGTCGTCGAGCCGGTGGAGCTGCCCGGCCACGGCACCCGCCGGCAGGAGCCGGCCATCGACGACTGGCCCCGGCTGGTGACCGCCGCGTGCGACGCGGTGCGCGACCGCCTGTCGGGTCCGTACGCCCTGGCCGGGCAGAGCTTCGGCGCGCTGCTGGCGTACGAGGTGGCCGCGACGCTGCCGCGCACCGGCCCGGGCCCCGAACTGGTGATCGTCGCGGGACGCAACGGACCCGCCGCCGGTCTCGCCCACCGCCCCCTGCACGCGTTGGACGACGACCGGCTGATCGAGTCGCTGGGACGTCTCGGCGGCACCCCGGCCGAGGTCCTCGCCGAACCGGCGCTGATGCGGCTCGCCCTGCCGGTGCTGCGGACCGACCTGCGGCTGGCGGAGACCTACGCCCGCCCACCCCGGGCGGCGTTGGGGTGTCCGATCGCCGCCCTGGTGGGCCGCCACGATCGGATGGCCGACGCGGCGGGGGCGCTGGCCTGGCAGCAGGAGACGACGCAACGCTTCGACCTGACCGTCGTGGACGGCGGGCACTTCATCCTCGACCATCCGCAGGTCGTCGACGTGGTCACGGGGCGAATCACCGAGCTGGTTCGGCGGGTGGATCGATCCGGGGCCGGTACCACCAGCGGTTGACCCGCCCGGCCACCACCACGGCCAGCACCGCGAGAGCTGTCCCGGCCAGCAGATCGACGGCGTAGTGCTTGCGCAGGTACAGCGTGGACAGCACCAGACCCAGGCCGATCGGCAGGTACCACCAGAACAGCCGCCGGGCGTCGCGCCACAGGTACACCATCAGCACCACCGTCATGGCGGTGTGCAGGCTGGGAAAGAGATCCCGCGCCGGACCCTGGACGGCGGTGATGGCGTCCAGCGCGCCGCCGATCGATCCCTCGTGACCGGGGAGCGGGTCGGCGTAGACGTCGGTCTGGTAGATGTGCGGACCCACCCCCGGCACCAGCACGTAGCCGGCGTAGCCGACCACCGCCGTGATCGAGATCGCGAGCGCGAAGTCGTGGTACTCGCGCGCATGACCCCGCACGTACGAGGAGATGGCGTACGCCGCCTGGGACAGGCCGTAGCTCAGGTAGCAGATCGCCATGAACAGCGTCAACGCGGGTGAGCCGAGGGTGTCGTTGAGCCAACGGCTGACGTCGCCGCCGAAGACCGTGCGGTCGAACTCGATCAACGCGGGGTCGACGAGGGGGAAGTCGAGTTCCGGGGTGATGTCGCGCAGACTCGAGTAGATCACCAGGCAGGACAGGAACGGCACCGCCGTCCTGGCCACCCCGCCGGCGAGCCGGGCCAGCCTCGCCGGACCGCCCGCCGGCACCGCCGCGCCGGACGCGGCGGTACGCCTGCGCCGCGACAGCGCGAACCCGGCGATCGACGCGCCGACCAGCACGGCCGACGCGGCGATCAGCGCCCAGGAGACCGCGCCCGTGACAAGGGCGAGCCCGGCGACGAGCGTGAGGGCCACCGCGAAGAGGCACTCCTCGGGCCACAGCAGCGGATCGCGCCGGCTGTCGCCCCGGTCCCGTGCGACTGCCACGGGCCGGGGCGTGCCAACGGTCATGCCGTCTCGCTCTGGGGGGTCGAGGAGCGCCAGAGAACCGGACAGTACTGCGGGTCGCTGTAGTCGGGCAGACCCGCCTCGTCACGGCGTACCAGGGAATCGTGGTTGTAGACGACGAGGTCGCCGTCGGAGCGGTGGAACCGTCGGTAGCGGTTGTCGCCGTCCTGCAGGTGCAGGGAGATGGCGCGCCGGGGGCGCGGACTCCGGTTGGCCCCACTGCCGTGGTACGTACGGCAGTGGTGGAAGCTCATGTGGCCCTTGGGGATGCGCATCGGGATCTTGTTGACCTGCGCGCCGTTGTACTCGGCGTTGTTGACGAGCAGATCCTCCAGCTCGGAACGGTCGCGCTCGGCGAAGTGCCTCGTGGTCTTGTCGTCGCCGCCGACCTCCTTCCAGGTGTGGCTGCCGTCGACCATCGTGATCGTGCCCATCTCCTCGGTGCACTCGTGCATCGGGATGAAGGCGGTCAGCATCCGCTCGGAGGTGCAGGTCTGCCAGTAGTGACGGTCGAAGTGCCAGGGCACGATGTTGGTCGGCTCGCCGGGGCTCGGCGGCTTGAGGATCAAGGTGCTCTGGAACACCCGGATCTCGGCCGCCTCCGCCAGCCGCGCCGCGACCGCGCCGATGATCGGCTTGCGCAGGATCGCGGCGACCTCGTCGCTCTCGTAGTGCACGTAGTCGTTGTGTCGCTGCACGTCGCCGTGTTCCGGCTCCCAGTAGGCCAGCTTCGCCGGCCGCCGGGGCAACCGCCGGTCGCGGTGACCCGCGTAGAACCGCTCGCTGGCCTCGACGAGCGTGTCCACCTCGTCGTCGGTGAGCAGCTTCTGGCTGAGGTACCAGCCCCGCTCGGCGTACGACCGGACGTCCTCGTCGGTGGGCAGCGCGGCCCGCTCCTCGTCGGTCAGCGTGAATTCCGTCGTTGTCATCGCGCTCCTCTCATCGTTGATCCGTGGTGATGACCGCCGCCGCCGGGTCCGCCTCCCGGACCCGCGCCGTGGAGGGCGGGCCGAACATCAGGCTGACGTTGTGTCCGCCGAACGCGAAGGAGTTGGACAGGACCGCGCGGGGCCGGACCGGACGCGCCTGACCCCGCACGTGGTCGAGGTCGCAGGCCGGGTCCGGATCGTCCAGGTTGTTGGTCGGCGGCAACATCCCGTAGGTGACCGCCAAGGCCGTCGCTGCCGCCTCGACGGCTCCGGCGCTGCCCAGCAGGTGCCCGGTCACGCCCTTGGTGGAGCTGACCGCCGGGGCGTGCGTGCCGAATGCGCTGTGGACGGCGCGGGTCTCGGCCAGGTCGCCCCGCTTGGTGCTCGTGCCGTGGGCGTTGATGTAGTCGACGTCGGTGGGCGCGACGCCGGCGTCGGCGACCGCCCGGCGCATGCTCTGCGCGGCGCCGGCGCCGTCCGCCCGCGGCGACGTGGGGTGGAAGGCGTCGGTGGTGGCGCCCCACCCGATGATGTCGGCGTAGCCGGCAACCCCGCGCGCGTCCGCGTGCTCGGCGCGCTCGACGACCAGGATCCCGGCGCCCTCGCCGAGCACGAAGCCGTTGCGTCGCCGGTCGAACGGGCGGCTCGCCTGGGTCGGGTCGGACCAGCCGGTCGCGAGCGCCCGCGCGTTGGCGAAGCCGGCGGTGCCGGTCGGCCCGAGCGGCGACTCCGCCCCGCCGCACACGACCACGTCCGCGTCGCCGGACCGGATGAGTCGCAGCGCCTCCGCCACGGCGTGCGCGCTGGCCGCGCAGGCGGTCGCGATGCACGAGCTGTAACCCTGGATGCCGTACCTGATGGCGATGCGGGCGGCGGCCATGTTGGGAAGGAAACCCGGATAGAGGTACGCGCTCACGGCGGTGCGGCCACGCTCCTCGCGGGCCTTGGCCTGCGCCTCGTACGTGGTGAGACCACCCGCGCCGCTGGAGACGACCACGGCGACCCGCAGTGGGTCGACGTCGCGGCCGACCTCCAGGCCGGCATCGCGCATGGCGTCGTCGGCGGCGGCCAGACCCATGATCAGGAACCGGTCGGCGGCCAGCACCTCGTTGGGCGGCAGCACGGTGGTGGGGTCGATGTCCGGGGCGATCCCGACCACCTCCGTCGCGGCGGCCGCGCCGTGCCCCTCGGGCGGGCGCACCAGCCCGGAACGCCCGTTGCAGATCGCCGCGAAGAAGTCCGTCACCCCCCGCCCGACGGGCGTCACCAGCCCCATACCGGTGATGGTGGCCGAGGGTCTGGTCGATCCGGTCATGTCAACCGCCTTGTCCGCCGCCGGTCGGCGGCCTGGTCATCTCGTGGTCCGGCGTGAGCAGCAGGGCCGTCGCGCCGGAGGGCTGGGCCGGGTCGGTGTCGTGCTCGACGACGATCACCAGCGCCTCCGCCGCGTCCCCGTCGGCGAACAGGCCCTCCGCCACCGCGCGGCCCTCACTGAAGGGATCGCCGCTCGGGCTGAGCGACACGACCGGTCCGGTCAGGGCCCACTCGGTGGCGACGTGGCCGAGGACCGAGTTCGGCACCGATTGGAAGAAGTACATCGGCGACACCCGCCGGCCCCCGTCCACCTCGCCGGCGATGGCCGCCGCGGTGGCCTGGTCGGCGTACGCGCTGACCAGGACGACGGCGGTCGGCCCGACGGCACCAGCGCCGGCACGCCGTTGCAGGCAGCGGCCGGCGACGGCCACGACGAGCGGGGGGAACGGCGAGGCGACGAACCCCCGGACCGCGGGTGGCCGGCCGGCGTCGCCGGGCTCGGGCCACGCCGCGCGGGCCAGCTCACGGACCGCGCCTCCGGCGGTGTCGAGGCCCGTCACACCGCCCCCAGCACCAGAGCGGTATTGGCGCCACCGAAGGCGAAGTTGCAGCTCAGGGCGTACCGGCCCACCATCGGGCCGGGCTCGCGCACCACCCGTACCGGGCACTGCGGGTCCGCCTCGGTGAAGCCGGCGTTGACCGGCAACCGGCCGGCGTCGAGAGCCAGCGCGGTGACCGCGAACTCCAGCAGGCCGGACGCCTCCAGGGCGTGCCCGTGCACGGACTTGGTCGAGCTCACCGCCACCGACTCGGCCGCCGCGCCGAGGCCGACGCGCAACGCGCTGCTCTCGGACGCATCGGCACGTGTCGTGCCGGTGCCGTTGGCGTTGACGTACGCCAACTCCTGCGGCGTCACGCCGGCCCGGGCCAGGCCGGCGCGGATGGCCGACGCCATCCCGGCGCCACCCGGATCGGGCTGGCAGACGTGGTAGGCGTCGCCGGCCCGGGCCCAGCCGGCCAGCCGGGACCGCACCCGGCCGCCCCGCCCCTGGGCGGCGGCCGCCGACTCCAGCACCACGGCGACGACCGCGTCGCCCAGCAGCATGCCGCGCCGGCCGTTGCTGAACGGGCGGACGGCGCCGTCGTCAGACAGGGCCCGACCGGCGTCGAAGAGGGCCTGGTGGTCGGCGTCGACGAGGAAGCCCCCGGCGACCACGGCCCGCTCGCACCGACCCCGGGCGATCATCGAGGCGGCCTCGGCCAGCGCGGTGCTGCCCGCCACACACGCCGACGTGTAGACCCGCGCGATGCCGCCGAGCCCGCTTCGCCGCGCCACGGTGGCGGCCAGCGCGGCCGGCCCGTTGCCCGATCCTCCGGCGCGGACGACGCTGGTGCCCGTGCCGGTGGCGAAGTACAGCGGGCAATCGCCGCGCCGGTGAGCCAACCCGGCGTCGTCGCAGGCGTCCGCCACGACGGCGACCACCTCGGCGGCCAGGTCGCCGGTGTCGGCGAGGGTGGCCGCCGCTCGTACCCGGCTACGGCCCGGGTCGAAGCGACGGACCTCGCCGAACGCGGACTTCCCGGCCAGCACCGCTGCCAGCAGCGGCGCGGGGCCGCGGCCGTGGGCCGTCAGGAGGCCCAGTCCGGTGACCACGACAGTCGAGCGGGTCACTCCGACTCCGCCGCCGACAGGGTAAGACGACTGAGGATCTCCGCCGCACCGGTCACCGTGGACATGGCCGCCAGCTCGTCGTCGTCCAGGTCGAGGTCGAGGCCGTAGCGCCGCTCTATCTCGTAGACCAGCCGGGCGAGCTCCAGCGAGTCGATGCGCTCACGCGAGGCGTCGACGCTCCGGTAGCCCACGTCGGCGAGGATCGACAGGATCTCGTCGCGGCGATCGCTGTCGCCCACCGTCACTCCGCCGAGGTGGCCGGTGCGACGGGGGCGCTCCGCGCCGGTTCCGCGCGCCCGGCCACCTCGGCGGCGAACCGGTCGAGCGAGTAGTCGGCCAGCTTCTCCAACTCCTCGTCGGTGAACTTGACGCCGAAGGTGTCCTCGACGCGGACGGCGAGTTCGGCGACGGCCAGCGACTCCAGGTCGAGCCCGGCGGGACCGAGCACCGTGTCGCCGGTGACGTCATCGACGTCGTAGTTCATCTGGGCCAGGGCATCGACGATGGACTGGCGAACCTCATCTGACATTGCTTGACTCCTCCCATGGAATGGGTCGTGGTGCGGATTGCGACGATCACCGGCGACCCCAGGGGCCGGGCGTCGGAGCATCTGGTCGGCACCGCTGCCGACCTGCTCGGCGTGCCGGCCGCCGACGTTGGCGTGGCACGGGACCAGACCGGCCGGCCGAGGCTCACCGGCGCGGCGCGCGGGCTGCACGCGAGCATCAGCCACGGTCGCGGTGTGGTGGCGGTGGCCGTCTCCGCGATGACTCCGGTCGGTGTGGACGTCGAGCGCGAACGCGCGCTACCCGGCGCGGCGTTGGCCCGGCGCTGGATGGCGCCGGCCGACGCCGACTGGCTGACCGACCAGCCGGGGCCGCTGCACACCAGCGCGTTCCTCTGGCTGTGGACCCAGAAGGAGGCCATCGGCAAGGCACGCGGCACCGGCCTGCGCGGCGGCGGCCTGCGGCAGCCGCTGGTGCTGCCGACCGTCTGGCCGGACCCGCCGGGGTCACTGCCGTTGCGCCCCGTGCCCGGCAGCCGGGCGGGTGTGGCCTGCGGCACCCTCCCGGAGGGCCTGGTGCTGGCCGTCGCCGGCCAGGACCGACCGGGCCAGGGTGACACCGGCGGCGGCATCCGGCTGCTCATCGGCCCACCGGAGGCGCCCGTGTCATGACGGCCGGTCGACGTCCGCGCCACCCACGTCCCGTCTCGGGGCATCATGACGACGTCGGCTCGGCCGACGCGCGGCGCAGCACGGCCACGTCGCGCACCAGCTTGCCGCTGGACGTGCGCGGCAGCCGTTCCAGGATCTGCCACCGCAACGGCCGCTTGTACGGGGCCAGGACATCCTCCAACGCGGCGTCCAGCTCACGGCCGGTCAACGGCTGGTCGACGGCCGTGTACGCCTCGATGGCGCCGCCGTCGAACGTCACGACCGCCTCGGTGACGCCGGGCAGGTCGAGGATGGCCTGTTCGACTTCGGTGAGGTCGACCTTGAGACCCCCGATGGACACCTGCGAGTCGAGGCGACCGCGGATCGTGACGAGCCCCGTGGCGGGGTCGAGTGTGGCGGCGTCACGGGTGCGCAGCCAGCCGTCGGACCAGCGGCTCTCGTCGACGAGCCCCACGTACGGCGTGACGGGCCGGCGGACCTGGAGCTCACCGTCGACGACCCGGACGTCGATTCCGGGCGCCGGGCGCACCCCGGGCCGGTGCGCGCCGAACAGGTCGGTGGCGATGACGCCGACCTCGGTCATCCCGTACATGTTGCCCAACACGGTGTCGTAGCACTCCGCGAAGCGCTCGGGAACGCCGGGCCGGACCAGCTCGCCCGCCGTGGTCATCCGTACGAACTGCGGCAACGGCCCGGCGGGACGGCCGGCCATCAGCATCTCGAGATGGACGGGCACGCCGATCACCGTGGTCGGCGTGGAGTCCCCCGCGATGACGCCCAGCACGCCGCCCACCGTCATCCGCTCGGGCAGCGTGAGCGTGACGCGGGCGTGCAGGGCGTAGAGCAGGCCGCCGACCAGACCGAGCACGTGCGCCATCGACGCGAGCAGCACGAGCCGCTCGCCAGGCTGGGGCACGCCGTCGGTCAGCGTGTAGCGCTCGATCTCGGCGACGAGGTCGTCGACGGTGCGGCCGATGACCTTCGACGGGCCGGTGGACCCGGAGCTCAGCTGGATGAGGGCGTGCGGCGTCGACGCCGGCCGGCCGGCCGGGCGCGCGATGACCGTCTCGTCGACGGTCACGAAGCCGCGCAGGGGCGGGAGCACGGCGTCGGCGGGTTGGACGAGGAACTGCGCGCCGACGCGTTCGAGCGCCCGCTCGACCTCGCCGCGCGACAGTCGGTGGTCGAGCAGCGTCACCTGGGCCCCGATCCGCCAGGCGGCGAGCAGGTTGGCCACGTACGCCAGCGAGGAGGGCAGTCGCAGCGCTATCGCGCCGCCCGGACGCAGCCCGGCGTCGGTGAGCCGGGCCTGCCGGGAGGTCACCTCGGCGCGCAGCTGCGCCCGCGTGATCGGCATGCCGAGGACGAGGCAGATCTCGTTGCCGGGCCCGGCGAGCAGGACGTCGTCGACCCAGCCCGTGCCGTGCGCGGGCAGATCGTGCCGGACAGCCGCCAGCGGCGAATCTATAGTGGACACAAGGCCTCCACGCTGCTCGAACGGCGGGCCGGCTCGACTCGACGGGTATGTACGCGCCGAACGGAGGAGTTTCCTCATCTGATGACATCCCGGTTCGATGAATTATATCGGCGCGGTCTCCACCGTCAAGCGCTCGCCGGACGGTGGCCCCGACGGTGACGCCCGAGGTGTCGCCGTCCCGGGCCTGGGCCGTCCTCGTCACGCTCTCCCTGGCCGCGTTCGCGTTCGTCACGACCGAGCTGCTGCCGGTCGGCCTGCTCACCCACATCGCGGTTGATCTCGACCGGTCCCGCTCACGGGTGGGTCTGCTGGTCAGCGGGTACGCCGTCGTGGTCGTGCTGGCGTCCGTCCCGCTGGCCCGGCTGACCCGGCGGATCCCCCGCCGTCACCTGCTCGGCGTCACGATGTTCCTGTTCGCCGCCGCGAACGGCACCGCCGCGCTCGCGCACACGTACGCCATGCTGGCCGGCGCCCGGCTCGTGACCGGTGTCGCCCAGGCGCTGTTCTGGTCCATCGCCACGGCGACAGCGATCGGGCCCTTCCCTCTCGCGGTCCGGGGCCGGGTGGTGGCGCTGTTCGGGGCCGGAGTGACGCTCGCACCGGTGCTCGGCGTACCCCTGGGCACCTGGATCGGTCAGCAGGCCGGTTGGCGCGCGTCGTTCGCGGCGCTGGCGGGGATCGGCCTGGTGATCGCCACCGCGGTGCTCGTCCTGGTGCCCACCTACCCACCGGAGGCTGGCGGCGCGGCCCGGGGCACCGCACCGGACGGGCGGCGCTTCGCCGTGCTGCTGACCGCCACCGCCCTCGGCGTCGGCGGCTTCCTGACCCTGCAGACCTACATCGCGCCGTTCCTGCTGGACGTCAGCGGCTTCACCGACGCGACCCTGACGCCGCTGCTGTTCACCGCCGGTGTGGCGGCCGTCGTCGGCACCCTGCTCTCGGCCCGGACCCTGGATGCCCGGCCGATCGCCTCGCTGCTGACGCCGCTGAGCATCGGTACGGCCGCGCTGTTCGGCATGTACGGACTCGGCGTGTTCCGACCCGGCGCGGTCGCGTTCCTCGCCGGGCTCGGCCTCGCCTACGCGGCGTTCGCCTCCGCCGTGCAGAACCGGATGCTGCACCTGGCCCCCGGCAGCACCGACATCGCGTCGGCCGGCGTCAGCACCGCCTTCAACGTCGGCATCGCCGGCGGTTCCCTGCTCGGCGGCGCCCTCCTGCCCACGTCGGGGGCGCGCCTGCTCGCGCTCGTCGGTGGACTGCTGACGCTGGCCGCGCTCCTGCTGCTCACCCGGGACGCGAGAACGGCCGCCCGGTCCGACAAACTTCAGAAGGTGTCAACTGGCTGACGCCAGGATGTCCCCGCACGGCATTCCACCGCGAGGACAAGGCTCCATGACCACGTCAGACAACAGCACCCGGCTCCAGTCGGCGCATCCCGCCGTCCACGACGGTCCGGACGAAACCCAGCAGAACGCTCCAACGCTGCGGGCTCCCGCCGCTCGGCCCGGTCCCCGCCCGGCACTGACCCTCCTCGCGCTGGCGCTGGGCACCTTCGCCATCGGCACGGGCGAGTTCGGCAGCAACGGGATCCTGCAACTCTTCGCCGCCGACCTGGGCGCGTCCATCCCGGTCGCGACGTACGCGATCAGCGCCTACGCCTTCGGCGTCATGATCGGCTCACCGGCGATCACGCTGCTCGCGGCGCGCGCCAACCGCCGTACCCTCCTGCTGGGTCTGATCGTGTTGTTCCTGGTCGGCAACGTCCTGTCCGGCCTGGCCCCGAACATCGCGACCCTCGTCGTCTTCCGCTTCATCACGGGAAGCGTGCAGGGCGCGTTCTTCGGCGCGGGGGCGGTCGTCGCCGCGTACGTCTACGGTCCCGGCAAGGGTAGCCGGGCCTTCGCCACCGTGATGGGCGGCCTGACGGTGGCCACCATCCTCGGGTCGCCGCTCGGCACCCTCGTCGGCCAGCAGGCCGGGTGGCGGGCGACCTACTGGAGCGTGGTCGGCCTGGGGCTGCTGGCCGGCGCGGCGCTCCTGGTGTGGCTGCCGCGCACCGACGACCTGCACGGCAGCTCGGTGGCGCACGAACTCGCCGCCCTCCGGCGACGCGAGGTCGGGCTCATGGTCGCCGTCGCGGCGCTCGGCATCTCCAGCATCTTCGCCGTCTACACCTTCATCGGTCCGTTCGTCACCGACGCGGCGCGGGAGAGCGCGTCGCTCATTCCGGTCGCCCTGGCCGTCTTCGGCCTCGGCATGGCGTTCGGCAACTACTTCGGTGGCCGCGCCGCCGACCAGGACGGCAGCCGGCCGCTGATCTACGGCTTCAGCTGCGTCCTGGTGCTGCTCGTGGCCATCGCATTCGCCGGCCGGGAGATCCTGATCCTCATGCCTGCGCTGTTCGGCGTCGGGGCGACCATGATGTTCGCCATTCCCGCCATCCAGGTACGGCTGACCCAGTTCGCACCCGACGCGCCGACCCTCATGGGCGCGCTCAACCTGGCGGCCCTCAACCTCGCCAACTCGCTCGGCGCGATCGGCGGCGCCGTCGCCCTCGGCGTCGGTTGGGGAACCCTCTCCACGGTGTGGGCGGGATTCGTCCTCACCAGCGCCGGCCTGGTCCTCTACCTCACCACCGTCGGTCGGGCCAGGCAGACAGTCTGACCCCGGGGGTCGTCGGCGACCCGATCCGCACCCCGCCCGGCCGGCGTCGGCTCCAAGGCGTTAGGAAGGGCCCCCTCCTATACCTGAGGCGTTAGGAAGGGGCCCTTCCTTACACCTCAGCAGCCCGACTCCACGGGCGGCCCTGTTCGCCCGGGAGCCGGGTCGTGGCGAAGCGCTTGTCGATCTCGGCGAGCTGCTTCTGCGTGGGGTTCGGGCCGAGACCGCCGAGTTCCTCGAAGAGTTGCTCGTTGCCGGCCGGCGCGCTGACGAAGAGCAACTTCCCGCCGGTCGGGGTGACGAACGTGTGGTAGGCGCCCCGGGGCACCACCACCGTGGTACCCGGGCCACCGGAGAATTCGGCGTTCCCCACCCGGAAGTGGTACTCGCCCTCCAGGACGTAGGCGATCTTCGTGAAGTCGTGGTGCGCGTGGGGCGGGTTCTCGGCGATCACATCGTGATGGAACAGGAAGGCACCCAACGCCCCATCCGCCTCGGCGCCCCGAACGAGGATCTCCGGTCGGTGTGGACCGCCGAGCTCGATCAGCTCACCCTCGCCCGGCTGCACCGCCCCAGCAAGTTACCGCCGGCCGCAGCAGTCTTGACGGGGAAGCCGCGGAAGCCACCCGCCCGGCGCTGTCGGGGTAAGTCAGTGTCGGTCCAGTTCCCGTCAACACCGGGCACCTACTCTTCGATGGTGAGCACCGGAGACGCCGACGGTCCTGTCCTCGACGCGGAGCAGTTCGACCGCCTCGCCAGCTACGGCGCCGAGGAGGAGGTCCGCCAGGGCCAACACCTGTACGCCGCCGGCGACAGCACCTACGACTTCTTCCTGCTGCGTACGGCGACTGCCGAGGCGGTCCGCAACGCGACGGCGCTGGAGCCCGAACGGCTGATCTACCGGCGTGGACCGGGCGAGTTCCTCGGCGAACTGAGCCTGCTGACCGGGCAGCAGGTGTTCCTCACGGTCCGCGTCGTGACGGCCGGGACGGTCGTCCGGATCACCGCCCCCGAGCTGCGCCGCGTGCTCGCCGACCAGGTCGACATCGCCGACGTGCTGATCGAGACCTTCCGGGCCCGGCGCGAGCTGATGCGCGGCGCGGCCGGCAACGCCCTGGAGATCGTCGGTCGGCCGCACGTGGCCGAGTCGCTGGAGCTGCGGACGTACGTGAACCAGATGCTCCTCCCGCACGCCTGGCTCGACGCGTCATCGCTGCCCGGGCGGGCACTCATGCGGGCAGAGGGTATCGGCGAGGACGAACTCCCGGTCGCCGTCACCAGCAACCGCGTACTGCGTCACGCCACTCCCGGCACGGTCGCGGAGGCCCTCGGTCTGACCTACGTCGCCACGGCGCGCGACCCCGACCTGGTCGTGGTCGGCGCCGGGCCGGCCGGCCTGGCCGCGGCGGTGTACGGCGCGTCCGAGGGGCTCATCACGGTACTGCTGGACGGCACCGGCCTGGGCGGTCAGGCGGCCAAGAGCGCCCGCATCGAGAACTACCTCGGCTTCCCCGAGGGGGTCAGCGGTGAACAGTTGGCCCGGCTGGCGATGCTCCAGGCGCTGAAGTTCGGCGTTCAGATCTACGCGCCGTGCGCGGTGGTCGGCCTCGACGTCTCCGACCAGAGGCGTCCTGTCGTGGAGTTGGCGGACGGCACCCGGATCGGGACGTCCGCGGTCATCGCGGCCACCGGAGCGCGGTACCGCCGCCTCGACATCGAGCGGTGGGCGGAGTTCGAACAGAGCGGCTGCGTCCGGTACGCGGCCACCGAGCTGGACGTGCGTGGGTACGAGTCCCAGCCGGTCGCCGTGCTGGGCGGCGCCAACTCGGCCGGGCAGGCCGCGCTCTCCCTGGCCGCGCGCGGCTGCTCCGTACACCTGGTGGTGCGCGCGGCCGACCTCGGGGCCAAGATGTCGGCGTACCTGACCGATCGGATCCGGGCCGATCCCAGGATCACCGTCCACACCGGCAGCACCCTCCGGGAGCTGCACGGCGAAGACAGCCTGACGGCGATCGTCGTGGCGAAGGGGGGTGATCCCACGCGGTTGGACTGTCGGGGGCTGTTCTGCTTCATCGGCGCCGAACCGGAGTCCGGGTGGATGAAGGGCGTCGCGACGGACGACAGCGGTTTCGTGCTGACCGACGGCCGACTGCCTCCCGGCACGCACGACGCGCCGCTGCCGTTCCAGACCAGCGCCGCACGCGTCTTCGCGGTGGGCGACATCCGCTCCGGCTCCACCAAGCGGGTCGCGACCGCCGTCGGCGAGGGGGCCGGCGCGGTCTCCGCGGTGCACACCGTGCGGGCCCGCTGAGGCCGTGGACGGCGTCGCCACCTGACGGTGCCGTCCGGCGGGTGATCACACCCGCCGGACGGAGGTCACGGCCGCTACCCGTCGCTACGGCCCACCAGGGACATCAACCGATCCGCCGCCGGCCCTGAGGACGCCGGGTTCTGGCCCGTGACGAGCAACCCGTCGCTCACCACGTACGGCTCGAAGTTACCCGCCGTGGAGAAGTCGGCACCCTTCGCGACCAGCTCGTCCTCGACGAGGAAGGGCACGACCTTCGTCAGGCCCATGTACTCCTCCTCGCTGTCGGTGAAGCCGGTGACCCGCCGGCCGGCGACCAGAGGCTCGCCGTCGGGCGTCACGCAGTGCCGCAACACCCCCGGGGCGTGGCACACCAGCGCGATCGGCTTGCCCGCCGCGACAACCTGCTCGATCAGCCTGATCGAGGTGTCGTCCTCGGCGAGGTCCCACAGGGGTCCGTGGCCGCCCGGGTAGAAGACGGTGTCGTAGTCCGCGACGGAGACCGAGTCGAGCCGCACGGTCGTAGCGAGCTGGCGTTCCGCCTCGGCGTCCGCCGTGAAGCGGCGGGTCTGGTCGGTCTGGAAGTCCGGCTCGTCGCTCTTCGGGTCCAGGGGCGCCCGTCCACCCTGGGGCGAGGCGAGCGTCACCTCCCATCCGGCGTCCCGGAAGCGGTAGTAGGGCGTGGCCAGCTCCTCCAGCCAGAACCCGGTCTTGCGGCCGGTGTCACCCAGCTGGTCGTGCGAGGTCAACACCATCAGAACCTTGGTCATGTCCCACTCCTTGAATCATCAGGCCGGCACCGCCGTCCGTCGCGTCGGCGGTCATACCCACGGTTCGGCGGCTCAGACGCCGAAGGCGACGACCTCGAGCTGGATGTTGTCGATGTCCCGGAAGACGACGGTCGAGTAGAGGAACGGCTCCCGCGCGGTCTGGATACCGGAGTGCGCGACGCCCAGGCTGTCGAGCCAGGCGGACCAGGCCTCCAGTCCCTCGCGCGTCTCGACGTTGAGGGAGAAGTGGTCGAGGCCGGTACGGACCTCGTTGAACTCCTCGCCCTGGTTGCCCTCGTTGTGGTGCAGACCGATGGAGAAGCCGGTACGCGGATCGATGACCAGCTCGGCGTACCCGGTCCACTCCCGCCCGTAGTGCGGAAGCTTGCCGTCCGCGAGCGTGGCCTGGAAGACCTTCTGGTACCAGGCCACGCTGGCTTCGAGGTTGCGAACGGTGAAAGCGACGTGGTGCGCGCCGCTGAACGACGGTGCGGTGACGTCGGCCATGAGGACTCCTTCGTGCTAGGTGATGACCCCGTGCACCTGGAGTTGTAGGCAACGCGAGTTGAGGAGCACTGGACAGGAGGTGCATTGACGGTGAGCGATTGACTGAGCGTCCAGGATGCCTCTATAACCGATGTCCACCGCCCGCGCTGCGGGCTCAGCTGCACGGCCCGCGGCGACCCGCCCCTCGGAGACGGCATGACACGTCAGGACCCCGCCCGCCCCGCCCTGCCCCTACTGCTCATCCTCACCCTCGTCGTCGGCGTGTTCGCCGCACCGACCCGACCGGCCCAGGCCGCCCCGGCCAGGACGCCGCCACTGACCACCCCGTGGACCAGCCAGGCGCTGGCCGGAACGCCCCTGCCGGAGTACCCGCGACCACAGATGACGCGTCCGGACTGGCTCAACCTCAACGGGGAGTGGCAGCTACGGCAGTCCGGCACCGACGACGCCCCGCAGTTCAACACCGACCTACCGGAGCGGGTCAACGTGCCGTTTCCCGTGGAGAGCGCCCTCTCCGGTGTCCAGCGGGCCGCCAACGACAACCGCAACTACCTGTTCTACCGACGTACCGTCACCGTCCCACCGAACTGGTCGGGCCGGCGGACCCTGCTGCACTTCGGCGCCGTGGACTGGCAGAGCACGGTCTGGGTCAACGGCGTACGGGTCGGCGCGCACACCGGCGGCTACGACGCCTTCACCTTCGACGTGACCGCGCAGCTCAACGGCGGCGCGAACGAGATCGTGGTGAAGGTGTGGGATCCGACCGACACCCGGCAGAACGGCAGCCTGCCCCCGATCGGCAAGCAGACCAAGCAGCCCGGCGGGATCTTCTACACGCCCAGCTCGGGCATCTGGCAGACGGTGTGGATGGAGCCGGTGCCCGCGGCGTCGATCAGCAGCGTGGACGTCTATCCGAACCTGAGCGCCAACACCCTGCGGGTCCGGGTCTTCACCCGGGGCGACGTGAGCGGGCACAGCGTGCTCGCCGAGGCGTTGAACGGAAGCACCGTCGTCGGCTCGGCCACCGGCGGCTTCACCGACTTCAGCGTCCCGGTGCCCAACGCCCGCCGCTGGTCGCCCGACGACCCGTTCCTCTACAACCTGCGAATTCGGCTGCGCAACGCCGGCGGCGCGACGGTCGACCAGACCACCCACTACTTCGGGATGCGGGAGATCACCACCGGCGTGGTCAACGGGGTGCTCCGACCCAAGCTCAACGGCCAGTTCGTCTTCCAGGTCGGCACCCTCGACCAGGGCTTCTGGCCGGACGGCCTGTACACCGCGCCGACCGACGCCGCCCTCGCCTTCGACCTGCAGAAGCACAAGGACCTGGGCTTCAACATGGTGCGCAAGCACATCAAGGTCGAACCGCAGCGCTGGTTCTACCACGCCGACCGGCTCGGCCTGCTCGTCTGGCAGGACATCCCGTCGCTCACCGCGCAGAACATCGACCCCACCGACGCCCAACAGGCGCAGTTCGAGACCGAGGCTCGCGAGATCGTCGACGAGCACCGCAGCTCCCCCGCGGTCGTCGCCTACACCCCCTACAACGAGGGCTGGGGCGAGCGCTCCCTGGCCGACACCCGCCGCGTGGCGCAGAACATCAAGAATCAGGACCCGACCCGGCTGGTCAACCCGCACAGCGGCTACAACTGCTGTCAGTCCCTCGGCAACCCCGGCAACGGCGACATCGACGACTGGCACGTCTACCTCGGTCCGGACTCACCCTCGCCGTCGAGCAGCCGGATCGCGGTGCTCGGCGAGTTCGGCGGCCTGGGCCTGCGGGCGCCCGGCCACGAGTACAGCCCAAACGGGCAGTTCTTCGCGTACGAGTGGCAGCCCACCTCCGGCGCGCTCACCGACCGGTACGTGGGGCTGGTCGAGGGCGCGCGGAACCTGATGCTCGGCAAGGGTCTCAGCGCCTCGATCTACACCGAGATCGCTGACCAGGAGGGGGAGTTGAACGGCTTCCTCACCTACGACCGACAGGTGGTCAAGATGGACCAGGCCCGGGTCCGCGCGGCCAACACCGCCCTGGTCGACGCGTCCAGGACGATCGGCAGTTCCTCCCCCGTCGCCCTGCCGGTCGACACCCGACGGTCGTTGCAGGTGACCACCCCCGGCTACACGAACCGGTACCTGCGCCACCAGAACAGCCTGGCGTACACGGAGGTCGTCGACGCGGGCAGTTCGGCGCTGCTCAAGAACGACGCGACGTACACGATCCGGCCCGGCCTGGCCGACGGCGCCTGCTACTCCTTCGAGTCGGTCAACTATCCCGGTCAGTACCTGCGGCACCAGGATTCCCGGGTCCGCAACTCGCCGAACGACGGGTCGGCGCTCCTGCGGGCCGACGCCACCTGGTGCGCCCGCGTGGGGTTGACCGGAAGTGGCGTGTCGCTGGAGTCGTACAACTTCCGCGGAAAGTACCTCCGGCACTACAACTCGGAGGTCTGGCTCAGCAACGGCACGGGCGGTGAGGCCTACAACAGCCCCACCCTCTGGACGGCCGACAGCACCTGGAACGTCGCCGCCCCCTGGGCCCCCTGACCGCGACGGACCGCGCTCCGATGATCGGTGCGGGCCGGCACAGCCGCCGGCCCGCACCGGGTCACTTGTCGGCCTGCGCGTCGCACAGCACGTCGATGTGCACGATCCGCGACCTACCCTCACGCACCGCCCGCTGCTGGCTGTCGTTCAGGTCGTCGTCGAGGTAGTCCACCGCCTTGGCCCGGTCCCGGATCTCGTACACGGTCACCTGGCAGGCGCCCGTATCCGGGTCCGTGCCCTGGCCGGTGGCCAGATGGTCGTAGAACAGGTAGGACGTGTCCGTGCCGCCCGAGGTCAGGGTGAGCCCGGGGGCGGTGACCGTGGGCACCCCTTCGCCGGCCGGCCCGAGGTAGGACCGACCTTCGCCGTTCGAGTACGCCGCCTTGACCAACGTGAATCCCTCCACCCGTACGCGGTCGGCGTACCGCTGGGTCTCGTTGCCGTCGCCGCAGCCGGCCATGATGGCGGCCAGCAGCGTGGCCGTCACCGTGAGCAGGGTCGTGCGGGGCACCGAGGTCAGGAACACGTGGACACTCCGGAGTAACAGAAGGGCCGATGGCCGGACGTTATCCGATCTTGCGTCTGACGCGGCTCACGCCCTGACGTCCTGTCTCGCAACAGCCCCGAAACTACCGGTTGATAAAGCCGGAATTTTCTGCGAGCCTGAGACATCGATCAGTGTGATCGTTAACATGATCATCTTCCGCACCGGAGGCGCCTCACCCGATCCGCCAGGCCCAGTCACGAGCCATCCGACCGCGTCCACCACCGCCCCCACCGCCACGCTTCCGCCGCAGGTCAGGCGGACCACAGTCGCCCGGACCACGCGCGTGACCGTCGGCCCGCCCGAGCGACCCCAGCATCGCGACCACGGCCAGCACAGCGGAGCCACCCACCCGAACAGCGACCGAGTCCTCGCTACCCACCACCGGAGGATCAGCATGGTTTCCCGGCCCCGTCCCCCCGGGCGTACCCGACTACGCGCGGTCACTCTTTCCGGAACTGCCGCGATAATTGCGGCCCTAGTCGTATCGATGCTGCCCAACCTGGCGCAGGCCGCCGAGACGACTCTCGGCGCGGCAGCGGCCCAGTCCGGCCGGTACTTCGGTGCCGCCGTGGCCGCCAACAAGCTCGGCGACAGCGCGTACACGACGATCCTGAACCGCGAGTTCAACGCCGTCACGCCCGAGAACGAGATGAAGATCGACGCGACCGAACCGCAGCAGAACAACTTCACGTTCGGCAACGCGGACCGGATCGTCAACCACGCCCTCTCCCGGGGCTGGAAGGTGCGCGGTCACACCCTGGCCTGGTACTCGCAGCAGCCCGGCTGGATGCAGGGCATGGAGGGCAGCGCGCTGCGCAGCGCCATGCTCAACCACATCAACCGGGTGGCCGGCTACTACAAGGGCAAGATCTACTCCTGGGACGTGGTGAACGAGGCGTTCGAGGACGGCAACAGCGGCGCCCGTCGCAACTCGAACCTCCAGCGCACCGGCAACGACTGGATCGAGGCGGCGTTCCGCGCCGCCGACTCGGCCGACCCGGACGCGAAGCTCTGCTACAACGACTACAACACCGACAACTGGACCTGGGCCAAGACCCAGGCCGTGTACAACATGGTGCGCGACTTCAAGTCCCGTGGAGTGCCGATCGACTGCGTCGGGTTCCAGTCGCACTTCAACGCCAACTCGCCGTACAACAGCAACTACCGCACGACGCTGTCCAGCTTCGCCGCCCTCGGGGTGGACGTGCAGATCACCGAGCTGGACATCGAGGGCTCCGGCACGACGCAGGCCAACACCTACCGCAGCGTGGTCAACGACTGCCTCGCCGTGGCGCGCTGCAACGGGCTCACCGTGTGGGGAGTGCGGGACTGCGACTCGTGGCGCTCCGGCGGCACCCCGCTGCTCTTCGACTGCAGCGGCAACAAGAAGGCCGCGTACACGGCCACCCTGGAGGCGCTGAACAGCGCCGGCCCCGGCACCACCCCCACGCCCACGACGCCGGGTCCGACCCCCACCGTCACGCCCACCGCCCCACCCGGCTCGGCCGGTGCGATCGTCGGCACGCAGTCCGGCCGGTGCGTCGACGTGCCCAACGCCTCGACCACCAACGGCACCCGGGTACAGCTCTACGACTGCAACCGGCAGGCCAACCAGTCGTGGACGTACACGTCGGGCAGGCAACTCCAGGTGTACGGCACCATGTGCCTCGACGCGGCCGGCTCCGGCAACGGCGCGGCGGTCCAGATCTACAGCTGCCACGGTCAGACCAACCAGCAGTGGAACCTCAACTCCAACGGCACCATCAGCAGCGTCCAGTCCGGACGCTGCCTGGACGTCTGGAGCACCGCCAACGGCGCGCAGATCCAGCTCTACGACTGCCACGGCCAGACCAACCAGCAGTTCCGGCTCTCGTCCTGACGATCCGCCGGGGCGGGCGGGCTCAGCACCTGACGAGCCCGCCCGCCCCTTGTCTTTCCACCACCACCCCCAGGAGGTACCCACAGTGCGAGGACCCGCAGACCACCCACCGTCCCCGGACACCCCGGTCGACCGCAGGTCGTCCGGCATCCGGGGACGGCTGCTCACGATTGCCGCCGCCGGGATGGCCGCGGCGGTCGGGCTGCTCACCATCACCCTGGCGACCGGGTCGGCGTCAGCGGCCGACAACCCGTACCAGCGGGGCCCGGACCCGACCCGGACCAGCGTCACCGCCGTGAACGGCCCCTTCGCCAACACGTCGGTCGCCGTCCCGACCGGGTACGGCTTCAACGGCGGCCGGATCTACTACCCGACCGACACCAGCCAGGGCACCTTCGGGGCCATCGCGATCTCACCGGGTTACACGGCGTTGTTCTCCGCCGAACTGGCCTGGATGGGACCGTGGCTGGCCTCGCACGGCTTCGTCGTGATCGGCATCGAGACCAACAGTCGCAACGACTTCGACACGGCGCGCGGCACCCAACTTCTCGCCGCGCTGGACTACCTGACGCAGCAGAGCCCGGTACGCGACCGCGTCGATGCGAACCGGTTGGCCGTCGCGGGCCACTCCATGGGCGGCGGTGGGGCGCTGAGCGCCGCCATGCGGCGTCCGTCGCTGAAGGCCGTGGTCGGCATCGCGCCGTACTCGCCGTCGTCGAACCTGGCCAATGACCGGGTACCCACCATGATCTTCGCTGGTCAGGCGGACACGGTGGTCACCCCGTCCTACGCCACCGGTCTCTACAACAGCATCCCGAGCACGACCGAGAGCGTCTACCTGGAGGTCGCCGGCGCGGACCACGGCTTCATGGTGGGACGGTCGAACCCGGTGATGGTCCGGACCATGTTGCCGTTCGTCAAGATGTTCATCGACAACGACGCCCGGTACAGCCAGTTCCTCTGCCCGCTGCTGGACAACAGCGGTGTGGTGACCTACCGCAGCACCTGTCCGCTACTGCCGTCGACGCCGACCACCCCGACGCCGACCACCACCCCGACGAGCAGCCCGACACCCACCCCGACCACCTCGCCCACCACTGGGCCGCCGAGCTCGGCGAGCCAGATCATCGGCGCGCAGTCGGGCCGGTGCGTCGACGTACCGAACGCGTCGCGCACCAACGGCACCCGGGTCACCCTCTACGACTGCAACCGGCAGATCAACCAGTCCTGGACCTACACCTCGGGCAAACAACTACAGGTGTACGGCAACATGTGTCTCGACGCCGCAGGCAGCGGCAACGGCGCGGCCGTGCAGATCTACAGCTGCCACGGTCAGACCAACCAGCAGTGGAACATCAACTCCAACGGCACCATCAGCAGCGTCCAGTCCGGACGCTGCCTGGACGTCTGGAGCACCGCCAACGGCGCCCAGATCCAGCTCTACGACTGCCACGGCCAGACCAACCAACAGTTCCGGCTCGCGGCCCTGACGTAGGCGCACCGGGCGGGCTCGGCATCACGCCGGGCCCGCCCCGCCGTGCGGCGGCGCCGTGCTCTCGCGCACCACGAGCGAGGGTACGACCAACGGCAGGGGCTGCGGCACCGTGTCGTCGATGGCCTGGGTGACCGCCGTGATGGCCCGTCGACCGACCGCCCCGAAATCCTGCTGGATCGTGGTCAACGGCGGAATCAGGTACGCCGCCTCGGGCACGTCGTCGAACCCGATGACCGAGACATCCTGCGGCACGCGCCGACCACGCTCGTGCAGCGCGCGCAGCACGCCGATGGCCATCTGGTCGTTGGCGGTGAAGACCGCGGTGGTGCCGCGCATCTCGCAGATCCGCAGCCCGGCGAGGTAGCCGCTGTGGGCCATCCAGTCACCCTCGACGGGCTCGGGTGGGCGTACGCCCGCGGCCACCATCGCCGTACGCCAGCCGTCGCGGCGGGCGCGCGCCTCGGCCCAGTTGAGCGGACCGGACACGTGCACGATCTCGGTGTGTCCGAGGCCGAGCAGGTGTTCGGTCGCCATCCGGGCGCCGAGCACCTGGTCGACGCCGACGGTGACGCTCGCCCTGGACAGGTCGCCCTCCACCACCACGAAGGGCACCCCGGACCGGGTCATCCGCACCACCTCGAGCGCCTCGTCGTTGCCGGCGATCATCACGACGCCCTCCACGCCGACGCGCATGAGATGTTCGGTGGCGTCGCTGAGCGCCCGTACCGTCACCTCCTCCAGGCTCACCGAGGTGGCGAAGTAGCCGGCGGCCCGCGCCGCGTCCTCGACGCTGCGGTGGATACTCGTCGGACCGAACAGCGTCCGGGCCGTCCCAATGATGCCGATCATCCCCGAGCGTCCCCGGACCAGCGCCCGGGCGGCGGTGTTGGGGCGGTAGTCGAGTCGCCGGATCGCCTCGAGGACCCGCTCCCGCGTCTCGCGCCGGATCGCGGGCGCTCCGTTGATGACCCGGGACACCGTCTGGTGGGACACGCCCGCCAGGCGGGCGACGTCCGCCATGACCGGCGGCCGGTGCGCGGTCGTCACCGCTTTCTCCGCGTGAACTCGCACTGGCGGGCCGTCCGTTCTTCCATGAGTCGTTTCCTCGTCCGTCAGTGTGAGTGACGGGGCACGTCACTGCCGCTGCCACCGACCAGGAAGTCGAGGTCGGCCCCACTGTCGGCCTGGAGGACGTGCTCGCTGTACAGCCGTACCCAACCCCGGTCGGCCACCGGCGGCGGCTTCCAGGCGGAGCGACGCTCGGCGAGTTCCGCCTCGTCGACCAGGAGGTCGAGGCGGCGGGTGGCGACGTCGAGCTGGACCAGGTCGCCGGTGCGCACCAGCGCGAGGGGACCGCCCACGGACGCCTCCGGCGCCACATGCAGGACGCACGTGCCGTAGCCGGTGCCGCTCATGCGCGCGTCCGAGATCCGCACCATGTCGGTGATGCCCTCGGTGAGCAGTCGGCGGGGCATGGGCACGTTGCCCACCTCCGGGAAGCCGGGGTAGCCACGCGGGCCGGCGTTGCGAACGACGATCACCGTGTCCGGTGTGACGTCCAGGTCCGGGTCGTCGGCGGCGACGACGTACTCCTCGATCCGGTCGAAGACGAGCGCCGGACCGGTGTGCGTGAGGAGGTGGGGGGTGGCGGCGGAGACCTTCAGCACCGCTCCGGACGGCGCCAGCGACCCGCGCAGCACCACGGTGCCCGAGCCGGCGGCCTGGAACGGCTCCTTCATGGTGGCGATGACGTCCCGGTTCCAGCACTGCGCGCCGTCGACGTTCTCGGCCACGCTCCGGCCACTGACCGTGACATGCTCGGTGTGCAGGAGCGGCGCGAGCTCCTTCATCACCACCGGAAGGCCGCCCGCGTAGGCGAAGTCCTCCATCAGGTACGCCCCGGACGGCATGAGGTTGACCAGCAGCGGAACGTCGGCGGTGAGGGTGTCGAAGTCCTCCAGCGACAGGGGCACGCCGAGGCGTCCCGCGATCGCGAGCAGGTGCACGACGGCGTTCGTGGAGCCACCGATAGCGGCGTTGACCCGGATGGCGTTCTCGAATGCCTCACGGGTGAGCACCGAGGACAGCCGCTGGTCCTCGCTGACCATGGCGACGATCCGCCGCCCGGCGGCCTGCGCGAGCGCGTACCGCCGGGAGTCGACGGCGGGTACGGCGGCGGCCCCCGGTAGCTGCACGCCCAGCGCCTCGGTCACGCAGGCCATGGTGGAGGCGGTCCCCATGGTCATGCAGTGGCCCCGGCTGCGGGACATGCCGACCTCCGCCTCGGCGCAGTCGGCGGCGCTCATCCGGCCGGCCCGCATCTCCTCGGTGAAACGCCAGACGACCGTGCCCGAGCCGATGTCCTGGCCCCGGAACTTGCCGTTGAGCATCGGCCCGCCGGTCAGCATCAGCGTCGGCAGGTCGACGCTCGCCGCCCCCATCAGCAGGCCCGGAGTGGTCTTGTCACAGCCGGAGAGCAGGACCACCCCGTCGAGGGGGTTGGCGCGGACGGACTCCTCCAGCTCCATCGCGAGCAGGTTGCGGTAGAGCATGGTCGTGGGACGCATGAGGGGCTCGCCCAGGCTCATGGCCGGGAACTCCAGCGGCAGGCCACCGCTCTCCCACACGCCGCGCTTCACCGACTCGGCCAGGTCGCGTAGGTGGGCGTTGCAGGGGGTCAGCTCCGACCAGGTGGTGGCGATGCCGATCACCGGGCGACCGTCGAAGACGTCGTCCGCGAATCCCTGGTTGCGCATCCAGGACCGGTGGATGAACCCGTTCCGGCCCTCGGCGCCGAACCACTGCGCGCTGCGCAGCGGTCGATCTGTCGTCGACATCAGCACACCTTTCTGTCATGCCTCAGGATCGCTCGGCGCGACCTAGCGGAGGCCCCCGACGGAGAGGCCGCCGCGCCAGTGCCGTTGAAGGCTGAAGAACGCGATGACCAGTGGGATCACGGACACCAGTGAACCCAGGATGATGAGGCTCCACAGCGAGGTGCCGCCCGAGTTGTTCGCCGAGGCGATCCCCTGCCAGAGGCCGAGACCGACGGTCACCGGGAACAGCCGGTTGTCCGAGAGCATGGCCAGCGGCAGGAAGTAGTTGTTCCAGGACGCCACGGCGGACAGGAGCAGCACGGTGACCACCGCGGGACGCATCAGCGGAAGCGCGATCTGCAGGAACGTGCGTATCTCCCCCGCGCCGTCGACCCGCGCCGCGTCGAGCAGCTCGTCGGGTACCGCGTCGCGCGCGTACACGTGCATCAGGTAGACGCCGAACGGGTTGAGCAGGGACGGCAGGATCACCGCCCAGACCGTGTTCGTCAGGCCGAGCCGGGAGAACATGATGAAGGTCGGGATGACCAGGGCCGTGGCCGGCACCATGAGCGCGCCCAGCACGACGGCGAAGCTGAAGCGCCGCGCGGCGAACCGGTACTTGGCGAATCCGTAGCCGGCCATCACCGCCAGGACCGTCGCGCCGACTCCGCCGGCGATGGCGTACAGCGTGGAGTTGAGGATCCACCGCAGGTAGATGCCACCGTCGTAGGTGAAGAGCTGCCGGAGGTTGCCGACGTAGTCGATCTGGTCGGAGAACCACAGGGTGTTGCCGCCCCCGAACAGGCCCGGCGCGTCCTTGGAGCTGTTGACGACGACCCACCAGAACGGGATCAGGAAGTAGATCACCAGGAAGCCGAGGAGGATCTGCAGGGGAAGGTAGCGCTGCGGCCGGCGGACGCCGGCGCGGACGCTGGTGTGGTCGGCCATCTAGAGGAAGCTCCTCCGCTTGCGGGTGAAGAACAGGAAGGCGTACACGCAGATGAAGACGATGCCGCCGAGCGCGAACGAGATCGCCGACCCGTAGTTGAAGTTGGCGAGCGAGAACGCCTGCTGGTACGCGTACATGTTGGGGGTGAAGTCGGCTCCGATCGTGCCCGCGGCGAGGTAGCGCAGGATCTGCGGCTCGTTGAAGAACTGCAGGGTTCCGATGAGCGAGAAGACCAGGATCAGGATCAGCGCCGGCGCGATCAGCGGGATCTTGATACGCGTCGCGGTCTGCCACCGTCCGGCGCCGTCCATCCGGGCGGCCTCGTAGAGCGTCGGGTCGATGCCCTGCAACGCCGCGTACAGGATGATCATGTAGTAGCCGGCCCACTGCCAGGTGACGACGTTGAGCAGGCCGTAGAAGATCAGGTCGCTACCCAGGAAGTCGGGTGCGGTGGCGCCGAACAGCCCGAAGATGTCCGTCAGCGGGCCGAAGCCCTTGCTGTAGAGGAACCCCCACATCACGGCCCCGATGACGGTGGGGATCGCGTACGGAAGAAAGATCATGAGGCGGGAGAAGCGCGCGAACAGCGTGGTCACGGCGTCCAGAATGAGAGCCATCACGAGCGCCAGGACGATCTGCAGCGGGATGGAGACGAGCGAGAAGCGGATGACGAACCAGGCTCCGGACAGGAAGCTCGGGTCGGTGAACGCCTTCACGTAGTTGTCGAAGAGGACGAAGCTGGTGCCGCCGATCAGCTTCTTCTGAAAGAGGCTGAGGTACAGCGCGTACGCCAGGGGCGCGATGAGGAACGCCAGGAAGACGATGGCGAAGGGGCCGACGAAGAGCCACCCCATCAGGTGCTCGCGGAGGTGCACCTTGCCACGGATCATGCGCGTCTCGCTCGGCGGACGCGGAGTGCGCTTCTCGGTCAGGACTGTCATCTGTGGTCTCCGAAGGGCGAGGACGCGGGGGTCGTGGGTGGGCCGGCCGGCCACCGCCGGCACGACCCACCCGGAGCGGTCACTGAACGGTGAAGCCCTGCTCCTTGGCGTACTTCGCCACGTCGTCCTGGAGCTTGTCGGCCGCCTGCGAGCCGGTGGTCGAGCCCTTGATCACCTCGCTGATCTGCTTCGTCATGGCGTCCAGGTAGTACTGGCCGAAGGGCGCGTAGGACATACCCTTGTAGGCCTCGGCGGCGGGCAGGTAGACCTCTTTGTTGGCCTGCTGCCCGCTGAAGAACGCCACCTTCAGGTCGACGAACGCGGGATCCTTGAGCGCCGTGAGGTTCAGCGGGAAGATGATCTGGTTGGTCCAGCCGTCGGTGAGCGACTCCTTGTCGGCGTAGAGCCCGTAGGCGGCCTTCGCCGCCAGCTCCGGCTTCTTCGCCTGCTTGGTCACCGAGAAGGCCGACCCACCCCAGTTCACCTGCACCGGGTTGGTCGGATCCCACTGCGGCAGTGGCGCGACCGCGAACTTGCCGGTGTCCTGGCCCTTACCGACGCCCGCCCCGGTGAGGTAACCCGGCGCCCACGCCGCCGAGATGTACGTCGCGTAGTTCCCGTTGATCACACCGGAGATGTACTCCGGGGTGAACTGGTCCTGCGTACCGACCAGGCCCTTCTTGGCGAGGCCACCCCAGTAGTCGAGCACGTCCTTGGACGCCTGGTCGTTGAGCTTCACGCCGATCGACTTCGGCTGGGCCGGATCGAAGGTGAAGGGCGACGCGCCCTTCTGGATCTGGAGCGACATCATCACGGCCGGGACGTTCGCGCCGAGGTCCCCGAACAACGGGCCACCGGCGTCCTTCACCTTCTGCGCGGCCTGCTCGTACTCGGCCCAGGTCTTCGGCGGGGTGATCTTGTACTTGTCGAAGATGTCCTTGCGGTAGATCATGCCCATCGGGCCGCCGTCGACCGGGACGCCGTAGACCGCGTCGCCCACCGACACGTCCTTCCAGGCGCCCTCGCCGTAGTTGGCCTTGACCGCGTCGTAGCCGTACTGCTTGATGTCGACGAGCGCGCCCTGGATCTGGAAGGTCGGGATCCGGTCCGCCTCGACCATGATCACGTCGGGAGCCCCGGTGCCCGCCGAGATGGCCGTCTGGAACTTGTCGTACTCGTCGCCGCCCTGACCGACGTTGGTCCAGCAGACCTGCACGTCGTCGTGCAGCTTGTTGAAGTTGTCGACGACGAGCTGGGTGTTGGGGTACCAGCCCCACATCGTCACGACCGGCACGTTCTGCTTGGTGATGGTGTTCGTGCAGTTGCTCGCGTCGCTGCCGCCGTCGTCCGAGGAGCAGGCGACCAGGCCGCTCCCGGCCGCGAGCATGGCCACCGTGGCGAGTATGCGTCTTCTCTTCATTGAGATGGTTCCCTTCGGAAGGTGGCGGTGCACGGACATCCATGCGCCGGCGGCGCCACCGGAGGCGGCGGGACCCCGCTCCCGGCGGCGTCGCCTGGGCAGGCTCCTAGCGCTTGAACAGACGGGGCGCCAGGTCGATGAGGTTCTTCTGCCACACGTCCCAGCCGTGTGGTCCGGGGGTGACCCCGTCGAACTCGTAGCGAATACCGAGGGCGTCCATCGTGGTCAGCGAGGCCATGAAGCTCGGGTACACGAAGTCGGTCTGGTCACCGACGTACAGCCGGAGCATCTTGGTGCCGCTGTTGATGGCCGCGACGTCGACGCCGGTGCCGCTGCCGAAGCCGGCCGAGAAGGCCGCGACGTAGGCGAACTGGCCCGGGTAGGCCTTCAGCACACCGAACGCCTGCCCACCGCCCATCGACAACCCGGCGAGGGCCTGCTGGGAGGGGTCGCTGGAGACGTGGTACCGGGACCGGGCCGTCGGCACGATGTTCTCCAACAGCTCCCGGTTGAAGTTCGACGAGTTGCCGTTGCCCATCACGACGACCATGGGTGTCAGGTCCCCGTCGAGGAACTGGTGGTCGAGGATCTGCTTGGCCCGGCCCATCTCGACCCAGTCCGTGTAGTTCTGCCCGCCACCGTGTTGGAGGTAGAGGACGGGATAGGGCTGTGCCCGTTGCGGGTCGTACCCGGGCGGGGTCCAGACCAGCGCGGTGCGGTCCTGGCCGGCCACCGTGCTGGTGTAGGTCATGCTCTCGACCTTGCCGCCCTGGCCGGCCGGCACGTCGGTCAGCAGTCGGGCTTCCGGGCCCGGGACGAGGAAGGTGCTCCACATCGGTTCCGTGGTCACCTTCGTCGGGTTCGAGACGTCCTTGAACGGCACCCGGTCGACGATCAGCCGGTAGTAGTAGAACCAGGGCTTCAGCGGCCCCACGGTCGCCCGCCACCGGTCGCCGTTCCGCGTCAGCGGCACGCGCAGCCAACTGCCGCCCGGCGCGATGTTGGCCCACACCGTGACGTGTTGGGCGTCCGCGAAGTCGGTGGTGGTCTCGAAGGTGACGAACCCGTCTTCGGTGACGAAGGGCGTCGGGGTGGTGCCGGCCGGCGGAGGCGTGAACTCGCCCTTTAACCGGCCGTGGCCCGGGCTCGGTCCGTGGTCGGCCACGTGCCGGAACAGGCGTGGCACGAAGTCGACGAGGTTCTCCTGCCAGGTGGTCCAGTTCCCGCCGCCGTCCGGGTTGACCCCGTCGAACTCGTACCGGACGTCGGCCCGGTCCAACGCCTTCGTCAGCCGGTAGGTGGTGTTGTACGCCGGGTCGGTCACGTTCCCCGTGTAGAGGCGCAGCAGCTTGAGGTGGTTGAGCGCCGTGGCGTCGCGGCGGTCGATCGTCGGGGCCGACGTGCCCGAGAACCAGCCGACGGAGCCGAACTGACCGGGCGTGCCGACGGCCGCGCGGACCGCCCGGGCCGCGCCGTCGGCGACACCGGCGATCCCCTGGTGCGCCGGATCGCGCAGGACCCGGTAGTTGTCGGCGACCGCCTTGCGGAGATCCTTCAACTCCCGGTCGTCCGTGCTGTCGGCGATCACCACGACCATCGGCTGCATCGCGCCCGCCGCCGAGAGGTTGTCGAGGATCTGCTTCGTGCGACCGAGGTCGAGCCAGTCGGTGGTGGCCACGCCGCCCCCCGACTCCAGGAACAGCGTGGGGTAGCCCTTCGGCTTCCTGGCCGCGTACCCGGGTGGCGTCCAGACCAGGGCCGAGCGCTGCTCGGCGCGGACCCGGTAGGTCAACGTCCCGACCGTGCCGCCGCTGCCGGCGGGCGCGTCGGCCAGCCAGCGCGCCGACTCGCCCGCGACCAGGAAGGTGCTCAGGAGCGGGTCGGACGCCACTCCCGCGTTGTTGGTCGGGTCCTTGATGGTCTTGGTGTCGTCGGCGGTCACCTGGTAGCGGTACAGCCCGGGCGTCAGCGCGCCGAGCACACCGGACCAGACGTCACCACGACGGGTCAGACCAAACTCCGCCCAGGTGGCGGACGGGCCGAAGTTGCCCTCGACGACCACCTGCGAGACGGTGCCGAGGTGCTCCTGGACGTACGCGGCCGGAACGGTGAACGAGGCGTACCGGTCCGGGGAGACGTCCAGCCACGGCGTGTCCGCCGCCACTGCCGGTTGCGGCGCGATCAGGGCCGCCGCCAGGGCGACGACTCCGGCGCTGAACACCGCCGAGAGCCGGCGTACGCCGAGCCGGCGTAGGCGCCCGTGATAAAGTTCGGTTGTCACGCTCCACTCCTTTCCTGTGCCGGCAGCGGATGCGACCCGCTGACCAGCTCAACCCATCGGTGGATCTCGCCGTGCGGTGTCTTCACCTCCTTCAGTCCCTCGCCGGTGCTGCGGTCGAGCCACGGACCACGAGGTTGGTCGGCAGGACTATCTGGTGCGGCTCGTCCCACTCGCCGGTCACCAGCGACTTGAGCATCCGCGCGGCTTCGTACCCGAGCTGGTACATCGACTGGTCCACCGTGGTCAGACCCGGATCGGTCGACGCCGACTCGGGAATGTTGTCGAAGCCGACGACGGACAGGTCCCGCGGGACGGAGAGCCCCAGCTCCCTGGCGACCTCCAGGACCTTGAGGGCCATCCCGTCGCTCGCCGCGAAGATCGCCGACGGGCGGTCCGCCCGTTGCAACAGGGCGCGCGCCAGCGGAACGGCCGACTCGGGATTGAAGTCCCCCCGGCCGATCAACGTCGGGTCGACCGCGACACCGGCGGCGGCGAGAGCCGCCCGGTAGCCCTCCTCCCGGGACCACGCCGAGGCGAGGCTGTCCCGCCCGGCGATGAACCCGACGCGTCGGTGGCCCAGGTCGAGCAGATGCGCGACCGCGGTGGTGGCGCCGGCGAGGTTGTCGGCCATGACCGAGGGCCCCGTCGAGCCCCGCACCGGGTCGATGGCCACAATCGGCGTACGGCTGCGCATCTCACCCCAGGGCGTGACGACGATGCATCCGTCGGTGAGGGTGCCCGACAGGCGGGTCAGGTGCCGCTGCTCCCAGCCCTCGGAGTAGGAGCCGTAGAGGTCGCTGTTGGCGTAGATGATGAGGTCGAAGCCGGAGCGGCTGAGCGCCTTCATGACCCCCTTGAGCACCTCTGCCGTGTACGACTGGAAGCTGTGCGCCACGAGGCCGAGGACGTTGGTGCGGCTGCGACGGAGGCTCGAGGCCACCAGGCTCGACTCGTAGCCGAGCTGTTCGATGGCGGTGCGGACCTGAGCGATCGTGCGGGCGCTGACGCCGTAGTGCCCGTTGACGACGCGCGAAACGGTGGCGGTGGAAACGCCGGCGATCCGGGCGACATCACTCATTGTTACCGGCGCATTGGCTTCGATCATGCCGCTCTCTCTGGACTGCAATCGTTATCGGTTACGTTTCCAGGATGTTGCCAACGTAACCGACCGAGATTGCGAACACAAGACCCATTCATCCCCGCGCGAGCACCGGGAAGCGGGTCCTGACGGGATTGTGCAAGGTGGACTTCCCGGGGTGCAAAGCCGCGCCATTTCGCGCGCGAGATCTACCCGTCGACAACGGAACGGCACTCTCCGTCAAGCGCCATTCCGGAACGCGGTGTTCCCTCCGGGGAGCATGATCGGTAACGTTTACATCGATCGCGAACGTAATCGATGATCATGGCGATGTCCAGAGCTCGCACCGACCCACCACCCCCCGGGTCCCCGGCGCCGCGACACGGATCCCGACGTCGGAGGCCTCCTCCGAGAGGAGCCCGCCCTGAACACCCACCTCGACGCAGCGCCGCCCCCACTCCCCCACCGCGCCGCCTCGCCCGTCCGGCCTCGTCCGAGCCAGCCGGGAGGGCAGTCGTGAACACCGCACGCCTGCTCCTGGACCCGCGGCGACGTGTCGCACCGGTGCCGCGCCGGATCTTCGGCTCGTTCGTGGAGCACCTGGGCCGCTGTGTCTACGGCGGAATCTACGAGCCCGACCACCCGAGCGCCGACGCGGACGGCTTCCGGGGCGACGTCCTCGCGCTCGTCCGCGAGCTCGGCGTCACGACGGTCCGCTACCCGGGCGGCAACTTCGTGTCCTCCTACCGCTGGGAGGACGGCGTCGGCCCGGTCGAGAAACGACCGGCCCGTCTCGACCTCGCCTGGCACAGCCTGGAGACCAACGCCTTCGGGCTGGACGAGTTCATGCGCTGGGTCGGCAAGGCGGACGTCGATCCCATCATGGCGGTGAACCTCGGCACCCGCGGCACCGCCGAGGCCGTCGACCTGCTGGAATACGCCAACCACCGCGCGGGGAGCCACCTCGCCGACCAGCGCCGCGACAACGGCGCCGCCGACCCCTACGGGATCCGGCTGTGGTGCCTGGGCAACGAGATGGACGGCCCCTGGCAGGTGGGCCAGCGGAGCGCGACCGAGTACGGGCGACTCGCGGCGCAGACCGCGAAGGCGATGCGGCGCTTCGATCCCGACCTCGAACTGGTCGCCTGTGGCTCGTCCCATCTCGGCATGCCGACCTTCGGGAGCTGGGAGCGCGACGTGCTGACCGAGGCGTACGACGACGTCGACCTGATCTCGCTGCACGCCTACTACCAGCCGGTCGACGACGACCTGCCCAGCTTCCTCGCCTCGGCCGAGGACATGGACAGGTACATCGACGCCGTCACGGCCATCGCGGACTCGGTGGGCGCGATCCGCCGGTCCACCCGGAAGATCATGATCGCGTTCGACGAGTGGAACGTGTGGTACCAGTCGGCGGCGCCGTCCACGCCGCCCAGCGGCGAGGACTGGCCGGTCGCGCCGCCGCTGCTGGAGGACCACTACAGCGTGGCAGACGCCGTCGTCGTCGGTGGCCTGCTCATCAGCCTGCTGCGACACAGCGACCGGGTGACCGCGGCGTGCCAGGCCCAACTGGTCAACGTCATCGCGCCGATCATGACCGAACCGGGAGGCCCGGCATGGCGGCAGACCATCTTCCACCCGTTCGCCCGCACGGCCCGGCACGCCCGGGGCGTCGTGCTTGACGTACTGCGGGACGGCAGCACCACGACCACCGACCGCTACGGCGTCATCGACGCGGTCGACGCGGTCTCCACCTGGGACGACAGCGCCGCGGAGATGACCGTGTTCCTCGTCAACCGGGTCGTCGACACCCCGGCCGAGGTGACCGTCGACCTCGCCGGCGCCCAGGTGGGCGAGATCGTCGAATGCGTCACCGTGGGTGGCGCCGACCTCGATGCCAAGAACACCGCCGACGGCCCGGACCACGCCGAACCGCGCCCCAACGACACGGTCCAGGCGAGCGACCTCGGCGTCCGCCTGACTCTCGCGCCCGCGTCGTGGACCATGCTGCGGCTGCGCGTCACCGACGTGACCCCGTAGGACACCCCGGCCGCGCACCCCCGGCTCCACCCCGGGGGCGCGCGGCCGGGGCTTCCCCACCACAGGGAGTACGGAGAATCGTGTCGACGGTTCGGCCAGGACCGACACAATCGCGCCCGAGGAAAACGTGGTGAGCGCCGGTCGAATTGGCGCGCGGGTTCCCGGTCCGCTCATTTCCGCAAAAGAATCCACGCGTCAGCGGCGGGTGCCGCCAGAATGCACCCGAGAGACCGTCGACGCAATTATTCGACCGCTGGCGTCAACCTCCCGTCGATCCGCCGCACAATCGCGGTGTACTCGTCGCGCAACTCCTCGGGAAGCACCCACGCCGGCGCGTCCTGCCATGCCAGCGGCCGGAGAAACCGTCGGATCGACGTCGCGCCCACCGACGTGTGCACGGCGTTCGTCGACGGCCAGGGCCCACCGTGGTGCTGGGCCCAGGACACCCGGACACCGGTGGGATAGCCGTCGAAGACGATGCGACCCGCGCGGGCGGAGAGCACGTCGACCAACCCACGGACCACGTGGGCGTCGTCCTGCGGGCCACGGTGGACGGAGCCGGTCAGCGACGGGGGGACGGCGTGCAACGCGGCGTCGAGGTCGGCGGTGTCGTCGTACCGGACCACGATCATGAGCGGCCCGAAACACTCGTCGGCGATCTCGGCGGTCAGCTTCGGCAGGTCGACCTCCAGCAGCCTCGGCGCGACGGCGAAGCCCGCGCCGGGCTCGACCCGCGGCTGCGCCGAGACCCGGGCACCGGCCCGCTCGAACTCGGCTGCCCGGGCCTCGTACGCGTCCCGGATGCGCTCGTTGAGCAGGATCGCGCCGCCCGAGCCGGCGACCCTCTCGCGCAGACCGTCGACGAGCTGGTCACCGCCCCGGCCGGCCGGCACGAACGCGAGGCCCGGCTTGGTGCAGAGCTGGCCACCGGAGGCGGTGAAGGAGGCGAACAGGCCCTCGGCGATCCCCTCGGCCCGGTCGGCGGCCGCGCCAGGCAGCACGACGATCGGGTTCACGCTGCCCAGTTCGGCGTAGAGGGGAATGGGATCGGGTCGCTCGTCGATGGCCGCCTGGATGGCACGGGCGGCGTTGACCGAGCCCGTGAGGGCGGCCGCACGGATCCCGCTGTGCCGCACCAGCCAGCGGCCGGCCTGCTCCCCGTACACGACCCCGATGACGCCATCGGGCCCGCCGAGGTCGCGCACGGCCGCCTCGATCGCGGCGGCGGACGCGTGCGAGGTCAGCGGATGGGACGGGTGGGCCTTCAGGACCGTGGGGCAGCCGGCGGCGAGCGCGGCGGCCGTGTCACCGCCCGCGACCGAGAAGGCGAACGGGAAGTTGCTGGCGCCGAAGACGGCCACCGGCCCGAGGGGTACGAGCATCCGCCGCACGTCCGGGCCGGGCCCGAGCGGCGTGTCGGCGGCGTGGTCGATGGCGGCCTCGACGTACGCCCCGTCGCGGAGCACGTCGCCGAACATCTGGAACTGGACCGCGGCCCGGGTGAGTTCCGAGTCCAGCCGCGCGTGGGCCAGCCCGGTCTCAGTCTCGGCGGCCGCGACCAGGTCGGCCCGGCGGGCCTGGAGGGAGGCGGCGATCGCGTCCAGCAGCTCCGCCCTGCCGTGCCTGCCCAGGTCGGCCAACCAGCGCGCCGCCCGGGACGCCTGGCCGACGATCACGTCCACCCCTGACTCGTCGGTCTCGGTGAGATCCGTCGCGCGGCGCTGGCCGTCGCGCGGATCGACCGTGCTGACCACGTTCACAGCAGTCCTCTCCTTGCCAGGTTGCCCATCAGGTCACGGATGCCGAAGTGCCAGGGCTCGCACTCCTGGGCGTGCCGCACCTGGTTGACCAGGGTGCCGAGTGCCGGGCAGCTGATCCGTACCACGTCGTCGACCTTGTGGGTGAAGCCCTCACCGGGGCTGCCCCGGTCCTGGATGGGCGCGAACATGGTGCCGAGCATCAGCGCGGCGCCGTCGGGGTAGTGGTGGTGCGGGCCGATGAGCTGCCGCACCAGGTCCTCCGGGTCGCGCGACATGTGCGTCATCTCCGACACCGCCTCCAGCCCGAAGCCGTCCACGCCGCGGACTTCCAAGCGGACCGCGAGTTCGCGCACCCGTTCCATGCCGAACCGGTCGTCGAAGAGCCGGATCAGGGGGCCGAGGGCGCAGGAGGCGTTGTTGTCCTTCGCCAGGGGAAGCAACAGCGCGGACCGGCCCTCGATGTCGCGCAGGTTCACGTCGTTGCCCAGGGTCGCGCCGACGATCCGGCCGCTGGACTGGACGATGAGCGTGATCTCGGGTTCCGGGTTGTTCCAGGTGGACGCGGCGAGCACGCCGACGTCGACGCCGGTGCCGACGGCGGAGAGGATCTGGCCCTTGGTGAAGATCTCGGCGTCCGGACCGATCCCCACCTCCAGGTACTGGCTCCACATACCCTCGGCGACCAGCAGGCCCTTGAGCCGGTCCGCCTCGGCCGAGCCGGGTTCCAGGTGGTGCAGGTCGACGCCGATGTCGGCGAACATCCGTCGCCGGATGTCCGCCGCGAGCGCCAGGTCGCCGCGGGCCCGCTCCTCGATGACGCGTTCGATCATCGAGATGGGGAAGGTCACCCCGGCGGCCTTGAGCGCGTGGAGGTCGACCGGGGCCAGCAGCCAGGGCCGGTCGCGGTCGCGGGTCGTGACCGCCGTGTTGGCCAGGATCTCCCCGAAGTCCCCCACCCGCGCGCCGTCGAGCCCGACCACGGTCGCGGCGGGGTCGGGCAGCTCGCAGATGTCCCGGACGGTCGCGAACCGGTGGCTCAGGTCGATGACCTCACCGTCGCGGACGACCACGGGTGTGGGGCCGCCGACGGACGGATCCCAGATCCGGCCGATCAGGACGCTGCCCGCGTCGTCCGGCAACGCCTCGGCGGCGGTGCCGACCCAGTCCTCGCGTCGGGGTTCGCCGGTGATCCCGGAACGCGAGGGCACGTCGGTCGCCGTCAATTCGTCGCCCCGGCGAGGCCGATCCGAGCGCACCGCTTACCCATCGTCGCTCCAGCGTTACAAGTCGGAGTCAAGCTCATAAATTGCAACGATCGTAGCGACATGTGCAACGTTGTCAAGTGGCGATTGCGCATTGCGTCATCTACATTGCACATGATGCAACGATAGCGGCGATGCCGCGCCGTGCGAGGGGAGACAGAGCCGTGGCGCAATCGATCCGCCGCGCGATCGACCTCATCCGTCGATCGGCCGAACGTCCACTGTCCCTGACGGAGGCCGCGGACGTGCTCGGCGTGCACAAGTCGACCGCCCTACGGATACTGCACACCCTGGAGTCCGCGCGCTTCGTCCGCCGCACCGGCGCGGGCGCCTACGTGCTCGGCAGCGGGCTGATCGAGCTGGCGGACCTCGCGCTCGGCTCGATGGACCTGCGCCAGCCGGCCGCCGCGCACCTGCGTGCGCTACAACGCGAGACCGGCCACACCGTGCACCTCGCGCAGCTGACCGGTGACGAGATCATCTATATCGACAAGGTGGACAGCCCCGCGTTCGACGCCGTCAAGCTCCCGTCACGGGTCGGGCGCGCGGTGTCGATCTACGCGAGCGCCGTGGGCAAGACGATCCTGGCGTACCTGCCCCTCGATGATCGCGAGCGGCTGCTGTCGCACGTCGTCTTCGAGAGGTTCACCGACACCACCTTCGCCGACCGCGGCGCGCTCGACGCCGAACTCGCCGACATCCAGGAACGCGGCTGGGCCGTGGACAACGGTGAGCACGACACCTACGTGATGTGCGTGGCCGCACCGATCAGGGATTCCCGAGGGCAGGTCATCGCCGCCGCCTCGATCACGGCGATCGAGGTCATCGCGAGCCTCGACGAGCTGAAGGGCAATCTGCCGCTGCTCCTGGAGACCGCCAACCAGATCTCGTACGAGATCGGCTACCCGCGGCCCTCCGCGACCTGACCGCGCCCCGCCGTCCGGTGTCGCCCCTGCGGAGGCGGCGGCCCACCTCAGGGTAGGTCGCCGAGCGTGGACCGGACCTCCGCGGCGAAGAGGCCCGCCGGGTCGAACGGCATGCCGGTGAAGTGCCCGGCGACCTCCAGGCTGATCACCCCGTGCACGCGGGTCCAGAAGGTCAGCGATCGGTGCATCGACTGATCGTCACTCCCGTACGAGAAGGCATCTCGCACGGGGGCGAAGATGCGGCGGGCGAGTTCGGTGGCCTCGGCCGGAGCGGCGTAGCCCGGCACCGGCGTGCCGTACAGCAGCAGGTAGCGGTGCGGATCGCGCCGGGCCCAGTCACGGATCACCGTCGCGATCGCGGTCAGCCGGTCGCGTGGGGTCCCGCCGGCTCCGGCGGCGACCTCGACCACCTGTGCCAGGTCGCGGTAGGCGGCAAGGATCAGCTCGGTGAGCAGGTCGTCGCGACTGGCGAAGTACCGGTAGAGAGCCGGTGCGGTGATCCCCATCTGCTTGGCGATGGCCTTGAGCGACAGCCCCGCCGCGCCAGCCTCGGCGAGTTGCTTCCACGCGTGTGCGCGTACCTCGTCCTGGACCTGCCGCCGATAGCGCTCGCGCGGCCCGACGAGCGACTCCGCCGACTGCTCACCGGCCGTACCGGCCTGGTCCGCCATGTCATACCTCCCCCTCGCGTTGACATCAGATTACTTCAGTTATACGGTGTAACGGAAGCGAACGAGTGTTACCCACCTGAGGAGTCATCGTGAAGCATCTCCGCGCAGCCACCATCGCCACCCTCCTGATCGGCGGTTCCGCGCTCGCCAGCGCCGTACCCGCCTCGGCCGGCGGCAAGGCCTTCGCCCACCAGCAGCCCGACGAGCACGGCAGCGCCGGTCAGGCGCAGCAGGTGACCCGCGCCTGGGTTCAGCTCTGGAACGGCGACTACACGCTGGCCGAGCGCATCATCTCCCCGGACGTCCGGGTCCGGGCCGCGCTGCTCGACGGCGGCGACGGCAGCGCCGTCAAGGGTCCGCGCGGCATGGCCGACCTGGTCGGCCAGATCCGGTCCGCCTTCCCCGACCTGCACTTCACCGTCGAGGTCGGCCCGATCATCGACGGTGACCACGTGGTCGTGCGATGGGTCGCCAACGGCACGTACGGCGGAGGCTTCCCGGGCGCGACCGCCGCGCCCGGCACCCCGGTCCGCTTCACCGGCACGGACACGCTGCGCATCAGGCGTGGCCTCATCACCGACTACTGGCTCAACGCCGACACTCTGCTGCTCGTCACGCAACTCAAGGTCACGGCGTCCACCGAGCAGTAGGCCACCGGTGCTCATGCGTTCGGCGGGACGAGCACGGTGCGCGCTGCGATCAACCGCAACGCGCACCGTGGCGTCAGGGCAGGCGGCGGAGGTGGTCCAACTCGGCGAGGTACATCGCCTGCATCCGGTCGTAGTGCCGGACCAGCAGCGTGACCTCCTCGACGCTGTAGCCCTCGACGAGCCGTTCGGCCCCCTCGGCGAACCGCTCGTACGGCCGCGTCAGCTCGGCCACCCGCTCCGGGCGCAGGGTGACGATCACCCGCCGTCGATCCGCCGGGTCACGCTCGGCCGTCACGTAACCCGCCTGCTGGAGCCGGCGCAGCATGCTGGTCACCGCCCCGGTGGTGAGGTTGGTCCGCTCGGCGACCTGCCCCGCGGTAGCCGACCCGACGTCCGCCAGGTGGTCCAGACACTCCAGGTCAGTCACGGTCAGGCCCAGCCGATCCGCGATGGCGTACCGGAACACCATGGAGAGTCGGGACATCTCCCGCCCGGCGCGCATGAGGTCGGCGATCGCGGACGCACGGGCCGGCACCTGGGACATGCCCGCAATCATGCCTCCGGCACGGTCACCCGGTGCAGCCGAGGTAACAGGCGGGTCAACACCCAGTGTGGTGCGGTCGCGCCCCCGGTGAGACGGCGCATCAGCCGGCCAGCGCTGTCGACGGCGCGGAAGGCGTAGGGCACCATCTCGTCCTGGTAGGCGGCGATCGCCTCCTCCACCGCCCGACCGGTCGCCCGGGCCTCGAGCAGCCTGCGGCCGAGCAGGGCCGCGTCGCGGAGCGCGGTGTTACCGCCGTGGGCGCCGAACGGCGGCATGACGTGTACGGCGTCGCCCATCATCGTCGCCCGGGGCACCGCCCACCGCTGTGGGCGTCGGCCGGTGGCGAAGAGGTTGAGCACAGTGGCATCCAACTCGGCCGTGGCGACCAGCCGTCGGATGAGTGGGTGGAAGCCCGTGCTCATTCCGGCGACCAGTCGCCAGAGCGCCAGCAGGTCGCCGCGGACGCCGACGGGCACCTCCTCCCGGGGTAGCAGCAGTCCCCACATCACGTAGTCGTCGCCGGTGGGCGCGTAGCTGCCCGGGGCCAGCCGCGCGAACGCCTCCCGTGGCCGCTCGCCGAACCGCATGGAGGTGAAGAAGAAGGCGAGGCCGGGTCGATCGGCGATGGCCAGGACGCCGCTGTCGCGCAGCGCGTCCGGGATCATGCTCTCCCCGTTGCGGCGCAGGGGTGACCGGCCGTAGATGCCCGCCATCGGCGCGCTCGCCGGGGCCGCGTCGGGCATGAGCTGCGCCCGCAGCGCCGAGCCCACGCCGTCCGCGCCCACGACGACCGTCGCCGCGACGGCCCCGCCGTCGGAGAACCGAAGGCGCAGCCCGGCCGGGCCGCCGCTGTCCACCGCGACGGCCTCCTTGCCGTAGTGGATCCGCCCGTCGAGCCCGGTCTGCAGGATCGAGCGCAGCGTCAACCGATCGACCTGGCGGGTCGCGTACGGCTCGTCCTTGAAGGCGATGGCGAACGCGTCCCGGAGTCGACTGTCGGTGAAGCGGAGGTGTCCGCCGGGCTCGTCGCCGGTGGCCAGCGCCAGGTTGTACAGCGGGCGGGGCAGGCTCTCGCGCAACGCCGCCAACCCGTACCGGTCGAGGATGATCCGGTAGCCCTGTCGCCGGACGAAGGGGCCGGGATCCCGCTCGTAGACGTGCGCGTCGATGCCCGCTCGCGTCAGGTACTGGGCGAGGCAGAGACCGGAGAGGCCGCCGCCGGCGATAGCTACCGAGAAGTCCGTCGATATGCCCATGCGATTATCTTAATGACTAAGATGATTTGCGCAAGGTCGCCCGGGACCACCGGCGGCGATGGTCTTGTGTCCACGCACCGAAAAGCGAGATCATCACGCATGCTCGACCCCGCAAACGAGGACGACGGGACCGCACCAACCGTCTCCACCCCGCGCTTCGTGGGTCGTGACCGCGAGCTGGCGGCACTCCGGGGCGCCCTGGCCCGGCCACCGGCGATCGTGCTGGTGGAGGGCGAGGCGGGCATCGGCAAGAGCCGGCTGCTACGCGAGTGGCACTCCGCCCCGGCCCGGCGCACCGCCCTGGTGTCGGTGTGCCCACCGCTGCGCGAGTCGCTCACGTTGGGGCCGATCGTCGACGCGTTCCGGGGGATCGACAGTCCGGTGTCGCAGCTGCGGCTCACCGCGCTCGCGGGCGCGCTCCGGCCCCTGTTCCCCGAATGGTCCGCGAGCCTGCCGCCCGCGCTGCCGCCCCTGGAGGACGCGAAGGCGGCCCGGCATCGACTGTTCCGTGCCCTGGACGAGCTGCTGCGGGCGCTGCGGGTCGACGTCCTCGTCCTCGAGGACGCGCACTGGGCCGACGAGGTGACGCTGGAGTTCCTGCTCTTCGTCATCTCCCGACAGCACTCGGACGGTCCGAGCCTCGTCATCTCCTACCGGCCCGAGGAGGTCGGCGACGGATCGCTGCTGCTGCGGCTGACGTCCCGCCTGCCCGCTGGCGTGACGCAGCTGAGGATCGCCCTCGCGCCCATGCGACCCGACGACACGGCGGCGCTGGTCTCCTCCATGCTGGACGGCAATCCGATCTCGCAGGAGTTCACGACGTTCATGCACGAACGGACCGGCGGCGTCCCGCTGGCGCTGGAAGAGTCGGTCCGTCTCATGTGCGATCGGGCCGATCTCGTCTTCCGTGACGGCCATTGGGTCCGGCTGAAGTTGCGCGAGCTACAGGTGCCACCGACGGTGCGCGACTCCACCCGGGAGCGGGTGAGCCGCCTGTCGCCCACGGCGCAGCAGGCGTTGCGCGCCGCGGCGACGTTGGCGGAACGGTCCTCCGCCGCGACGATCGCGATGACCGCGGGCCTGTCGCCGATCGAGTGCCGGGCCGCCATCGCGGAAGCGGCCAGCGCCGGTGTCCTGGACGGAGACGACCGCGGCAGGTGGCGCTTCCGGCATGTGCTGGCCGCCACCGCGGTCTACGAGTCGATCCCGCTGACCGACCGCAGACACGTCCACCTGCTGGCCGGGCGCGCCCTGGAGCACCTCCACCCACCGCCCGTGGCGCGCCTCGCCCACCACTTCCGAGAGGCCGGCGAGACCTCGTCCTGGGCGCGGTACGCCGAACAGGGCGCCGAGTTGGCGATCGCCTCCGGCGACCACACCAAGGCGGTCGACATGCTTGTCGACCTGCTTTCGTGGGCCGTGCTGCCGCCGGTGGACCGGGCGCGGGTCGCCCGCATCGCCGGAGTCGCCGCCCTGGGCCGCCGGGAAGAGGTCGACCAGGTCCACCACCGGGTGATCCGTACCCTGCGCTCGGTGCTGGAGACCCCCGGCCTCTCCGCACGGCAACAGGCCGAGATCCGTAACCCCCTGGGTCGGCTTCTCATCACCGGGGGTGAGGCGCAGGCCGCCCTTCGCGAGCTGGAGCAGGCGGTCGCCAACCTCGACCACGACCCGGTCGAGGCGGCTCGGGCGATGACCTACCTCGGCTGGGCCTACGCGGGACCGTGGCCGGCGTCCACCCACCGGCGATGGCTCGATCGCGCCGCCGACCTCACCGCCCAGATCGACTCCCCCGCCGAGAGGCTGAACCTGGCCGGGAACCGCGCCGCGGCGTTGCTCATGCTGGGCGAGGAGGAGGCCTGGGAGGTCGTCGCCGACCTGCCCGTCGGTGGCACGACCTCGGCAGAGCGTCTCGACGTGGCCCGCATCCACACGAATGTCGGCACCGGCGCGCTGATCTGGGGTCGGTACGCCGACGCCGAGGAACACCTCGACGTGGCCATGAGCCTCGCCGAGGTCGAGCAGGCGTCCCGGTTGCAGCACAACGTCCGACTCGAACAGGCCAACCTGGCGTGGCTCACCGGTCGGTGGGACGGCCTCACGGAGGCGAGCGCGGCACTCGCCGACGCCGACCGGGACCGGCCGGCACACTACCTGGGCAGCATTCGCCTCGCCGCCCGCCTGGCGGCCGCAGCCGGACGGCGGCGGGTCGCGGAGGAGCAGTTCCGGCTCGTCCTCGAGGAGTCCGCCCGTCTCGGCGCGGCCGACGACACGATGGAGGCCGCCGCGGCGTTGGCCAGGCTGTGGCTGACGGACGGCAACAGCGGCCGGGCCCTGCGGATCACGAACGAGCCGATGGAGACCGTCCGGCGAAAGGGCGTCTGGGTCTGGGCGACGGACCTCGTCCCCGCCCGGATCGAGGCGCACCTCGCCGCCGGCGACCTGACGGCCGCGACCCGCCTGGCCGACCAGTTCGCCAGAGGACTGCGGGGCCGTACGGCGCCCGCGCCGCGCGCCGCGCTCGCCGTGTGTCGTGCCCTGCTGCTCGCCGCGACCGGGGACCACGCCCGCGCGGCGACGACGTACGACCGCGCGGCGCGTGCCTGGAGCGCGTTGCCGCGCCCGTACGACGCGATGCGCGCCCGCGAGCGCCAAGCCGAGGCGATCATCGCGCAGGGCCGGACCGAGCAGGGCGGCGAGCTGCTGGCGGCACAGTACGAGCGACTGTTCCGGCTCGGCGCCCGCGGCGACGCGGACCGTGTCGCGCAGCGGCTTCGCGAACATGGCGCCGAGGTCCCGCGACTGTGGCGCGGCGGCCGACGCGGGTATGGGGACCAGCTCTCCCCCCGCGAGCTCGACGTGGTCCAACTGGTCGTCGCCGGCAAGACGAATCGGGAGATCAGCCGGATCCTGGCCAAGTCGCCGGCCACGGTGGACCAGCAGCTACGCGCGGCGATGCGCAAGCTGAAGGTGAGCAGCCGGACCGCGCTCGCGGTCAAGGCGGTGGAGGCCGGTGTGTTCGCCGAGGACGAATCCCTCGACAACGCATCGTGAATTTTGACGTATCCGCCGGATAGCTAAGGCCACCCGGCTCACCGAGCATGAGTCCATGATCCATAGCCCATGGGCGATGAATGCCTGAGCGTCCCGTCGTGCCTGACGACTCCGCCCTCGAACACCAGCCGCCACCCGAGCGGCCCGGCGAATCGCGCGTCACCCCGCGCGACGCCTCCGACGTACGCGACGCCGACGGTGCCGTCGACCACGAGAGCCACGACCCCTACCAACCCCTGTAGGTGGAGGACCCCGATGAGATTCAAAGCCCTCGCGGCAACGCTGGCCACAGCGGTCGGCCTGAGCATGCTCCAGCCGATACCGGCGTCCGCCGCCGAGCCGGATCCCGGCACGGCGGCCAGGAAGATCGCGCCGACCCTGAAGGACCGCTTCCGCACGCAGCCGGCTTCGGACTTCTGGATCACGTTCGACACGAAGCCCGACCTCGGGCCGGCGAAGAAGATCGCCGACTGGACGGCCCGTGGCCAGTTCGTCTACGACGCGCTGACCGCAGCGTCGAAGAGCTCCCTGGCCTCCGTCTCCACCGAACTCGACCGGGCCGGGGTCAAGTACACCCCCTACCCGATCGCCAACGCCGTGCTCGTCAAGGGCGGCACCGAGAAGCTCGCCCTCGACGTGGCCGCGCGGGCGCAGGTCGCCGAGATCCACGCCACGCCGCAGGTCGCCCTGGTACAGCCGGTGGAGAAGAAGCTCCCCGCTGACCAGGCGGCCCGACCCGCTGCCCCGAAGGCCGGCGCGGACGACGTCGTCACGTGGGGTCTCGAGGCCATCCACGCCCCGCAGGCGTGGGCCATGGGCGCCACCGGCGCGGGCATCACCGTCTCCAACCTCGACTCGGGCGTCCAGTTCGACCACCCCGCCCTCTCGCGTCAGTACCGTGGCGCGAAGCCGGACGGCACCGTCGACCACAACTACAACTGGATGGCCACCCGGGGGTCGTGCTCGGCCGCGCCGTGCGACGACAACGGACACGGCACGCACACCATGGGCACCATGGTCGGCGTCGACGGCACCGACCACGTCGGCGTCGCCCCGGACGCGCAGTGGATCGCGACGAACGGCTGCTGCGAGAGCACCGGTGTCGAGTCGCTGCTGCGCTCCGGCTGGTGGCTGCTCGCCCCGACCGACCTCCAGGGCAACAACCCCGACCCGTCCAAGCGCCCACACGTCGTCAACAACTCGTGGGGCCAGACCGTCGAACACGACTTCGACGACTTCTTCCAGGCCGTCGACGAGGCCTGGACCGCCGCGGGCATCTTCAGCACCTGGTCGTCGGGGAACACCTCGCCGTACGCGGCCTGTGACACGGTCTCCTCGCCGGGCTCCGCGGCGAGCGCCTACTCCGTCGGCGCCTACTCGGAGGACGGCACGATCGCGTCGTTCTCCCGCAAGGGCGAGGGTGAGGGCGATCGGATCAAGCCCGAGATCTCCGCGCCGGGCGTCAACGTCCGCTCGTCCTACCCGAACAACAACTACGTCGAGATGGCCGGTACGTCGATGGCGGCACCGCACGTCGCCGGCGCGGTCGCGGCGCTCTGGAGCTACGACCCGACCCTGATCGGACAGGTCGACGAAACCCGTCGCCTGCTCGCCGAGTCGGCCACCGACGTCGACGACACCGAGTGCGGCGGCACCGCCGAGCTCAACAACAAGTACGGCGAGGGCCGGCTCGACCTCGTGCGCCTGCTCGAGCTCGCGCCCCGCAAGGGCGGCACCCTCACCGGTGTCGTGACCGCCAACGGCGCCCCGGTCCCCGCCGCGGAGGTGACGATCAGCGGTCCGTTCAGCCGGTCGATCGGCACCGACAAGGACGGCCGCTTCACCACGAACCTGCCGGTCGGCGACTACCAGCTCACCACCAAGGTGTTCGGCTACCTGACCGCGACCGCCAAGGCCACGATCACCCTCGGCCAGGACACCTCCGTCACGCTGCCACTCACGGCCGCCGCGAAGCACGACATCAGCGGCCGGGTCGTCGACGACAAGAAGCGGCCCGTGCCGAACGCGGACGTCGCGGTCCAGGACACGCCGCTGAAGCCGGTACGCACGGACGCCAACGGCGCGTTCACGTTCACCGCTGTCCCCGAGGGCGCGTACAAGCTGACCGTCACGCCCAACTCCTGCTTCTCACCGAAGACGCTCCCGCTGACCGTGGGAGCAGAGAACGAGTCGCCCGAGATTCCGGTCGGGCTCGTCGTCGACAAGGGCGGCTACAGCTGCGCCGTCACCGAGGGCGAGTACCTGCGCGGCACCGAGCAGGTCACCTTCGGCAGCGGTGTGTGGGCGACGGTGAAGCTGCCGTTCCCGATCGCGCTCTACAACGGCAGCCACGACACCCTCGGCGTCGGCCTGCGTGGCGTGATCGCCCCGGACGGCAGCACCGGTCCCGGCTACGGCGGCGCGGGCGCCTTCCCGTTCTACATGGAGAGCCCCGCCGAGTTCGCCCCCGGCGGGGGTGTCTTCACGGCCGCCACCAAGGTCAACGGTGAGGACGCCTTCGTCGTCGAGTACCGCAACACCAAAATCTGGGCCTACCCGACCCGGTCGGAGTACACCGAACCGGTCAACTTCTCGGCCACCTTCACCCGCTCGGGCACGATGATCTTCGGGTACGGCGACGGCGTCGGAACCGACGACCCGGTGACCGCCGGCGCGAACGCCGTCACCGGCATCCAGGGCTGGGCCGGCGTCGACGGTATCCGGTTCTCCGATCACGCCCCGGTGCTGCGCGACGGGATGGTCGTCACCTACGACATGCCGGACTTCGGGTACCTGGACGCGACCGTCGTGGACAAGAACGACGGGTTGCCGGTGGCCGGCGCCAAGGTCTCCTTCAGCACCAGGGACGGGCTCGTCGAGGCCGTCACGACCAACGGGACCGGCCTCGTGCACCGCCAGCTTCCGACGGGCGACTACACCATGACGGTCGAGGCGCCGAACTACACGACCGGGTCGTACCCGTTCTCGCTCGACAAGCTCTACGCGCAGGCGAAGATCGACGCGCGTCTGACCACGGGTGTCGCCGGCCTGAAGGCCGACGGCCTCGAGACGCTGTTGGGTACCGACCAGAACGGCGTGGGTTCGCTGACGCTGACCAACACCGGCTCCGCCCCGCTCACGTACGACCTGGGCGAAGCCGCGCGGCACCCCGAGCTCGACGCCACCGGCGCGACCGCGCGTACCGGCACGGGTGCGGCCAGCACGATCGACCTGGCCGGCTGGAAGGCCGGCACGAGCGGCATGACGCCGTCCAGCAACGACAGCAAGGCCGCCACGTCGAGCACCGCGGAGGCCCAGGCGGCAGCGAAGGTCGGCGCGACCTCCGGCGGAGACGTCATCACCCGGATCAAGATCCCCGGCAAGGTCGGGGAGAAGGTGCCCACCGGCGTCGGCTACGACGGCGACGTCTGGGTCCACGACTACGAGGCGCGCACCAACACCGCCTATACGGTGACCGGCAAGAAGACCGGCAAGGTCTTCGACGCGGCGTGGAACCCCGAGTACCGGGCGTTCGACATGGCGCTGGACACCAAGACCGGTGACATGTGCCAGATGGAGGACAGCCCGGCCAGCTTCATCCACTGCTTCAACCGGGACACCGGCAAGGAGACGAGGCGGATCAAGGGCGACTTCGTCACGTCGCAGCTGACCGGTCTCGCCTACAACCCGGCCAAGGACGTCTTCTACGTCGGTGGCCGGCGGAACGGCAAGATCGGAACCGTGGCCGGTACGTCGCACGACAACCCGGGCGCGCTGCTGTCCTTCTGCACCCCGCCGCTGCCCGAGATCATCGGCCTGGCCTACAACCAGGCGTCGGACACGATCTGGTACACCGACCTCACCTCGAACCGGCCCACCCGCCTGCTGCAGGTCGACCCCGACGACTGCTCGCTGGTGAACGCGTGGTGGTTCCCGGGCCAGAAGCCGAACCAGGGCGGTGGCCTCGAGACCGACTCGTCCGGAGCGCTGTGGGCCGTCGATCAGGTCGCCGACGACGTCGTCCTCGTCGACGTCGAGGACGATCTGCTCACCGACCTGCCGTGGCTGTCGCTCTCCTCGACCGGCGGCACCCTCGCCCCCGGCCAGTCGACGACCGTCCAGGTCTCGATCTCCTCGAAGGGCGCCAAGCCCGGCGTCCAGGGCGCGAACATCGTCGTGCGGTCCGATTCCGGACGCCAGTCCAAGACGTACGTGCCGGTGACGCTCACGACCACGAAGTACCAGGTCGGCGTCAACGCCGGCGGCGCGAAGCTCACCGACGGCACCGGCTACACCTGGTCCGCCGACCAGCCGGCGAGCAAGAAGGCGTGGGGCTACGAGGGCAAGACGAAGGTCACCTCCACGAAGGCCCCGATCGCCGGCACGACCGACGACCTCCTGTTCCAGTCGCAGCGCACCACGGCGGACAAGCAGCTGTTCTACCGCTTCCCGGACGCGCCCAAGGGCACCTACGCGATCGACTTCGGGTTCGCCGAGATCGACAAGGCGCCGAAGGGCAAGCGGGTGTTCGACGTCCTCGTGGACGGGACGCTGCGGGACTACGCGTACGACCCGGCCGCAGCCGTGGGGCCGAACGCCGCCGACTGGCGCAAGGCGGTCGTGCAGCACGAGGGCGGTCCGCTGACCGTGGAGCTGCGGGGCTCGAAGGGCCTCAAGGCCCCGAGCATCGCCGCGCTGCGGGTGACGCTCGACCCGCGGGCGGACGCGGTGGAGCCGGATCCGGAGCCGGAGCAGCCGGACCCGGGGCCGGTGCCGGTGGCCCCCGCCGGTCGCTCGTACTCGATGAAGGTGACCGAAGGGCTCTATCGTCAGGGCACCCAGGAGTCCGGGTGGCTGGGCGACGAGCTGTGCGGGCCGCTGTTCTTCGACGCCAACTACCTCCAGCCGTTCTACGACACGGCCTGGGACGGCGTGTGCGTCACGACGAACGGCTCGCTCTCCTTCGACCGCGCCGCCGTGTGGTCCACCAACACGGAGCTGCCGTCGTCGGACAACCCGGTCGACGCGATCTACCCGTTCTGGGACGACCTCGTCGTCGACGACGAGGCGGGCATCTACCTCGGCACGACCGAGGTGGACGGGGTGCCGGCGCAGGTCATCGAGTGGCGCAACGTCACCTTCTACAGCGACCAGACGGCCCGGGTGAGCTTCTCGGTCACCCTGATCGCGGACGGTCGGATCCAGATCGGCTACGGCGACGGCGTCGGCGGCGACAACCCCCTCACCAAGGGTTCGTCGGCGACGGTCGGCGTGGAGAGCCTGAACCGCAACCCCGCGAGCCAGTACTCCTTCAACCAGCCGGTCCTGAAGGCCGGCCTGGGCCTGGAGTACACCCTCCCGACGGCGGGCACGATCGAGGGCACGGTCACCGACAAGAACGACGGCAAGCCGATCGAGGGCGCGGCCGTCACCCTCAAGGGGCCGAACGGGGAGCGGGTCATCACGACCGATGTCAAGGGCCGGTGGAAGGCCCAGGCGCTGATCGGTGGGACCACCGTGCAGGTCGACGCGCCGAACTACGTCACCGCCAGCCACCCGGTGACCATCGCCCGCAAGGATCAGGCCGAGGTGGTCGACACCGCGCTGGCCACGGGCGTCGCCACCGTAACCGGAGAGGACATCGACTGGCTCCTCGACAAGGGCCAGAAGGCGACGGCCGACGTGACCGTCACCAACACCGGTTCCGCACCGCTTCAGGTGCGGGTCAGCGAGCAGAAGCGCACCGACGACGGTGGGCACGAGGCCGCCGACCTGCCGTGGCTGGCCCTCACGGGCCCGGCCGCGACCGGCCCGATCACGCTCGCGGTCGGCACGTCGACCACGGTCACGGTGACGGCCGACAACGCCGGCATCAAGCCCGGCGTACTCGTCGGGGACGTGCTCGTGGCGTCCACCACCGGTAAGGGTGAGAGCCAGCTCAAGCCGGTCCGCCTGGCGACGTCGGCCTACTGGAAGGGCGTCGACGCGGGCGGGTCCGGGTACGTCGACGCCTCGGGCTTCTTCTGGGCGCCCGACCAGGCGCTCGGCTCGCGGCAGTGGGGCTACGTGGGCGGTAAGGCGCTCACCACCAAGGCCGACATCGCCGGTACGACGGACGACGCGCTGTTGCGCACCCAGCGGACCGGCGACACGTTCAGCTACGTGTTCAAGAACGCCCCCGCCGGGACGTACCGGATCGGCCTCGACTTCGCGGAGCTCGAAAAGGTCAAGGCCGGCAAGCGCGCCTTCGACGTGCTCGCCGACGGCAAGGTCGTGCTGTACGACCATGACGTGCAGGCGAAGGTGGGCGCGTTGACCGTCGACACGAACACGGTCACGGTCGAGCACACCGGCGGCGACCTGACGATCCAGTTCACCCGGGAGAAGGGCGAGGGCGATCCGATCCTCAACGCCCTGAAGGTGCAGGAGGACCCGCGCCTCTGAGGAGATAGCCGCTCACTGGTCAGAGCCTCCCCGGCGACGTCGCCGGGGAGGCTCTGGCGTTCCCGCACCCGCTGCGCCGATCCCTACGCCCTTGACGGGAAGCCGACCTTCTGCTGAACTTTTATCTATGCAGATAACACCGGGGGTCGATCGAAAGACGCAGATTCTGGAGGCGTTCGTCGAGTTGCTGGCCGAACACGGCTTCGCCGGGGCGACGTTCGCGCGGATCGTCGAGACGGCGCGACTCAGCAGCACGCGGCTCATCACGTACCACTACGACACCAAGCAGGAGTTGGTCGCCGCGGCGTTGCGCCACATCGTCGGCCGGGCGCAACAGGTCATGGTCCCGGCGATCGAGGCTGAGTCGACGGCACGCGGCAAGCTCGCCGCGTACCTCCGCTCGAACTTCCGCTTCCTGGGCGAACGACCGGCGTACGCCCGCGCGGCCGTCGAGATCGTCCGCAACCTGCCCAGGGACACGGCGGATGGGGATGGTCGCGAGGACGTACCGGTGATGCTGCTGGCGCACCTGTTCGTCGCCGGCCAGGAGTCCGGGGAACTGCGCACGTTCGACCCGGTGGTGATGGCGGTGACGGTCCGTGCCGCCGTCGACGCCGCCGTCGAGCGGTTCGCCAGCGGTGCAGGGTTGGACCTGGCCGCCTACGCGGAGGAGTTGTGCGCGCTCTTCGACCGAGCGATCGCCGCCGAGCCGGCCACGAGGGATCGTGGGGAGGTGCTTCGGTGAGGCCGGTCAGGAACGACACCCAGCCGACGCCGACTGCCGCCGGGCGTCCGGAACAGGACGCGCGCCGCGCTCTGGTCGGACGAATCCTCGTCGACGTGGCCCTGCCCCTGCTCGTCTACTACGCGCTTCGCGCCCTGGGCGCCGACGTGCTGGCCGCCACCCTCGCCGCCGGGGCGGTCCCCGCGGCCAACGCCGCCCTGGTCGCCGCCCGCAGCCGGCGGATCGACGTCGCGGGCCTCGTCGTCGTCAGCCTCTTCCTGGCCGGCGGCGCGCTGAGCGTGGTCACCGGGGACGCCCGGTTGCTGTACGTCAAGGACGGCTGGCTCACCGGCCTGCTCGGCGCGTGGGTGCTGCTGTCGCTGGCCATGAAGCGGCCGTTCATGCTGCACCTCGGCACGGCCATCGCCACGGCGAAGGTCGGTGATGCTGGCGCTGCCGCGTGGCAGCGACGCTGGACCGACGATCCCGTCTTCCGGCGCCGACTGCGCCTGGTGAGCGTGGTGGTCGGCGTCGTGCTGATGCTGGACGCCGTGGTCCGCGTCGCCATCGCGTCAGTGATCGACCTGGACGCGGTCGCGACGCTCACCAACGTGCAGTACGTCGTCATGCTCGCGGGCCTGCTGTCCTGGTTCTTCTGGTACACCGCCCGGCACGGGCTGCGCGCATGAGCACGAAGGCCGGTGCGCACGTCGCCGTCCTCGCGGTCGGTGCCACTGGTCACCTGTTGCCCGTGCTCGACGTCATCGAGGAGCTGCGGGCCCGCGGACACCGGGTCACCTGTCTCGCCCCGGACGTCGCGGCACCCGCCGCGCGACGTGTCGGCGCGGACGTCGTGACGTACGAGTCCACGCTTGTCACGCGCCCGTCGTCGGCGGTGCCGCCGACCGACTTCGCGGTGTGGCTCCCGTTCGTGCTCGTGGCGGAGGCAGCCGCCGTCGTACCCCAGATCATCACCGTCCTGCGCGGCGACGTCCCCGACGTCCTGCTCTACGATCGGGCCGCGCATCCGGCCGGCCGTGCGCTGGCGCAGTTGCTGAATCGGCCGGCGGTGGCGATGTTTCCGTCCTTCGCGCAGGGGCCGGCGTGGTCGTTGGCCGCCGCCACGGGGCAGATGAGCGTCCTCGACCCCGCACATCCCGCCTTCACCCCGTTGCAGGACCAGCTCGACCAGTTCTCCGCGCGCTGGGGACTGGAGCGTGGCACCGTACGCGACCTGGCCGAGGCACGCGAGCGGCGATCGATCGCGTTCCTTCCACGGTGGTTTCAGTGGAACGGAGACGAATTCGGCTCGGACCACCACTTCGTCGGGCCGTGCCTGCGCTTGCGGCTCGGCACCGGCCCGGCAGCGTACGAGCGCCTCGTCTACGTGAGCGCGGGCACCGCGGCGGCCGAGCCCGAGGCGCTACGGCCACTGATCCGAGCAGCGGCCGCCGCGGCGCCCAACCGCCGGGTGCTCGTGTCCACCGGCGGGCTCCCGATCGCCGCTCTCGGGACGCTGCCCGACCGGGTCGAAGCCCACGAGCACGTCGACCAGCTCGCCGCGTTGGCGCAGGCCGACCTGTTCGTCACGCACGCCGGGATGGGCAGCGTCATGGAGTCCCTCTGGTTCGGCGTTCCGATGGTGTGCGCGCCGCGTACCAGTGAACAGCACGTCGTCGCGGCACGGGTCGAGGCTCTCGGTCTCGGGGTGAACCTGTCGAACGGTGCTGGTCCGAGCAGCGACGTCGAGGCCCGCATCCGCGACCTCCCGCACGATCCGACGATCCGTGAGCGTCTGCGTACCGCATCGGCGACGGTACGGGCGGCCGGCGGCCGTCGAGCGGCAGCGGACGCGGTGGAGGGGGCCCTCGCCTCCGACGGGGATCAGGTCCGCGCGTGACCGGAGACGGGTCCTACGTTGAGCTTGCCCCGCTGCCAGGGCTGGTCGACCACCTTCGGACCGTGTGGGTGCAGACCACCGGGACGGCGCCCTACCTGCAGCGGCACCTGCCCACCGGTGGCGCGGAGCTGCACTGGCCGCTCGGCGGAGAGCCGCGCCTGCTCGGCCCGTTGACCGGACCCCGGGTCGAGGTGATCCCCGCGTCGACGACCCTGCTGGGCGTCCGATTCCAGCCGGGGGCACCCGTTCTGATACCTGGTGGCGTCGGGGACCTGCTGGACCGGCAGGTCGCGCTGGACGACCTCGGTCACCGGTGGGTGGACCGGCTCGGCGAGGCCATTGCCACCGCCGTCACGCCTCGGGCGGGGCTCCTCGTCCTGCAGGAATTCCTGCTGCGCCGCACCCGGACGTCCGGCAGGGATCCCCTCGTTCGCGCGGCGGTGCGCATGCTCATGCCCTGGGCGCCGCGCGAGATCGGCGTCGTCGCCGACCACCTCGGACTGTCGGTCAGTCAGTTCCGTCGCCGCTGCGTGTGGGCGGTGGGAACGGGTCCGAAGTCGTTGCAGCGGACGCTGCGGTTCCAGGGTTTCCTGGCGTTGGCGCAGTCGGGCACCACGGCGGCCGGACGGCGCGGGACCGACGGGATGGCGGGACTCGCCGTCGATGCGGGGTACGCGGATCAGGCCCACCTGAGTCGGGAGGTGCGGCGTCTCAGCGGGCTGACGCCGGCCGGACTACTCGGCGCAGAGGTCGGCCGGTGCTCGTGCGGGCACGACCACACCGCGTCGTACGCGCCGTTCCTCGCGGCTCGACCGCCCGAGAGAGTGCACGTCGGTGGGCACGCAGACCACGTGACGGTGCGCGATTCGTTCAAGACCGGCAAGCGCGTCGCTCGATAACGTCCCCCGTGGCGGGCCGGCACCTATCCGGTCTCGCGACGAGTGAGAGGCGATACATGAGCAAGGTCCTCGCAGCCCTGTCGGTCTCGGTCGACGGATACATCACCGGTCGTGACCCGGGACCCCGACGCGGCCTCGGTGACGGCGGCATGCTGTTCGACTGGTACTTCGACGGCGACACCCCGAGCGCGGTCTTCGACGGTTTCCGGCTGAGCGCTGCCAGCGCCCGCGTCTTCGACGAGGCCGCGGCCCGGGTGGGGGCGAGCCTGGCCGGGCGCAACACCTACGACGACTCCGGCTGGGACAACGGCGGCACCCCGCACCCCGACGCGCCGCTCGTGGTGCTCAGCCACCGATCGCTGCCCGCCGAGCATCCCCGCCAGACTCTGGTGACCAGTGGCATCGAGGAGGCCGTCGACACGGCCCGCCGCCTGGCCGGCGACAAGGACGTGGCCCTCATGGGGGGCGGAGTGACCACCGCCGCGCTGGCCGCGGGGCTGGTCGACGAGCTGATCCTGCACCAGCGGCCGGTGCTGCTGGGCGTCGGCCGGCCGTACTTCCAGACGCTGTCCGCGCCGGTCGAGCTTCGTCTGATCGAGGCCGTCGCCGCGCCGGGCGTGACCCACCTGCACTACGAGGTGGTCCGGTGATCCTCGTGACCGGTGGCCTCGGCATGATCGGCGCCCAGACCGCGCGCGCCCTGACGGACCTCGGGCACAGCGTCGTCGCGACCGCCCACCGGCGAACCGAGCGCCCGTCGTTCCTGCCCCACGACGTCATCGTCGAACGACTCGACGTCACCGACGCCGCCGCGGTGTCCGCCCTCGGCGATCGGTACCGGATCACCGACATCATCCACCTCGCCGGCAGCATCCCCGGCGAGGATCGGGTGGCGTACCTCCGTGCGGACACCGCCAGCCTGCTCACCATGCTCGACGCCGCACGCGCCTGGCGTGTGCGGCGCTTTGCCGTTGCCGGCAGTCTCGGCTCCTACCTGGGCCGCAGTGAGGTCCCCTGGCACGAGGACCTGGCCCTGCCCACAGCACCGGCACCACACCCGATCATCGCGTTCAAGAAGGCGGTCGAACCACTCACCACGAACGCCCTACAGGGCACCGGCACCGAGGCGGTCGTGCTCCGCATCGGCAGCACCTGGGGACCGCTCATGGACCCGGCGACACCCTTCAACGCGATCCCGCCCTACATCAGCGCCGTGCTGCGCGGGGAACGCCCGGCGGCGGTGCACGCCCACGACGGCGGGGACTTCTGTTACGCGCCAGACGCCGGGCGCGCGATCGCCATGCTCATCACCGCCGACACCCTCGCCCACGACGTCTACAACGTCTCCAGCGGCCAGCCCTTCACCAACGGGCAGCTTGTCGACGCCGTGCGCGCGAGCGTTCCGCGCGCACGGCTCGACGTGGTCGACGGACGCCGGACCGGCCCCGGGCGCGATCCCTACCTCGACATCTCCCGGCTCAGCGCCGACACCGGGTTCAAGCCGGCCTTCGACGTCACCACCGCGGTGGCCGACTACGTCGCCTGGCGCACCCACCACGATCGCTGACCGCCAGACCAGGGGAAACAACCATGCTGCATGCCGACATCCGCCGCGTGCTCGACGAAGCACCGATCGCCCACCTCGCCACCGTCCTACCGGACGGCTCACCGCACGCCACGCCCGTCTACGTCGGCACGCACGGCGAACACATCGTCATATTCACCGGGCCGGATAAACGTAAGGCGCGTAACCTACGACGCGATCCGCGCCTTGCGTTGTCCATCGCACCGGCCGACGACCCGTTCACCCCGGTCGCCGTACGCGGCCGCGTCGTCGCCTGGATCGACGGCGACGCCGGCTGGTCGATCATCGACCGCATCGTCGCCAAGTACACCGACGGGACCTACCCGCGCGAGCACGAACGCGTCGTCGCCGTCATCGAGCCCGACTTCCAGACCATGGGAATCCGCTGACGCCCTACCGGCCGGCAACCCTCGCAACGCCGCGATGCCCCGTTTTGCGGTCACGGACGGACCCCCGACCCTCCGGTCGTTACATTGACACATTTCATTGCTTGATCTAGCGTCGGGGCGAATCGGTTCGACCGCGGATCGGATGCTCCGGCATCCTCCGACGGCCGGTCGCGTGGTGTTCGGGCGAACGTTGTGACCACCGACGATTCGACGGCAGCCCGGTCCCGCACGGCGGCGAGACCGGTGACGGGCAGCCGTGGCCCGAGCCGGCCGTCCTCGCGGTCACCTCACGTCTTCAGGGTTTCTCGGCGGCGAGCCCGGTGAACGGGGTGACCGACGGTGACGGGGCGCGCGATCGTCGCACACCCTTCCACCCGAACAAGGAGATCCAGCTGTGCCACCTCGCAGACTGTCCGCCCCCTGGATAGGGGCCGCCATGGCGGTCCTGGTCCTGATCGCCGTCGGAACGTACATCGTCACGAATGTCACTCCGGCAGCCGCGGCCACCACCGCCGGCTGCGGCAAGGCGCCGGGACTAACCAGCGGCACCCACACCATCCAGAGCGGCGGGAAGAGCCGGAGCTTCATCCTTCGGCTGCCCGACAGCTACAACAACACCTACGCCCACCGGCTCGCCTTCGGCTTCCACTGGCTGGGCGGCACCGCCAGCCAGGTCGCGTCGGGCGGAACCGACGGCGCGCCGTGGGCCTACTACGGCATGCTCTCCCAGGCGAACAACACCACGATCTTCGTCGCCCCGCAGGGCCTCAACAACGGCTGGGGCAACGCCAACGGTGAGGACGTCACCTTCACCGACGACATGGTCCGCGTGATTGAGAACGCCCTCTGCGTCGACACGACGCAACTCTTCTCGGTCGGGTTCAGCTACGGCGGAGCGATGAGCTACTCGCTGGCGTGTTCCCGGCCGACGGTGTTCCGGGCGGTCGCGGCCATCGCGGCACCGGGACCGATCAGCGGATGCAGCGGCGGCACCCAGCCCGTGGCATACCTGGGGATCCACGGCATCAACGACAACATCCCGAACGGCCGGGCGTTGCGTGACAGGTTCGTCCGCAACAACGGATGCGCCGCGCAGAACCCACCCGAACCCGCGGCCGGCAGCCGCACCCACATCACCACCGCCTACTCCTGCCAGCCCGGATATCCGGTGCTCTGGGCCGCGTTCGACGGCGGGCACCAGCAGGGCCCGGTGGACGGGTGTGCGGGCTGTGAGAGCGGCGCGCGGAGCTGGGTCAAGCAGGAGGTGTGGAACTTCTTCGCGCAGTTCGGGGGCGGCACGCCGCCCACCACTCCCCCGCCGTCGACGCCCCCGCCGTCCACCCCGCCGCCCAGCCAGCAGAACGTGCTGATCGTGGGCAGCCAGTCCGGCCGCTGCGTCGACATTCCCAACTCGAGCACGACCAACGGCGCCCGCGCACAGCTGTACGACTGCCACGGCGGCGCCAACCAGCGATGGACCCGGACCGCCAACCGCACCCTGACCGTCTACGGCAACAAGTGCCTGGACGCCAGCGGAGGCGGCAGCAGCAACGGCACCGCAGTCATCATCTGGGACTGCAACGGCCAGTCGAACCAGCAGTGGAACGTCAACTCCAACGGCACCATCACCTCCGCCCAGTCGGGGCTCTGCCTGGACGCCGTCAGTTCCGGCACGGCCAACGGGACACAACTGCACCTCTGGGCCTGCCACGGCGGCGCCAACCAGCAGTGGAGCACGCGTACCTAGGGCATCGCCCACCACCTGTCGGGAACGCGCCGCCCGGATTCTGTCCCGGGCGGCGCGTGTCGTTCGGGGTCCGATCGCGCGGCCGACCGAATGGCCGCCGGATGCTCGTACACCGGTTTCCGCGGTTGTGACGCCCGTTGCAGAATGCGCTGCATGGCGGACACCGACCCGCGACGGCGCTGGCGCGAGCAGCGGCGGACGGAGCTGCACCGACGGTTCCATCCGGATGTCGCCCAGGGTGACCTCGAGGGATTCGCGTTGGTGCGCCCGGACGGCACGCTGACGGCCGAGGTCGTCCACGTGCAATGGCTGGACAACCACCCGGCCGGGCCCGACACCCACGTCACGGTCTCCTTCGCGGACGGCACCAGCGTGCGGTTCACCTTCGACACCCGGGTCGTCAAGGGGCGAGCGGCCGATCTGGAGGTGCTGAGTCGAGATGAGCTTCGTCTGGCAGCGCCGTCCGGATGGGGAGCGAACGTCGGACGCTGGGACCAGCGCTGACTCCTCGCCGTCGGGCCCCGCGACACGTGTACCACGTGCCGACGCGCAGACCGGGGAGCGTCAGAGACGAGGGCGATCGGCCAGTTCTCGGCGTGAGGTGATGTCGAGCTTCCGGAAGATCTTGCGGAGGTGATAGTCCACCGTGCTCGGGCTGATGAACAGCTGTGCCGCCACCTCCCGGTTGGACGCGCCGTCCGAGACCCGTCGTGCGATGTCGCGCTCCTGAGTGGTCAGGCGACGGCTCTGGGCGAGGCGATCGGTCGTGCCGCGGTGGCTCAGCCTGCCGCGCAGTTCGCGGCGGGACGCGACGTTCAGCCGATGGAACACTCCGCGCAGATGGTGTTTGACGGTGTGGGGGCTGATGACCAGGTGTCTCGCGATCTCGATGTTGGTGGACCCGGCCGCCACCAGCAGGGCGATCTGTGCCTGTCGGGGGGTCAGTGCCGGTCGGGGGGTCAGTGCCGCATCTGGAAGGACGCGGGCGGATTCGGCTACGGGGCAGTGCATCGTGCTCCTCGGGCGAGGGGTTCGGGGTCTCGACGACCATCCGAACGCACCGCTGTGCGCGACGAGTGCAGACTGAGTGCTCGCGCCCTACCCGCTCACGACGCGTCGTTCAGCAGACTCAGCCGGGCCCGGACGTACGCGACCATGGTTCGGTACGTCTCGGCGTCCTCGATGCCGGCGAACTCGATGAGTTCCCGGAAGCCGTTGTCGGCGATCAGGCCCTCGAACCGCTGGCAGCCCTGTTCCGCGCGGGCCCGGTCGTCGAGGTCGAACGCGGCGCGCGCGAGGATCGCCGCGACGGCGCAGCGGGGGCCGTTCGACTCACTGACGCCTTCGGCCAATCCCCACTCCGAGATCGTCACCGCCCGCTCAAGCTGGCCGAGTTTCCAGGACGATTCAGCGAGGAGCTGCGCGTAGCGGACGTTCAGGTGATTGAGGTGCTGCACCATCGCGATGGCCAACCCCTCGTCCGCGATCCGTAGGCCGTCGTCGAACCGACCCGAACCGAGGCGCGCTCGCGCGAGTGTCAGCAGCGAGACGGCGAGCAGTTCCTGACGCTCCGTCCGCCGAGCGAGAGCCACCGAGCGTTCGCCGTACGCGTTTGCGGCGTCGTGGTCGCCACGCGACGACGAGAGCACGGCCAGGTTTCGCAGGACGTCGGCCTGACCGGCGAGGTCTCCGGCGCCTTCGAAGATGGCCAGGGCTCGACGGAGGTATTCGTCGGCCGGTGGCAGCGGGGCGAAGACCTCACCGACGGTACGAAGAAGCTCGGCCTCCGTCAGCGGCTCGCCGAGTGCGCCGGCCAGTTCGAGGATCGCGAGTACGGTCGGTGTCCGGCCGGCGGGGATGGAGTTGCTGCCCGGCGCCGAGGCCGCGAGGACCATTGCCGCCGCGTCGCTCGCCAGGCCGTGCGCGAGGGCCAGATCGATCGTCGCCCACAGCGCTGGCCGTTCGCGGGCGTACCAGGCGGCAGCCTGGGACACGCTGTCGAACGACTCGGGCGTCACGTCCGGTGGCGTCCCGGTGGCGGCGCCGACCGGCTGCCGGTGGTGCCTTGCGTAGGCGGCCCGGGCCGAGTGCAGGTAGTGCATGACGAGACGTCGCTCGTACTCCGGTCGCTCCCGATCCTCGTCGAGAAGCTCACCCGCGTAGGCTCGCAGCAGGTCGTGCAGGAAATACCGCCCGGACTGCGCCTCGTCGAGCAGGTTCGCGGTCACCAGTTCCGTGAGCAGCGTGCGGGCCCTGGCCCGACTGACCCCGGCGACGCTCGCCATCGACTCCAGCGAGACGCCCGGACCCGGATGGACGGCGAGAGCACGGAACACCTGCGCTGCCGATGGATCGAGAGCGCGGTACGACCACGAGAACACCGACCGGACATCGTCTGACGGGTCCGCGCTGGACAACGCGTCGAGTCTGGCTGACGGGGCCGACACGGCGTTGACGACAGCGCTCATGGGCAGGGCCGGGTTGAGCGCCACGCGGGCGGCGACGATCGCCAGCGCGAGCGGCAGCCCGGCACAGAGGCTGATGACCTTGTCGAGCGAAGCCGGGTCCATGGTGGCGCGGCGGGTGCCGAGACGATTGATCAGAAGCTGCCGGGACTCGGCCCCGGTCAGCCGGTCGACCTGCAGGTAACGTGCCCCCTCCCGGGTGACCAGGCTCGTCATCCGGTGGCGGCTGGTCACGATGACCAGACAGCCTCGGGAGGCCGGCAGCAGGGGACGGACCTGCTCGGAGTCGCGGGCGTTGTCGAGGAGGATCAGAACGCGACGACCGGCGAGGCTACTGCGATAACGAGCGGCCTGAGCGTCGACGTTCTCCTGCGGTGACGAGACCGCCGGCTCGCCCAGTGACGCGAGCAGCGTGGCGAGCGCCTCCTGCGATGACATGACCCGTCCGTCCGGGTCCAGGCCCCGCAGGTCGAGGAACAACTGGCCATCGGGAAACTCGTTGGCGATCTGGTGGGCCCAGTGCACGGCGAGGGCGGTCTTGCCGATGCCACCCATACCGCCGAGCACGGTGATCACGATCGTCGCGTCGCTGAACGCGTCGGAGAGCAGGGCGTCGAGCACTGCGGCCAGGTCGTGCCGTCGTACGAAGCCCGCGACCGGCGGCGGCAGCTGCGCGGGCCGGGGAGCCTCCAGCGGACGCAGCTCGTCCGGCGAGCTCCCGCCGCTGGCGAGCAGCTCCCGATACGCCTCCCGCAGTTCGGGCCCCGCATCCACCCCCAGTTCCTCGGCGAGACGTTGACGGGTCCGCTCGAAGACCTGCACCGCCTCCGCCCGGTGGCCGGTGGCCACGTACGCGCGCATCAGGCACGCTTGCAGTGCCTCGTCCAGCGGCGCCGCGGCGGCCACGCTCACCAGCGGGGTCAGCGCGGCGTCGGCCATGCCATGGGCCATCGCGGCGTCGCTCGCCGCGAGCGCCACCGCGACGCGCTCCCGTTCGAGGGCCACGAACTCCGGCGAACGCAACGCCCCGGTCGGAAGGTCGGTGAACGCGGGGCTGCGGCCCAGTTCCAGGGCGGTCAGGTAAGCCCGCACGCCGGACACGGCATCCCCGTTCGCCAGCGCCTCGCGGGCCCGCCGGACCAGCTCGCGATACATGGCCAGATCGGATGCCTCGGTCGCGAGGATCAGCCGGTAGCCCGTACCGGCCGGTAGGAGGTAACGACCGGTCTCGCGGACGTCCAGGTCCGGTTCCAGAATCCGACGGAGGTTCCCGACGTGCCGGTGGATCTGGTTGGCGGCGCTGGCCGGAGGTCGGTCGTCCCAGACGCTGTCGACGATGCTGTCGAGGCTGACCGCGTCACCGCCGGCCACGAGGAGCTTCGCGAGGACGACCCGCTGGCGGACCGGGCCGAGATCGACGTCCGAGCCATCCCGCCGGCAGCCCATACCGCCGAAGACCTTGAACTCGCAGTGGGACGGCGGCCCGTCCGAGAGCCTGCGGTCGGGCATGGTCACGATTGTCATCCTAGAGACGAAAGGGTGGCGGCTTCGCTTTTCGGCCCAAGCCTGCGACCCCTCCCGGGCCCGCCGCATCGCCCATCGCTCGTTGTCTTTCGGGCGGCCGACGACGCCGGAGACTACGTGATTCGGGTGATTCCGGAACGTCGCTACATCCGTACCTTCGGCAGGGTTCCCAGCGCGGAACGCAAGCCCAAGGAGTGTGCATGCCCCATGTCAGCGTTGGCTCAGAGGGAGCCGACTCGATCGACATCCATTACGAGGACCACGGCGCCGGCACGCCGGTCGTGCTCAGCCACGGCTACCCGCTCAGCGGGCAGGCCTGGGAGAAGCAGGTCGCCGCACTGCTCGCCGCCGGGTACCGCGTCATCACGTACGACCGGCGCGGTTGGGGCGATTCCAGCCAGCCCGCCGGTGGATACGACTACGACACGTTCGCCAGCGATCTGAACGTGCTCCTCACGACACTGGACGTCCGCGACGCCATTCTCGTGGGTCACTCGATGGGGACCGGTGACGTCGCCCGGTACCTGGGTCGCTACGGCACGGATCGCGTCGCGAAGGCCGTGCTGATGTCGCCGATTCCGCCGTTCCTCTTGAAGACGGACGACAATCCCGAGGGCGCGCCGCAGGCGTTGTTCGATGGGTTCATCGAGGCCGCGCGGGCGGACCGGAACGGGTGGCTCAAGCAGTTCCTGCAGAACTTCTACAACTTCGACGTGTACGGCGGATCACTGGTCAGCGACGAGGCGTTCCAGGCCAGTCTGGCCGTGGCCGAGGCCGGGTCCCCGGTTGCCGCGGTGGCGTGCATCCCCACCTGGCTCACCGACTTCCGCGACGACCTGGCCAAGGTCGCCGTGCCGGTACTCGTGATCCAGGGCGACCAGGACCGCGTGCTGCCCATCGGGGTGACCGGCCAGCGGGTCCCCGCCTTCGTCGGGGATGCCCGGTTGCTCGTCATCGAGGGCGGGCCGCACGCCATTGCCTGGACCCACGCCGACCAGGTCAACGCCGCCCTGCTCGATTTCGTTCAGCAGTAAGGAGAAACCATGAAATTGTCCTTCCGGCGCCGCCTCGTCGCCGTAGGCGTGGCCATCGGCGCCCTCACCCTGACCGGTGTCGGTGTCGGCACCGCGCAGGCCTCGGCGACTCACATCACGCAGTCGCGCCCCGCAGCGGCCAAGCCGACGGTCGTGCTCGTGCACGGCGCGTGGGCGGACGGGTCGAGCTGGGACAAGGTGACCACCAAGCTCCAGCGCGACGGCTACCGGGTGGTCGTACCGCCGAATCCGCTCACGGGTGTGGCGAGCGACGCCGCGAGCCTCCGCGCGTACCTGGACACCATCACCGGGCCGATCGTCCTCGTCGGGCACTCGTACGGCGGCATGGTGATCACGAACGCCGCCCTGGGCAACGAGCGGGTCAAGGCCCTGGTGTACGTCGACGCGTACATCCCGGACCAGCACGACACCGTCTTCTCGCTGACCTCGGCCGTGCCGGGCTCGGTCTTCGGGGGCGACACGTCCGCCGTCTTCGACCAGGTCGCGATCCCCGGTGAGCCCGGCAACGTCAACCTGTACGTGAAGCCGTCGGTCTTCGGTACGGCGTTCGCCGGCAAGAGCATTCCCGCCAAGGACGTGGCGGTGCTGGCGGCCCGGCAGCGTCCGCTGGCCTTCAGCGCTCTGATCGAGGAGTCCGGCGAGCCGGCGTGGAAGACGATCCCCTCGTGGTCGGTGATCGGCAAGCAGGACGCCGTCCTCCCCGCCGCCGAGCAGGTCGTCATGTCCGAGCGGGCCAAGGCGCACAGCATCCAGATCAACGCCCCCCACCTGTCCATGGTCACCGACCCGGGTGCGGTCACCAACCAGATCGAGGCCGCCGCCAAGGCGACCAACTGACCCGCCGGCCGGCCGTGGCACCGCACCGCGCGATGCCACGGCCGGTCGGGAAGTGGCCGCGTGGGCCGGTCCGGCCCACGCGGCCACTGCTGCTGCCGATGTCACGAGACCTCGTCAGGCGGTCGTCCGGGCCGCCTCCAGAATGACCCTGGTGACCTGGTCGGGATGCGAGATCAGGCCCAGGTGACCGGCGTCGATCCGGGTGATGTCGGCCCCCGCCCGCTTCATCATCTCCTCCTGACGGGCCGGCGGAATGACCAGATCCTCGGTGCCGACCACCGCCCAGGCGGGGATCGTCTTCCACGCCGGCTCCGTGGCCGGCTCACCCAGGGCGTTGGTGGCCAGGGCGGTCTGGGTCACGGCGAGCACCTCCGCCTGCCGCCGGGGCAGACCGTTGGCGAAGCCGGGAATGAACACCTTCGGCAGGACGTACGCGTCGGCCGCGCCCTCCGGGGCACCGGGGAACGGCACGAGCCGGAAGACGCTCGTGGGGTCGGTCAGGGCCGGCTCGAGGATCGAGCCGGACCCCGCAGTGAGTTCCTCCACGGTCTCCCCCTTGTCCGGCGCGAAGGCGTCCACGAACACGAGGGCCTTGACGTTCCTGTTGCCGGTGGCGGCGTCGCTGATCACGAAGCCACCGTACGAGTGGCCGGCGAGCACGATGGGACCTTCGATGGTGGACAGGAAGTCCTTCAGGTAGCCGCTGTCGATCGACGGCCCTCGGCCGGGTTGCGGCGCGACCTGGACGTCGAAACCGCGCGCCTGGAGTCTACGGATCTCCCCATTCCAGCTTGACCCGTCGGCCCAGGCACCGTGCACGAGGACGATCGTCGGTCTGGTGCGGTGCCCCTCGTCGGGGGTTGGTTGCACGCCGCCGTCCGCGAACACGCTTGGGGTGCTCGATCCGAGCACCGTCACCAGAGTTGCGGCGGCGAGCGCTGCGGCGATGACCTTCGGCCGACGTAGCGAGATTCCGAGCATGTCTGTTCTCCCTCGTTGGTCAGTGGATGCCGAACGCGGGCAGATGTGCGTGGCTGCCGACGCGACCCAGCCGAGGCCGCAACCCGTCGGGAGCACCGCCGAGCGGCACGTGACTGATGACGGCCCGCCTCGACCGCTGCGGCATGCTGCATGATCGCCCGACCTCACCGTACTCACAGTGAGGCGGATTCCTGGGCAAAAAAGGAGAATCACTCAGATTTAGCAATCAAGCCGGAGACGGCATCAAAAGGGCAGCCTTTCCCACCCATCGGGTGGTCGGTCGAGATTCCACGGCGCGAGGTTCGGGCCTTTGGTAGCGAAGCGACCGTCCATAGCCCTATCCTGCTAGGTACCTAGTGGAATGGGGTGGCGAGGTGATTGAGTTTCACCTGGACTCGCGGTCCGGGGTTGCGCCGTACATGCAGCTCATCCGACAGGTGCGGCACGCGCTCCGACTCGGGGTCCTGAACGAGGGCGACAAGCTACCCACCGTCAAGGAGGTGGTGGCCCGGGTCGCGATCAACCCGAACACGGTGTCCAAGGCGTACCGCGAGTTGGAGTACGAGGGCCTGGTCGTGGCCCGTCCCGGGCTGGGCACGTTCGTCACCCGCACGCTGGGCGCCGACTCGCTGGACAAGCACGAGCCGCTGCGGCAGGACCTGACGCGCTGGCTGAACGAGGCCCGGGATGCGGGCCTGGACGACGAGAGCATCGAGGCGCTCTTCCTCAGCAGCTTTCGGGTCTTTTCGGAGGCCCGAGCATGACTAGTGCGCTGATCGCGGAAGGTCTGAGCAAGCGGTACGGCCGGCGTTTCGCGTTGAAGGAGTGCACTCTGGACATTCCGTCCGGTCACGTCGTGGGTCTGGTCGGACCCAACGGCGCAGGCAAGTCCACTCTGCTGCAACTGGCCTGTGGGTTGCTCCGTCCGACCTCGGGCCGGATCGAGGTGCTCGGTACGCGGCCGGTCAGCGGGTCGGCGCGGGTCGGGTTCGTCGCCCAGGACACCCCGGTCTATGCCAACCTGTCCGTCGCGGATCACCTCCGGATGGGCGCCCACCTCAACCCGTCCTGGGACGCTGGGCTCGCCGGGCGGCGGATCGCCCAGATCGGCCTGGACCCGGCGCAGAAGGCGGGCAAACTGTCCGGCGGCCAGCGCGCCCAGTTGGCCCTGACCATCGCCGCGGCGAAGCGGCCCCGTCTGCTGCTGCTCGACGAGCCGGTGGCGGCACTCGATCCGCTCGCCCGGCGCACCTTCCTGCAGGGGTTGATGGAGTTGGCCGCCGACGAGGACATGAGCATCGTGATGTCCTCGCATCTGGTCGCCGACCTGGAGCGGGTCTGCGACCACCTGATCGTGCTGGTCGCCTCGCGGGTCCAGGTGGCGGGCGACGTGGACGACCTGCTCGCCACCCACCACCGCCTGGTCGGGCAACGGCGTGCGACCACCGACCTGGGCGCGGGGCACGCCTTGATCGAGCAGAGCCACACCGAGGTGCAGTCGACCCTGGTGGTACGCAGCACCGCGCCGATCGTCGATCCGTCGTGGCAGGTCGATCGGCTGGACCTGGAGGACATCGTGCTGGCGTACCTGAGCGGCGCCACCGGCAGCCGGCCGGATCGGGTCCTGGAGGGACAGCGATGATCTGGATGACCTGGCGGCAGTTCCGGACGGCGGCCCTGGCCACCGGCACCCTGTTGCTGGTGCTCCTGGGCACTCTGGCGCTGACCTGGGCGGAGGTGCGAGAGCTGGCCACGCAGACCGGGTACACCGGCTGCCAGGGTGACGGCTGCCTGGCCGCTGGCGAAGCCTTCCTCCGGGCGCTACAACCGGGATGGGCGAGCGAGTTCCACATCGCCGCCATCGGGGCGCTGTACCTGCTACCCGCCCTGGTGGGCATCTTCTGGGGCGCGCCGCTGGTGGCCCGGGAGCTGGAGTCCGGCACGTACCGCATGGTTTTCAGCCAGTCCGTCAGCCGGGGTCGCTGGTTGCTGGTCAAGCTTGCGGTCGGCGGTGGCGCCGCCGCTCTCGGAGCCGGCCTGCTCAGCCTGACGCTGACCGAGTGGGCGCAGCCGATCGACGGGGCCTCGGCCGACCGGATGAATCCGCTGGTGTTCGCGGCCCGGGGAATCGTGCCGATCGGCTACGCGACGCTGGCCTTCGTGATCGGTGTCGCCGCCGGGCTGCTGCTACGGCGAACCCTCGGCGCGATGGCGGTGACCCTGCTGCTGGTGGTCGGCCTCCAGGTCGCCGCGCCGTTCGTGGTACGCCCCTGGCTGGCTCAGCCGGTCACCACGGTCAGCCCTCTGGAGGTGGACGGTGAGTACGGAATCTCGATGAGCCCCGACACGGGGCGGATGACGCTCCACGTCGAGCCCGATCGCAGGGGCGACTGGATCGTGTCGAGCACCACGATCACCTCGACCGGGGCGGAGTTCAGTGGTCCGGCCGACACGACCCAGTGCGGCCCGAAGGCACCCCACGACCGCGAGACGTGCCCGAGGTGGCTGGAGAGACAGAACCTCAGCCTGAGGGTGAGCTACGTGCCCGGGTCGAAGTTCTGGAGCCTGCAATGGCGGGAGTTCGGCCTCCTGATCGCGTTGACCGTCGCGCTGTCCCTGCTGTCGCTTTGGTGGGTACGCCGCCGACTGGTGTGACGGCGCGGCCGGTGGAGACGGGCGGAGCGGCTGCCCCCACCGGCCCGGCGCTGGGAAACGCCTCCGCCGAGGTACGAGGCGTCCCTTAGGTTTCGGCAATGCAGATCATCGAAGGGGCGGGCCGGTGGACCACAGCCGGCGGAGCCGTCAACGACTGGGTCGAACACCTGAGGGTTCCGGACCTGTCGGTGGGAACGTACTGCATCCCGGCGGGCGGTCTCGACGATCAGAGCCCGCACACCGAGGATGAGATCTACGTGGTCACCGCCGGGCGGGCCCGGATCGTGACCCCGGACGGCGCGGCCGAGGTGGCCCCGGGTTCGGTGATCTTCGTGCCGGCCGGCGAGGAGCACCATTTCGACGAGGTGACCGAGGACCTGGCGCTGCTGGTGGTGTTCGGTCCGGCGTACGGCTCGCGCGCTCCAGATCGGCGAGCCGACTAGGTCGGCCGGGGTGCGGCACCGGAGCCGCACCCCGGCCGGGACGTCGATCGCGACTGTCATCACGACCACCGGCGTCGAGCGCCCCCGCGCACCTGCGGGGGCGTCAGCTCAGCAGCCGAGCCGCTTGGTCGACAGGGCGATGTCGTCGATCCAGAGGTCGAACTCACCCGGCGTCGTGCCGCCCTGGTAGAGCTGCCAGCCGATCTTCACCGTGTCGACGGTCGGCAGGACGAAGGGAACGTCGTTGCCGCCATGGTCGTTCGTGGAGGCGGTCAGCTCCGGGTTCGCCACGCCGTCGATCCACACGGCGACGCGGTTGTCCGCAGCGTCGATCTGCCACTCGAAGCACTGCCAGGTGTCCTCGACGACCGGGGCGGACTCCCGCCAGTTGGTCCAGTCGCCGGTGGGACCGCCGTCGGCGCCGATGCCCCAGAACGTGCCGGGCACGGTGGGGGCGTACTGGCCACCGATCGGACGCACGACCTCCGCGCTACCGCTACCGGTCGCCTCGACCAGCGTGAAGTGCGCCCAGTCCGGGGCGGTGGGGAAGGCGTCGACGCGCAGGCGCATCCGGCCGTAGAAGCGGTTGCCCGGCGCGGCGAAGTCGTCGACGCGCAGGAAGGCACGTCCGTTGTCGACCGTGTGGACGTGCAGCACCTGGTTGCCCCGGCGAGCACGTTCGACGGTGAGCGTGCCGTGGCGGGTGTCGACGCCCCAGTTCACCGTGCTGGCCCCGCCGGCCGGCAATCGCTCGAAGTCCTCGCAGAAGAGCAGGCCACGGGGGCACGTGGGCCGGGACGCACCCGATGCCCCGGCCGGAGCGCTGCCGACTGTGGTGCCGAGAATCAGGGCGGCGCTGAACACCGCGAGAAGTCTGCGCATGGTCATTCTCCCTATCGACGAGGTGCGGTACGCGAGGACGGTTACGTCGGTCGCGTACCGGTCCGACCACGACGGCGCCCGGGCCTGGAGCGGGTGGCTCCGGGCCCGGTCAGCGTCCCGACGCGGAGGGACCGGTACGCGTCGTGGGTCATCAACTGGCGCAGGAGAGACCGCTGGGTGCGGTGTTGCTGCTGCCGTTGACCAGGAAACCGAAGGTGGTCGAGGCGTTCGCGCCGAGAGACCCGTTGTAGTCGGCGTTACGAACGCTGACCGTTCCGCTGGTGCCGGTGTTGATGCCATTCCAGACATTGGCGATGCTCTGCCCGCTGGCCAGCGTCAGCCGTACGGTCCAGCCGCTGAGGGTGGCGGAGCCGTTGTTGGCCACCGTGACCTCGCCCTGGAAGCCACCGTTCCAGCTGTTGACCATCCGGTACGTCGCGCTACAGGCACCCGGCGGCGGCGTGGTCGGCGGAGCGGTCGTCGGCGGGGCGGTGGTCGGCGGAGCAGTCGTCGGCGGAGCAGTCGTCGGCGGAGCAGTCGTCGGCGGAGCAGTCGTCGGCGGAGCAGTCGTCGGCGGAGCAGTCGTCGGCGGCGTGCCCGGCACGGTGGCGGAGGCGGCGTTGAGCGCGTTGAGGACGGCGGTGTACGCCGCCTTGGGGTTGCTGTTGCGGTCGAAGAGCAGCGGGTTCTCGCTGCCGCGCCAGGAGTCGCTGTCCCGGATGCCCCACGTCGTGATGCCGACGCAGCGGGGGACGTTCATGCAGGCCTGGGTGAGGCCCTGGTACTGGCTGGTCGAGGCGTTGGTGACGTCGGCCTCGGTCAAGGCCACGTCGACACCGAGGGCCGCGAAGCTGGACAGGGTCTGCTGGAAATTGCCGGGCAGCGAACTGCCGCCGGTGAAGTGGGTCTGCAGGCCCACGCAGTCGACCGGTACGCCCCGGGACTTGAAGTCCCTGATCATGTTGTAGACGCCCTGCGTCTTGGCGTACGTCCAGTTCTCGATGTTGTAGTCGTTGTAGCACAGCTTCACGCTCGGGTCGGCGGCGCGCGCGGTCCGGAACGCGACCTCGATCCAGTCGTTCCCGGTGGACTGCAGGTTCGACGACCGCCGACTGCCGTTCTCGGCGAACGCCTCGTTCACCACGTCCCAGTACGCGAACTTGCCCTTGTAGTGGGCCATGACCCCGTTGATGTGGCTGATCATCGCGTTCCGCAGGGCGCTGCCGCTCAGGCTCCCCCAGAACCTCGGCTGCTGGGCGTGCCACGCCAGGGTGTGACCACGGAACCGCATGCCGCGCTGGGTGGCCCAGTTGTAGATCGCGTCACCGCGTTGGAAGTCGAACTGGCCCGGGTTGGGCTCGGTCGCGTCGGGCTTCATCTCGTTGACGGCCGTCATCATGTCGAACTCACGGCTCGCGATGGTCAGGAAGCCCGAGTCGGTGAGACGGTCCGCCCCCATGGCGGCGCCGAAGTACCGGCCGCTGCGCTCGGCAGCGGCCTTAAGGGTGGTCCCGGGCGATCCGGGGAGGTCGGCGCGGGCGAAGGTCGCCACGGCCATCGAGGACACGGTGATCGCCAGGGCGCAGGCCCCACCCAGGAGCAGCCTCGCGGCGCCTCTGGTCCGGTGCTTCGGTCGAGCGGGTACGTCGTTCATCTGTGCACTTCTCCTCGGTGTTTCGGCTGGTCCGTTGCCGACTCGAGGCACGGGACCGAGGAGCACCGCACGGCCGACGACCGGAGCACCGCGCTCGCCACTGGACCAGCACGCCGCAGGTGACGCCGAGCCGGCGTCAACCCCGCCGCGCCCGAAATCGGTGGCCACCGCCGGCTGCCCGGCCCGCCCGGTGGATGGCGAAAACTCCGCGCCGCACGCCCCTGCGGAGTAACACTGCCCTGCCGCGATGCTATATCGAATCGGCTCGATCTGGACAGCCGGGCGACCGACGACGGTGGCGCGCAGGACAAACGACCAACGGGTTTGGCATCGACTTGGGTCGATGTAGTGTGGAAACGCTCCCACACCACCTCCACCCACCTGATCGAGGAGCCGAACATGCAGCGACGGCGACATCGTCCGGCCACCATGCTGGCCGGCCTGCTCATCCTGGCCCTGTCCGTGCTTCTGTCACCACCCGCGTCGGTGGCCGGCAGCGCGGCCACCGGCGCGTCCCATGCCCGCGCGACGCCACTTACCGAGCTGACCGTGGTGTCCGAGCGGGTGGCGTTCGGACTGCAGCGCCCGATCGCGATCACCGGCCTGCCGGACGGTCGAATGTTGATCGCGGAGAAGAACGGCACCGTCCGCGCGTACCACCCCACCACCGGTCTGGCGGCCGATCCGGTGCTCGACCTGACCGCCCGGATCGACACGTCCGACAACGAGCGCGGCCTGCTCGGCATCACGCCGGCACCGAACTTCGCGCGCACCGGGATCCTCTACGTGGCCTACACGAGCCTGCCGGCCGGAGCGCTGACCCTGGCGCGGGTGCCGCTCGGCGCTCCCGACCGGCTACAGGTGCTGCTCACCCAGGAGCACGCCGAGTTCGGCAACCACAACGGCGGACAGGTGGCCTTCGGCCGCGACGGCTACCTCTACTGGTCCACCGGCGACGGCGGAAACGCGAACGACCCGTTCAAGAGCGGCCAAAACCTCGGCACCCTGCTCGGCAAGATCGTGCGGATCGACGTCAACCGCAGCTGCGGGGGCAAGCCCTACTGCGTACCCGTGGACAACCCCTTCGTCCGCACGGCGGGCGCGCGGCCGGAGATCTGGGTCTACGGGCTGCGTAACCCGTGGAAGTTCTCCATCGACCCGGTCGACAACTCGCTCTGGATCGGCGACGTCGGGCAGGGCCTGATCGAGGAGATCAACCACATCCGCCCGTCGCAGCGTGGCGCGAACCTCGGCTGGTCCTGCAAGGAGGGCACGCCGGTCTTCGACCAGACGCAGTGCCGGCCGGGCGTACGGCTCACCGACCCGGTCGTCGAGTACGAGCACTACCTGACGGAGAACTGCTCCATCATCGGCGGCCTGGTGTACCGGGGGTCCGTCACCCCGGAGGCGCGGGGGACCTACATCGCGAGCGACTACTGCTCGACCCGCGCGTTCGCCGTGCGTCCCAACCCGACGGGTGGCTACGAGTCCGCCGAGATCGGCACCTTCCCCACCCAGCCGACGGCGTTCGGCGCGGACGTGAACGGCGAGCTGTACGTGCTCAGCGACCTCCCGGGCTGGCTGAGCAAGGTGCGGTTCGAGCGGGTCCAGCCCACCCCGACCGCCGGGGTGGCCAACCGCTGAGCCTCGGCGGAAACCGGCACCGGTGACACCGCGGTGGACTGCCACGCACCCGTGGCGGTCCACCGCGGCACGGGGAGAACCGCTTCGTCGGTCCTGGTTGGCCGCCGCCGGCTCACGGGCCGGGGAGGACGACGCGTTCCCGGCCGGGGAGCCCGTGCAGTCGGGTACGCACCACCAGGTCGTGCAGGGCCTCCACGGCCGCCGGGTCCGCGCGCTCGGGCAGCATCGAGGCGTCCCGGGCCGTCTCCAGTTCGGCGCGCAGTCGCGGCACGTCGATGGCGAGCCGCGCGGCGGCGTCCGCGGGGAGCGGGCCGTGCTCGGCCTCCCGTTTGGCGGCGATGAGATCCGGTACGTACGCCAGTTCCGTACCGAGCACACCGAGGTCCGTCTCCACCCGGCCGGTGCGCATGAGGTGGATCCCGGTGAGCAGGACCCGCAGCGTGTACAACGCCGGCTTGAGCTGCCCGGTCCTGGCGTACGACCTCTCCTGGGTGGCCGCGAACCCGAGATAGTGGTGCGCGTGGTGACGGGTGACCAGGCGCGGCGCCAGAGCGACGAGCTCGGCGTGCACCGCCGTGGTCACGACCACCAGCGGCGACAGCAGCTGCTCCAGAACATAGCCGTTGCGGCCGGTCAACAGCTTGGCGAACTTCAACAGATCGTGGCTGACCACGTCCAACTCGACACCGTCGCGCACGCCCACCTGCTGCAGCGTCTGCGGGCCGGTGCGCAACCCGACGACCTCCTCGGACACGAGCAGGTGCACGGCCCGCAGATCCAGATCGGAGTCGACCGACGCGAATCCGTACAGATGCGCACCGCTGACGGTGGCGAACACCAGCGGACGGGGCAGAGCGCGGGCTGTGTCGGCGGCCCACGGCGGCACCTCGATGGTCACGACAGGTTTCCTTCCCGTACCGCGGTGAGAAGCCGGTCCACCTCGACCCGGTCGGGTTGATCGGGCAGCGCGGTAGTGGCCGCCGCGTCGCCGAGCTCCCGAAACAGGTCCGCCGCCCAGGCGTCGATCTCCTCCCACGGCACCTCGCCGCGCCGCACCGCGAGCAGCCGGTCGCGCAATTGACGAACGTCGACCAGCACCTCCCCGGTACGCAGCACGTGGACGCCGGCGACCAGCAGACGGATCATGTGCATGGCCTGCTTGTGGTTCGTCTCGCCAGTGCGCTCGCGGCGGGCCGCCACCCGGTTGAGCTGATCCCGCGCGTAGTTGCCGTAGGTCTCGGCCACCCGCCTCGACAGGAAGGCCCGCCGGACCGCCAGCAGGCGTTTCCCGTCGTCGGTGATCCGCTCCACCAGCGGGGACCAGAGCACCTCCAGAACCGTCGGGTTGCCCTGCAGGGCCAGGACGCAGAAGCGTTCGAACTCCCAGGAGAACTGCTCCGCAGCCGGACCGTCGAGGTGGGTGGGCGGCTTGTCGAGGTGCCAGAACGCCCGCGTGGGCGCCACGTACACCCCACGCCGGTCGCTGTCGGAACCCGGGCCGTGCAGCCCGTACGCCCGCGACCCGACCACGACGGCCAGAACCGTGTGCCGCTCGACAAACTCGATCATGCCCTGGGACGCTACCCAACCACCGACCCGCACGCGCCACCGTTTCCCGGCGGACCGGTCCGAGGGCCGTCCCCGACCAGCGGCTGCCGTGCCCGCCGCGGCACGGCAGCCACGCCGCCCGTCAGCCGTTCTGCTTCGCCTGGCAGGACACGCAGAACTGCGCATGCGGAAGGATTTCGAGCCGCTCGGCCGGGATGTTCTGGCGGCACTTCGCGCAGGTCCCGTAGGTGCCGGCGCTGATGCGGCTCAGCGCACCGGTGATCTGCTCGATGTTGCGCCGGGTGGCCACCAGCAGCGCGGCCCGGTTGTGGGCCTCGCTCGGGTCGCCGGTGTCCGCGTTGAGCTCGGTCAGTTCCCGCAGCCGAGCCGTCTGCGTGGCGAAGTCTTCCGCCAGCGAGGCTCGCAGATCAGCCAGCCAACGCTGGTCGACAGCTCGTTGATCGACGCTCATGGTCCTACCTCTGCTTTCGAAGGGTAAAAAGAAAAGGGCCGAAGCTGGATAGCTTCGCCCTGGCGGTCGTTCCGTGATGCAACGGTTCCGCGGGGGGGCCTCGGCCGGTTCGCGCCGGGCTCGTCAGCCACGACATGGGCGCGATGCGCGGCACGCGGACAACCGGCACCCGCATATCGACCGTCCGGCACGCCGCCATCGCCACGTGGGCAGCCCCGATCGCCGCCACACCGGTGACGGCAGGAGAGCGGAACGTAACCGAGGACATGTCTCCACCATAGGCGGCGACCGCGACGATGCCAACGCCGGACGAACGGCCGTCCTCACGCACGGTGTGGGTGACGGGTCACTCCTCCGGCGCGATCAGCCGGTCGTCCGTGACGTCCCGGACGATGATCGCCTCCACCGGGCACGAGTTGGCCGCGTCGAGGACGACCTCGGCCGGAGAGACGACGTCGGCCAGCGGCGCGGACACGCCGTCGACAAGGCGAAAGTGCTCGGGTGCGGTGCCGGCGCAGATGCTCGTGCCGATGCAACGACCCGGGTCCACCCCGACCCGCCAGGCGGTGCTCACCAGGCCACCGGCATGCTGAGCAGGCCCCGTACCAACATGCCGCGCTTCCACTTCAGCTCCGCCTCCGGTACGGCGAGCCGCATGCCGGGCAGACGGGTGACGAAGGTGCTGACGGCTACCTGCAACTCCATGCGGGCCAACTGCGCGCCGACGCAGTGGTGTACGCCGTGCCCGAAGCCCAGGTGCGGTTTCTGCTCGCGATCGAAGTCCAGCCGGTCCGGGTCGGCGAAGACCGTACCGTCCCGATTCGCCGACGACAGTGACCCGAGAACCGGTTCCCCGGCCCGGACCAGCACCCCGCCGACCTCGACGTCCTCCTTGGCGTACCGGGCGAAGGAGGAACCGACGCCGAGCGGCACGTACCGCAGAAGTTCCTCGACCGCGGCCGGCACCAGCGACGGATCGGACCGCAGCCGCGCGAGCTGGTCCGGATTGTGCAGCAGGACGTAGACGAAGTTGGGGATCTGGGTCACCGTCGTCTCGTGACCGGCCGCGAGCAGCCCTGCGGCCAGCTCCACCAGTTCGGTCTCGCTGAGCCGGTCCTGGTTCTCGTCGCGGGCCCGCACCAGCGCGCCGAGCAGGTCGTCGATCCCCGGGTCGCGGCGGCGCTCGGCAACCAGGCCACCGATGTAGCCCCAGAGATTGTTCAGGTACTCCTGGATCGTCTCCAGAGGCAGTGAGGTGGTCGAGACGATCGCCTCGGACCAGACGTGGAAACGGTCGCGGTCGGCGTACGGGACGCCGAGCAGCTCACAGATCACCTGGATCGGCAGCGGCGTGGCGACGTGCTCCACCAGGTCGGCCGGCGGCCCGAGCCGGAGCATGTCGTCGACCAGCGTGTCGGCGATCTCCTGGGTTCGAGGTCGCAGCGCCTCGACCCGACGTGCCGTGAACGCCTTCGCCACCAACCGACGCAGCCGGGTGTGATCGGGCGGATCCATGGTCAGCATGCCGCTGTACTGCTGGCGCGGGGTGAGCCGGGGCTCGTCACGGTCGACGGCTGGCGCGCGGCCGAACCGCACGTCGCCGAGGACCGTGCGAACGTCCTCGTACCGGGTGGCGAGCCACGCCTCCTCCCCGTAGGGGAGCTGCACCCGGGTCATCGGCTCGTGCTCGCGCAGCTCTCCGTAGGTCGGATCGACGACGAGGCGGTCGGGCACGCTGAACGGGTACGACCGCGCGGGCGGAACGGTTCGGCTCTCGGTGCTCTGCGCGCTCTCGGTCATCGGGATTCCCTTCGTCGAGACGGCGTGATCCAGGCCGCTACCACGTTCGTAGCGGTGCCGGATCGTCAGCGTCCAGGGCTCGCCACCAGCGCATATCAACACTCAGTAAAGCGCCGATATCGGATCGTAGCGATACTTGTCGATGATCGCCATGGCGGCTGGCCCCGGGCCGCTCTGCCCGAACTTCGTCATTAGATCGAAAAGAAGAGTCGTTAGCCTCCCGGCCAGGAGGTGGTCGTGGCGGCGAAAGGCGTGGTGTGTCCCGAGTTCAGCACCACCTGGGTGCCGTCGGGCCTATACCTCAGTCTGGACTCCAGCCCGGTGCCGGACGAGGTCCTCGCCGCTGAGCGACTGCCTCGTGTGCATCTGGTCCACGTCGCCGCGGACGCGCTCAGGTCCCCCGCGGCGCTGGCCGCGCTGATGACGCAGCCGCCGGCGGTCGTCGCACAGATGGTGGAAGCCCCGTCGGCGGCGGTCTTGGCCGGTCTGGACCTGGCCGGAGCGATCGCCCGTGCGGACGCGCTCGGCCTGCCCGTACGCCTGCCCGCCGCGACAGTCGCCGCCAGCGACAGCGACCGGGTCGTTCGGATCGACGGTCGGGGCCACACCGCCGCTCCGGGCGCTGCGGAATACGTACTGGTGACACCGGCTCGTCATCTCGCCACCGACCACCTGGCGGCCCTGCCGACGGACGTTGCCGCGCCGCACCCCGTCGCCGCGGTCACCATCGGTACGACCACCCGCGACGAGACCTCGGCACCGACGTCGCCCGAGCGGTCCGACGGACTGGCGGGCGTGGCCGCGGCCCTCGCCTGGGAGGCGATCCGACCGACCACCGTTGCTGACGACGTCCCGACGGCCTGGACCCAACTGGACACGTCGGACGACGGCCAGCGTCCGCCAGCGCGGCGGCGGTACCGGGAGCGCAGGGCCGTTCGGATTGCCCGCACGGAGCTGACGCTCCTGATCAACGCGCACCTGGAGGCGTTGCAGGATGTCGGCCTGGTTGGACCGAACGCCGCAGCGCGGGTGATCGAGGTACCCGCCGGCTCGGTGCCGCCGTTGCGCCTGACACAAACCCCGGAAGACCCGGCACGTCCCTCCGAGCGCGGCTGGGAGATTCTGCGATCGGCGGGAGTGGAGGCGCTTGTCGCGCGAACATCGGCCCCGAGGCTGTCGATGTCCCGGCTGGCACGGTGGATGGCCACTGTGGAGCCCTCGGAAGCATCTGGGCCGATGACCGCTGCGGACAGCCTGGTCACCGCCCTCGCCGTCTTCGCCGTCCTGCACGGTCGGGTCGCGAACGGTCCCATCCCCGTCGACTTCCTCGTTCGGCCCAATCCGGCCGGGCTGGCGACCGCGTTGGGTGGCACGTTCACACCCGTGGACGACGCCTCGCTGATCTATCGGGCGGTCCACCGGGTGGCGGGAGCGAGCGCGCTGTTCCGGGTGCCGGGCGAGCGGGACCGGGTGTTCTGGCTGGTCGCGGAGGACCGCGACGGCAAAGTCGTGCCCCGGTACGTCGACCCCGCCGTGGCCGGACCGATGCGCGGGCCCGCCGCCGCGCCGGGCGCGGACTCGGACGCCTGGACCCGGGCACTGGTCACCCCGGGCACCCACGTGCTGCTGCTGGATCCGGACGGCCGACCGACCACCCACGAGGCGCTGCTGACCGCCCCAGCGAGCGGGCGCGACGCGCTCGAATCGGGCTCCCTCCCGGACGAGCACACCCGGATCCCACCGGCCCGACTCGATCCGGTCCCCGCGAACCGACGACCGGCCGGAACGGCGACCACCTCCCGTCCTGGTCTGCCGGCTCGGGCGTTCGCCGACGGCGTGCCGGCGCTGGGTCGCCCCCACCTCACACCGACGCCACCGATTCGAACGCCCGCCGCCGTCGGCGAGCTCGCCAACGCGCCGAGCGATCTGGTCGAAGCGGAGGCGGGGACGGCCTCCGTCAGCGCACCGACCGGTGCCGACCCGATCTGGTCGTCGGTCGAAAGGGTTGACGCGGAGACGGCGGGCCGGCTACGGACGGTCGTCGCGCGCATCCCGCACCTGCTCAACACCCCGGCCACGCCCGCCGACCAGGAGGGCTGGTCCGCAGGGCTGACGAGGGCGGCCGCCGACGCCTTGGCCGGACTCGGTCTGCGCGTGCGGGAGAACGACCCGCTGCTGCGGGCGTTGGGTGAACAGGCCGCAACCTTCCTGCACTCCCGCCGCGCGTTCGACCTCCAGGTCGCGGGGAGACCCCGGTGGCGTCGGAAGAAGTACCGGACGGTCTGGGTCGAGCTGGTGCCCACGCCGGTGGTCACGGACGAGGTTCGTCGAGAGCAGGGCAACCGGATGACCCAGTCCCGGCGGGACCGGGTGACCAGCAACCGGAACCGTCAGTCCCGACGGCGTGGGCTGTGGCACGCGACGGTGCCGTTCGAGGTGGCGGGTGTTCCCGTGTCGGTGTCGGCCGGCGTCTTCGACGCCCGACCCAGTCAGAGCGGCGGCACGTCGGGCACCGCCGTCGACTACCAGGTGGTGTACGGGGACTCCGAGGCCTACCTGACAGCCGCCGGAGTGACCCTCCGGCTGCGGCTGGACCAGCCGACCGCGACGCCGGTCGACGAGGATCTCGGGCCCCACTGGTTCCGGATCACCAAGAGATTCGCGCTGATGGAACTCGCGGATCGGGACGCCTCGACGCTCACCGTGGATGACGCGGCCCGGGCGCTGCTGTCGTCGAACCGGTTCCCGTTGCAGGTGATCGGCGACGGCAACGCCGCCCAGCACGCGGTCGATCTGTTGCACGACGTACCGGTGGTCGAGCCGGGCAGCAGGACGCGGCAGGCGGTCCGCGACAGGTGGTCCCCGTCTGAACTGATCCGGCTGCTCGTCGGCACCCGGGCGCCGCAGACGGTGGCGAGCCGAGAGTGGATCGGTATGCCTGCCGCCGCCGCTGGCCTGGCCGCGAAACCCCGCCTGACCTCGATGCGGCTGGTCGGCACACCGGACGGCGACGCCCGACTGCGACAACAGCCCACCTTCTTCGCCGAGTCCAACGGCACCACCGAGACGACCTCTGGTCTGTACGTGCGGCCGGCGATCGGAATCCGGCTTCCCTTCACACGGGTGAACGTGGCGCCCGCGACGTTCACCCGTGCCAGCACCGCCAGCACCGCGTCGTCGCTGACCACCAACGCCCGGGTGGGTCAGGAACTCACGGTCCCGACGGTGCTGGTCGAGACCAGCTACGACATGACACTCTCCCGGGCCACGTACCGGTCCGGACTCCGCTTCTGGGTCCCCCGTGGGGAGACGCCCGCGAGCCGGACGGTGACCGTCACGGCGCTCGAAGAGGTGCCCGCAGGCGTGTACCGGGCGGTTACCACCGCAACGCACGCGTCTGTCCCCCAGGGTTCGGCGACAGCGGATCGCACCCACGGGGCCGATCCGAAGGCCCTCGATGGGGCGCAGCGACCGGACGCACAGATGATCGCCCGGCTGCGGACCATGGTGGAACGCAGCGAGACCCGGCACCTGCAGAGATACATGTGGGAGGGCGGCCGCCTACGGACCGGCCAAGCGGCCATCTTCGGCGCCGAGATGATCGCGGACCGCGTCGGGACGGAGATACGGCGGATCCTGGCGCTGCCCGAGAACGCCGACGTACGCGCCGTGCTGCCGGACTGGAACGCGCCGCGGACCAAGAGAGCGATCATCCAGCAGGTGATGGACGCCCTGGTCAACGAGGAGAGCCTCGCCGCCGAGAGCGGACCGACTCGCCTCGCCGCCGAATTCCTCAGCCTCACCGCCGGCCAGGTCGTGATTCGACTGGAACTACCGAACAGCAGTCGGCGACTCGGTCTGACCCTGATGATCCGGGCAGAGCGGGTCCGGCCGGACGACGAGCCGGAATACCTCGGCGTGCGGGATGAGAACCGTACCGCCCAGGATCCTGCCCAGGGACACCTCGACACGATCATGGAGGAGCCGGCGGACGGGGAGGTCGAGGCGAAGGCGCCCAGGCCAACCCCGCTGTCGCGCAGCGTGCTGCACCGGGCACGCAAGCTCCCCAAGACCCCGGTGCGCCGACGGTACGCCATGGAGGCCGCGACCCGTGTCGACACGGCGATGTCCACGAGCCTCGGTCCGGACCTCGACGTCCGGGCTGCCCGGGTCGTCCACTCGGGTGTCCGCGCCCGGTACGTCAGACGCCGCCGCACCCAGATGGGCAGCGGTAGCGAGGAGGTGTGGCTGGATCTGGGCGACAACGCGCAGGCCCTCTTCGCCGACGAGCTGCGGTTCACCGTCGAGCTGCACGCGCTCGACGAGGCAACCGGCACGCTCCGGAACCTGTGGCGCCGGTCGCGGGACAGCACCCCCGGCGCACGGTCGCTGGCCCATGGTGACCTGGGTACCTTCCAGCAGTGGCTGGCGTTCACCGTCTCCAAGGACCTGACGCTGGGCGTCGACCAGCTTCACCTGGCCAGGGAGTCTCCGCTACCGACTCCGGCGATCAGCGACCTGACGCTGGCGCCCCAGGAGTTGGCCGGCCAGCTCACCGATCTGCACGTGGAGGGTCACCACGTCCTCGACTGGGACAGCGTCTCCTACGTCCACGGTTCCGAGGAGCTGCTGCTGGCGATCCAACAGGCCGTTGTGGAAGCTCGCCGGCTGATGGTCGAGGACGGCGCGTACGAGCGGGGCACCCGCGTGGGCGTCATCACGCCGGGCAGTCAGTCGCATCTGCAGTTGTACCGGCAGGTCAGCCCGGACCGGTTGGCGGCCATCCTGCCCAGCATCTCCCGCCGGGCGATCCGTCTGCACGACCTCGGCGAAATCATCGGTAGCCCGACGGTCCACGGCGCGGTTTTCCTCCAGGCGATCGTCGACCAGGCCCGCCCGGGGCCGCTGGGCGTGGTGAACCACGGTGGTGAGCACAGCCGTACCGGCCTGACGAGTGTCAGCGCGTCCCGTACGACAGGGGGTGAGCTCGCCGCCTCCGCCGGCGTGGGCGGCAGCGGGCAGGTGGGCGCCAGCTCCCTCGGAGGCCAGGTGGTCCGGCGACTGGCCGTGCGTCGCACCCGCGCCAGGACGGTGGCGTTCAGCGCCGGGGTGGAACGCGTCGACTCCTGGGACCCCGGCGTGGGACTGACGGTGCCGCTGGTAGCGAGGGTCCGGTTCGTCGTGCAGGCCGTGCTGATCAACCCGCAGGCGGTCGGCCCGTCGAAGCGGTACGCGGCCAGCCGCCTGATCACCGACGGCGCAGCGTACGGCCTGGTCATGGAGGACAACGCCCGACACAGCGGCGTGCTCGACCGGCCGCGAGCGGCGACCGCCAGTGAACCGGCGTTGCAAGCGCCGCTGTTGGCGAACAAGGTGTTCCAACCACCATTCACCCTGCCCGCCGGTCCACTTCCGGTCCCACCCCGCAACCTCGGTGCGGGTCGACACGTGGCCCTCCCCCCCGCTCGGCGCCACGATCATCAGATGGCTACGCGGGCTCCATCTCCCGCAGTTCGTCGAATGGGGCGACGGACTCCGGGTCATCCAGGACGACGAGGCCGGCCTGACGAACATCTCGGCGGTGTTGGACGAGACAAGCGTCGAATTCATCGCCGGCCACTGGGGAGCGTCCACCGACGGCTCCATCTCCATCCTGCTCACCTATCCGGGCGCGGTCGGCCGCGACCACGTGCAGGTGCTGGTGCAGGTGCTGGCGTCGGATGACGACGGGTCGCTGACCGAACCGTCCGTGCACCGGGTCCTGGCGAATCAGAAGAACCACGAGATGGACGTGGCCGGCGCGTACACCCACAGCGAGCTGTCCACCGTCGCCCACACCCGGACCGACCTGTACGGATTTCAGCCCGGGGGCCAGGGTGGGCGGGACGGCGAGCGGACCGGCACGGGCGACGTCGGGGCGCTGCGTGGCACCTCGACCAGCGTGAGCCAAATGGAGTCCAACACCGACCAGCATCTGACCATCGTCGAACTGGTCGGTCCGTGGGCCGAGGTGCGTCAACGGGTCACCATCGAGCTGCGCGCCTATCACGCCGGCAAGCAGTTGGGCGTACTGCGGATCGGGCATGACCTGAAGGTCGAGAAGTTTGCCGACCACCTGTCAACGATGGCCGCACCGCAGTGGCCGCTGCCGGACCCCACCATCGTGGCCCTACCGCGCGCCCCGTCGCAGGCGGAACTGCTGCGCTGGCAGGCGGGGAGAGCGGAGCTGATTCCCGGGGAACGCACCCCGTTGGCGCTTCCGGAGCAGTACCAGGTGGTCGATTTCCGGGGTGCGGCTCTGACTCAGGCCGCGGCGGCGCGGGCGCTGCACCTCGCCGGCGCCCCCGCCCGGGTGACCAGGCTCGGTGGGAGCACCGCTCACCAGCTCGTCACCGCGCTCGGACAGACCGCGCTGTGGGGGATGACCCGCCGGCGGATCGCCAACCCGATCGAGATCCCGGTCGAGGATCCGCACATCGCCGGGGGCCGGCTGACTCTGACGGTCTACAGCCGGGTGGTTCACGCACGGCTCGCCCACGTCGTCCCGCCCTACTACCGCGACGTACGACGCTTCCGGGTCGCCATGGACGGCGTCAGCGCCGCGACGAGCCGGGTGGATTCCGCCGCGGCCGCCGGCGCCGGCGCACACCAGGTCGGCGGAGTGAAGGACGACGCCGACGAGGTTGGCACGAACACCCAGGACCCGGCGCCGAGACAGACGCCGACCGACAGTGAACGGCTGGCGGAGGCGTTCGGGGCCGGTGACGTGCGGGATCCGGCGGCGTACCGGATCGGAGGTGAGGGAGCCTGGTTGAGTGGCGGGCCGGCGGGATCCGCCACGGGCGCGGCGCACGGCGGCTCCAGCGAGGCCGTCCTGTCGTACGGACCCCCACCGGGCGCGCTGGTGGAGTGGACCGAGGAGATCGTCCTCGTGGCGAAGGTCCCGCACACCTGGGGCGACAGCTACGCGGCGGTCCAGGTCACCCTGCCCGAGTCGACGCCGGTTCTGATGGATTTGCTGGATGCCGCCCGGCACTTCGGTGTCAGTGACAACGCCACGGTGATGGCCCGGCTGGCCCAGGCGAACTCGGCTGCGCTCGCTGTGGGTGAGGCGTTCCAGCAATGGCAGCAGGTGAGCCGTGAGCTGGAGTTGGAACGGCTCGGCCCGGAGTTGGAGCGGCGACGCGGCACCGGACAGGTCGAGCCGGGAACGATCCCCGAGTGGCCCTCCGAGGAGGAGATCGCGGACGCCGGCAACACCGCCGCCGGGGCACGGTACGTACGGGCCCAGCGGGAGTGGTACGCCCGGAAGCAGAGGTTGGACACGATCGTGTCCGAGCTGGCCGAGTCGATTCCCGACATGGTGCCGACGGTCGCCGTCGACGCGGCGACGGCGTCGGTCCCGGTGCAGGCCGCCCCGCTCGCTGCACCCCGGTGGTCGCTACGGCTTCCCCCCTCCGTCGCGAGGCATGGCGACCTCTTCGTCATCTCCGCCCCCGATGGGACGGCGCCGCCATCGCTGCTCGCCGGATTGGAGAACGCCGCCACCGGAGAGCGGCCGGTGATTCTGCTGGAAACTTCGCAGATCGGCCGGCCCGCGCTCGCCGTCGGGCTGGCCATCCTGAACAACCTCCTGGAACAGTTCGCCCAGCGTGGCCTGCTACCGCTCGTGGTAACCCTCGCCTCGATCGACTCGGTGCTCGACGTGGTGGAGAGGTACGGCGCCGCGGTGCTGCACCCGACGCTGGAAAAGACCGGCGACGTCGGCATTCATCTCGGCCACCGGTGGAAGGCCACGACCGTACGGCCGAACGGCCAGACCGTCACGTCGCGCGAGATCTGGCCGGGCATTTCCGCCGCGGTCCTGGACGCCGCAGGCACACTGGCCCGCCCCACGGGCGCCGTCGCCCGGATCGACGACGATCTCGGCGAACTGATCTGGGCGGCCGATCTGCGGGCGAGCCGCGACATCTTCCGCCGCCTGCGGGAACGCTGGTCGGCGGGGCAGATGGCCACCAACCTCGCCCACGTCCAGCGGATGATCCAACGGGTGCCTGATCAGCCGGCGCTGAGTGTGTTCGCCCCCGTCCTGGATCTCGGCGTATCCGGCCACGCCGACATCGCCTTCGACTACGCCACCGCCGCCGAGGCGGATCGCCCCGCCACACTGCTCGGCTCGGTAGGGCGGTTGGAGGCCGCCGGGCAGTTCGCGACGGCGGTCGACGGCGGCCTGAGCACCGCCCGGCTGACCGCGATGGTCACCGCCGTCGGCGGTGAGCCGGACGCCGTGTCGGTGACCGTCCATCTGCTCGAACTGATCAACGACATCAAGTCCGGGCAGTTCGAGGGCGCGCAGAAGTTCATCGAGACCAACCGGGGCAGAATCAGCACGGACCAGAAGGCTCAATGGGTCAACGCCATCGCCGACCTGCAGCTCGTCATGCCCGCACACCACCTGCCGCAGCTGAAGTTCCTGTCCGAGGCCGTCTACAACTGCCCTCCGAAGGGGTCTACCGTCCAGGCTGCCTGAGCTCCGCCACCTGCCGTGCGTTCGCGGCCGGCTCATGTACTGATCCGTTCGGGCACGGGCTGCGGACAGCGGTCAGTGACCTCGGTCCTGGCAGAGGAAGCACGACAGCAGGTGCCGGAACTCGTCCGGATGCTCGACCGCGGGCACGTGCCCGCATCGGCCGAACACGTGCAGACGGACGTCGGCCAGGTGTTCGAGCAGGGGTCGGGCGGCCGTCTCGAGCGGGGTGAGCCGGTCCTGGGCGCCGTGCACGAGCAGCACGGGCACGCGGATCGCTGCCAGCGTCTGCGCGGAGAGGGTGAGGTCGTCGACCCATCGTGCCCTCGGCGGAGGGAACAACGACGCGTACGCGGACGCCCCGTCCCGCATCGTCGCCGCCCGGGCCTCGACGGCCGCGTCGGTCACGAGAGCCTGGTCGAGGAGGAGGCGACTCAGCATGTCCCGTGCCCCGAGCGGGCCGGCGGGAGCGGCCCAGACCGCGTCGAGATCGGCGGACAGGGGTGCCCCCGGAGCGCCCATCGTGGAGACCGCCACGACCCGGGTCACCCGCTCAGGGTGTGCCGCCGCCAGTGCCAGCGCCACCGCGCCGCCCATGGAGTGGCCCACCACGGCGTAGGACTCGACACCGAGAGCATCCATCAGGCCCGCGGCCTGCTCGGTCCAGAGCCGGAGTCCGCTCGGCGAGCCGGCCGGCACGGGCGTACGGCCGAACCCCGCCTGGTCGGGAGCCACCAGGTGCCAGGACGTGCCCAGCGCCTGCGCCGTCGATGCCCAGGCGCCGGACCCGGTCGTGCCGGGTCCGGAGCCGTGCAGCATCAACACCGCGGGCCCGGCGCCGCTCTCCAGAACGTGGACGGGTGAACCGTCGACCGTGACGGTCCGAAGTGCGGTCACCGGGGCAGGCCAGGTGTGCTCACGCCGAGGCGGAGCTGACGGACTTCGAGAAGACCTCCATCATCGCCCTGCCGAACTGCGGCATGTCGGGCCATCCCCGGCAGGAGACGAGGTTGCCGTCCACGACGTCGGGTGCGTCGATGACCGTCGCGCCGGCGTTCTCCATGTCACCGGTGATGGGCGGGAAGCACGCCGTCTTCCGGCCCTTCAGGAGCCCGTACACCGCTGGCACCTGCGCGCCGTGACACACCAGAGCGATGGGGAGGTTGCGCGCGAAGAAGTGCTCGGTGATGCGCCTGACGTCGGCGTCGACCCGGATCCACTCGGGGGCGCGTCCGCCGGGGATGATGAGGGCGTCGTAGCGCTCGACGTCGACCTCGGCCCAGGGCACGTCGACCGGCAGCTTCCGACCGTTCTTCTCCACGTAGGCGTCGGAGTTGGGGTCGAACTCGTGGATGACCAACTGCACGTCACGCAGCGTCCGTGACGAGACGTCGACGTCCCAGCCGCCCTCCTGCACGCGGTAGTAGGGATACATGGTGTCGAGTTCCTCGGCGGCGTCGCCGGTCAGGAGCAGCGCTCTGGGCACCTGCTTCTCCTCGCGTCTGGTGGCGGGTGGTGGAGATCCAATCCGATCCGATCCGGTGGCGATAGCATTCCTCGACCCGGCCCACCCGTCAAGCCTCTACCGCCATCGATTCCGCGTCCGTGACCTCGTCGAACAATCGTCGGAAACGGTCGCCGGAGCGCAGGATGTGCCGACGCATCGCGTAGGCGGCGGCGTCGGGGTCACGCGCGGCGATCGCGGCCACGACGTCCTCGTGCTCGGCCATGGCCAGGTGGGTGACCTGGGCGTCGTGGTGCAGCCGGAAGAGGTGCACGTGGCTGTGCAGACGGGCGAGCGCCTCCCGGATCACCTGGTTCTCCGCGCTGAGGGCGACCAGGTCGTGAAACGCGGCGTCGCGGAGCCCGAAGGCGCCGTACGCCGCAGGCCCCTTGCCCCCCTCCAACTCGGCCATCTCCCCCAGCATCCGTCGCAGGCCGGCCACCTGTTCCACCGAGGCGCGTTCGGCGGACCTGCGCGCCGCCGCGGGTTCGAGCAGCAGACGGACCTCGAGCATGTCCTCGAATCGGTGGCGGGTGATCTGGGGAGGGATGCGGTAGCCGGCGTGGGGCACCCGCACGACCAGCCCCTCGGCCTCCATCCGGTTCAGTGCGTCCCGGATCGGTGTCTGGGAGACTCCCAGCTCTCGTGCCAGAACGTCGATCGTGACGCGGGAGCCGGGCTCGATCCGTAGCGACATCAGCTGCCCGAGCAGCGTGTCGTACACCTCGTCGGCGAGCCGGCCGCCCGATCTTCCCACCGGCATTCCTCCCGTCACGGCCTTGCGGCCCCGCGCGATCATCGCTCCGTCGTCCATCGTGACGTGAGGTCCCTTCTTGCGCCGTTGCGACCTGTTGACATCAGTCACAGCGCTGCGGCATGCTGACGCCCCCACCAGATCGTATAGGAAAAGTGGCGGATGATCTTCATTCTCCACCTCGCGGCGCAGTTCTGACGCCGGCCCTCACGACGGCCCGGCGCCACGCCCAGAAAACCAGCAACCGCTTGGCGAAGCACATAGCGAGGCCCTAGAAGTCCCCATCCAGAAAGCAGGCATAACATGCGCGCTCAGAAGCGAATAGGACGAATGCCCGCTCCCGGTCGCAAGGCACGGCTGGCGACGGCAGCCATGCTGCTGGTGGCCACGACCCTGGCGGCGTGCGGCGGCGACAAGGACGACGACGCGAAGGCGAGCGCCCCCAAGGCGCCGGCGGCCGTCCCGGAGCTCAGCAAGGACCCGCTGACCCTCAGCTTCATCTGGTTCGACTGGCCGCCCGCCCAAGCGCTGGAAGCCTTCGCCAACGCGGAGTACAAGAAAGAGCGGCCGAACGCGACCATCAAGGTCAACACCGTGCCGAACGCGAACTGGCACGACGCGATGTTCACCCAGTTCGCCGCGCGCAAGACCGACTTCGACATCGCGATCCTGGACTCGCAGCACATCGGCGAGGCCGTGACGAACGGCAACATCCTCGACCTCACGGACTTCGTCAAGAACAACATCGAGGTGCAGGCCTACGACCCGTACCTCCTGGCGGCCTACGGTCAGTTCCCGCAGGCGGAGACCGGCAAACGCGACGAGAACGCCAGCCTGTACGGGCTGCCGCTGCTCGGCGACACCTGGACGATGATCTACCGCAAGGACCTGATCGGCGACAAGCCGCCGCAGACCTGGGACGAGATGATCTCGGTCGCCGGGAAGTGCCAGGCGGAGCACCCCGGCGTGAGCGGACTGGCCTTCCACCAGGCCAACGGCTCCGACGCCGCAGCCGTCACCTACAACACCGTCAACGGCGTCTACGGCGGCAACCTCTGGGACCCGAAGGCACGCAAGATCCAGGGCGTTCTCAACGACGCGGCGGGCCAGGAGGCGATGGACGTCCTGGTCAACAAGATGAAGCCGCTGACCGCCAAGGGCTCCGGCAACTGGTTCATCGACGAGACGAACGCGGCCGTCGCCCAGGGCAAGGCGTGCATCGCGTTCAACTGGATCGCGGCGAGCGGCGGCCTGCTCGATCCGAAGCAGTCGACGCTCGGCAGCACGCGGGAGCAGATCCTCGACAAGTTGGGCTTCGCCACCCTGCCGACCCAGAAGACGAACCTCGTCCCGCTCGGCGGCATGGGCATGCACATCTCGGCCTACTCCGGCGCGGCGAACCAGGCGGAAGCCCTGAACTTCATGAAGTGGTTCGAGCGGGCTGACATCCAGAAGAAGTGGGCCGCCGCCGGTGGCGTGCCATCGCGTACCGACGCGATCCAGTCGCCCGAGTTCCTCAACGCCGGGCCGTTCAACAAGGTGTACGCCGACTCGGTCCCGCGGATGCGGGACATGTGGAACGTGCCCGAGTACGCGCGCCTCGTCGACATCGAGAACACCAACGTGAACGCGGCCCTCAACGGCGCGAAGAGCCCGAAGGACGCGCTCGACGACATCGCCAAGGAGCAGCAGAGCGTGCTCGACTCGAGCAACCGCAAGGGCGGCGGCGGGCTGTGAGCGACGCCCCTTCGACGACCGAACACCCCGGGCAGGTGGCGTCCGCGGCGCCACCTGCACCGGGTCGGTCCCGCCGGCTGAGCGACCGAGGGCTCGCCGTGGCCTTCATCTCCCCCTCGCTCCTGCTGTTGCTCGCCATGTCGGTCTTCCCGTTGCTGTGGTCGTTGTACCTGTCCTTCACCGACTACTCGGCCACGCGCGGGGGTCCCGCCGAGTTCGTCGGGTTCGGGAACTACACCGCCATCCTGACGTCGGCCCAGGTCCACACGAGGGCCCTGACGACTCTGGTCTACGTGATCGGCGCGGTCTCCCTGCAGACCGTGCTCGGTTTCGGCATCGCTTACCTGATCTCCCGGCGCACGCGCGGGCGCGGAGCGCTGACCACGCTGTTCCTGGTCCCGATGATGCTGTCGCCGGTCGTGGTCGGGTTGTTCTGGCGCTTCATGCTCGACGCGCAGTTCGGCGTGGTCAACAGCATGCTCGGCTCGGTCGGCCTCGGGCAGGTGGAGTGGCTCACCCGGCAGCGGACGGCGCTGATCTCGCTGATCGTGGTCGACACCTGGCAGTGGACGCCGTTCATCATGCTCATCGCGCTCGCGGGCCTCAGCGCGGTGCCCAAGTACCTCTACGAGGCCGCCTCGATCGACCGCGCGTCCGAGTGGTTCAAGTTCCGCACCATCACCCTTCCGCTGGTGTGGCCACTGCTGCTCATCGCCGTGATGTTCCGGGCCATCGAGGCGTTCCGGCTGTTCGACCTCGTCTACATCCTCACCAACGGAGGCCCGGGGGTCTCCACCGAGACGTTGTCGTTCCACATCTACAAGGTCGCGTTCCTGGGCTTCAACACCGGAACCGCGTCGGCGTACGGAATCCTCATGGTCCTCGTCGTCATCGTCCTCACGCAGCTCTACCTGCGTTATCTGAACAAGCTCAAGGAGGACTGATGGCCGTCTCCGTCGACGAGGCCGTGTCCACCGGTCCGGCCGGGGACCACACACCTCCCGCGCGCCGCCCCGGCGGTCGGGGCCGCTCCGCGGTGGAGGTCGTGCTGCTGACCCTGCTGGCCGCCGTGATGCTCTTTCCGGTGCTGTGGATGATCGAGACGTCGATCAAGGAGAACCGGGACGTCTACGCCATCCCGGCCAAGTTCTTCGACTTCGCCGTCACGTTGCAGCATTACAAGGACGTGTTCGTCGCCCAGGGCGACGGCCGTACCCCCGTGTCCGTCAGCTTCCTCAACTCCTTCGTGGTCGCCGGCGCCTCCACGGTGCTGGCCACCGTGCTGGGAGTCCCGGCGGCCTGGGCCTACTCACGCTTCGCCGTGAAGGCCAAGAAGGACCAACTGTTCTTCATCCTGTCCACCCGCTTCATGCCGCCCGTGGTGGTGGTGATCCCGATCTTCCTCATGTACCGCCAGGTCGGACTCATCGACAACAAGATCGGCCTGATCCTCATCTACGCCGCGTTCAACGTGCCGTTCACGATCTGGATGATGAAGGGGTTCGTCGACGAGGTGCCCGCGGAGTACGAGGACGCCGCCATGCTCGACGGCTACACCCGACTACAGGCGTTCTGGCGATACACGCTTCCCCAGCTCCTACCCGGCATCGCCGCGACGGCGGTCTTCGCGCTCATCTTCTCGTGGAACGAGTTCGTGTTCGCCATCTTCCTCACGTCCAGCGACAGCGTCCGCACGGCCCCACCCGCCATCGCCGGCCTGATCGGCGGCACCACCACCGACTGGGGTCTCGTGGCAGCCGCCTCCGTGGTGTTCGCCCTACCGGTGCTCATCTTCGCCTACCTGGTGCGCAGGCACCTCATCGCCGGTGTGACGCTCGGGGCGGTGCGACGCTGATGGCGGGTATCGAGGTAACCGAACTGCACAAGCGCTACCCGGACGGCACGGTCGCGGTCGAACAGGTGGACCTGTCCATCGGCCACGGCGAGCTGTTCGTGATGCTCGGCCCCTCGGGCTGCGGCAAGACGACCACGCTGCGGGCCATCGCCGGCCTGGAGCGGCAGACGTCCGGCGACATCCGCATCGGTGACACGCTGGTCAACGACCTGCCGCCCGCCGAGCGCGACATCGCCATGGTGTTCCAGTTCTACGCCCTCTACCCGCATCTGCGCACCCGCGACAACCTGGCGTTCCCCCTGCGGGCCGAGGGACTGCCCAAGCAGGAGGTGCACGCGCGGGTCGAGGAGGCCGCCCGGCTGATGCGGCTCGGTCCCCTCCTGGACCGGCGACCGCGCCAACTGTCCGGCGGGGAGCAGCAGCGTGTGGCGCTCGCGCGCGCCCTGGTGCGACGACCGCGCGCGTTCCTCATGGACGAACCTCTCACCAATCTGGACGCCGAGCTGAGGGCGGACATGCGCACGGAGATCAAGCACCTGCAGGGGGAACTGGGGGCGACGATGGTCTACGTCACCCACGACCAGGTCGAGGCGATGTCACTCGGTCACCGGATCGCCATCCTCAACAAGGGCCGCGTGGAGCAGATCGGTACACCGCTCGAGGTCTACGACCGTCCGGCGAGTCTCTTCTGCGCCGCGTTCATCGGATCCCCGCCGATGAACCTGATCGACGTGGAGGTGGTCGACGGCATGCTGCACGGTCAGGGCGGACTGGTCCTCACACCACCGTCCGGCCTGCCGCGCGACCGTCGTCTGGTCGCCGGCGTCCGGCCGGAGGCGCTGGAAGTCACCGCGCCAGGGACGGACGGCGCCATCCCGGCCCGAGTGGTCTCGGCGGAGTGGCTGGGCGACGAGATCATCTACGTGGTCGACCACGGCGGCGAGCGCGACGTACGGGTTCGGATGCCACCGACCATCCGTTTCGCCCCGGACGCGAAGGTCGGGCTGCGGCACACCGGCGGAACCCCGGCGGTCTACGACGTGCGCACGGAAGAGCTGGTGGCCTGATGGGAACCGTGGCAGCGCACGGGCTGCGCAAGTCCTTCGGCAAGGTCCAGGCCCTGGACGGGGTGACGCTCGACGTGCCGGACGGCTCGTTCTTCGTCGTGCTCGGGCCCTCCGGGGCGGGTAAGACGACGACCCTGCGGGCGATCGCCGGCCTGGAGAAGCTCGACGCGGGGTCGGTGCACCTGGACGGTAGAGACGCGACCGGTGACGCGCCGGCCGAGCGGGACCTGGCCATGGTCTTCCAGAACTACGCCCTCTACCCGCGACACACGGCGTACGAGAACATCGCCTCACCGCTGCGGGCACGCCGCCGTTCGTCGAGCGAGATCGCCGCCGCCGTCGAGCAGATGTCGAAGCTGCTGCACATCGAACGTCTGCTGAAGCGTCGTCCCGCCCAGTTGTCCGGCGGTGAGATGCAGCGGGTCGCGCTGGCTCGGGCGCTGGTCCGCAGCCCCCGGGCGTTCCTCATGGACGAGCCGCTGACGAACCTCGACCTCAAGCTCCGCGTCGAGATGCGCACCGAGCTCACCCGTATCCACCGGAGCCTCGGCGCGACCTTCGTCTACGTGACCAACGACCAGGTCGAGGCCCTGTCCATGGCCGATCAGGTCGCGGTCCTCAAGGAGGGAAAGGTGCAGCAGGTCGGGACACCGACCGAGGTGTACGAGCGTCCCGCCAACCAGTGGGTGGCGGGGTTCGTCGGGAGCCCGCCGATCAGTCTGCTCGCCTGCCGCGCCAAGGGGGATCGTCTGGTCGGCGCGGACGGCTGGACGCTGCCGCGCCCCCGCTGGACCACCGCGGAGGACGGTCGTGCGCTGCTGCTGGGCGTACGCGCGGAGGACCTGTCCGTCGAGCAGCGCGGGGACGCGTCGTTGTCGGGAGAGCTCTACGGGCTCGAGCCGCTCGGCGACCGCACGGTGGTCGACGTCCGGGTGGGGACCGAGATCCTCAAGGTCAAGGCACGACCCACCATCACCGGTACGCCGGGCGAACGACTGTCGGTCACGGTCGACCTGGACCGTGCGCACCTGTTCGACGCGGACACCGGGCTCTCGCTGTCCGAGGCGGGGCGGTAACGCGCCGAACAGACCGAGACACCTTCGCCCCCGCCCCGACGAGGGCGGGTGACCCGTCCGTCCACCCGAACGGGCGATCGCTGGGGCACTCCGCACAGCACCACGAAGATCACAGGAGGCGACGCAATGAGTGACCCGATGACCGTCCTGGCTCCCGAGCACCGGCGGCTCCGCATCGGCGACGCCTGGCGCGATGCCACGAACGGGGCCACCTTCGCCGTCGAGGACCCCGCCACCGGCAAGACCATCGCCGAGGTGGCGGACGCCGACGTCGTCGACGGGCTCGCCGCCCTGGAGGCGGCGAGCACGGCGATGCCGGGGTGGGCGGCGACCCCAGCACGGAAACGGTCGGAGTTGTTGACCGCGACGTACCGGGCACTGGTCGAGCGGTCCGAGGAGGTCGCCCGGCTGATCACGCTGGAGATGGGTAAGCCGCTCGCCGAGGCTCGGGCGGAGGTGTCCTACGGCGCGGAGTTCTTCCGGTGGTTCGCCGAGGAGGCGGTCCGCGTCGAGGGTCGCTACAGCGCCGCCCCCGCCGGCGGATACCGCATCCTCACCGTGCCGAAGCCGGTCGGACCGTGTGTCTTCGTGACGCCCTGGAACTTCCCGTTGGCCATGGGCGCCCGCAAGATCGCTCCTGCGCTGGCCGCGGGCTGTACGACGATCACCAAGCCCGCGGGCCAGACGCCGCTCACCATGCTGTTCCTGGCCCGCCTCATGGAAGAGGTGGGCGTACCGCCGGGCGTCGTCAACGTGGTGACCACCAAGCGTTCCGGCGCGGTGGTCTCGGCGCTGCTGGCCGACAACCGGACCCGCAAGCTGTCGTTCACCGGGTCGACCGAGGTCGGACGCGTGCTGCTGCGGCAGGCTGCGGACAACGTGCTGCGTACCTCGATGGAACTTGGCGGCAACGCGGCCCTGATCGTGTGTGCTGACGCCGACCTGGACGTCGCCGTCGGCGGCGCCATGGTGGCCAAGATGCGCAACATCGGGGAGTCCTGCATCGCGGCCAACCGGATCTACGTCGAGGAGCCGGTGCGCGAGGAGTTCACGGCGCGCTTCGTCGAGCGGATGGGCGCGCTGTCGGTGGGTCATGGCCTGGACGACGGCGTGGACGTCGGGGCGTTGATCGACGAGGCCTCGGTCACCGCGATCGACGAGCTCGTCGCCGACGCGGTGGATCGGGGCGCCCGGGTGCTGGTGGGCGGCAAGCGTCCGCATGGGCCGGGCCACTTCTACCCGCCCACCGTCGTCGTCGACGTGCCCGACGACGCGCGGATGCTGAAGGCGGAGATCTTCGGTCCGGTGGCGCCGATCATCCCGTTCACGTCCGACGACGAGGTGCTGGCGAAGGCCAACGACACCGAGCACGGCCTGGTCGGGTACGTCTTCACCCGTGACCTGCGGCGGGCGCTGCGGTTCACCGAGGGGCTGGAGACCGGGATGGTCGGCATCAACCGTGGTCTGATCTCGGACCCGTCAGCTCCGTTCGGGGGCGTGAAGCAGTCCGGCATCGGCAAGGAGGGGTCGCACGAGGGCATCCTCGAGTACCTCGACCTCACCTACGCGGCGATCGACCTGCCGTGACCGGCCCGCCGCCCCGAGCTTGCGCCCCGCACATCAGCGACGTTCTGGAGAGGCACCGACATGCTTGAGACCGTCCGCGGACCACGCCAGCTCATCGTGGGCGAAGGGGTCGCGCAGAACATCCCCCGGGTGGTGGCCGAGAGTGGATCGCGGGTCCTCGTGGTGACCGACCAGGTTCTCCTGGGTCAGCCGGGCGTCGCCGAGATCGTGGCCGCCGTGCGGGCGCGGGTCGACGTCGTCGAGGTGTTCTCGGACGCGACGTCGGACGTGCCACTCGCCGACGTCGCCGTGGCCGTCGCGGTCGCCAACGAGGTGGAGGCCGACGTGATCCTCGCCATCGGGGGTGGCACGGTGATCGACCTCGCCAAGATCGTCGGCGTCATCCGACGCCACGGTGGGACGCCGCGCGACTTCTACGGCGAGTCGAGGGTGCCGGGGCCGACCCTCCCCCTCGTCGCGGTCCCGACCACGTCCGGGACCGGCTCCGAGCTCACCCCCGTCTCGGTGTTGACCGACCCGGACCGCGAGCTGAAGGTGGGGGTCTCCAGCGTCCACATCGTGCCCGACTTCGCCATCGTGGACCCCGAGCTCACCTATTCCTGCCCGGCGACCGTCACCGCCCACTCCGGCATCGACGCGTTCTGCCACGCCGTGGAGAGCTACACCGCGCGACCCCGGGCCCACGGACCACGCGACCCGGTGGAGCAGGTGTTCCTCGGCCGCAACCCGATCACCGACCACTACGCGCTGCTGGCCGCGGAGCGGATCGCCCGGAGCCTGCGTCGTGCGGTCCGCAACGGCGGCGACCGGGACGCGCGCGCGGACATGTCGTACGGGTCGATGCTCGCCGGGCTCGCCTTCTCCCACGCGGGCAACGCGGCCCCGCACGCCCTCCAGTACCCCATCGGCGCGGCCACGCACACCCCGCACGGCCTGGGCGTCGGATTGCTCCTGCCCTACGCGTTGGACGCGGCCCGGGATGCCGTCGAGGACCGGTTGGCGATCCTCGCCGGGGTGTGCGGGCTCGACGTGGCCGACGCCTCCGATGCCGAGGCCGCGGACGCGTTCCTCACCTGGCTCGACGGTCTCCTCGCCGACATCGGCATCCCCCGCACCCTGGCGGACATCGGCGTGGCCCGCGCCGACCTGCCACGGTTCGCGGAGATGGCTGGTGGCGTCACCCGACTCATCCAGAACCACCCGGGCCCGACCGACACCGCCAGCCTGACCGCGATCCTCGAAGCGGCCTGGACCGGGGACCGGACCCGCCACGTCCTGACTCCGAGCGGAGATGGTGCCGGCAACAGGTAGCCGACGACGCTCGCCGCCGGCTTCCGCGGGTCGAGGACGGCGGCTGGTGCGACCACTACCATGCGAGCGTGGCTCACGTTGCCCAGGCCCGCAGGCCCTACCCGCTGCTCATCGCCGTGGCGATCGTGGTGGCGCTCGGCGCGGCCACGGCCTGGGCGGTCGGCGACACGCTAAAGCTGAGCCACTCCCCCGCCGCCGTGCCGCGCGAGGAGGCTGTCGCGGCACCGGCGCGGACGCCCGCGCCGGTGCCGCCGTTGGCGTCCCTCGTCGTACCCGACGATCCCCGGCTCACCAAGGCCGCGACCGCCGTCGCCGACGCGGTCGTCTTCCGCGGCCGGCCCCGGCCGGTGCTCGCCCCGGGCGGGTCCGCGACCACCGCCTCGGGCACCGGTACGGCAGGCGGCGGGCCGCCCGACCTGTCGGCGGTACGCACGCTGCGGGCGGGCGTGCTGCCCGCTCTCGGTGGGACGCCCGAGTCGTATCGGCTCGACGTGCGCGGCACCGAGTTGGCCGTCCAGGGTGGTGACGTGGCGGGCGTGGCAGCCGGGATGTACCAGCTGGCCGACCGGATCCGCTCCGGCGGCGAGGCGCTCTCCCCGGCGGACACGGGTCGGGTGGTCGCACCCCGGCTCGGCCTGCGACTGACCGACGCCGGTTCGGTGGGCCGCGAGCCCGATCCGGCCGCCTTCGCCGCCGGCGACGACTACGGCCTGAACACAGACGTGGTCGCCTCGGCGGTGCTGCCCCGCGCGCCGTGGGTGGACGCCGCCGCGGTGGCCCGCATCGACGCGCAGTTTCGGCAGCTCGTCGACCACTCGGTGGCGCAGGGATACAACGGGATCGTCGTGCCCGGCTTCCTGGAGTACGTCACGTTCGCCAAGGTCGGCGACGGACGCGCGGTCTATCCGGCCGGCGACCCGCACGTCGACCGGGCGCGGGCGATGGTCACGGCGTTCGGGCCCGTCTTCCGGTACGCCGAGGACATGGGGATGAAGGTCTTCCTGCTGACCGACATGCTCGCGGTGTCGCCCCCGTTGGAGGCGTACCTGACGCGGACCGTCGGCGGCCTCGACGTGGCGGACCCCCGGCTGTGGGCGGTCTACCAGGCCGGCCTGGCCGAGCTGTTCGAGGGCATGCCGTTCGTCGACGGCCTCATGGTCCGCATCGGCGAGGGCGGCGAGGTGTACGCCGGAACCGGCTGGGACTACTCGTCCCGGCTCGCGGTCACCACGGAGGCGTCCGTACGCGCGATGCTGCGGGCGCTGCTGGACACGGCGGGCCCGGCCGGAAAGGAGATCATCTTCCGGACCTGGACGGTGGGCGTCGGCGCGGTCGGCGACCTGCACACCAACCCGGAGTCGTACGCGCAGGTCCTCGGCGGGCTCGACGACCCGCACCTGATCGTGTCCACGAAGTACACCCTCGGCGACTTCTACAGCCACCTGCCGCTGAACACCACCCTGCTGGGCGGCGGGCACCGCCGCATCGTGGAGTTCCAGGCCCGGCGCGAGTTCGAGGCGTTCGGCTCGCTGCCCAACGACCTCGGCCCGCTGCACCGCCAGGCGCTGCGCGCGTTCCTCGCCGCCAACGCAAACGTCGAGGGCGTCTGGAACTGGACCCAGGACGGCGGACCGCTGCGCGCCGGGCCCATGTCGCTGTACCTGCGCGCCGGCTTCTGGCAGCTCTACGACCTCAACACGTACGCCGTCGGCCGCCTGGCCTGGGACCCGCAGGTCGACCCGGCGCAGGTGACGGCGGACTGGGCGTACCGCACGTTCTCCGGCGACCCGGGGACCGTCGCCGCGATCGGGCAGGCCATGGCGCTGTCCCGCCAAGCGGTCACCAAGGGCCTCTACATCGGTCCGTACGCCGACCGCTCGGTACGGGCGCTCGGGCTCGAACCGCCGCCCATGATGTGGATCTTCGAGTGGGACATCCCGACCGGCGACTCCGCAGCTCTGGACAGCATCTACGCGGTGACCGGAGGCCGCGTCGACGAGGCGATCCAAGAGGGTACGCAGGCCGTGGCGCTGGCCCGGCGCATGCGCGACCTGGTGGCCGCGACCGACCCGGCGACCTGGCGGGACGCCGAACTGCGCGGGCGCTTCACCGCGACGCTCGACTACCAGGTGGACCTGTTCGAGACGCTTGGCGCGTACCGGACCATGGTGCTGCGGCACGCGCAGTGGCTGGACACCGGCGCGCCGGCCGCCCGTCACGACTGGCGGCGGGCAGCGGCGGCGTACCAGGATGCGCGCGACGCGCACCGGCAGCGCTACGGCGCCGACCTAGACCTGCCGGCGTACAACTTCACCGCCGCCGACCTCGGGGCGCGGCGTGCCGACCGGGACCCGGCGATGGCCTGGGCGGCCCGGGCGCTGCTCGCGTCGATCCTGCTGGTGCTGCTGCTCGGCCTGCGCGGTCGCGGGTTCGGCGCGGCCGCCGCGCGCGGACTGCTGTTCGGCGCGCTCCGGCCGTGGCGGGTCGCCGCGCTGCCGACACCCCGCACCCGGGCGGACCGGCTGATGGTGTGGCTGGTCCCGGCCGTGGTCCTGGTGGCGAGCCGGCTCGTGTCGACCTGGTTCGCCGCGCCGGCACACCTGCTGGTCACCCTCGGTGGATGGGCGCTGTTCGCCCTCGTCGTACGCCTCGTCGTCGGCCGCCGGGATCCGTTCCACCTGTGGGCCGCGCTCGGCGGCGTCGCGCTGCTGCGCAGCGTACTTCTCCTGGCGGCGCTCGCCCCGCGCGGACCCGGCGGCTACTGGTTCGTCTTCTGGACCGCGCCGGGCCTGCGGGCGGCGTACGTCACCGTCGCGTTCGCGGCGTTCTGCTGGCTGTTCGTGGTCACGGCGGTGGTCCTGCGGGACCGCTACGGCCTGCGCCGCGCAAGCGCCGTCGGGCTGACCCTCACCGCCGTGGGCGTACCCCTGGGCGCACTGTCCGCCCTGGTCTCGGCGGTGGGCCTGGAACGCGCGCTGACGGTGTGGAACGACCAACTCGCGCTGCTGCCCTGGGGCCTGTCCCGCATCCTCGGCATCACCGTCTACCTCGGCATCCCGGCCCAACTTCCGGCTTACGCGGCCGCCGCCGGGATCGCCCTGGCCGCGGCCGGTCTGCTCCTGTCACTCAGCCGCGAGTGACCTACGTATGAGCTTGGTGTCGGCGTTCGTACCGATCTGGATCCTCACGACGGTCGGTTACGCGGCCTGTCGCCGGGGCCTGCTGGGCGAGGCGGTGGCGACGGTGCTCGGCCGGTTCGTGTTCCACCTCGCGATGCCGTCCGCCCTGTTCCTGGCCCTGTCCCGAATGCCACTCTCCGGGTTCGCCGGCCGCTCGCTGCTCGCGTTCGGGATGAGCACTGCCGCGGTCGTCGGGTTCGGCTGGTTCGGCGCGAGTCGGCTGTTCGGTCGCACGCCCGGCGAACGGCCGATCTGGGGGATGGCCGCCGGGTACGTGAACTCGGCGAACCTCGGCATTCCGATCGCGACACAGGTGCTCGGCAACGTGTCGTTCCTGGCGGAGGTGGTACTGCTACAGGTGCTGGTGGTGACGCCCGTGGTCCTGGTCGCCCTGGACCGGCACAGCGCCCCGGCCGGGCGGGTACGGCTGCGTCGTATCGCCTCCCTGCCGGTACGCAACCCGGTGATCCTGGCGTCGCTGCTCGGTGTGGCGTGCTCGGCTGCCGGCCTGCACGTGCCGTCGGCGGCTGACGCGTCGCTCACCCTACTGGCGGGCGCCGCGGTTCCGGCCGCCCTGGTCGCGCTCGGCGCGTCGCTGCACCCCACGGCGCCGTCGCGGGCAGAGCCGACCGGCCTGACCGAGCTGGCCGTGCTCGCCACGCTGAAGCTCGTCGCGCAGCCGGTCATCGCGTACGCGGCCGGGCTCGCCCTGCACCTCTCCGCGCCGCAGTTGCTCGCCGTGGTGGTGTGCGCGGGCCTGCCGACGGCGCAGAACGCGTTCATCTTCGGCCAGGAGTACGGCGTCGGCGAGACCATCGCCAACCGGGCGGTGGTCGTGACCACGACGCTGTCGCTGGGCACCCTGGCCGCGACGGCGGCGCTGCTCGGATAGCCCGGGTACGGGTACCCAGGAGAGGCTGAGTACGCCTGCCGATCCATCGGTCGTCGACGATACGGAGGACGGCTGGTGTGGTCGCTGCTACCCGAGCCGTGCGCGGACACGCCTCCGCCCGGGCCCGTCGTGAGCCGCACCCAGGCGGCCGATCTCGGTAGCGGCGAGCCTCACGTCCACGGGGTCACCAGCGTCGTCCGGCGACGCCGAGCGGCGAGGAACATCGCACCTCCGGCCGTCAGCGCCGCCAGGCCGATGCCACCGATCAGCCCAAGCGGCGTCCCGGTGACCGGCAATCCGCCGTCACCACCGCCGCCTCCTCCACCGCCGCCTTCTCCTCCAGCGCCGCCACCTTCAGCGCCGCCACCTTCAGCGCCGCCGCCGTTCTTCGCGGCCAGCACGACGGCGAACCCGTCCTGATTGTCGCTGGGGTCCGCGTCGGCCACCCGTACGGCTACGGCGTTCTCCGGCAGCTCGACGTTCGCAGGTGTGGAGCGGCTGGTCGTCGACTGCACGGCAAGACCCTCGACCCGCACGGTTCCGCCCCGCATCGTCGCCGGCGCGGTGGCGGATGCGGCCGTCGTCACCAGGTTGTACAGGTCGACCGCCGAATAGATCCCGTCGTTCGGGTCAGTGTCCTCGGTGGCCGGAACCAGGGTGAGGTCCGGGTAGGTGCAGACGGCGGACTGCCGGGCATCGGCGAGCACACACTGGCTCGGCTGCCTGGTGAAGGTCACACCCTTGGGCAGGCGCAGCGTGACCCGTACCCCGTTGACCGTCTTGCGACCCTGGTTCGCGACGGTCTGCCACACGGTGCCCGTCTCCCCCGGGTTCAGCGTCCCGGTGGGTGTGGGCCGGCCGTCCGCGCCGATGCGCACGGACTCCTTCACGTCTCGGGCGACCGACGAGAGGTCCGCCTTGGGCTCGTCCACCAGCGACAGCGGGATCCACCTGGTGTTGTCGGCTGGATTCGCGTCCATGTCCGGGCCGATGGTGACCGAGACCTCGAACCTGCCCTCGTGAGGCGCCGTCCCGTACACGAACGCGTCGACAGGAACGTCGACGGTTTCGCCCGGTCCCGGAATCCACTCGGGGGACAGCCGGCAGTAGAACCCACCGAAATCGCCGTCGCACTCCCCCACGCCACTCCCGAAATGCCACAGCAGGGCTATCGGCGGGAGGTCGCTGCCCTCCTGTGGCTGGCGGACATTGAAGACCACGTCGCTCGGAGTCGCGTCCCCCCGGTTGCTGATCTTCAGATCGACGACCTTCTTGTCGACCCCTAGAGCGATCCGTGTCCCGGATGCGTCGACCGCGAGGTCCGGACCCTTCTTCGCCGCCTCGGCCGGAAGCGCGGAAAGGACGATCGCGGCGAGAATGAACAACGCGGCTACGGATGTTCGTGACAAGTGCCGACGTCCAAAGCTCATGGCAGCACCCTTCAGGACACGGGGACGGTGTGGTGGAGAACAGTATCGGCAATCTGCCCTCATCAGTGTCGATAGCGCGACCGGCAAAGGAAAGAGGCCGGTTGGACTGTGTCCAACCGGCCTCTGGCCTGTACATACCGAAATGGTCCGACCAGCCTCGCGGTCAGGGCAGCGACTTGAGGAACGGGCCGTGGTTCAGCCGGAATTCCCAGGAGTAGTACCGGTCCCAGTTGATCGACCAGGTCATGAGCCCTCGGAAGTTGGGATTGGTTCCGCTGCGCGGGGTGTACGGGCCGCAGTTCTGGCCTCGGACCAGGCAGGTGACCGCCTGTTGCACGCCGGCCGGGGCGAGGTAGCCGTTGCCTGCGCTGGTGGAGGAGGGCGTGCCGAACGCGACCTGGTCCTCGCGCAGCGCGGGGAAGACCGCGTTGGCGTTCCCGGCCACGGGGAAGCCGGCCAGCAGCATGTCGGTCATCGCGATGTGGAAGTCGGCGCTGCCCATGGTGTGGTACTGACCATCGAGCCCGACGATGGGGCCGGAGTTGTAGTCCTGGACGTGCAGGACGGTGAGGATGTCACGCAGCGCGTAGATCACCGGCAGGTACGACCCGGCCCTGGGATCCTGGCCACCCCAGGGGCCTGAGCCGTAGAACTGGTAGCCGAGCTGCACGAAGAACGTCTCCGGAGCCATCGTGAGCACGAAGCCGCTTCCGTAGCGCTGCTTGAGCTCGCGGATCGCCGAGATCAGGTTCACCACGACCGGGGTCGTCGGGTTGCGGAAGTCGGTGTCGCCCGTGTTGAGGTAGAGGGAGTGGCCCTCGAAGTCGATGTCCAGGCCGTTGAGGCCGTACCGGTCGATGATCGCCGACACCGAGCGGACGAACGTGTCACGGGCGGCGGTCGTGGTGAGCTGCACCTGCCCGTTCTGGCCACCGATGGAGAGCAGCACCTTCTTGCCCTGCTGCTGCTTGGCGCGGATCGCCGCGGTGAACTGGGCCTCGGTCTCCACATTGGGGCACTCGGCAACCGGGCAGAGCTGGAAGCGGATGTCGCCGGAGGTGACGGAGGTGGGTTCGCCGAAGGCGAGGTTGACGATGTCCCAGTCGTCGGGCACGTCGGCCATGCGCAGGTATCCGGCGCCGTTGGCGAAGCTGGCGTGCAGGTAGCCGATCAGCGCGTGCTTCGGCAACCCCGTGTTCGGCGGCGGGCTCGTGGGCGGTGTGGTGGTCGGCGGCGGTGTCGTGGGTGGCGCGGTGGTCGGTGGTGTCGTGGTGGGGGGCGCGGTGGTCGGCGGTGTCGTGGTGGGTGGCGCGCCACCGGCGCATGCCGCGCCGTTGAGTGTGCAGTCGACGGGCGAGCCGGAGCCGGTGGCCAGGAAGCCGAACGACGCCGACGCGCCGGGGGCCAGGGTGCCGTTCCACGAGCGGTTGGTGAAGGTGTGTCGTTGCCCGACGCTGTTCACCGTGGCGTCCCAGTACGAGCCGAGCGTGGTGCCCGCCGGCAGGGTGAACGCAAGCTGCCACCCGTTGATCGTGCTCGATCCGCCGTTGGTGATGGTGTAGCGGCCCTCCCAGCCGGTACCCCAGTCGGACGTCTTGGTGAAGACGGCCGTCGGCCCGGCGGCCAGGGCCGGATAAGCGAAGGTCAGGGTCGCCGCGGCGGCGGAGACCAGGGCCGCCAGGGCAGCCAGCAACGGTGTTCGTGATCTGCGCGCCATCCGGTCCTCCCGAGGGGGTGCCCGACCGAGGGATATCGACGGGAGGCTAATTATTAGGTTTGTTAACTGAAGATGTCCAGAGGCAGCGGAACTACGCGAAGCTGAGGTCATCGGTCCGGGCACGCTTGAGTTCGGAGAACGCCGGGCAGCCGGCGAGCAGGCGCGCGCCGTCGAAGACGCGGAGGGCGTCGTCCCCGCGTGGGATCGAGGAGAGGACGGGACCGAACAAGGCCACGCCGTCGACCACGAGTGTCGGGGTGCCGAGGTCCTCGCCCACGAGTCGCTGGGCGCGGGCGGTGCTCGCCCGCATCTGGCGTCGACGTCGTTTCGACGAGCGACCTCGGCCAGGCCGGCAGGGAGGCCCACCTCGTCCAGGGCCGCCGGGATGACGGTGTCGAAATCTTTGTCGCCTTCGTCGGACGCCTTCCGCCGAATCCTCTGCACCCTGCGAAGTGGTCTTCTAGGCTGCGTGGGCGGGCCGCCCGGATCGACACAGGCGTCGCGTCGGCGCTATCCAGATTGGTCGGGCGCTGCTCTCGGCGGCCTGGCTCTACCACTACGTCACTCGGCAAAAGATCTACCGCGACGACGCCTGACGCCCCGGCTCTCGACGTCGGCGGCCGAGCCCGGCTACCGGTGAGGAGCAGCGGTGACCCAGAGCGAACGGCAACGCCCGGAGATTGTCGTGGGACTGGTGGCATCCCCACCGGACCAGCCGGCCCGGGTGGCTGCGAGGCTCGCTGCGGAGCTGGTAAGCGGGCTCAGCGAGCGGGTGAGCGCAGACGTGCGATGGATCGTCCGGGAAGGCTGGGGGGAGGTGGTGCCGCGCCGCGACGGCGGCGCGGAGGCGCTGCTCGACGATCTTGCTACGCGGCGCACAGACGACCAGTGGGACGTCGCCATCTGCCTGACCGACCTGCCATTGCATGCCGAGCGGGCGCCCCTGGTCGCGCAGACCTCCGCCCGGCGCCAGGTCGGGTTGATCTCCCTGCCCGCGCTGGGACTAAGTCAGACGCGCTCGGTCCGCGCAGCCGTTCCGGAGCTGGTCGGCCGGCTGCTGGCCGACGCCTCCGACCACCGGGTGCCGCCGGCCGACCGGGCATCAGACGAGGCGAGGCGGCAGATTCCCGCCGTCCGTCGAATGATCGGCGGGGCGGACGCTGGCGAGCGGCGTTACCTCGCGTCGGGGCTGATCGGCCGGGCGCGTCTGTTGACCGGCATGGTCCGCGCCAACCGTCCTGGACGCGCCCTGCTGGGCCTGTCCAAATTGCTGGTCGGCGCGTTCGGCACCGCCGCGTTCGCGCTCACCACGGACACCATTTGGCAGATGGGCGATGCCCTCGGCGGACTCCGGCTCGCGGTGATCATGGTGCTCGGACTGAGCGCGTTGGTGGCCTGGTTGATCATCGCGCACGACCTGTGGGAGAAGCCCAGCCGCGAGACGCCTGGTGAGCTGGCACGGCTGTTCAACCTGGGTACGATCCTCACTCTCACTCTGGCCACGGCGGTGTCCTACGTGGTGCTGCTCGTGGGAACGGCGCTCGTCGGGGCGCTGCTGATCGACACATCCGTGCTGGAACAGGTTCTGCAGAGGCCGGTGAATGCCAGTGACTATCTGACGCTCGCCTGGATCACCAGCTCACTGGCCACCGTCGGCGGCGCGATCGGCTCCGGGCTGGAGAACGAGGAGACAGTCCGGGCCGCCGCTTACGGCTACCACCCCCAACCCGGCGGCTGGCGGGACGAGAAAGGCGGGGGGCAGTCCCGCACCAGAAGGTAGTCGCGACGGCGGAATCAGCCGATGGGCCCTACAACATCTCCAGCGGCTGCGGGCCAGCAGGGGGCGGGAATGCCCTGTCGAGTGCCGCGATGTCGTCCTCGGTCAGGTGCAGGTCGCGTGCTTGCGCGTTCTCCCGCGTGTGTTCCGGGTTGGACGATCGGGGAATGGCCGCGACCATCTCCTGCTCCAGCACCCAGGCCAGCGCGACCTGAGCGGGAGTCGCCCCGTGCCCGGCGGCGACCTCCGCGACCTGGTCGTGGCCGAGCAGTCTGCCCTGCTCGATCGGGGAGTACGCCATCACCGGGATCCGGTGTTCACGTAGCCAAGGCAGCAGGTCGTACTCGGGACCGCGCCGGGTGAGGTTGTACAGGATCTGGTTGGTCGCGCAGTCGTTCCCGCCCGCCTCGAGTAGCTCGGTCATGTCGGAAAGGTCGAAGTTGCTCACGCCCCACTGCCCGATGTCACCGGCGTCGACGAGTTCGGCGAACGCCTCGATCGTCTCCGCGAGTGGATGTGTGCCGCGCCAGTGCAGCAGGTAGAGGTCGATGTGGTCGACGCCGAGTCGTTGCAGGCTGCGGCGGCAGGCCTGCACGGTTCCCTGCCGGCTGGCGTTGGACGGCAGCACCTTGTCGACCAGGAACACGTCACCGCGTCGTCCGACAATGGCCTCGCCGACAAGCTCCTCGGAAGCGCCGTCGCCGTACATCTCCGCAGTGTCGATCAAGGTCATGCCCAGGTCCAGGCCAGCCTGCAATGCGGCCACCTCATCCCGTCGCCGCGCAGGGCGCTCACCCAGGTACCACGTGCCCTGCCCGAGCACGGGCATGCTCTGACCGGACGGCAGTTCGATCGAAGCGGTAGGGAGAGTCATATCGGCCTTTCCAGGGGCTCGGCGCCAGAGGTTCGGTGCATTACCCGCTTCGAGCGAGGGCAGTCTCGTAAGGCGACCCCTTCCTCCGTGCCCTGCCTCATTGGCGAGCGGACCGGTCCGTCCACCCTTGAGCGGTCTTCGGTGTCCTGTTTCCCGGTCTCAACACCGGGAAGGCGGCCGCGAGCGAACGATGCGCCGTCAACGGGGCGGCGCCGCGAGGGAGAGGCCACCCAGGATGGCGCAGAGCCAGCAGCCACTGACCGGCAAACGAATCGCTTGTCTCGCCGCCGACGGGGTGGAGGACGTGGAGTACGCCCAGTCCCGAGCCGCCGCGGAGCAGGCGGGCGCCGAGGTCCACCTGATCTCGTTGAATTCCGGTGAGATCCAGTCGATGAACCAGGACATCAACCCGGCCAACCGCAATCGGGTGGACCGGACCGTGGACGACGCCAATGCGGCCGACTACGACGCCCTGCTGCTGCCGGGCGGGACGGTCAACCCCGACCGGCTCCGGATGAACCCGCAGGCCATGGACTTCGTCCGGGCGTTCTTTCAGCAACAGAAGCCGGTGGCGGCGATCTGCCACGGCCCCTGGTCGTTGGTCGAGACCGGCATGGTCAACGGCCGGACCGTCACCTCGTTCCCCAGTCTGCAGACCGACATCCGCAACGCGGGCGGGAACTGGGTGAACCAACAGGTAGAGGTCGACAACGGCCTGGTCACCAGCCGCAATCCCAGTGACCTTCCAGCCTTCTGCGCCAAAATGGTCGAGGTGTTCTCCCAGGGCGAGAACGTGCGCCAGATGGCGACGGCCTGACGCGGTGGGATCAGGATCGGGCCGGGGCCCCCCACGGCGGCATCCCGACCCCGACGGCCGAACCGCCACCGCTCCTGCCGAGCAGCGGCTGTTCGACCCAACATCCCCATACGGGCGCTTGGCAGGGGTCGACAACGATCTGGCCGTAGCACTGCTGGCAGTCGCGGCCTTGACGCCGCGCTGGCAGCGGGACAGGGATCACTTCCGTACCGCGACCGATGCGCGGATTGAGGTGGTTTCCGAGGGGTATGCGGGTTTCTGTGGGTCACGTCCCGGACTTCCATGAGCCGGAATGGCTCGGCCGGGCTGCGACCGGATACGGAGATGCCCGTGACTCAACTAGCAACCCGAGAGGCCGCGCAGGCCAGACAGGAAGACGTGCAACGGCGAGGGCGGCGGCTCGGCTGGATGAGTCTCGGTCTGGGCATGGCACAACTGGCGGCACCAGACACGGTGCGGCGGATCAGCGGGGTGGACGACTCCTCGACCTCCCGGGCGGTGGTGCCGCTTGTCGGGGCACGGGAGTTGGTCCATGCGGCCGGGCTCCTGACCAGTCGGCGCAAGGGCATCTGGGCGTGGACCCGGGTCGTGGGCGACGCGATGGACCTGGCCTCTCTCGGGGTGGCCATCGCCCACCGTAGCGGGCACCGCCGGCGCCGGCTCGTCGGTGTGACTGGCGCCATCGTCGGAATCACGGTGGTGGACCTGCTGACCGCCGTGCGGGCCACTCGCGTCAAGAGCATGGGTTCAGCGCCAGCGGTACGAGGCTCACGCGAAGGAGGATCCATGGAGCTGACAGCCACGACAACCATCCGCAAACCACCACCCACGGTCTACGCGTTCTGGCGTGACCTGGACAACCTCCCCACGTTCATGGCACATCTCGAGAAGATCCGCGCCACCGGCGACCGGACGAGCCATTGGTCCGCCAGCGCGCCCTTCGGCAAGAACGTCGAGTGGGACGCGGAGATCACCGACGAGGCGCCCGGGGAGAAGATCGCGTGGCGCTCCACCGGGAGCGCCGACGTGCCGAACGCAGGCATGGTCCGCTTCGTGCCAGCCCCGGATGGCGCCAGCACGGAGGTGCACGTCGTCATGTCGTACGACGTCCCGGGCGGCGCGATCGGCAAGGCGGTCGCCAAGTACTTCGGTGAGGAACCGCACCAGCAACTCGACGACGACCTGCGCCGGCTCAAGCAGGTGATGGAGACCGGGCAGGTGGTCCGATCCGAGGGCGCCCCGTGGGGCAAGCGGGCCCGCAAGGAGTTCCCGCAGCGTCCGGCGCAACCGCTGTCGGATACAGAGCTCGCGAAGGGAGCGGAAGCGTGAGGGCGAACACCTGGGCGGGCCGCAACAAGGTCAAGGTCCGTGACGTACCGGATCCGAGGATCCTGAATGACCGCGATGCCGTCGTACGGATCACCTCCACCGCCATCTGCGGCTCGGACCTGCACCTCCTCGATGGGTACGTGCCCACGATGCAGGACGGCGACGTCATGGGCCACGAGTTCATGGGCGAAGTGGTCGAGGTCGGCCGAGGCGTCGACCCGGGCCGGCTGCGCGTCGGGGACCGGGTCGTCGTGCCGTTCCCGATCGCCTGCGGCGCGTGTGGGGCGTGCGCCGCCAAGCTGTACTCCTGCTGCGAGAACTCCAACCCCAACGCCGGCATCGCCGAGAAGATGTTCGGCCATCCGGTCGCCGGAATCTTCGGCTACTCGCATCTGACCGGCGGCTTCGCCGGCGGTCAGGCGCAGTACGCGAGGGTGCCGTTCGCGGACGTCGGACCGCTGAAGATCGAGTCGGACCTTACCGACGAGCAGGTGCTTTTCCTGTCCGACATCCTGCCCACCGGCTACATGGGCGCCGAGATGTGCGACATCCAGCCCACCGACGTCGTCGCGGTGTGGGGCGCCGGCCCGGTCGGGCAGTTCGCGATGGACAGCGCCCGGGTGCTCGGCGCGGCGAAGGTCATCGCCATCGACAAGGAGCCGTACCGGCTGCAGATGGCCGAACGGGCGGGCCACACCCCAGTGAACTTCGAGGACGTGGACGTGCGGTCCCGGCTGTTGGAACTGACCGGTGGGCGGGGGCCGGACAAGTGCATCGACGCGGTCGGCATGGAATCCACCCACGGCGCCGCGCACGTGCACGCGTACGACCGGATCAAGCAGGCAGTCCGCTCGGAGACGGAGCGTCCGCACGCGCTGCGCCAGGCAATCCTGTCCTGCCGCAGCGGCGGCATCGTGTCGGTGATCGGTGTGTACGGCGGCTTCCTCGACAAGTTCCCGGCTGGCGCGTGGATGAATCGGGCGCTGACCCTACGTACCGGTCAATGCCACGTGCAGCGCTACATGAAACCGTTGCTGCAACGCATCGAGCGTGGAGAGATCGACCCGACCCGGGTCATCACCCACACCCTGCCGCTCGACCAGGCCGAACGCGGCTTCGAGATCTTCAAGAACAAGCAGGACAACTGCGAGAAGGTCGTCCTCAAACCCTGACCCTGACCACGATCCGCATCCGGAGACATCGATCTACGGGCACCGTGCGTTCGCTGCCGACCTGCTCGGCTGTTTGCCGCGTACGACCCTGGGTAGGCGCATTCGGTGAGCGGGCCAGACACGGACCTAGGCACTCGGTCGGACACCAGCCGTGCCGTGGCGTTCAGCGATGCGATCTTCGCCATCATCATCACACTGCTGGTCCTGGACCTCCGGGTGCCGGACGTCCCGCCTGGCCGCCTCCTGTCCGGCCTGCTGGCCCAGTGGCCGTCTTACGTCGCCTATCTCGCGTCCTACTCGTACGTGGCCGTCGTCTGGCTCAACCACAAGGCGGCGTTCAACCGCATTCAGCAGGTCGATCGCGGCCTGCACTGGATGAACCTCCTCGTGCTGTTCAGCACGGCGCTGCTGCCGTTTCCGACCGCCGTCGTGTCGCGCGCGCTGCAGGAGCACAACAACGCGGACCAGCGCGTGGGCATCGCCTTCTACGCGCTGATCGGTGCGGTGCTGTGCACGACGTGGCTGGCGTTCTACCACTACCTGGCCCACAATCCGGACCTGCTGAAGGCCCAGGCCAAGGGCGGCTTCTTTCACGTCGAGCGGTTCCGGGCCCTCGCCGGGGTCGTCCTGTACCTCCTCGCGGGGTTGGTCGGCTACCTGGTGGCACCGTTGATCGGCCTGGTCATCTTCGTCGTCCTTCCGGTCTTCTACGCCATCACCAGCGCCGGCCTGTACCAGTCACGATTGACCCACCGGATCACCCATCGCCCTTCACCACCACGCGGTTGAGGGCGAGTGGAGCGCCGCACTGCTGCGCGAGTGTCCTCGGTCGCCGTGAAACGGCGAGTCAATGACGCGTGCGGCTCGTCGGACCCGCGCGTCTACGGCTGGTACTGGCCGCGGGTGCGCGGCAGCCACTGGGGATGACGGTCGCGCAGGTAGCAGATCAGTCCTTCACGCAGGTCGCAGCGCAAATCCCAGGCGCTGGCGCCATCGGCGGCCGAGGCCTGCACCTGGATGACCACCGTCTGTGGGGTGGAGTCGACCATCTGGAGCACCCACTGGCCGCGATCCCACAGCGGCGAGGACTCGACCAGCCGGCGCGCCTCCCGGCGCAGGTCGTCCAGGTCGGCGGTGTGGTCGACATGGATTTGGACCTTGCCGATGACCCGAGACTCGTTCCGGGTCCAGTTCTGAAACGGCCGCTCGGTGAAATATGTGGTCGGCATGATGAGCATCCGCTCGTCCCAGAGCCGAATCACCACGTTGGTCAGCTTCACCTCCTCAACCCGACCCCATTCGCCGTCCACCACCAGCACATCGCCGACGTGCAGACCGTCGGCGAAGGCGACCTGGACACCGGCGAAGGCGTTGCCCAGCGCGGTACGGGCCGACAGACCGATCAACGCGCCGACCACTCCCGCCGACGTCAGCACGGAGACGCCGAAAAGGCGTACCGGCCGGAAGGTGATCAGGATCAGACCGATCGCGACGATCGTGACCACGGCGACGGTGAGCCGCCGCACGGGACGAATCTGCGTCCGAGCCCGCCGGACCCGTCGGCTGGCGACCGGGTCACCCGGCAGCCGGCTGAAAGCGACCGCCTCAGCGACGTGCAACGCCCTGTTCACCAACCAGGCCCCGGACAGAACCAGGACCACCAGGACGGCGTGCCGCAGCTGGCGCTGCCACCCGACCGGATCCATCGGCAGCGCGTAGTACACCGCTCCCACCAGCAGAACCGTTGCCGCCGGGCGTCGGCAGGAATCCCGCAACGGCTCCAGCAACCACCGGTAACGGCCGCGGGCTACCCGGCGAACCAGCACGCCGGAGATCAAGTCCACGACCACCGCCGCCGCCAGCACGGCTACTACGATCAACCCGGTACGCATCAGAGGCCGCTCACCGTGATCTCGATGCCACCCTCCCCCGACGTGCTGCCCCGTCCACGTGCCAGCGTCCCATCCTGGCCAGTCGCAGGCAGCCAACATCGGCGAACAACGCTGACCACACCTACGTCAGCCGTCCGACGGCTGCTTCCCGCTTGCCGCGACGGCGCTCGCTCGAATCACCCACTCCCCCCGCTGACGGCCGCCATCATGATCAGGGTGCGCCGCCGCCGTCGACTCATCAGTGCGAAGCAGGCGGTGAGCACCACCAACTCCACCTCGGCCCACTCGCCCGTGACGTCGACGCGGATCGGCCCGCCCAGTGGGCCGGGGAGGCGCACGGCGAGGCGGCTGCCGTCGCGGACCAGCTCACCTCCGCCATGACCGGCCTTCCAGCGGGTCACCCCGCCGGGCCCCGGCACGTGCGACCGGCCCGGGTCGAGCCGCACCGCCACACCGTGCTGGCCCTGGGCCGTGAAACCGATGCGTCGGCGGCCGGTCGGTTCGACCGTCCAGCGACCGGCGCCGGTGCGGATCTCACCGCACCGCCAGGTCCAGCCGGCACGCAGCGAGGCGCGCGGCCCGGTCGCGCCGGAGTCGAGGACGAAGTGCCCGCCCTGTTTGCGTACGGTCAACGCCGTCATCGCTTCGCCCCTTCCGGGCGCGGCCGGGGCAGGCCGAGGATGAGGATGACGCCGACGCTCAGGTGCAGCAGTGCGAGGGTCGCCTTCGCTCCCCCGCCGACGCCACCGGGTGGGCCGACCACGAGCGAGAGCAGCAGGACCACGACCGCGACCGCGGTCCACCAGACGTGGGCGCGGTTGGTGAAGCGTTCAAGCGCCGCGAGCAGCGCCCAGCCGGCCAGCGCCGCGACCGTGGTCGCCCCGATGACCGCGCCCAGCGTGACCGGCCGGGTCGAGCCACCGGAGCGGACCGCCAGATCGACGCCGGCCACCGAGCGCAGGAGCGCGAATTCCGCCACCGCCACCACGACCGCACCGGCCGCCACCGCGGCTCGTCGAAGGAGAGGGTTGTTCGTCATGGCCTGAGTCTGCGGATCGGGCCGGGTCGGACACGTCGGTCCGGACGCCACGACGGGTACGTCCTCCGGTGAGCCGGCGTACTACCAAAGGAGGTGGTCCGGCGCGCGGCGAGCCCAGTAGCCTGCGCGATGTGGATGCCGCGGCGTGCGAGGTCAGGCGGCCGAGGACGTGGCGTTCCGTCCCGGCCGGCGTGACGACCCTGGCGGTCGGCGTCCTCGTCGCGACCATGCTCTGGTCCGCAACCCGATCCAGCTCGGACGGTCTGGCCGTCCTCGACGTCGCGCTGGCGGTGACCGCCCTGGCCCTCGTTCCGGTGGTCCTGCGCCATCCGCGGGTCGGTGGCGTGCTGGCCGGTCTGCTCGTCGCGCTGTCTGCGGTGGCCACGCCGGTGGCCAGCTTCGCGGTGCTCTTCACCGCCCGCAACCGGCCGTTTCGGCAGGCGGCGGTGGTGGCGGCGGTCGGCGTGGCGGGCGAGGCGGTGCAGGCCTTCTGGCGGCCGACGCCCAGCCTGTCGTACGGCTGGCGGCTGGTGCTGATGACGGTCGCCTACACGGCCCTGCTCGGCTGGGGCACCTGGGCGCAGGCCCGGCACGCCTTGCTGGCGGCACTGCGGGAGCGGGCCCGGCGGGCCGAGCAGGAGCAGGAACGGCGGGTGGGCGAGGCACGTGCGGCCGAGCGCAACCGGATCGCGCGGGAGATGCACGATGTGCTGGCCCACCGGCTGTCCCTGCTGGCGGCGGCCGCCGGTGCGATGGAGTACCGGCCGGACGCGCCGCCCGAGCGGCTCAGCGCCGCCGCGGGGGTGATCCGAGCGAGCGCGCACCACGCCCTCGACGAGCTGCGCGAGGTCATCACCCTGCTGCGCAACGACGACGCCGAGGCGCCGACGGACGCGCCGCCCGGGCAGACCCTCGCCGACCTGCCCCGCCTGGTCGACGAGGCGAGGGCCGCCGGGCAACAGATCGAGGTCGACGACCCGTTCGGCCCACCGGCCGAGATACCGCCGACGGTCGGCCGCACCGCCTACCGGATCGCGCAGGAGGCACTGACGAACGCCCGCAAGCACGCCGCCGGGCAGCCGGTCCGCCTGGTGCTCGGCGGCGCGCCCGGCACCGGCCTGAGCATCGCCGTGAGCAACCCGACCACACCGGACAGCGGTGTCACCGACAGCGCCGGCACCGGCCTGATCGGCCTCGCCGAACGGGCCGCGCTCACCGGCGGTCGCGTCGCCCACCACGTCGACGCCGCAGGCCGGTTCCACCTCACCGCGTGGCTGCCATGGCCGACGTGAACGCCCCGATCCGGGTCGTCATCGTCGACGACGATCCCCTCGTACGGGGAATGCTCACGCTGATGCTCGACGGTGCCGACGGTATCGCCGTCGTGGGCGAGGCCGCCGACGGCGCCACGGCGATCACCGCGGTGGACCGGCACCTGCCCGACGTGGTGCTGATGGACATCAGGATGCCGGGCGTCAACGGCATCACCGCCACCGAGCGCCTGCGCCGCCGCCACCGACCGCCCGAGATCATCGTGCTCACCACCTTCGACACCGACGAACACGTGCTACGAGCCCTGCGTGCCGGCGCGAGCGGCTTCCTCCTCAAGGACACCCCGCCCGAGCAGATCAGCCAAGCGGTACGCGCGGTGGCCGCCGGCAATCCGATGCTGTCTCCGGGCGTGACGCGCCGCCTCATGCAGCGGGTCGCCTCCGGCGCCGCGTCCTACGAGCGGGCGAACGACCAACTGGCCCTGCTCACACCCAGGGAACGGGACGTCGTGCTGGCCATCGCGCGGGGCCGCTCCAACGCCGAGATCGCCACCGAGCTGCTGATGAGCGTGACGACGGTGAAGGCCCACGTCTCGCACATCCTGACCAAACTGGATCTTGACAACCGTACCCAGATAGCCCTGCTCGCCCACGACGGCCGACTCCTCTGACTCGGCTGGACGGATCCCGGGCCCAAACTGCCTCACCTGTCGTCCGCTTTCCGGGGCCACTCCGTGGCCTCCGGAAGCGTGTCGCAGATGCATCCAGTTCGTTGGCGGTACTTCTGTCCACAATAGCCATCACCCGCGACATTGTGGTGATGTGTTGCGGCACGATGGCGATCACTTTCCTGGGCATGACGGCTCTTCCCGAACGCGCAGAGGACGCGCTGGGTCGACGAAGGAGAATTCGGCGGCCGCGCTGGATATAGCATGCCTGGGCAGGCGCAGGAGCCCTCGCCCACGAGGTCAACTCTTCGTCAGGCCGTGTCAGGGAGGCGACGTGTTCATCGACCAGGAACAGTTCTCCTTCTTGGAGGATCTACGCCGCAACTGGCGCGACATCCGCGACGAGTGCCTCGCCCTGGCCGAGGACTCCTTCGAGCCATGGGTGCAGCGGCACATGTACGGCGAAGGCTGGAGCGTGTATGGGCTGGTCGCGTTCGGCGCTCGCATCGAGGCCGCCCTGTCCGCCTGCCCACGCACCGTCGACGCGCTGCGACGGATACCCGGTCTGACCACCGCCGGGTTCTCCCGCATGACCCCGGGCACCAGGATCAAGCCCCACGAGGGCTGGGTGACCACCGTCTACCGCGCCCACCTCGGCCTGGTCGTACCCGACGGCGACTGCGCACTGCGGGTGGGCAACCAGACCCGGCACTGGCGCGAGGGCAGCATCTTCGTGTTCGACGACACGGTCGAGCACGAAGCGTGGAACCGCGCCGGCGCTCCCCGCACCGTGCTGCTGTTCGATTTTCTGCGTCCGGGCCAGTCCATGGACCAGCTCGACGAACTCCCGCCCGAGGTCGCGGCGCACCTACGGGGCCGGAGCTGACTTTCCGTACCCAGCGGCAGACGCAGGTCCGCGAGCCGACACTTGTGAGCACGCACCATCGTCGATACATAATGAGCTGTGCACTGAGCGCCGCTTCAGCGACCAATGTGATCCGCCAACCCGATGGAGGCCCGTCCATGGCGTTGACCCCGGCGACTGGGGGCGGTTGCGGCGAGTCGACGCCACGCTCACCGATTCAGTCGCCGAGGCCGGTCAATTCCGACGTCGAGTGGGACAGTTTCGACCCACAGGCGTATGTCCGACACAACTACGCGGATCTGCGCTCTGACGATCGGGAGATTCTCTGCCGCATCCGAGACTTCTTCGCCGAGGCGAAGCTCTCCGACGCGCGGTGCGTCGACGTGGGGTCGGGGGCGAACCTGTACCCGGCGCTGTCGCTCCTCCCGTTCGCGAAGGCCGTCGACCTGTGTGAATGGTCGACGGCGAACGTGAACTGGCTGCGCACGCAGGTCGACAGCTACGACGAGCTCTGGGACCCGTACTGGCAGGTGTGCACGGAGCACCCGGCGTACGCGGCCCTGACGGATCCGCGTCGACGACTGGCACAGGTGGGCCGGGTGGTGCGGGCCAGCGTCTTCACCCTGCCGAGGCACGCCTGGAGCGCCGGGACGATGTTCTTCGTGGCCTGCTCCATCTCTGCGGACCAGGCCGAGGCCGAGCACGCGATCGGTCGGTTTCTGGACGCGCTGCGACCCAGGTCGCCCTTCGCCGTGACGGTCATGCTCGGATCGGTCGGATACGACGTCGGTCGGCGGAGGTTCCCGGCCGTGGCCCTGCAGCGCGCCGACGTGGTGGCCACCATCGCGGCGGGCGCGGACGACCTGGACGTCCACGAGGTACGGCCCAAGCCGCCGCTGCGGGACGGATATGTGGGCATGCTGCTGGCCACCGGCCGGACCCGCGGATAGCGCCCATGCGTGCCGGCGGAATGCGCCGACCTCGTGCTGTCGGCGCAGCGGGGCGGCGGGGTATTCCCCCCGCGTCCGATTGGCCGGATTGCCGACACGCGGCCATCGAAGCCTTTCAAGTGCCACTCGACTGGCCCGCTACCATGACGTTGTACGGCACCGTGGATCATCGTGGGCACGGCTATAGCAGCGGTTTCAAGTCGACGACTACAACAGACGGCGGTGGATCATGCGGATGCAGCCTCGCCAGGAGATCCTCGACATCTGGCGGGCTACGGTTCGCAGTTGCTGGGCGAACGGTGAATGGCACTGGGGCGGCCGAAGTGGTACCAACTCGATCAGCGACGCGGAGCAACTACTGACCCTGTTGCTCCCCGCGGCCAAGGTCCCCGTGCTGTCACTTGACGACCCGGACCGCGCCGACGAAGAGGTGATCGAGGCGCTCAGCCCGCTCGGCGGCGCGATCGAGATTCCCCGCCGGCTGGTCAGCGTGATGATCGACTATTTCCGGCGGTACACCGACGACGCCGGCACTCCGATCTTCGGCGGCGGGAGTTACCTCACCCCGCTGGAGGGTGGTCCGGAGCTCACCGAGGAGCAGCGTTCCCAGGACATCGTCGACTCGTTCGCGGTGTCGGTCACCCTCACGTTGGCGACGATCGGTTTCGTCAAGGTCTACCGGGGGTCCACCCAGCGGCGTGACCTGTTGGCGCAACTGGACGAACTGGAGGCCATGGCGAGCGCGCGCCTCACGGCGGCGATGGTCGGCCTGCTCCGCAGCTTCAGCACCTTCGTCTTCACCTCCACCGACGAGTACGGCATTCGCCTGTGCGACATGGTCAATCAGGACGAGCTACCTCGCCGCGAGCTGGTGGCCGCGCTGCGCGAGCAGTTGCGGGACACCATGGCGAGCCTGCGTAGCGTGGTCATCGGTTCGGGTCGGGTGACGGAGGACCTGGACAACAGCGAGATGCTGTTCGAGTGCGGCTGGTCGTGGGGGCTCATCTCCGGGACCGAGGAGGTCCCGACCACCGAGCCGATCGGCCGACAGCGTGCGGGCTCCGCGGAGAACGCCCCCTACCTCTACTTCACCGTGATCGCCATGGACGCCATCGAGGACCTGAACTCCGAACGCACCCGGCTGCTCGGATTGCTCAACGAGGAGCAGCAGCGGCTGTCCCGGGCGCTGCAACTTCGCTGGGAGCTCACCCGGACGTACTGGGCGACGGTGGCGACCTTCGGCAACCGACGACGGTGGCCTATCGAGGACATTCCCTGGCGGACGACCGATGGTGACCGGACCGACTACTACACGCTCCAGACGACGTCGCTCGCCGTGAAGGGTCTGCTCGCCGTCGGGCGCGGCGGTGACGAGGAGCTCGGGCGGATCGCCTCGGTACTGGTGGAGCTGGCGCAGCGCGCGCGGATCACCCGGCGGGCGTCACCCGGCGAGCCGGCGCTGTTCGTGCACGCGCCGGGCAAGCAGGTGACCCTGAACGACGACACGTCGAAGCCGATCATGACTTGGAACGTCAACGAGTTCTCCGTGGTGCTGCTACAGCGGGCGGCCGCCGTCGCCGGTCTGCTGAGCAACGCCCGTCAGCGCAGTGAACTACTCGAGCTGGCCGACGAGGTGTGGGATCACCTGCTGCTGCGGCGCATCCCGGACGGCCGGCACCAGGGGCTGTGGGACCACGCCAGTGGCGCCTTCCCCGGCCTGGCGCCGAAGCCGAACGCACCCTCCTGGTATCTGACCGTGCGGGTGGCGCAGGCGCTGGTCACCTCCGGTCAGCTGCTGTGGGAGCGACCGTTCCCACGAGCCGGCCGGCTGGCCGACTACGCACAGGATCTCATCGACGAGGCCGAATACCTGTTCGACCGGGAGTTGATGCGCGGCACCTTCGACGGTGAGGCGATGCAGCGCAGCATGCGCAGCATCCGAGCCAGCCTCGGCCGGGCACAGTTGCTGGTCGACGAGCGGCCCGGCACGGCGGCGGCGCTGGTGAACACGCTTCTGCTGCTACTCAACGACGTCGCCACCGGGCAGCAGAAGGCCAGCGAGGGGATCTGAATGCTGGTCTTCGTCACGTCGCACAAGGGCGGCACCGGCCGGTCGGTGACCGCGGCGAACATCGCCTATCGCAGCGCGTTGTCCGGTCACCCCACCTGCTACCTGGATTACGACTTCGGCTCGCCGACCGCCGGCATCACGTTCCAGATACCCCAGGCCGTCAACGGTGTGGAGGGCGCCGGGCCCAACGGTGGCGGCCTGCACCGATATCTGCGCGGGGAGATCCCGTCTCCGGAGCAGTTGGACGTGTGGGGCACCTCCGAACGTGCCAGCCTGCGTCAGCGGCCCATCGGGTCCGGTCCGCTGGTGCTCCTGCCGGGGCAACGCAACGGTAGCGAGTTCGGTTTCACCAACGACATCGCCAAGCGCTGCGCCGAACTCTTCCTCCGACTGGAGGAGGAGTTCGACCTGACCCTGGTGGACCTCAGCGCCGGCCGGTCGTACGCCAGTCAGATCGCGCTGGCCGCCACCGCGACCTCGACCCTGCGCAAGGTCGCCGTACGCTGGCTGGTCTTCCACCGGTGGACTCCCCAGCACGTCACCGCGGCGGCGGACCTGGCCTTCGAGGCGGGCGGGATCGTGGCCATGGGCAAGGAGTACGGCCACGAGCCGGAGAGGCTACGGGAGTCGCTGCGCTTCATCCGGACGGCGGTGATCGACTCACGTGGCCCCGAAGTCGGCCATCTCGGCCTCGCCCAGCAGGCCTTCCTGCGCAAGTGCGACGCGGAGCTGTCGGAGCTGGCCCGACGACGGGGTGTCGGACGTACGACACTTCTCGGCGTGGTGCCGCTGGATCCTCTGCTGCAGTGGCGGGAGCAGCTGATCTCCGACCACGACGTGCAATCCAAAATTGCCAACGTCAAGACGGTGGACGCCTTCGTTGACCTGACTGAGAAGCTTTTCGACGAGACGGCATGGGACACCGCGTGATCGGCATGGATGTCAGGTTCCAGGAGGCAGCTGCGGTGCGTCGTACAGAGAGTGTGGCGTACTCGCATCTGTCCGTGGAGCTGGGGCATTTCTACGCGGAGGACTTCGGCGACGGGTGTGAGGAGCTGAGGCGCAAGTTCGAGCGGATCGCGGACTGGTCGGCCGCGATCCCGGCGCTGGCCCGCCGCGGGCTGCCCGCATCCCGGGAGCCGCGGATCAGCACCTGCTTCATGTTGGACGACTACTTCCACCGCTTCGGCACCCCCCGCGAGGTGATTCCGCAGGTGCAGAGCGCCGCGGCGGAGCACGGCCTGACCTTGGACTACGTGGCCCGGGAGTCCAGTTTCGCCCGGCACGACGGCGCCGAGCTGGCCCGGTTGGTGGTCGACACACTGGTGGTGGAACCCCCTCGGGGCACCACCGGGAGTCGTCCCCCGTTGAGCGAGTCGGGCTGGCTGTCCAACGGTAAGCGGTCCCCCGGGCACGTCGACGCGCCGGCGATGACCCTGCCGCGTCCGTGGTCTCCGCCGTTGCAGTCCGGCGATCCCCGGCACTCCATCTTCGTCGACATCGAACTCTGGTCCGACGAGCCGGACGCCCGGGTGTGGGCCTGCGCCCTGCTCGCCTCGGTCTGGCAGATGACCCGGCTCGGCGTGCTACGGCATCGAGGCGAGACGATGACCCAGCCGCGCCAGCTCGTCGGCGAGCTACCGACGGACTGGGACCAGCTGCCGGCGATCGTCCAGCTCAACCCGGCGGCCGCGCCGTTCTGCGCGTATCGCACGCTGACCCTCATGGGCACCGAGTACCTGCCGGTGGAGCTGGCCGTACGGACCATCCTCGGCCAGGTGGCGGTGCCGCCGACGGTCGCGCAGCAGGTCGCCAAACGGGCCGGCGGCGAGGGCCTGCAGCTACCCAGTGAGCTGGTCGACCGGCTGAGCTACGTGTTCATCAGCGACTGAGTGTGCTCAGCGCCCGCACGGCTCGTCGACGGCCATCCGGCCGGCCAGGTCGCGAAGCAGAGCCATGTTGCTCACGCTGATCTGGTCCCGGATCCAGTTGACCGACGAGTTCCACTGACGGCTGAAGCCGGGTACCTGCTCCAACTGGTCCCAGATCGGCCGCAGTCGCGGGTGCACCCGCGCGCCCGGCAGCCACAGGTGCAGCAGGTGCTCCAGCACCGGACGCAGCCGCTCGACGTGCTCCTGCCCGGAGGCCGATCGGGTGACCGCCGATTCCACCAGCGAGGACAGGATGGTCAGCAGCCAGTCGTGCAACGCGAGGTCTTCGCAGAGCCCCGCCACGGCCGCCGGCACGTCCTGCGGGGCGAGCACGAGTTCGACCGTACGCAGGGTGGGTGAGTCCACGGTGACCACCGCCGAGACGTCCCGGTTGGGACGCTCGTCGGTCTGCGCGGTCCAGCGCAGCCGGGTGCGGGCGGTGCGCAGGGGCGGGCGCCGGTCCAGCAGGTCGGACATCTGCACACCGTCGAGCACCCGGCCGGTGATCGCCTCCAGGTTCAGCACGTCGGCGTTGTTGCCGTGCAGGAAGCCCGCGCTCAGGTCGGCGACGTCCAGCTTGCCGACCGTCTCGAGGACGCCGGGGTTGGCCAGGTAGTGCGACCACGGCCGACGGCGTTGCCCGGCGACGACGTGGATGACCGAGGAGGCCTGCACGATCCGGCCGCCGGTGATGATGGCCCGGGTGAGAACCGCGCCCACCCCACGTAACTGGCGCTTTCTGGCGCTCGGGAGCCAGCAGTCGACACCGGTGCGAACATCGGGTGACACCGCGTACAGCGATGGACGCCGGGAGGTCAGCACGGCCTCACCCTCGATCAGGCTGAGCACGTCGGCGCTCTGCTCCTGGGCCAACGCCGTACTGTGCTGCAGAAGACTGGTGTGCACCTCACCGACCGTGAGCATGGCTTCCTCCGCGACGCTGCCACCGACCCGCGTTCGTCCCGCGTACGCGGCTCATGCTGATTGACGTACACCCCTCGCGACCGGCACTGACCCGGATCCGCATCGGACAACCGCAACTCCACGAGTACGCGATTCGACCGCCGGATTCGTTTCCGTTGGTGGCCATCATAGGCCCGGGGTCGGCGGGAATCCCATGCACGGCGGGCGTTCGGAGTGTTCGCGGGTCGGACGGACGTGACAACGACTGATATTTTCGATGATGCGGTCGCCAGCCACCCCCTGGAGTTTGCCGTTCATGAAGGTCTACATTTCGGCCACCCAAAAGGACTTGCTGGAATACCGCGCTGCCGTGCACGCCGTGGCTCGCCGTCTGGAGATCGACGACGTGGCCATGGAGGCGTACGGCGCCGACATCCGGCCGCCGCTGGAACGCTGCCTCGCCGACGTGCGCCGGTGCGACCTCTACGTGGGGCTGTTCGCCTGGCGGTACGGGTTCCGACCGCCGGGCCAGGAGTCCTCCATCACCGAGTTGGAGTACCGGGAGGCGCTCGCGGCGGGAAAGCCGTGCCTGGTCTTCCTGCTCGCGGAGGACACACCCTGGCCGGTCGACATGATCGACCGCGATGCCGACTGGCAGCAGATCGTCGCGTTGCGCCGTGAGCTCAAGGAGCGCCACCTCTGCGCCTTCTTCTCCGGCGTGGACGACCTCACCGCCAAGGTGACCGCCGCACTGGCCGACGTACGCAGTGGCAGATCCCCGGCGCGCGAGCCGGCCGACCCGGACACTCATCTGCCGACGGTGGTGCGCAATCAGTACTACAAGCAGTTGTCGCTGCGATACCACGCCGTCTCGGTGGACGCCGTCTCACCGCGTCCCACCATCGGCTACCTCACCGTCGGGCTACCCAACGTGTTCGTGGAGCCCCGCGTCCACGAGGACGCGCGACCCGAGATGCCACTGGCGTGGTGGCGTTGGGCCGGGTCCACACCGGGCGGCGACGTCGGCGGGCTGCCCGGGGTGGTGAACCCGGAGGAGGTGGAGCGGCTCTGGGAGGAGTACGCGGCGAAGGACGAGCTGTCGTTGTTCGACGTGGTGTCCGACCCGGGGCGGCGCACGATCGTGCTGCTGGGCGACCCCGGCTCCGGCAAGTCCGCGGCCGCGCGGTACCTGGCGCTGACGCTGGCCGGGGTCTGCGTCGAGCCTCGACTGAGTGCGCTGGACCGGTACCTACCCGTCCTGGTCGAGCTGCGCTCCTACGCCACCCATCACGGGGACGGCCGGTGCGACGGTTTGCTCGACTACGTCGGTCACCGCCACCAGCAGGGGCTGGCCGGTATCGACCAGGACGTGCTGGAGGCGTACCTGCGCCAGGGCGGCCAGGCGCTGTTCCTCTTCGACGGCCTGGACGAGGTGTTCGACCCGGCTCAGCGGGAAGAGGTGGCAGCGCAGATCGCCACGTTCGCCAACGAATACCCCGGGGTGCTGACCGTGGTCACGTCGCGGGCGGCCGGCTACCTGCGGCACACGTTCGCCAACGCGGGCTTCGACCACTTCACTCTGGAGGATCTCGACGACGAGCAGATCGCGAGGTTTCTGGACAACTGGTACCGCTACGTGATGCCCACGTCGGCTGCGGAGGCGGAGCGGCAGCGGCGGCAGATCCTCGACGTGGTGAGCAGTTCCCGGGCGATGCGCGAGATCGCCGGTAACCCCCTGCTGCTGATGCTCATGGCGATCGTCGGGCGGGGTCACCCGCTGCCGCGCAACCGACGCCGGCTCTACGCGCACGTGACCGACGTACTGATCTCGGAATGGGATGTGACCAAGCAACTGCGCGAGAGCCACGGCGACGTGCCGTCGCTCGACCTACAGGCGAAGCGTCGGCTGCTGCGTCGCCTGGCGTACTGGATGCAGTTCCGCGAGTCCGGCCCCGCCGGCAACTACATTGAGTCCGACGAATTGGCCCGCATCTTCCGCGACAACCTCGTCGAGTTATACGGTTTCGAGAATGAGCGGGCGCTCGCCATGGCCTACTCGATGATCGAAAAATTGCGGCAGCGAAGCTTCATCCTGGAGCGTTACGGCCTACGACTGTTCGGGTTCGTGCACCGCGCGTTCCTGGAGTTCTTCTGTGCCGAAGAGATCGTGGACAGATACGAGCGCGATCCGTCCGCCGCGGGCCTCGATCATCTGCGTTCGTTGTTTCGCGGGCGCTGGGCCGAGCCGTCGTGGCGGGAGGTGCTTCGACTGGTCGCCGGCGCCCTGCCCGCCCGGGTCGCCAACGAGCTGGTCACCCTACTCGCCACCGAGGCCACCCAACTGTGGCCGCCGCTGAACCTGACCGGGCCGCCGTGGAACCTGGTGCTGGCGGCGCAGTGCGTGGCCGAGGCGCCGCAGCCCGCCGAACTGGCCGGTGCGGGCGACGCCCTGCTGCGCCAGGTCGTGCGTCTCATCGAGCATGGCATCTCCGCCGACGACCCGAACCTGGTGGATCTCACCGAGCAGGATCTGCTGTCCTCCATCCGGACCCTCGGCCCGGGTTGGCCCGGCCGGGAGGTCTTCCTGCACTGGTACCGCCGCCGCGGGGTCCGGACCAGTTGGCGATCCGGCTCTCCCTTCGCCACCAGAATCGCGGCGGTGCTGTCCACCGCCGACGAGCAGATGGAGGACCTGCTCGTCCGGGAGCTGGGGCAGGGCCGCGAGCGGCAGGCGCGCCTCACGTTGGTCGCCGGGCTGGCCGAGGCCGCCGGCCGCATCGAGGCCACCGGCGGTAACAGTGGCCGATGCCGGGACATCCTGCTCGCCCAGGCGCAGGCCGAGGTCTCCACCGCGGTACGGCAGGCCGCCGTACGCGCACTGGTCGCCCACCTCGGCGCCGGCCCCGATTTCGTGGACGTGCTGGGCGACCTCGCCAACTCTCCCGATCTCGCGGTGCGGGCGCTGGCCGTGCAGTCGCTCGGCGCCCGGTCCGAACTCTCCGACGACGTGCGTCAGGTGTTGGCCAGGGCCACCGGGGACCCGGCCGTCGCGGTACGGCGAGCCGCCGCGGGAGTGCTCAGCACGCGCTGCGCCGACCTGCCGGACGCACCCGAGACGATGCAGCACCTGCTGGCGACCGACACCGATCCCGGTGTGGTGCAGTGCGTGCTGAAGCGTCTGCTGGCTCTGCCGGAGTACGCCGAGACCGCACGAGCCACGGCGTTGCGGCGGATCACCGGCGACTCCCCGGACGAGGTCCGACGCTGCATGCTGACCGGGCTGCTGCCGGAGCGACCCGGTCCAGAGGACACCGAGCTGTTGCTGAAGCTGGCCTGCTCCGACGCGTCCGCCCGGGTCCGCGCGGTCGCCGTACAGCGGTTGGCGCTCGTACCCGATCCCCAGGGGCGCTGCCGGGCGCGGCTGATCGACCAGATCGAGCAGGACGAGGAGTCCTCCGTACGGGCCGCCGCGGTCTCCGCTCTGATCGACCGGGACCGCGCCGACGACACCGGGTGGACGGTGGTGGCCCGCTCGGCTCACGTCGACGAGGACGCGACGGTACGCCTCGCCGCGGTGCGCGCACTGGCCGAGGCCTTCCCCGACCACCGCACCGGGGAGCTGCTGCTGGAGAGCGCTCGACGCGATCCGACCGCGAGCGTCCGGCTCGCCGCGGTCGAACTGCTCACCGGGCGACCGCTGTTCGGCCACGCGACCCGGGATCTGCTCATCAGCCGCGCCTCCCAGGAGCGGGACCCGATCGTCCGGCTTAGGGTCACCCGTAGCCTGGCCCGCCTCGCCGACCCACCCGACCTCGAGGTGCGGGAGTGCCTTGCCGAGCAGGTCAGTCGGGACCCCGACCCGAACGTGCTGTGCGCCGCCGCCCAGGCGCTCGCCCGCCACGGCGACGCCCCGGGTCTCATCGAGACACTGTGCCGGCGGGCCCGCCGAGACAGCTACGTCGGCATCCGGTTGGCCGCCGTACAAACCCTCTGTGCGTACGGAAGCCCGGAACTGGTGACCGACGTGCTGCTGGAATGCGTCGAATCCGACACCGACCCGACCGTGTTCGACGCGGCCGTACGCTGTCTGACCCAGCAGGGCTCGGCATCCATGGCGGTGACGCTGCGGCTCATGCGCCGCCTGTCGGACCAGGACCCGGCGATCCGCGCCCGCATCGCCGCCGCCCTCGGCGAGCACTTCGGCACCGACCCGGAGGTCCAGGTGCTGCTGGTCGGGCTGGTCCGCGACGATCCGGCCCTGGAGGTTCGCCGCCGCGCCGTGGAGCAGCTGGGTGCCAGCCTCGCCGGCCGCACGGGGGTACGGGACCTGTTGCTGCGGCTGGCCGACGACGATGACTGGGAGATCCGCCGGACCGCGCTGCTCGCGTTGACCCGTCACTACGACGGGGACACCCGGACCCGGGAGGTGCTCGTTCGGCTCGCGCATCAGGAGGATGACGGCGCGGTGCGGCGGCTGGCCGGGCAGCTGCTGGCCACGCTGCCCGACACCCGACCCGACGACTTTCCGTAACCGCGCCGGAGCCATCGGCGCGCACCCTCGTGCGCGTCGAGCGACAGCCCGATCGACCTCGTCAAATACCATGAGCCCATGACGGATCCGGTCGCCGGCTCGTCCCGCCCGACCGGCTGGAGTCTGCGAGTCCTCTTCGGCCTGATCGGGCTGGCTGCCCTCGTCCTCGGCTACGTCGGCTTCGAGCGCCTGCTCCAGGCCCGCCCGGACGTCGCCCACGATCCGTACGACGTGCTCTACTACGACCTGCAACTCTTCGTCTTCGGCGCCGAACCCTTCCAGAACGCCGGCCCCTACCCGTGGCAGCTGCAGGTCGCCCGGTTCGCCGCCCCGCTGTTCACGCTCCTCGCCGTGGCCGAGGCCAGCCGGCTGCTGTTGGCCGCCGAGAGTCGCCGCCTGCGCGCCCGGCGGGCACGTGGTCACGTCCTGGTCTGCGGCGACTCCCAGTTCGCCCACATGCTCGCCGACCGGCTCTTCGCCGACGGTGAACGGGTGGTGGTGGTGCGCTCCGAGCCGTTCGGGCCGCTGGAGTACCGGCGGCGCCGGTACCTCGGCGTGGTCGGCGACCCGACCAGCCCCGAGGTGCTGCGCGGCGCCGGACTGCCCCGAGCCCACACCATCTACGCCTGCAGCGAGGACGACGACCGCAACCACGCGATCGCCAACACCGCCAACCGGCTCATCCAGGACCGACGGCAACCACCGCGGGTCTACATCCTGGTTCACGACTCGGAGATGTGTCTGTCCCTGCAGGCCCGACGGCTCGGCGCCGCCGGATCCAGCCGACTGCGGCTGGACTACTTCGACGTCGACGACGTCGCCGCACGCGCGCTGCACCGGCACCACCCGCTGCCCCGCGCGGGAGGCCGACCAACGAGGATCCTCATCGCGGGCACCGGCACCTTCCGCCGGGCACTCCTGGTGGAGACCGCCCGGCACTGGCGCACATTCCGCGCCGAGACCCCCGGGGGCCACGCCGCGCCACCCCTGCGGGTGGACGTCGTGGCACCGGACGCCGGCGCCGAGATCGCGCTGGCGTCCTCGCGTTACCCGTTCCTGGCCACCGTCTGCCAGTTGACCGCGTACGACCTGGATCTCGACGGCGTCGTCGGTCTCGGCCGCGACCGCTACGACCGCATCTACGTGTGCGCGCCGGACGAGATCAACGGCCTGCGGTTCGTGCTGGACACGCCCGCGCTGTGGCAGGGCGCCGAGAGTGCGGTGTTCGTGCCGGTCTACCGGCAGGCGGCGCTCGCCGCGGCCTTTCACGGTGACTCCCGCCACGACCTGCTCGACGAGGTGCACGGCAAGCTCCGCCTCTATCCGGTGCTCGCCCACGCCTGCGACGCCCGGCTGATCGCCGAGGATCTCACCGAGCGGCTGGCCCGGCTGATCCACGAACGGTATGTCCAGGCCCAGCAGCGCGCCGGAGTACGACTCGGCGACGCCCCGGCGATGGTGGACTGGGCACGACTACCCGAGTCGTTGCGGCGGGCCAACCGGGCCCACGTCCAGGACATCGCCGCCAAGCTGTTGGATCTCGGTTGTGTCGTGGCGCCCCGGCACGGTGACACCGTTGACGCCTCGGCCGCCGGGCAGGCCATCGACGACGGGATCGAGGAACTCGCCCGCCTGGAGCACGAGCGGTGGTGCCGGGAACGGCGCGGGGACGGCTGGACGTACGGCGACCCGCGCGATGACGCCCAGCGGCGGCACCCCGCCCTACGACCGTGGGAGCAGCTGCCGTCCAAGGTGCGGGAGCAGAACCGCGAGGGGGTCCGGGCACTGCCCGACGTGCTGTCCGACAGCGGGTTCGAGTTGATCCGGCTGGCACCCCCGGTGCCCACGCAGCGGACGGGCCCGACGGATGCCGCCTGACCTCGGTCCGGTCCGCGTCGGCGTGACCGGGCACATCAACCTGACCCGCGACACCGAACTGCTCGTCGCCGACGCGCTCCGCGTCGAACTGGGCCGGATCAGCGACCGTCCCGTACACGGCGTGACCTGCCTGGCGGCCGGCGCGGACCAGGTCTTCGCGCGCACGATCCTCGACCTGGGCGGCACCTACGAGGTGATCCTGCCGGCCCTGGACTACCGGATCGCGGTCATCAGGCCGGAGAATCGGCTGACCTTCGACGAGCTGCTCGACCGGGCGGTGGCGGTCGTCCACACCGGATACGACCGCTCGGACACCGACGCGTACGTGGTCGCCAACCGGGAGCTGGTCCGACGGGTCCAGCGACTCGTGGCGGTGTGGGACGGCAAACCCGGCCTGCACCCCGCATCGACGGACCGGACCATCGACTGGGCGCGGCGCCACGGCGTCCCGACCACGATTCTCTGGCCCGTCGGTGCCCGTCGAACGCCCACCGAGGGTTGACGACCCGGCCCTGCGGTCGATCGACGAAGCACCGGCCGCCGTTGGCCCGATAACTGGTCCCACCCGATCGACTGCGACTGGTAGCGTGCGCCGGACATGAAGATCACGGGGGAAACATCGATGAACCGAACTCGACTCGTCCTGACTGGCCTAGCCGTCGCGGCGGCGATCGCGATGTCGGGCTGCGATCCGCAGCCCGAATCCGACAGCGCCGCGACCGCGCCATCCCCGGCGGCCTCAAGTGCCGCCCCGACCGGCAGTCCGGCCACCACCGCAGCCAGCGCTCCGGCCAACGACGCGGCCACGGTGAAGGCCTGCGCCGACATCGACAAGGACATCAAGGACAACGCGGCTAAGATCGCCAAGGCCGAGAAGATCGGCCCGCCAGCCGGGCACTTCGCGGTCAGTGCACAGTGGGCCGCCGGCTCGGTCGCGATCCTGGCGCACTCGATCGGGGTCAACGAGGCAGTCACCACCGCCTCCGAGAAGATCCAGAACGAGATGATGGCCCTGAGCGACGCGTACAACAAGTCCGCCGACGCCAAGCCCAGCAAGAAGGCTCTGGAAGCGGCCATCAAGGAGTTGGACACCGCCTGCTCCGCCGCCTGACCGCTTCGACCACGCGATCGGCGGTGACCCCCACTCGGACGGTCACCGCCGATTCGCATGTCAGGGGCCCCCGGCACCCGCATCAGCGCCCGTTTCGAGATGCCCCTCAGCGGTACGGCGGAACCGTGGGTCGGAACGGCAGTTGAGGGGTAAGTCCCAGCCGATGGCGCAGCGGGAGGAGCGACGGTGACCCGAGGGGGAATGACGCTCACCGATGCCGGTGCGGACCAGCGCGACGCCGGCGGCGAGCGGAGGAATCTGGTCCGATATTCGGTGCTCGCCTCACTCGCCCGGCTGGCCGACGAGGGCGCCCGGGTGGGGCTCGTCCTGCTCGCCGTCGAGACCACGCGCAGCGCCGGGTTCGGCGGCCTGCTGGTCGCCGCGATCATGGTCCCGCACGTGGTCGCGGCGCCGCTGGTCGGCACGGTGGCCGACGCCACCTCCCGGCGCAAGGTGTTCTACAGCGGCGCGCTTCTGGTGTACGCCACAGCGCTCGCACTGACCGCGGTGGCCACCGGCTCGTCTCCGCGATGGGTGGCCGTCGCCGCCGCACTGGCTGCCGGTTGCGTCGGCCCGTTGCTCAGCGGCGGGCTCACCAGCCTGCTCAACGAGCTCGTCCCCGGGCGCCTGCGCAGCGCGTACGGCATCGATTCGACCCTGTACGGCCTGGCGGGCATCGTCGGACCGTCGGCGGCGGCCCTGTTGGCCGGCGCGTTCGGCGGTCGGATCGCGGTATTCTGCCTCGCCGGCTCGGCCGCCGCCGCCTCGTTGCTGTTGTGGTCGCTTCCGTTGGCGCGACGCGAGCGCTCGGAGAGGTATCACCTGCGCGGCGCCGACTTCCTCGGTGCCGCCAAGGTCATCATCAATCGGCCTGCCCTCGGCTCGGTCACGCTGGGCAGCTGCCTCGGGCAGTTGGGCGCCGGCGCGCTGCCGGTGACCGCCGCGCTGATGGCGCAGCGGATCCACAGCACCTCGCTGACCGGCATCATCCTGTCCCTCATCGCCGTGGGCGCGCTCGCCGGCTCGCTGCTGTACGTGTACTTCCCGCTGCGCTCATGGCTACCCGAGAACGCCATCCTCGTCTGCCTGCTCGCGACTGCCGTCCCGTTCGCCGCGGCCGCCGCGTTCCACACCACCCCTGCCGTCTACCTGCCTGCCTTCGCGATCAGCGGGCTGATCAACGGCCTGATGTTCTGTTCCCTGCTGGTGGTGCGCGGCCGCGAGGCGCCGCCCGAGCTGCACACCCAGGTGTTCACCGTCGGCGCCGGCCTCAAGAGCGCCTCCGGCGCCATCGGATCCGCGTTGGCCGGCGGGGCGGCCGGTGCCGGGGTTGCTGTCCTGCTGGGCGGGGTGAGCCTCTGCCACGCGCTCGGCGGGCTCCTGGGTGGCGCGGTACTCCGCGCGCCGCGGCGACACCAGACAGACCCGGAAAGCCGGTGACGGAACGATCCCTCGTGCCGCCAGCGCCCGGTCCCGCCGATGAAGCTTGGTTTCCCCGTCGGCGGGCAGGAATTCGGGCCGCCACCGGTGGCCTCGACGCTCCCGGTCAGCCCGCGGATGCGCTACCCGCCGGGGCCGCCCGAGGAGGCCGGCCAGCAGCACGGCTTCCCGGCGGCGATGACGAGGCCGGCCAGGCTATCCGGACCCAGCGGAGACAACCACGTCCTGGCCGTGCGGAGAAGGACGGTACGTGTGGAGCGCGGCGATCCGTCGGGCGGTGGGTGTTCCCGCGACCGGCTGCAGTGTGAGCATCCGCTGCCGGGTCGTCGTACCGGCCACGATCTCGCAGTCCAGGTCGAGGCGGCCGACCCGCTCGTCGTGCACCACCTTCGTCGAGCAGTGCGGCATCGCGACCGTGTGCCGCCCCCACATCGCCCGGAACTCCCCGCTGGCCGTGCACAACCTCTCGACGAGTTCGCCCGCCGCGCGGTCCTGGCCGCGCTGGGTGGTCACCGCCCTCAGGTCCGACACGTACGCCATCCCGGTCTGCTCCTGCTGCTCCGGTGGATCGAGCCGATGCCGCCAGGACGGCGACGTGAACCAGTGCCACACGAGGTTCGCCTCGAGGCCCGGCCGGTCGGCGAACTGCCCGAACAGCGTGACGTTGAGCCAGTTCTGCGCCAGGACGGTGCCCAGATCGTCGGTGACGAACGCCGGAGTCGTCCCCGAGACCGCCGTGAGCAGGTACGCGAGCCCGGGATCCACCGGCTCGGGCTGCGGGTCCCACGGGGGTGGGGCCAGATGGCCCGCCAGCCGGAACAGATGGGCCTTCTCGGTCTCGGTCAGCCGCAGCGCCGCCGCGATTCCGGACAGCACGCCCATCGACGGCCGAGGCCCTCTCGCCTGCTCGAGTCGCTCATAGTAGGCAGCCGAAACGTTCGCCAGCGCCGCCACCTCTTCACGCCGCAGCCCGGGTGTCCGCCGACGGCGCAGCGAAGGCAACCCCGCTTCCACCGGTGACAACGCCTCGCGCCGGCGTCGTAGGAACTCGCCCAGCCAGTCGCGGTTTTCCACCGCGCCATAGTACGTACGCTGCACTCCTGCCAGCCGTGCGCTGCTCGCCACCGCGGCGGCCGGGCCGACGGGGAGACCTCGACGAACTCGATGACCCGGGGGCCGGCGGCGGTCATCGCGAGGTCGACATAACCTGACGTAGGCGTGAGATTCAAGCCTGCATGAGGTGGGCCACCGTCCAGGCCTGCAAGACCTCGCGAACGTGGGATCACCGCAAGGCGGGCGGTCGCTAGGGAGACGTAGCAGCGACTGCTGCCTTCACCTGCTCCCGAAGCCAGGCGTGCGTCTGGTCGTGCCCGACGCGGGCGTGCCACGACATCGAGTACGGCAGAGGCCGAACCTCCGGCGGCGCGGGCAGCACGCGCAGATCGGGCCACAGCGGCGTGACGAACTGCCGTACCGTCCGCCTCGGGATTGACAGGATGAGGTCGGTTCCCGCCACCGCGGCCGGGGCGGTGACATGGAACGGTACGGTGAGAACCGCCCGGCGCGGGGTGCCCTGGACAGCGAGGACGCGGTCGATCGACGGCTGCAGGCCCTGGGCGACATCGATCATGATGTGCCCGAACGACAGGTACTCGTCGAGTGTGAGCTCGGTGTGGCCGGCCAGCGGATGGTCGCGATCGACGACGCACATCATGTCGTCGGTGAGCAATGGCAGAAACCATGCGCGCATGGCAGGCACAGACCCCGGGCGCACCCTTTGTCTTCACCGAACTCCCGGTTCCGGAGCCAAAGCCGAACCAGGTCCGGATCAAGGTGCACGCGTGTGGGGTGTGCGGCGGAGACGCGATTGCCCGCCACGGACTGATGGGCACACGGCTACCCCGGGTGCCCGGGCACGAAATCGCCGGGGTGGTCGATGCCGTCGGCGAAGCGGTCACGATGTGGAGCGCTGGCGACCGCGTCGGCGTCGGCTGGTCCGGGGGCGTCGACTTCACGTGCGAATACTGCCGCCGTGGAGACTTCACCAACTGCGTCAACCGGACGATCGTCAGCAGCTCGTACGACGGCGGCTACGCCGACTACCTGGTCGCACCGCAGGACGCGGTAGCCCGGCTTCCCGAGGAACTCGACTTCGCGGAAGCCGCCCCGCTGATGTGCGCCGGGGTCACCGCGTTCAACGGGTTACGCCACTCCACGGCCGGCCCGGGCGACCTGGTGGCGATCAACGGTGTCGGAGGGGTGGGCCACCTGGCGGTTCTGTACGCCGCCAAGATGGGCTTCCGCACGGTCGCCATGAACCGTGGCAGCGCCAAGGCAGAGATGGCCGCACAACTTGGAGCGCACGAGTACATCGACACCACCGCGACCGACGCGGCGGAGCGACTACGAGCGATGGGCGGTGCCGCGGTCATCTACGACACCACCGCGCGCGCCAACCTGCAAGCAGAGATCTTCCACGGTCTCCGTCCCAACGGGCAGCTCATCGTGGTCGAGGGCACCGACGCGATAGGGGTCAACGGTCACGACCTCTCCACCTGGCGACAGGAGATCAGGGGCTGGTACAGCGGTGTCGCGCGCGACAGCGAGGACGCGCTCAACTTCGCGGTCCTCCAGAACATTCGCGCCGTCATCGAGGAACACCCTCTGGAGGACGCCGAGAAGGCGTTCGAGAACATGAACGAGGCCCGGATGCGGTCCGTCCTCGTCCTGCGGTGAAGCCCGGTGACGTGCCCGCCAGGCAGGGCGGGCACGTCACCGGCCGCGCGGGGCCGACGCCGTCGGAGAACGCGCCACACGCGGCAACCAATAAGGGATAGTCGGAACAAAGGTCACGGTCGGTACGATCAGCCAGTGACGCCCAAGTCCGATTCATTTTCGCTTGTCGGACTCAGCCGGGTCGCCCTGAGCCGGGCAACGCCTCCTGCAGATACCGGCGGCCGTGATTCACCTCGCAGCATTTGCCTCTAACGTCAACGTGAGGTTCTAGCGTGGTGGCATGCGAATCAACGGCTCAACAGCTCTCGTGACCGGTGCCAACCGCGGCCTCGGCAAGGCCTTCGCCGAGGCACTCCTCGCCCGCGGCGCCACCGTCTACGCGACCGCCCGACGCGTGGAAAGCATCGACATCCCCGGTGCCATCGCCCTCCAGATGGACATCACGGATCCCGCGTCGATCGAGGCCGCTGCGGCCCAGGTGGGTGACCTCAATATCCTCATCAACAACGCCGGCACCTCCACGGACGCCCCGCTGCTCGGCCCCTCCACGGAGAACATCCGCAAAGACTTCGACACCAACTTCTGGGGAACCCTCAACGTCACCCGCGCGTTCGCGCCCAGGCTGGCCGGCGGCGCCATTCTCAACGTCATCTCGGCGTTGAGCTGGTACACCTTCTCCCCCGGCAGCAACGGCTACGCCGCCTCGAAGGCCGCGGAGTGGTCCCTGACGAACGGCATCCGACTCGAGTTGGCCGACCAGAAGACCCTGGTCACCGCCCTGGCGCTGGCGATCGCCGACACGGACATGATGGCCGGCGTCGACATCCCCAAGCTCCCACCCCACGAGGTGGTCGCCCAGGCCCTCGACGGACTGGAAGCGGGCAAGATCGAAGTCATCGCCGACAAGCCCACCGCCAACGTCAAGGCCTCCCTCTCCCGCGACCCCGCCCTCTTCTACGCCGACCTCGTCGGCAACCTCTTTGCGTGACTCTGCCAGCGCTGGGCCGTCCGGAGTGGATGACCTGTTGAAAGGGCGTACACCCAACGCGGGGCCGGCTTCCGGTGGAGCCGGCCCCCGGCTGTTTCCGTAGCCCCGCAACGGCCCCCGCCTTCGGGCGGTTCTCCCGTCAGGCGTCGTAAGCAATCGGTAATCCGGCCCCGCCTGGCCACGGTGAGATCCGGCGGCTTGACTTGAGCCGTGACTCGCCGTCTTCTTCGCACTCCTGTCACCTGGATCGTCGTTGCGGTGCTCGGCGTCGGGGCCGCAGGAGCGCTCTACTGGTTCCAGCCCTGGCGGTTGTTCACCGACACGGTCGTGGCGGAGCCCCTTTCCACCACCATCCCGCAGCCGTCTCAATCCTCATCCGAAGCTGCGGATGTTCCGGCCTCGCCGATCGTCCTCGCAGAGGGCACTTTCGTCACACACGAGCACGACACCAGCGGCACGGTCCGGATGGTCCGCAACCCGGACGGCAGTCACCAGCTGGAGATCGACGGGCTGGACACCAGCGACGGACCCGACCTACGGGTGTGGTTGTCCGATCAACGGGTTCGCACGGGCACCGCCGGCTGGCGGGTGTTCGACGACGGCCGGTACGCGGAACTGGGCAAGCTCAAAGGTAACCACGGTGATCAGGTGTACCGGCTGGCTGCGGGAGTCGACCCGGCGGCGTTCCGCAGCGTCAGCATCTGGTGCAAGCGATTCGCTGTCTCGTTCGGCGCCGCGGAACTCGCCGCCGTCCCCTCCTAGGGTCTGTTTCATAAGAACTGGCCGGCCTGCGGCGGCCCCGGACGACGCCCGGCGGCGTTGCAGTTGTGTCCGGATACAACACCGGTATCCGGACACAACTGCGCCTTGCCGGATCGCCGCCCGGACTCCGCCTCGGCTCGACCGCCCTTATGAAACAGACCCTAGTCGGCGCGTTCGTCCGCTCCGGCGGTCGGGGCGAGACGGTCGGTTATCCCCGTACAAGCAGTACGAGGTTGCCGGCGGAAACGGTTCGTATCGTCGACGCCATGCGAACTGTTGTCCTTGTACACGGCCTCTGGCACGGCAGCTGGTGCTGGAGCCCGGTGGCCACGCGGCTGGCCGCCCGCGGCATTCCGTCCGTCGCTGTCGACCTCGACGGTCACGGGCTGAAGAGTGCCGCGACGGCCGGCGTCACCGCGACGTCGGCCGCGGCGACCCTCATCGAACAGCTCCGCCGGATCGGGGGCGGCGAGCCCTGCCTCGTGGTGGCGCACAGCATGGGTGGCGCGGTCGTCACCGCAGCCGCCGAGCAGGCTCCGGAGCTGTTCGACCTGGTGTTCTCGGTCGCCGCGCACGCACCGGTGAGCGGCCGTCCCGCGGTCTTCTACCTCAGCGAGCCGGAGAGCGCGGGCGACCGGGTCCTTCCCCTGCTGGTCGGCGATCCGGCACGGACCGGGGTGCTGCAACTCGGACTCAACGACCGGGCAGCCGTACGGGAGGCGTTCTACGGCGACGTCGACGCGACCACCGCCGACTCCGCCATCAACCTGCTCACCTCGGCCGCGCCGGTCGGTATCGCGGCCGACGTCCCGGTCGTGACCCGCGAGCGCTACGGCTCGGTGCCCAAGACGTACGTGGTCTGCACCAAGGACAACGCCGTTCCGCCGGCGCTGCAGCGACGGCTGATCGGCGAGATCGACGCCGTCTCGACGTCACCGACCCAGGTGATCGAGCTGGACTCGTCGCATTCGCCGATGCTCGCGCACCCGGACGACCTCACCGCCGCCATCGAATCGGCCTGGCTGGGCTGATGACGGTCTGATCCCACCTCAGGCCGCGGTGCGCTCCCGGATCGACGGAGAACCACTGCGGCCTGCGGTGGGAAGGGAGACCAGGAAATCATCGGAAATCAGTGGACGAACTGCTCGTGGGTCGCGCCCAGGAACGATTGACCCGGCTGGGCGGCGACAATGGCCGCGCGCGACGCCGTCGGCAGCGGCCGACGGCAGTAGTAGACCAGTGCGGGCGGCAGATTCGACCACTCCGTGCCGCTGACGACAACTTCGTCGAACAGGGACCGCACAGCTCGAAGCAGCCGCCGCGCGGGGATGGTCCAGCGGGTGTGCACGTACGCGAACGTGGTGAACACACCGTGCGGCGGCAGCGCGGCGACCACCGCGGACAGCACGTCGCGCTGAAGGCCCTCGCCGAACGCCGCCCACGGAAGACCACTGACGACGACATCCGCTCCACCGAGCCCGCGCTGCGCGAGCACCGTGGAGAGATCGGCCGCATCCGCGTTCACCACATCGGCCCCTGGGTACCGCGCGGCGAGTAGCTGCGCAAACCGTGGGTTCACCTCGATGGCAATATGCCGTCCGCGTCCGCCGAGGCGCTGCTGGATGGCTGCGGTGAAAGCACCCGTGCCGGGTCCGAGCTCCACGATGACCGGCGAACCGGTTCGCGGTACCGCCACCGTCGCCATCCGGGCCAGGCCCGAGCTGCTCGGCGCGATCGCCCCGACCGTGAATGGATCACGGAAGAACTCCGCGAGGAATGACACGTCAGCGCCCCGGGCGGGGTTGCCAGGAGTGCTGCGAAGCGAACAGGATTCTCCGCGCCGCCCAGACGTGGAACGCCAGCCCGACACTCCAGGCGACGATCGACCAGATCGGCCAGAAGAACTGGTCCGGGGTGACGAACCACCAGACCACGATTTGGGCAAGGTTGGCGACCACGTACCAGAAGAAGTGGATCGCCAGGGCCCATTTGACAGCGGTTTCCGTCTTCGCGTATGTCATTTCCGCAGACTAGGCCGGACGACTTTACGAACACGGAAATCGCCGGTCAGTCGAGCTGCTTGTCCGTTCAGTGTCCGTCAAGCAACGGCGTTTAGATTCAACCGAAATCTCGTCCGGAGACGATTACTGAAGGGGCTCATATCAATGACGACAACCCGCCGAACCTTGCTGGCCGGTTCCGCCGCGGCCGCAGCGGGGGCTGCGCTCGGGGCACCCGCCGCCCAGGCTCACCCTCGACCCGACAACCAGCCGAAGCCCACTGTGGTACTCGTGCACGGCGCCTTCGCCGACGCCTCCGGCTGGAACGACGTCGCCACCCGCCTCATTCGCGACGGGTACCCGGTAATCGCTCCGGCGAACCCGCTGCGCAGCGTAGCCTCCGACTCCGCATACCTGGCCGCTGTCCTCGCCACCCTGAGCGGCCCGATCGTTCTCGCGGCACATTCGTACGGGGGAATTGTCGCCACGAACGCGGCGACCGGCAACCCGAATGTGAAGGCATTGGCCTACGTGGCCGCGTTCGCGCCCGATCAGGGCGAGACGCTGCTGGGTCTACAGACGAAGTACCCGGGAAGCAAGCTCAATGAGGCGGCGCTGGACTTTCGCCCCTACGACGCTGGCCTTGTCGACGGGTACATCAAACGGCAGTACTTCCGGGAGGTGTTCGCAGCTGACGTACCGAAGGCGACCGCCGAGCTGATGTGGACCGGACAGCGCCCAGCCGACGCACGCACTCTCGGAGAGCCGTCGGGCGTACCGGCCTGGAAGAACATCCCTTCCTGGTACCTCGTTGCCCGCAACGACCAGGTGCTGCCTGCTGCGGCGCAGCGGTTCATGGCCGAGCGGGCCGGCGCGCAGGTCCGGGAGGTCAACGCGTCGCACGTCGCCATGATTTCGCAGCCCTTCGCCGCGGCCGAACTCATCAAGCGCGCCGCGCGCTGACGAGGCCCTGGAAGAGGCAGGAAGCGAGCCCGCCCCGGGTCGGCGAGTTCCACCGGCCCGCGGGCGTGCCCGACCCCCGCTCGGACCATCAGCGATCTGCGGAGGAATGCGATGCACCAGCAGGCATTTGAGGGCCAGTGTGCCGCTGCGGAGAACCGGCGCACCTCGACCACACCACCCGTGAGACATCCGAAGCTGACGTTGCTGGCGCTGGCGCTGGGCACCTTCGCGATCGGTACCGGCGAGTTCGGTAGCAACGGCATCATCCAGCTCTTCGCGTCCGACCTGGACGTGTCTATTCCGGTCGCGACGTATGCGATCACCGCGTACGCCCTCGGAGTGGTGATCGGTTCTCCGACGATCATCCTGCTCGCCGCACGAACGAACAGGCGCCGACTACTGATCGGCCTGATCGGACTGTTCCTGGTCGGCAACGGGCTCTCCGCGCTGGCTCCTGACATCACGTCACTCGTCATCTTCCGATTCATCGCCGGGAGCGTGCAGGGTGCGTTCTTCGGCGCGGGAGCTGTGGTCGCCGCCTACGTCTACGGACCGGGAAGGGGCGGCAGGGCATTCGCCACCGTGATGGGCGGCCTGACCATCGCCACCATCGCCGGGTCCCCCCTGGGCACTCTCATTGGTCAGATCGCGGGTTGGCGTGTCATGTACTGGACCGTTGTCGCCGTGGGTCTGCTCGCTGGCGCCGCCCTCGTTGCCTGGCCGCCGCGCACCGACGAACTGCGCGGCAGTTCGGTCGCCAGCGAGTTGCGAGCGTTGCGTCGACCGAACGTATGGCTGATGGTCGTCGTCGCGGCGCTCGGCATCTCCAGCATCTTCGCCGTTTACACGTTCATCGGTCCATTCGTCACCGACGCCGCAGGGCGGGACGCCTCAGTCATTCCGCTCGCACTGGCCGTCTTCGGCTTCGGCATGGCGGTTGGCAACCATCTCGGCGGCCGCGTCGCCGACCGCTCGGCAGATCGCGGTCTGACCTGGGGCTACGGCGGCGCTCTGGCACTCCTCGTGCTGATCGGCGTCGCCGGTAGCAGCCTCGAGGTTCTGCTGCCGTGCCTGTTCGGCGTCGGCGCGACCATGATGTACGCGATCCCCAGCATCCAGGTACGGCTGACCAGCTTCGGTCCCGACGCCCCGACGCTGATGGGGGCCCTCAACCTGGCCGCTCTCAACCTGGCCAACTCTCTCGGCGCGATCGGCGGCGCGATCACCCTTGACGCCGGTTGGGGCACCCTGTCCACCGTCTGGGCCGGCTTCGTCCTCACCACCACCGGCCTGGTCCTGTACGTCACGACCGTCGCCCGACGCAGGCCAGCTCCATGGATGACGGCGCGCTTCATCGCGGGCTGATCGTCAAGGACGAACAGCCCGCGCCCCCGCCCCACTAGAACTCAGAACGAGGAGATACACGATGAACACGAGTGTCAATCGGCAAACTGTCGACCTGTCGCCCTACCCGGACCTGGTAGTCGTCTATCTGGGCATGCGCGTCAACCGGCTCTATGGCCTGCGGACGCTGATGGGTTACGGCCCGCAGATCGGCCGATCCGCCAGCGACAATCCCGAGGGTCTCCTTCGGCACGAGCCCCTGCTGTGGTCGCTGTTCCCGATGCACGTCGGCATTCGGCAATACTGGCGGGACCTGCCCTCCCTGTTGTCCTGGGCCCGATCCGAACCACACCGGATCTGGTGGCGCAACTTCCTGCGCGACAGCGGCGGTACGGGCTTCTGGCACGAGACCTACCTACTCCGTGGCGGGATGGAGGCGGTCTACGACGACATCCCAAAGGAGCAGGGCTTCGCCGCCTTCGCTCCCGTACACCCGGCACGCGGTCCCCTCTTCAGTTCGGCCGCACGCGTCGGACGCCCCGAGGACAACGCCGCACCGGTCATCAGCGAAGACGAGCTCTACACAGCGGGATCCGGTCAGTAGGCAACACCGTTCCGCAATCGATCGTCACCTCGGCGATCGGCCCGTCGCGGTAAGCCGCTCGCCATGTGGTTGCGGCTCACCGCGGCCGGCGGGCGGTAGGCGTCGGAGCGCGCTTCTCCGCTGCTCGGATCGCTACCTGCTCAGCCTCGCTCGGGCGTCCTCGGCGTCGGGGTGGTCGAGCGCCTCGAGGATGGCCAGCGCCTCCTGCCACGCGAGTCGCGCCTCGGTCTCCCGCCCGCCGACCTCGTGACAGTCGCCGATGTGCAGGAGGATCGTCGCCTCCGGGTACCGATGGCCGAGTTCACGCAGCATGGCCAATGAGCGCTGGTGGCAGTAGCTGGCCTCGTCCTCGTGGCCGAGCTTGTGGTGGGCCTGACCCAGACTGTCCCAGGTGTACGCCTGCCCGGACCGGTTGTCGACCGCCTCGAACAGCGCCAGTGCCTCAGTGCAGCTGGCCAGCGCCTGTTCGTAGTCGTCGGCGAGGTAGTGGATCCAGCCGATGTCGTTGCGCGCCGCCGCCTCACGGTCGCGGTCGTTCCCAGCCTGGAACAGCGTCAACGCGCGGCCGGCCTCGGTCATCGCCTCGGGATAGCGGCCAAGCTGGACGAGCACCTCCGAGAGACTGAGGTGGATCCCGCCCTGACGGACGGGGTCGGCATCCGGGCCCAGGTCGATGGCCCGCAGGTAGAGCTGGATCGCCTCGTCATGGTCACCCATCTGTGTCAGCGCGCCGCCGAGGCACGAGTAGGCGGCGCGCAGGGCAGCCAGGTCACCGAGACGCCCAGCGGCGAATACCGCCGCCTCCTGCAAGCGCACCCAGAGCCGTGTGAGGCTCCGCCGCCTCAGGTAGGTCTCGAGGATCGCCGCGAACGCGATGACGTGACAGTCGAGTGCGGCGTTCTCCACCGCTCTCGCGACGGCGATGAGGTTGGCGACCTCCGCATCGAACCAGGCCAGTGCCCTCTGCTCGTCGGCCGGCTCGATGACGGACACGCCTGGGGCCGCCGGCGGTGGCTCGACCGGCGAGTGTTTGGGCTTGCCGAAGTGTCGGTTCGCCGTATCGGCGCTGTGCACGTAGTGGTCGACGAGGCGCTGGGTGGCGCAGCGGCGGTCTTCGTCCGTGTCGAGGCGTTCGGCAAGGTCGGCGGCGTAGGCACGGAGAAGATCGTGAAAGGTGAACCGGCCCGGCAGATGCTCGCTGATCAGGTTCGCCCCGGCAAGTTCGGCAAGCAGTGGCCGGACCTGGGTGACCGTCAGTCCGCTGGCACTAGCAGCCGCTGGTGCGGTCAGATCCGGCCCCGGGTGCAGGCCGAGCCGCCGGAACAGAGTCGCCGCCGGTTCGCCCAACGCCGCGTACGAGCAGTCGAAAGCGGACCTGAGATCGCTGGCCGGGTCGGTCCCCCCGAGGGCGTCAAGCGGCGTCTGGGCCTCGCGCATCTCCTCGACCAACCCGGCCAGGGGGAGGTTGGACTGCACCGCTGCCCGAGCCGCAGTGACCGCGAGCGCGAGCGGGAGACGCGCACAACGGGTGATGATCTCCGTAACGGCGTCCGGTTCCGCCGAAAGCCGTGCGGATCCGAGCCGGCGAGTGAGCAGCTCGTGAGCCTCACCCGGATCGAGGACATCGATGGCTATCGGCTCAGCGCCGTCCAGGGCGACAAGTCCGGTGAGCTGGTCACGGCTGGTCACCAGGACGAAGCTGCCGGAGGTGTTCGGCAACAACGGCCGGACCTGGCTGGCGTCCCGAGCATTGTCGAGGACGACCAGTACCCGGCGTCCGATCATCTCGCTCCGAAACTGGGCGACGAGGCCCTCCAATGTCGCGGACTGACCCGGCGCGGTCGCGCCCAGGGCAGTCAGGAACCCTCGTAGGACCTCGTCGGGCCGTGCCACCGCTCCGGTCGGGTCGAACCCCCGCAGATTGACGTAGAGCTGCCCGTCCGGGAACCCCTCCACCACTGAATGAGCCCAATGCACTGCCAGGGAGGTCTTGCCAACGCCCGCCATTCCGACAATGGTCGCCACCGCCACCGACGCCGAAGCGCCCGCGCCATCGGAGAGCAGGTGATCCAGCCGCTTGAACGGGAGTGCGCGACCCACGAACCGACTGACATCGGTCGGCAACTGACCCGGCACTCTGCCGGGACGGGCTCGCGCTGCCATCACCCGCGGCACCGCGGGCTCCATGAGGTCGGGGCGAGGGGAGTGCGGCGAGACGTCGTTTCCCTCGGGCGTGCCCTCGCCTGGCTCAGCTACCCCGGCCTGCTGCGCGAACGTAAGATCGCCTTCATGTTCGACGCTCGCACCGGTCGGGGTTCCGGCCAGTACCTGCAGGTACGCGGCCTGTAGCAGCGCACTGGGGTCGATGCCGAGCTCCTCGGCGAGACGGTCACGGACCGCGTGAAACGTCGACAGCGCTTCCGCCTGTCGCCCAGCCGCGCCCAGCGCGGTGATGAGGCTGGCCTGAACCGGCTCGTGGAACAGTGCCATCGACGCGGCCAACCGAATCGGCAGGAGGACCCGCTCCGGTTGGCGCAATGACACGGCCAGTTCGACGGCCGCCGTGCACACCCGGTGAAATTCGTCGTCGAGAGCGGCCAGCACCGGAGTTGCCGGACCCGTGGCAAGCCCACCTCCCGCACGGCCCTTCCACAGATCGAGCGCCTCGACATAACAGTCGAGCGCCAGGTCGGGAGTCTGTCGGGCGAGCGCTGCGTGAGCGGCATCGATGAGCTTCCGGAACGCCGCAAGGTCCAGCACGTCAGGCCCGGCGGTGAACACGTACCCGTTACCGTGGCGGTGCAGATATCTGCCGGATGACCGCATCGGCACAGCGGGTTCAAGCAACCGCCGCAGTGCACCGACATACTTCTGGATCACGTTGAGCGCGCTGGCGGGAGCGTCGTCAGCCCAGATCAGATCGATCAGATCTCCCGTGCTGACCGGCTGGTCCACACAAGCCGCCAACAGGGCCAGCATCTGCGCCTGCTGTCTGGGCCCAGCGCTCAGTTCGACGCCGTCACGCCACAGCCGCAACGAACCAAGGATCTGGATACGCAGTGGACCGGCCTGGGCTCGCAGGTCATTCTCGGCACGGCGAGCGGTGTGCGCTGACTCAGCCACGCCTGCCGCCTCCCGGATGACCCATAGACGTCGTCAAATCGCCACCTCGTCTGACCGGATCACGAGTCTACTGAATCAGGGGCGGTCATAGGAGAGGGCTTAACGGCAGCAAGCCGCAATCAGGTCCTTTGCTCTCCGATCGCCGACGAGCATCAGAGAGGCCTCCGGCCCAACACGTATTCGTGCAGGAACGCCAACGACAGTCGCTGCGCTGCGGATCCGGACTGGAACTCTCGCTGGACCGTCGAGGCGATCGCGGCGTTGACGAACATGACGACGTCCTCGCACGCAACCTGATCCGCCCGGGACATGTCGCTCCGCAACTCGTCAAAGGCGGTGACTGTGGGGCCGGCCGGGGATCGGGGGCACGAACTGCGAAGCATCGCTTCAGAGGCGGGTTCCGGAAGTCGCACCGAAGTCCCGCGGCCGGCCCGGCCACGATACCCGTCACGATCAACGCGAGGCGACAGGAAAACCACACCAGGCACAGGTCCGCCGGTGCTGCCGCCGACGGGGTACGTCGGTCAGACCGTTACGCGGATGCTGCGGCGACGACCGCCGCGCCTTCTCGGCGGCAGCGGCGAAGGTCGCCGTACCTGGTGGTGATACTGGTGACGGGCAACAATGAGCCGATCGGTTCAGGCGCGGCGGACGGGAGCAACCGGTGGAGCAGTTCGCGGTCGTGGTCGGCGCCGGCTCGTTCAGATCGGATGACGGTGGTGCGATCGGGTTCCCTCATCGCTGGACACCCGAGGGCGTCACCGTCGAGGCGGACTTCACCGGGGCGCACCTGTTGCACCTCGCTGCGGCCGGCTGCGTTCTGAACGACGTGTATCGGGAGGCGAACGTACTCGGCATCCGGATCGACGGGGTACGTGTATCGGCGGAGGGGGGCTTCGACACGCAGACGTGGACATCGAGCGGCATCACCTACCAGGTCGAGGTGAACTCACCCGCGTCCGGCGACGAACTTGCCACGCTGTTGGATCGTGTCGACGACGTCGCCGAGATACCGCGGGCGATTCGCGCCGGGGCCACGGTACGAAGAGGCTGACTCACCCGCCGGCCGAACGAGCAGGTACAGCGGGCGTGGCGGCGACTCATGCCGACGCAAGCAGGACCTCGATCATTGTCTGCGGTTCGATGATGTCTGGCCGGTCGCTGACCTCACATGCATCCGATTGCGTTGCGGCCGCGTCGTGTCCATGTGTCGCAGCCCGAACCCGGGGCCCCGCCACGCCGGGTCGGCCAGGTAGTCGTCACCGGTCTGCCGGTATCCCAGCAGCGCCTACCAGAACGGCAGCACGTCCGAGCTCACTGCGGCGTCGAGGGTGATGTTGATGAGCTGCACTGCGGTGGGGTCGGCGGGGATGCCCGGCGCACGGGCAGCGGCCGATATCCGTCGCGCCAGTGAGACGTCCCGCCGGGACAGCGACACGGTGACACCCGCGTGGCGCGGGTTCACGTTGGATTGCTCCTGCTCGTCGGGGGCCCGCGAGCCGACCGATCTCATCGACGAACGCGATCCCCGCAGACAGCGAGCCGGTCCGGAATTGGGCCGAGACCAGGTGGTAGAGACAACGCCAGTCATCGACGCCGTCAGCCGCGTGGAAATGCCCAGCGGTGATCCGCACCGTCGTGTCCGCGAACCTAACATCGACGACGGCCTGGTCGCCCACCGCGGCTTGGCCACCTCCGGGGATGCTCCGTCGTCGGCGCGGAACGCGCGCCCGTACCGGCGGTGCGGGGCATCCGCAGAGCCGGGAGCCCGAGCAGGCAACGGCCGCCCGGGCTCCCGGATCATGCGGCGTTCGTCACGGATACATCTGCGCGACCGTGACGTTCATCGACTGAGCGAAGAGGCTGACACCGGTCGGGCTGTTGGGGTGGAAGGACTGCGTCGATGTCGGGCCGTCCGGGGTGTCACCCGGCGACTTGTCCGTCACGACCCCGTGGATGCCGGCCGGCGAGCCGCAGACCGCCTTGCCCGCGAACTCGTCGATCGGGTCGGAGTAGTACGCGATCGTCGCGCCGTGCGCGGTGTTGAAGTCGTGGACGACGTCCAGCTGCTCGTCACGCAGCAGCACGCTCATCTCGGTGAGCCACACCCGCTCCTCGTCGCTGAGGACGAGCTTGAGGGCGCAGAGCGGGTCGCCGCCGATCTCGACGAGCTTCGGGTACCCCATCAGCATGATCTTGGCGTTCGGCGCCTTCCGGTGAATCTCTTCCAGCACCTTCGTGTTCGACCGCGGAACCGCGTCGGCGATGCGGCGCCGGGTCGACACGTCCACGGTGTCCGTCTCGCCCGACAGTTTCGCCTTGAAGCAGTCCAGTGGGCCGGCCATGACGAGGCACTCCTTGACCACCGGGCCGAACCTCGCGTCGTTGCCGCCGATCGAGATCGTGACCAGCGTGGTGTTCTCGTCCAGGTAGCCCTTGTCGAGCTGGGACGCCTCCAGGTACTGGCCCATGCCCCGTTGACCGTCGGCGTTGCGGGGCTCGTTGCCGACGGTACGCAGGGGCAGGATGTTCTCCGTCTCCGCGCCCGAGCAGGCGATCAGGTGATAGTCCATGTTGACGTCGTGCTGTTGGCTCGTGATGTCCGCCCGCAGCCCGATCGGCGTGGACGACCCGGGAAGCACCGCCTTGCGCGACCACGCGTTCTTCGAGCGGTGGCAGCCGTTGCGGTAGGCGTTGTTGCTGTTGTTGTCCGACTCGCGGTAGTAGTCCGATCCGTTCACCGGCGAGGCGCCCTCGCCCGACGAGAAAGAGTCGCCGAGCGCCACCACCTGGTGCTGCGGCTTGCCCGGCAGCGGGATGAACGCCGCCGCGTCGAAGGCCACGTTCTCCTGCGGCCGGCCCAGCGCCAGGTCGCCCTGCCCGCTGGCCGGCACATCGTCACGCAGCTGCGCCAGCTCTTCGGGGGTCAGGTCCGACACCGTGTTGGTCAGCTCCACCGTCGGGACGTTGTTGAACTCGAACACACCGAGCGCCACCCACCGGTTCGCGTACCCGCGCTGCTGGACCATGCGGGTCTTGACCACGCCGTTCTTTGTCGTGATCTTGTACGCCGCCTGCTGCGTGGTACCGAGGTGATCGGGAATGTGGACCATGACCCGCATCCAGCCGTTCACCGTCCGGTCCAGCGTCCACGTTCCGCTGACGTAGAGGTTGCTGCCCGGCTCGCGGGTGTGTGTGAACCAGTAGTGCGCGCCGTACCCGCCGCCGACCTGGTGCAGGTCGATCTTGCCCGGGTACTGGAGCGTGCCGTTCTGTGTCTCGCCGGCGAACCCGTGCGTGAACGTGCCGCTGTTCGTCCGTCTGGTGCAGAGCCAACCGGCCTCGTCACGGCGTGGGCTGACGACTTCGTTGATCACATCGTCGACCACGAGCGCGTTCGCCGGCAGTTCGGTGCCGCACTTCGGTAGGTAGCTCACCCCGGCGGCCGGATACTCCCAGCCGGGGTCGTACCTGATGGCGGCGTTCCCACAGTCCAGACAGCCCGGTTTCCAGTCGGCCGATCGGTTGTACCAGCACTTGAGGTCCCGTTCGCCGATGACGTTCACGTGGTGGCACGGGCCGGCCGGCTCGTCGATCACGTCCGGCGCCGTCGGCGGGAGGTTGTTGCCGTAGTAGCAGTCGTTGGACTGGTCACAGAACGTCTGAAGGTGCGGCTTCACCCGCGCCCGCCCGTCGTTCGTGCTCCACCACGCGTACCGGTAGCCGTCGGTGTAGGTGTCCGGCTTTTCGATCGCGTTGAGCGGGTGTCCGGCCCAACCCATGATCTTTTCCGGGTACGGCCATTGGCTCGGGTGCCGCGCGTCGTCGTAGGTCTCCTCCAGGAACGCCTTGCGGTTCGCCGGGTACCGCGGGTTAGCCGGGTTGTTCGCCCAGCCGACGCCCCACGGCTCGTCCGTGCTGCCCTGCGGCGCGTAGAACCCGGTGTTGTAGGCCCACACCGCGAAGAACCAGTTCTCGATGTACTGCGGGTCGCCGCCGTTGACCTTCATGTTGTAGGCGTGGACCTGGTTCCACTTGTCCTGCAGGATTCGCAACGACTGGGAGATGTTCGCGGCGAAGTCCACGGCGATGGCCAGCTGCTGGTTGTACGGCAGCGGGACCTCGTTCGGCTTCTGGAAGCCGGGCTTGCGCATACCGTCGGTGACCTGCCCGACGCCGTAGCCGCAGTCGGACTTGTCCCAGCGGATCGTCCAGTCGTCGCTCGTGTCGGCGTCGTAGATGTCGAGCCCGTAGTAGTTGCCGACGAGCGGGTTACCGAACTCGCCCGGCAGGACGTGCGGCGAGGCCTGCCACAGGTTCGACTCCTGCGCGAGAATGCCGAGCATGATCTGAGCGGGCACGTGGCCGCCGCCGTCGAGGGGCCGCATCGGGAACCATTGAGCGACGTTGTAACCCGGCAGACCGGACTGGTTGAAGTTGTTGCCCCGGTTGAGGATCAGCGAGTCCTGCACCGCCATGTCGACAACCCATTCGATCTCCCGGGCGCGCGGCTGGTACACCTGTACCCGCACGTCGTTGCGGGGGATCGCGCACCAGGCGGCCGTGTCCACCGGGTCGTGCAGCGGTGTCGCCAGCGTCGTGGCACCCGGTGTCGACCGGGCCCGCCCCGGCGTCCTCGGGTTCGCCCGAGCGCCGGCGTCGCCCGACGTCGGCGTGGTTGGCGCGACCGCGAAGTTCACGCTGCGACCGGTCGCCGGCACCTTGGCCTTCATGACGAGCGACCGTCCGCGGCGGTCGTCCGTGGCCTGCGCCGCCCGCGGGTCGGTCGTCCACTTGATGTCGTCCAGCAGCAGGTCACCCTGACTGGACATCTCGGCCTGTACGGTCGCGTCGAGCTTCGCGACACCCGTAGGCAGTTTGTGCGTCCTGCCGGGGGTACCGGTGATGCCGACCCGACCGCCCGCGCCCTTGACCACGTTCATGTCGGTCGTGCCGCCCTCGGCCAGCGTGGCCGTCGCGCCGGACCGCACTTCGGTCCGCTTCACCCGGCCGGCCTTGCTATCGGCATCCATGTACACCACGCCGTCGCCGTTGGCCGCCAGCCGGAACGGTACGCCGGTGGTCCTCGCGACGGCCGACCGGCGGCCCTTGCCGTCGACCTTGACCAGCGCGCCGTTGTCGGCGGCGATGATCTTGTCCGCGACCGGTAGCGCCGAGGTGAGCTGGCCCGCCACCTGGATCGGCGGTGCCACGGAGCCGGTCGCGGCATCGAGCTGCGTCAGCCGGGTCTTGCCCGAGCCGGTGTCGCCGCCGGTGAACGTGCTCAGCACGACGTTCTCACCGGTACCGCAGCCGGGGCTGAAGTACGCGAGAGACGCGTGCGCGGCCACCTTCCGGACGGACTGGTTCTTGAGGTCCACGACCGCCACGAAGGCGCCGCGGTCGAACAGGTCGGGCTTGTTGGTGTAGGCGCGCGGCGCGTACGTGACGACCAGCCGCCGGCCCGACTCGGTGAGGCAGCCGTTGCCGATCCACTGGTCGGTCTCCAGCCCCGGCTCGCTCAGCGTCGCCGCGGTCGTCCAGCTGTAACCGGAGGCCGCCGACGCCACGAGCACGTGCAGACCGGTCATGTCGCCGGAGAGGGTCCAGGCCCGATCCTGCGACGTCCGCCAGCCCTGCTTGAGGGTCGAGTCCCGCTGGCCGGACGGTACCGCGGTGAACGCCACATCCTTCGGCGGCGGGTCCGGCGCCGCGGCAGCCGGCGCGGGAAGCGTCACGAGACCGCTGGCGACGAGCGAGGCGGTGGCGAGCGCGGCGGTGACGGCGCGACGGGCGGCACCGGGGCTGAGCCCGCGCGGCAGCGCGGGGCGGGGCGGTGATGTTGACACTGCGGATCCTCCAGGATGCTCGGGATCGATGCAGTGTCGGAACCGCGCACACCGTCGGCGCATCACGAGGTCATCGTGGGCGTACCGCTCCGGCGTGACGGCACGGCGTACCCCCTGCGAAACGGGCTGTACCGCGAGTCCCCTCGTTCCTCTCCGGAGGCTCCGCGGCGCCCGCCGCAGACGGCGATGGCGGCACGACGCGGCGCGGATGACCTGACGATGCGGCCGCGATGCGGCGACGCCGAAGGATCACCTTCACGACATGCAGCACGATTGAGGAGAACAGCATGAAGGTAGCGAAGGTCCGGACGCATCGCCTGGCGCGGACGCTGATCGCCCTGGTGGCGTTCATGGGATTCGGCATGGTCGCCGCGGCGGTACCGGTGTCGCCGGCGCTGGCCGCGTGTTCGGGCACCGGCTGTCACAACGTCGATCCCAACGGTCAATGCAGCGGCACCCGGTACGGCTGGACCGGCGGCGGCTACGACAGCGGGCTCGGCATCGTCGTGGTGAAGTCGCCCGGCTGCAGAGCGGCCTGGGCACGCCTGCAGAACGACCAGTACGTCCGCTACGCGGGTGCCACGTTCACCGTACGCATCGAGCGCCGGGTGTGGTCGTCCTACGGCTACTGGTACACGGGCAGCCTCAGCAAGCAGTTCCTCTCCACCAACGGCGGGGTGTGGACCAACATGCTCGAGGATCTCGACTCCTCCGACGAGCACCAGGCCTGCTTCAGCCTCAACGGCGGCGCCTGGACGTGCACCCCCTGGATCAGCTGAACGGCAGGCGGACGTCAGGGTCCCCCGGCGGCGCGGGGGCCCTGAGATCCGTCATCCGCGTCGGACTGCGCCACCTGGGGAAGCTGACCGCCGGGTGCGTCTCAGATAGACATATGGCCCTGCGTCGACGTCGGTGTGCCTTGTTAGCCTGCGGCTGTGGAGCTGCGACTGCTTGGCCCCGTCGAGGCTGTCATCGACGGACGGGTCGTGCCCGTCCGTCGTCGTCAGGAGCGACGGCTGCTCGCCATCCTCGCGATACGACCGGGCCAGTTCCATTCCGCGGAGCGACTCATCGACCTGCTCTGGGAAGATCGGCCTCCGGCCCAGGCACGAGCGGGCCTGCAGGCCATGATCTCGCACCTGCGGTCCACGCTGGAGCTGGGCCGGTCGACGGAGCCCGCGTTGCTCGCCCGACCCAACAGCTACGCACTGGAAATCCAGGCAGAGCGGGTCGACGTGCACCGGTTCACCGCCCTGGTGACTCAAAGCAGGGGCGTCACCGATGCCGATCAGCGCATCGCGATGCTCAGTAGCGCGCTCGGTCTGTGGCGGGGCGCCGCCCTGGCCGACGTCTTCGACGACGCCCAGCGGGGCCGGCTCTTCCCGGATCTCGACGAGGCACGACTGACCGCGCAGGAAGAGCTGCTCGGCGCCCGCCTCGACGCCGGCCAGCACCGGGAGATACTGGCGCCGCTGCACGAGCTGATCAGCGAGGCGCCGACCCGCGAGCGCCCGGTCGAGCTGCTGATGCTGGCCCTGAGCGGGATCGGTCGTCGCGGCGAGGCCATCGCGGCCTACGACACTCTCACAGATCGGCTCGCCACCGACCTCGGTGTCGCGCCCGGAGAGCAGATCCAGGCGACGTACCGGAAGCTGTCCCGCGCCACCGCAGCCTCGGACGCCACGCCCACGTCCTCCACCGGGCCGGCGCAGCTACCGCTGCCGCCGGGACACTTCGTCGGCCGCGACGCCGAATCGCGTCAGCTCGACCGCCTGCTCGCCGACGCGGCAGCGCCGCAGGTCCTGATCCTCTGCGCGGTCGTCGGCACGGCGGGTGTCGGAAAGACGGCGACCGCGATCCGGTGGGCGCACAGCGTCCGTGACCGTTTCCCGGACGGGCAGCTCTTCCTCAACCTGCGGGGTTACTCCGCCGGCCGGCCGATGCGCTCGGCGGAGGCGCTCGGCGCGCTGCTGCGGGGTCTGGGGGTGCCGGCGGGACGCATCCCGGCCGACCCCGAGGAGGCGTCGGCGCTCTACCGCACCGTCGTCGCCGATCGCCGGCTGCTGATCGTTCTGGACAATGCCCTCGACGCCGAGCAGGTGCGGCCGTTGCTGCCCGGGTCTGCGGAGAGCCTGGTGGTGGTCACCAGCCGGGACCGCCTGACCGGGCTCGTGGCCCAGCAGGACGCCCGCCGCCTGACCATCGGACTGCTCCCGGAACCGGACGCGATCGAGCTGCTCACCGTCCTGCTCGGCGCCGACCCGCGAGCCGCCGATCGTGACGCGATCCGGGACCTCGCCCAGGTCTGCGGTCGGCTCCCACTGGCCCTGCGGATCGCGGCGGCACTGCTGCACGACGAGCCGGACCTCGCGGTGTCGGCGTACGTGCGGCAGTTGCGGCAGCGCAGCGTCGCCGCCCTGGCCATCGACGACGACCCGAGTGTCGCCGTGCAGACGGCGTTCGACCTCTCCTACACCCGGCTCCCCGGCGAGGCCCAACGGATGTTCCGCCTCCTCGGCACCGTTCCAGGGCTCAGTCTGTCGGTCGATGCGGTCGCACACCTGGCGCAGACATCGGTGGACGCGGCTCGCCGGACGCTGGCCCGACTCTTCTCGGCACACCTGGTGGACTTCGACGACGATCGCGTCACGCTGCACGACCTGCTGGGTCGCTACGCAGGCCAACACAGTGCGCGGCGGGCCGGCCGGCCCGAGGCGCCTGCCGTCCTCGCGCGCCTGTTCGCGTGGTACCTGGTCCGCGCCCAGGCTGCCGGAGACCTGTTGGCGCCGGGGCGGGTCCGCCTGGAGCTGCCGACGGGCCTAGCGGCGGGTGACGCCGGCATCGGTGACCGTGCCACGGCACTGGCCTGGCTCGAGGCCGAGGAGTCAAACATGGTGGCGCTGATCAGGGCCGCCGCCGACAGCACGTCGAGCGCCGCTGCCGCCCTGCTCGCCGACCAGCTACGAACGTACTTCTGGGTCACCCGCAACTCACTGAACTGGCTGCTCGTGGCGCAGGCGGCGCTGCACGCGTCAAACGGGGACGCGCACCCGTCTCTGCGGGCGTCGGCACACATGAGTCTGGGCAACGTGTACCACCTCACGGGCAACCAACTGGTCGCGATCGCGCACCTACGACGGGCGGGTCACCTGTTCCGCAGCGCCCGGCACGCGCAGGGCCAGGCCGCCGCGGCCGGCTCGCTCGGCGCGGTCTTCGGTGATCTCGGGCAACTGGCGACGGCGGCGGCCTGCTTCGAGCACGCGTTGCGGCTCAACGAGCGGATCCGGCACCGTTACGGCATCGCGGTGATGGCGAGCAACCTCGGGACGATCTACGCCATGGCCGGTCGACTGCGGCTGGCGGTCGAGCGACTCACCGCCGCCATCGTCATCCACCGGGAGGACGGCGGACGACCCAACGAGGCGGTCATCCTCACCAACCTCGGCCTGGTGCGCACCGTCCGGGGTGAGTACCCGGCCGCCCTGGGCGATCTCCACGCGGCGGTGCGGACGGCCCACGAGGTCGACATGGCCTCGATCGAGGCGAACGCACTGGCTGGGATCGGCCAGATCCACACACTACGCGGCGACGTGCCGGAGGCGAGGTCGGCGCTCGCAGCCGCGCAGCGTCTCGCCGACCGTACCGACGACTGGCACTGCAAGGCGTCGATCGACATCGCCGAGGGGGGCCTGCTCCGGCTGACCGGCGACCTCACCGGCGCGGCGGCCCGATACACCCGGGCCGCCGAGTGGGCCAGGTCGGCGCGCACGTTGGCGACGGAGGCCGAGGCCCTGGTCGGCCTCGCGACGTCCGTCGCCGAGCGGACGCCGCTGTTGGCCAGCTCCTCGTTGGAGCGGGCGGTCACGCTGGCCCGACAGTCCGGCGCCGCGGTGATCGAGATCGACGCGCTGGCTGCCTTGGGCGAGGTCGCCCGGCAGGACGGCGACGCCGCGCAGGCGGCCCGGCTCGCCGGCGAGGCGGCACATCGCGCGGAGGCGATCGGGGCACCCCTGGTACGCGCCCGCGCGCTGATCACCCTGGGTCACCTGGAGGACTCCTCGCGGGCCTGGCCGGAGGCGCTGGGCATCCTGGAAGCGCTCGGCAGTTCCGAGGCGGACGTCGTCCGGGCCCTGCTGGAGCGGCACGACGGCCGCCCGGTGGGCGTCCCGGCCGGATAACCGATGTTGCTCCGGGGCGGGAGCGGCGTCCGGGCGACGCGACGGTGATGGCGAGCTGACGTCCGGGGTGCTCCGGTTGGTCGGCAGCGCCATACGACGCTGCCAAGGAAACGCCAACCCGTGCTGGGCAACCTGGTGGCCAGGCCGTGCGAGGGGTGCGGTCGGCATGGAGGTCGTTGCATGGATTTCCGGATCCTCGGTCCGCTGGAAGCGTCCGTCGAAGGAACGCCCCTGTCGCTCGGCGGACGCCGGCAGCAGCGGATCCTGGCCGTGCTGCTGCTGCGGGCCGGCCGGGTGGTCCCGGCCGACAGGCTGGTCGACTGCCTGTGGCCGCTGCGGCCGCCGGCCACCGCGGCCAGTCAGATCCGCAACTGCGCCGCAGCCCTGCGCCGCCTGCTCATCGCCGGCGGGCTGCCCGAGCGCTCGCTCGTCCGGCGGCCGGGCGGTTACGTGCTGGATGTGGAGCCCGGCGAGCTGGACCGGACACGGTTCGACGACGAGGCCCACCGGGCTCGGCGGTCGCTGGCTGCGGGTCGCGCGGCGGAGGCCGTCGGGTATTTCCTGCGGGCGGAGAACCTGTGGCGCGGGCCGGCCATCGCCGGTCTCGCGGATGGCGTGCTGGAGCCCGAGGCCATGAGCCTGGAGGAGTCGCGGCTGCAGGTGATCGAGGATCGGCTGGAGGTCGAGCTGAGTCTGGGCCGGCACGCGCGGGCCGTACCGGAACTCACCGCGCTGGCCCGAACTCATCCGGGGCGTGACCGCCTGCAGGCGGCATTCATGGTCGCGCTGTACGGCAGCGGGCGGGGTGCCGACGCGCTGGCCTCCTTCGACCGGCTGCGCTCGTCGCTGCGCCGTGAGCTCGGCCTGGAGCCGAGCCGGCGGCTGCGGGACCTGCGCCAGGCCATCCTCACCGAGGACGATGCCCGGCTGCCGCCGACGGGCGGGTGGGGGCCGGCGCGTGACGGCGAGCCGCGCCGGCAGGCAGCTCTCCTTCGGCCGCGAGGGAGTTGACGCAGTCGCGTCCACGCTGCCTTGTAAGAAACCGTCAAGGTTTGTGCAACGCCGGGCGTGCAATGTCTGTATGGCAGGCATCGGTCACGAGAGGACGCAGTCATGTCCACCGAACAAGGCGTCATGGGAGCGGTAGCCGGAGCCGTGGCCTGCTCGGATCGAGGCCGGCATGTTCGAGTTCCACTGGGAGGACCAGCGGACACCGCTCGGCGTCGCTGAGGCGTACCTCTGGGGTCAGATCAGGCCATGGTGCAGCGCCGTGGTGACGGCGGCCGTGCGGTCGGCGACGTCCAGCTTGCCGAATACGCGTAGGAGGTAGGTCTTCACGGTGGCCTCGCTGAGGTAGAGCTCCCGCCCGATGTCGGCGTTCGTGAGCCCTCGCGCGACCAGGCGCAGAACTTCGGTCTCGCGGGCCGAGAGGGCGGGCGGCGCGGGGTGCCGCACCTGCCGCACCAGCGTGGAGGCGACGCTCGGCGCGAGCACGGTCTCGCCCCGGGCCGCGGCCCGGACCGCCTCCGCCAGCTCCGCCGATGTGGCGTCCTTGAGGAGATAACCGCTGGCGCCGGCCTCGATCGCCCGCAGGATGTCCCGGTCCGATTCGTACGTCGTGAGCACCACCACGCGGACGCCCGGAACGCGCGTGCGGATCCGCCCGGTCGCCTCGACACCGTCACCGCCCGGCATGCGCAGGTCCATGAGCACGATGTCGGGGTGCTGCTCAGCGGTGAGCCGCACGCCCTCCGGCCCCGACGACGCCTCGCCGACCACCGTCAGGTCATCCTCGGCGTCGAGCATTCCGCGCAACCCCATCCGTACGACCGGGTGATCGTCGACGAGCACGATGCGGATCACGCGGGCACCTCCAGCTCGACGACCGTGCCGCCCGCAGGTCCACCGTGGACGGTGAGTGTGCCGCGCACCTGCTCGGCGCGCGAGCGCATGCCGGCGAGCCCGAACCCATCGAGGCCGTCGGACGCGAACCCGCGTCCGTCATCCCGCACGACCAGGCGTACGCCCCGGTCGTCGTACGCGAGCACGACCTGCGCCTCGGTGGCGTGCGCGTGCCGGCGTACGTTGGTCAGTGCCTCCTGGGCGGCCCGCAGCAGTACCACCTCGACCGGTGTGGGCAGTTCCCGAGGCGCCCCGATCACCCGGACGGTGGCGGTCACTCCGGTTTCTTCGCTGAAATAGGCGGCCCGACGGCGTACTGCGTCGGGCAGCGACCCCGACGCGAGCGCGACGGGCGAGAGTGCCGCCACCAGGGCTCTCGCCTCGGCCAGGTTCTCCTTCGCGGTACGCACCGCCAACGCCAGACGCGCGTCGCGCAACTCCGGGTCGTAGGCCTGGAGCAGCGTGACGATGCTCGTGAAGCCCTGCGCGAGCGTGTCGTGGATCTCGCTGGCGAGACGGGCCCGCTCGGCGGAGATCCCCGCGTCGTGCGAGAGGCGGGCCACTTCGGCGCGGCTCGCCTCAAGCTCGCCGATGAGGAGCCCGCGTTCCACGTTCTGCCGGATCACGCGCATGATCCAGAAGCTGACCCAGATGCTCGCCGTCCCCGTGATGACCGCGATCAGCAGGTCGGTGGGCACCGCGTGCGGCTCCTCGACGAGGTTGACCGCCGGGGTGACCAGATTCGCGAGGATCGCCAGGACGATCCCTGCGCGCACGTCGGTGAGCTGGAAGATGAGCGGGATGACCGCGAACAACAGCCAGGTCGTGAAGGGTGCGGCCGCGACCGCGACGACGTAGAACACGAGGTACGTCAGCAGGACTGCCAGTGCCGCGCCGTCCGCGGCGCTGCGCCGGATCTGCCGCCGACCGACCGCCACGTGCAGCATGGCCATGGCGGCGATGGCACCCACCGCCAGCCATCGACGCCAGAGCAGGTGATCGTCGATCACGACGGTCGCGGCGGCCACCGCCGCCGCGACCAGGCCGAAGTAGGCGTCCCACCAGAACAGGTATCCGGCGTGCGCCTCACCCTGCCTCAGCGATCTTTCTGGTTCCACCGGAAGGTCACCAGGCATAGCACCAATCCGATCACAGTCCAGGCGCCGAGCACCAACGCCGTGCGGCCGAGCTCCCACCGGCCGTTGGCCTCCAGTGCCCTCATGCTGTCCGGCAGAAAGACGTAGCGGAAGCCTTGACTCATCCATTTCACGGGAAAGATCGAGGCCACCACGATCAGCCAGTGCGGCAACTGCGTGATGGGGTGGATGAAGACACCGGAGATGAATTGCAGCGCGACCACCGGCACGTTGAGGATCGTGCCCGCCGTGCGCGCGTGCGTGACCATCGCGCTGACCGCCACGCCGAGCAGCCCGCACGACGCGGTCGACAACAGGAAGAGCCAGCCGAACGTGAGCCAGTGCGACGCGTCGGGCAGCGGTATGCCGAAGACGAGCGCACCTACGCCGACCAACACGACCACCTCGGCGATGCTGAGCACGAGGACCAGCACAAGCTTGCCGATCAGGTACGCGGCCGCCGGGAGCGGCGTGCCGCGCAGGCGCTTGAGCGTGCCGTCCTCGCGGTCCATCGCCAGGCCCGAGCCCATCGTCACGAACGCGGTCGACAACGCGCCGTACGCGATCATGCTGGCGGAATAGACCTGACTCGCGCTGACGCCGCTCCGGTCGTCGCCGCTGCCGCCGAAGATGGTCCCGAACAGCAGCAGAATCATGGCCGGAAACGCGAATGTGAACACCACAGCGGTGCGGTCACGCAGAAACATGAGCAGCTCGACGCGGCCCCGGCTCAGGCCGCCTGCCAGGGTGGACGGAAGGGTGGCCGACGGCAGCACGGCGGTCATCTCCCCGCTCCGATCAGGGTCAGGTAGACGTCTTCGAGGGTCGGACGGGTGACCGTGAGGCTGCGCAGGTCGGCGTCCTCGGCGACCAGCCGGCGGACCACATGGGTCGGATCGGTCACCTTCTCCACGCGCCGCTCGCCGTTCTCCCGCCAGCTCACCGTGGCGGTGCCGGCCGTGCCGCGACCGCCGAGCGTGGCGGGAGTGCCCTCGGCCACGATGCGACCGTTCGCGAGCACCGCGAGCCGGTCGGCCAGGGCCTCGGCCTCCTCGAGATTGTGGGTGGTGAGCAGGATCGTGGTGCCCTCCGCGACGAGCGAGCGCATCAGCTCCCACACCTGCCGGCGCGCCTGCGGGTCGAAGCCGGTCGTGGGCTCGTCGAGGAAGAGCAGATCCGGGCGTCCCACGATGCCGAGCGCCACGTCGACGCGGCGACGCTGCCCGCCGGAGAGCGTACGGATCCTGCTGTCGCGCTTGTGGGTCAGACCGACCAGCTCGATCACCTCGTCGGCCGGCCGCGGGTCGGGATACAGCCCGGCGATGTGCCGTACCAGTTCGCGGACGGTGAGGTCGGCCGCGTCGTCGGCGTTCTGCAGGACGATCCCGATCCCCGCCCGCCACGCCCGCCCCGCGGTGCCCGGGTCCTCGCCGAGAACACGGACCTCGCCGGCGTCGCGGCGGCGGTGTCCCTCAAGTATCTCGACCGTGGTGGTCTTGCCCGCTCCGTTGGGGCCGAGCAGCGCGAAGGCCTCGCCCCGGGCGACGGTGAGATCGATGTCGCACACCACCTCGTGTCCCTGATACGCCTTGCGGAGGCCGATCACCTCAATGGCTGTCATACCGTCGACGGTGCCGGTCACGGCCCTTCCCGCGGAACGACCGCTCGACCGTCAGCGACTGTCCATCGAACGGTGGACAGCGCGGGGACAGGGACCTCACTGGTGCCGATGGGCGGGCGGATGAGTCATTGCCCCAGGCCCGCCATCGCCTGGTCGAGGATGCTCACCACTGTTGAGCCGCAGCGAGACCCCGCTATCCTGCTCGGGCCTTGATTGACGATTGAGGAGTTGAGATGCGCCTCGCCATGGTCACGGTCCCCGCTTCGCCGCGAGAGCACACCGCGCACTGATCGGTCGCCGCCGGGGTGACAGAGCCGGCGGTCTGGTGCTCCTCGCCGCGGAGCGGTCCTTCAGACCGTCTCCCCTTTCTTGGCTCGAGGAGCTCTTTTGCGTGCCCTTGTATCCGCGCGCCTTGGCGCGGACTTCACCAGACTCTGGACCGCCTCGGCGGTGTCCAATCTCGGCGACGGCGTCACCATGGCCGCCGGCCCGCTGCTGGTCGCCTCCGTCAGTGACAGCCCGGCCCTCGTCGCCGGAGCCGCCTTCGCCCAGCAACTCCCCTGGCTGCTGTTCGCTCTGATCAGCGGCGCGTATGTCGACCGGCTCGACCGGCGTCGGCTCTTCGTAGCCGTCAACCTGGTACGCGCTGTCGCCCTCGCCGGGTTGGCGGCCACCATCGCGACCGGGACCGTCACCGTACCCATCATCTACCTGGCGCTCTTTCTTCTCGGTACCGGAGAGACCCTCGCGGACACCGCCATGGGTGCCCTACTCCCGTCGGTGGTCACACCCGAAAAGTTGTCCAGCGCCAACGCCCGGCTCTACGCAAGCTTCACCATCGGCAACCAGTTCATCGCCAAGCCACTGGGCGCGTGGCTGTTCGTCATCTCCGCCGCCGCACCGTTCGGCCTCGACGCGTTCACGTTCGCCGTGGCCGCGGCTCTGATCGCCGCTATCCGACCGGTTCCCGCACCGGCGCAACGCCAGCCGCGGGCCTCGTTACGCGGCGAGATCGCCACCGGTGTGCGGTGGCTGTGGCGGCACCGGCTGCTACGGACCCTCGCCGTCACCATGGGCGTGGGCAACATCGCGTTCGGTGCCGCGTTCGCGGTGTTCGTCCTCTACTGCCAGCAACGACTTGACCTGTCGGCGATTGGTTACGGCTTCCTGCTGACCGCCTTCGCGATCGGCGGCCTGTTCGGTACGACAGTCGCCGCCAGGCTCACCCGAGCCTTCGGAAGCACCGCGGTGCTACGTGCCGGGTTGCTCATCGAGGTCGTCACACACGTGACCCTGGCGACCACGACGACGCCGTGGGTGGCCGCGGTCATCCTGGTCGTGTTCAGCATCCATGCCATGGTCTGGGGCATCACCGTCGCCTCCGTTCGGCAGCGGGCGGTGCCCGAACAGTTGCGCGGTCGAGTCGGCAGCGTCTACGCGCTGCTGGACCTCGGTGGAGCCGCGCTCGGCTCTCTCCTCGGCGGGCTGTTCGCCAGCCTATGGGAGATCACCACCCCCTTCCGGATCGCCGCCGTAGTGATGACAGCTGTCACCATCCTCGCTTGGTGCCGGCTGAACGAAGCAACCCCCTGACAGTCCCGCCGGCCCTGGACAGCGGTGTTCCGGTGTTCAGGGCCAGGTGCTCAGGCGACGACAGTTGCCGCAGACAGGAGCGTCTGAAGGGCGCCGTACCAGAGCGCAGCTGTGCTCGCGGCACGGTCGAGGAATGCCCGAGCGTTACGTGCGTTGCCGCTCCGGGGTCCGCCACGGTCCGGGTACCAGGGCTGCGGCGAGGCCCGCCACCACGGCGAAGCCCACCACCAGCCAGTACGTCCGGCCGTACGCTTCCGCGGGGAAGCCCGAGGCACCACCCAGCCGCCGCTGCAGGGCGACCGCGACCACCGCGATGCCCAACGAGCCGCCGATCTGGTTGAGGATGAACAGGGCGCTGGTGGCCCGGGGAGCGTTGTCGGGACCGACCGCGAGGTACATGAACGCCATCAGGCCGGGCACCGTGAAGCCGATGCCGAAGCCGCCGACGCCGAACGCGATCGCGGTCAGGACCGTCGAGGTGTCAGGACCGACGCCGGACAGCACCAGCGCGGCGATCGTGGCGAGCAGCATCCCGATCGGTGCGGTCACGCGGGCGGTCAGCCGGGCGCCGGCCTTGCCGACGGAGATCGCCCCGGCCGCGCCGAGGATGCCCGAGGGCACCATGAGCAGACCCGCGTGCAGGGCTCCGAAGCCGCGGGACTGCTGGTAGTACAGCGGCGTCAGGAAGAGCAACGTGTTGGCGACCGCCCCGACGAGCAGCATGGTGATCACCGACATCGTGAAGCCGCGCTGGGTGAACAGCCGTACGTCGATCAGGGGCTCGGCCGCGCGGCGGGCGTGCAGCACGTACGCCAGGAGCAGCGCCACGCCGACGGCGAAGGCGGTGACCGCCGCCGGATCGCCGAAGTCGCCGCGGTGGGCCGCGGTGGTGAGCCCGTAGATGAGCACCGCGAAACCGGGTGAGAGCAGGGCCAGACCGATGACGTCGAGGCGTGGCCGCGGCCCGGCGCGGTCCGGCGCGTCGGCCGGCAGCGTCCGGAGCGCGAGCAGCAGGGCGATGGCACCGACCGGCAGGTTGATGAGGAACATCCAGCGCCAGCTGATGTCGTCGACGAGGAAGCCGCCGAGGATCGGCCCCAGCACCGGCCCGATGGTCAGGGGGATCGAGATCAGGCCCATCGCCTTGGTGACCCTGCTCGGGCCTGCGGCGCGGGCGATCGCGGCCTGTACGACCGGGAAGATCATTCCGCCGCCGAGCCCCTGGAGCAGGCGGAAAGCAATCAGGCTGCCGGCTGACCAGGCCAGTCCGGACAGCAGCGAACCGACGGTGAACAGGACGACAGCGAACGTCCAGACCCGACGGACACCGAAGCGGTCCACTCCCCAGCCGGAGATCGGCGTCGCGACGGCGACCGCGAGCAGGTATCCGGCGGTGACCCACTGGATCGTCGACAGTGTGGTCCCGAAGACGGTGACGAGGCGGTCCACCCCGACGTTGACGATGGTCTCGTCCAGCAGGGCCATGAGCAGGGCCAGCAGCAGGACTCCGGCCATCTTGAGGAATGCGGGATCGAGGCGGTCGGCCTCAGCGTCAGCGGGCCTGCCGCCGGGAGCGCGCTGGGGCGCGCTGGTGTCGCTGGCCATGGGTCGTTACCTCCGAGCGGCAGTGGGTCCGGTATTGACGCGCACAGAATACATGTAGGTGCAGACATTTTTTACCTGAAAAGCTCTTCCAGACGGCCAGGCTCAGCCCTGCACTCACAGCAGGTGGATGCGTATACATTGAATACGCATGGACGTGTAAGGTGTACGGCGAACACTCGGAGGGCGGGCGGATGGCGGAACGGCGCGGCGGGCAGCCGGACGTGCTCGACCTGTGGCGGCAACTGACGGTCCTCACCGGCCGCCTGGGCCAGACACTCGACAAGCGCCTCGCGCGGGAGTTCGACCTCACCCTCACCGAGCTGCTGGTGCTCGACGAGTTGACCCGCGGCAATCCGCGCGGCATGCGCATCCAGGATCTCAGCGACGCGGTGGCCCTCGACCAGTCCTCGATGAGCCGTCTGGTCAGTCGCCTCACCGCCAAGCAACTCGCCGCCCGGGTCAGTTGCGACCACGACCGCCGCGGCGTCTACTGCCAGATCACCGACCGGGGCGCCGAGCGGCACGTCGCGGCAACCCGGGTCAGCCGCGCCGAACTCGGCGCGGCGCTGGACGCCGCCACCTTCGACGACCGGCTGGCCTCCGTGGTGGCACGGCTGACCCGCCCGATCGTCGCGCCCGCCGACAGCTGAGACCGACGGCGGTGCTCGGGTAGACCCGGGCGACGTCTCGAAGACGGTCGCGTGGTGACGGGTTCGCACCCTGTCGTTCGATAGGAGATCCGGCCTCTGAGCCCGGCATTGGGGCCCGGCCGCCGACCGTCGTTCCGGGGCCAGCCCCTGCCTCCGGACACGCCGCCGTCTCCCACCCCTCGATCTCCCCCTTGCTCATTTCCTATCTACACGATAGGAAAAGTAGGTGACTACCACGGTCCCCGCGCCACCTGCCGCGGAACCCTCGATCGGCGCGCCAACGGTGACCCCTGCCGCACCGGCACCGCACGGCGGACGCCGCCGCCGGATCCTGTTCCGGCTGCTCGCCCTCGTCGTGCTCTACGCGCTGTGGGAGATCGCCGCCCGCGCCACCAGCAATCCCACCTTCATCCCCTCGCCCGGTGCGGTGTGGCATCAACTCGTCCAGACCTCGACCACCCACGACGGCATCCGTGGTTACAGCGGGCACCTGCTCATCGAGCACCTCGGGGTGAGCCTGCGCCGCATCCTGATCGGATCCGTCATCGGTGTCGCCGGCGGAGTGCTCCTCGGCGTCGTCATGGGAACCGTCGGCTGGATCCGGGTGGTCGTCGAACCGGTGGTCACCTTCATCCGGGCGCTCCCACCCCTGGCCTACTTCAGCCTCTTCATCATCTGGTTCGGCATCGACGAGACACCCAAGCTCTGGCTGCTCTCCATCGCCGCGCTGCCCCCGGTCGCGGTCGCCACCGCGGCAGCCGTCCACTCCGCGCCGACCGGTCTGGTGGAGGCCGCGCAGGCGCTGGGCGCCAGCCGCGCGCGGGTGATCCGCGACGTGGTGCTGCCCAACGCGCTACCGGAGATCTTCACCGGCATCCGGATCGCCGTCGGGGTCGCGTACTCCTCGGTGGTCGCCGCGGAGACGATCAACGGCGTACCCGGCATCGGCGGCATGATCCGCGACGCCCAACGCTACTCACAGACCGACGTCGTCGTCCTCGGTCTCTTCGCCATCGGCCTGTCGGGCCTGCTCATCGACGCCCTGCTGCGGACCGCCGAGAGCCGGCTGATCCCGTGGCGCGGCCAGATATAGGAGAACAACGCATGCGCAAGGTTCTAAGCCTCATGGCCGCCGCCACCCTACTGCTGCCCACCGCCTGCGGGAACGGCGCCGCCAGCGGCGGCGGCGACCCGGACCGCAAGAGCATCCGGATCGCCTACCAGGCATTCCCGAGCGGCGACCTCATCGTCAAGAACCAGGGTCTGCTGGAGAAGGCCCTGCCCGACTACCAGATCACGTGGACCAAGTTCGACTCCGGCGCCAGCATCAACACCGCGTTCGTCGCCGGCAGCGTCGACATCGCGGCGATCGGATCCAGCCCGGTCGCTCGCGGGCTGTCCGCACCCCTGAACATCCCGTACCAGGTCGCCTTCGTGCTCGATGTTGCCGGCGACAACGAGGCACTTGTCGCCCGCAAGGGCTCCGGGATCAGCGACGTGAGCGGCCTGCGGGGCAAGAAGGTGGCGACCCCGTTCGCCTCCACCGCCCACTACAGCCTGCTGGCCGCGCTGGACCGTGCCGGTGTCAAGGAATCCGACCTCACCATCGTCGACCTGGAACCGCAGGACATCCAGGCCGCCTGGACCCGCGGCGACCTGGACGCCGCCTACTCCTGGCTACCGTCGCTCGACGAACTCAGGAAGGCCGGCACCGTGCTGGTCACCAGTCGCGAGTTGGCCAGCGCGGGCAAACCCACCCTGGACCTCGGTGTCGTCGCCACCGCCTTCGTCAAGGCACACCCGGCGGCCGTGGACGCCTGGCGTAAGGCGCAGTCCCAGGCACTCAACCTGATCCACAACGACCCGGCCTCGGCCGCGAAATCGGTAGGCGTCGAACTCAACCTCACCCCCGAGGAAGCGCAGCGGCAACTCTCACAGGGCGTCTTCCTCAAGCCCGCGGATCTGGCCAGCCCCGCGTGGCTCGGCACCTCGGCAGCCAAGGGCCAGCTCGCCGACAACCTCGTCAGCGCGGCACAGTTCCTCAAGGACCAGCAGAAGATCGACGCCGTGCCGGACCTGGCGACCGTCCAGGCCGCCATCTACACCGAAGGGCTACCGAATGTCCTCGGCTGACCCTGGCGGAACGGCCGCGATCGCCGTCAACGACGTCGAGCACGCGTACGGCGACGTCATCGCCCTCGGTCCGATCGACCTGGCCGTACCGACGGGTGAGTTCCTCGTCCTGGTCGGCGCCTCCGGCTGCGGCAAGAGCACCCTGCTGCGGCTGATCGCCGGCTTCGAGCGGCCCACCACCGGCACGGTCCTGACCGCTGGGCTGCCGCCGGTCCCAGGGCGCGACGCCGGCCTGGTCTTCCAGCAGCCCCGCCTCTTTCCGTGGAAGACCGTCGGCGGCAACATCGAGGTGGCCCTGCGCTACGCCGGACAGCCCACCGGCGGTGTCGATCGGCTCCTCGCGCGGGTCGGCCTACCCGATGTGGCCAAGCGCCGTACCTGGCAGATCTCCGGCGGCCAGCAGCAGCGAGTCGCGATCGCCCGGGCCCTCGCCGCGGACCGCCCACTGCTGCTGCTCGACGAACCGTTCGCCGCGCTCGACGCGCTGACCCGGGAGCGCCTCCAGGAGGACCTGCGCGCGGTCAGCACGGTGACCGGTCGGACCTCGGTGTTCGTCACCCACAGCGTGGACGAGGCCGTCTTCCTGGGCAGCCGGGTCGTGGTACTCAGCCCGCGCCCCGGCCGGATCGTCCTGGACCTGCCCATCGACCTGCCGCGCACCGGCGTCACGCCGGACGACCTGCGGGGCCTGCCCGAGTACGCCGCGCTGCGAGCCGAGATCGGGCACGCCGTCCGACACGAAGGAGCATCCACATGACGACCGTGCTCGTACAGCTCGACCTCGAACCGCTGGGCCCGCACTTCGGCGCCCTGGTGCACGGGATGGACCTGGCTACCGCCACCGACGACGAGATCGTCGCTCTCCGCGCCGCCCTGGTCGACCGCAAGGTGCTCTTCCTCCGCGACCAGCGCCTCGACGACGACGCTCAGGTGCGCCTGGGCCGCCGGATCGGCGAACTGACCGCCTCGCATCCGGTCGTCGGTGGCGTCGACGAAGCCCATCCGGAGGTGTACGCCCTGGACAGCACCGACAACGGTTTCGCCGACGTGTGGCACACCGACGTCACCTTCATGAAGCGGCCACCACTCGGCTCGATCCTGCGCCCGGTCACCCTCCCGCCAACCGGCGGAGACACCAACTGGGCCGACGCGCAACTGGCGTACGACTCGCTCAGCGAGCCCGTACGACGACTCGTCGACCACCTCACCGCGGTCCACGACGGCACCCGCGAGTTCGGCTACTACCTGGCCCAACGCGGAGGCAACGTGTGGGAGGGCCAGCCGGTGTCCCGGCTCGACCCGGTCGAGCACCCGGTGGTCCGGGTACATCCCGAGACCGGCCGTCGGGGAATCTTCGTGAACCCGGGCTTCACCTCGCACATCGTCGGGGTCTCCGACGCCGAGAGTCGGGCCATCCTGGACCTGCTCTACGCCCACCTCACCAAGCCGGAGCACATCGTGCGACACCGCTGGCGCCCCGGCGACGTGGCACTCTGGGACAACCGCAGCACGGCCCACTACGCCAACCGCGACTACGGGTCCGAACGGCGGGTCATGCATCGCATCACCCTGCGCGGGGACATCCCGCGCGGACCGCAGGACCTCCGATAGTCGACGATCCCTCACCGGCGCAGGCGTCGTCAGTTCCCCCATTCCTTGGCGAGCAGTTCGTACGAGCCGACCCGATCGCCGTGCGCGTGGGTGATCGTGGTGATCAGCAGTTCGTCGGCGGCCGTGACGTCCCGCAGGACGCGCAACCGCTCGACGACCGTCCCGGGCGACCCGACGAACTGGGTGTCCACCCGGTCGGCGACGAGCTCACGGTCCTCGTCGGTCCACGGCAACGCGGCGGCCTGCTCCGGACGCGGAAACGGGATCGCCCCGTCACCGCTGCGGATGCTGCGCACCCAGGGCCCGTACGGCGCGGCGAGCCGACGTGCCGTCTCGTCGGTCTCGGCGACGACGACGTCGGCGGAGACCACCACGTACGGCTGGGCCAGCACCGCCGAGGGCCGGAACGCGGCCCGGTAGGCGGTCACGGCATCGAGCACCGAGGAGGGGCTGACGTGGTAGTTCGCGGCGAAGGGCAGACCGAGCGCGCCGGCGAGTTGTGCGCTCTCGCCGCCGCTGCTACCCAACAGCCACACCGAGAGGTCGGCGCCCTCCCCCGGTACGGCGTGCGCGTCCAGGCCGTTCTCGTCGGTGTAGTCGCCGCGCAGCAGGGCCAGGACGTCGGCCACCTGGTCGGCGAAGTCCGGCGGCTGCGCGCCCGGCTGGTGCAGCAGCGTGTTGGCCAGCGCGAAGCGCGGTGAGGCGAGCACGCTGGCGTAGGAGAACGGCGGCGGGATCAGCAGTCCGTCGACGACCCGGGCCTCGACGGGCGGAACGTCGCTGGGAGCGGTGAGCGCCCGGGCCGCCTCGACGCGCCGCTGCCCGGAACGGCCGAGCCCGAGGTCGATCCGCCGGGGGTACAGCGCGGCCAGGGTACCGAACTCCTCGACCACCGACAGGGCGGTCCGGTGCCCGACCTGGACGGCGCCGGAGCCGACGCGGAGCACGCTGGTTGCCGCGGCGACCTGCCCGATCAGCACAGCCGGCGCCGAGCTGGCGACGCCCACCGCGAGGTGGTGCTCGGCGAGCCAGTAACGGTGGTAGCCGGACTGCTCGACCCGCCGGGCGAGGTCGACGGTGTTGCGCAGGGCGTCGGCGACGGTGCCGCCGGCGGGCACCGGCGACAGGTCGAGGACGGACAGTGGCGTCGATGGCATGGTGGGTTCCCTTTTCTCTCAGGCCGCTGGCGTGGCGGCCAGCGCCGGTGCGAAGGGGCGACTGGGGATCTCTCGCCGCAGCACCGGCGCCACCTCGGCCTGGAACAGCTCCAGGCTCTCTCGGTGCTGCTTGTCGGTCAGCCCGTCGTGATCGGCCTGGAGGTGCATGACCTCGTGGCCGAACTCCTCGTGGTAGCGCAGTACCTTGTCGACGATCTGCTGCGGGCTGCCGACCAGGATGGAGCTGCGTTCGATGGCGTCCTCGATGGTGGGAAAGACCGTCGGCAGGCCGAGACGCTGGAACGCGACGACCCGGGCGTCGAAGATCGGCCGGTACCGCTCGATGGCCTCCTGCGAGGTACGCGTCACGTAGAAGCCGGCCGAACCGGCGCCGACCAGGGCGTCGGCCGGGTCGTGGCCGTAGTGGGCCCAGCGGTCCCGGTAGTGGCGGATGAGCTCGGCGTACGGCTCGATGGGGTTGGTGACGTTCGCGGAGAAGAGCGGGTCGCCGTAGCGGGCGGCCAGGTCGACCGACTCCCGGCTGGTGGCGCTGCCGTGCCAGACACGGATGGGCTGTTGCAGCGGGCGTGGCCAGGTCTCGGCGTCGGTCAGCGACGGCCGGTACGTCCCCGCCCAGGTCACCCGGTCCTCTCGCCAGAGCCGACGGAACAGCTCGTAGCCCTCCCGGTTCCGGTCCCACTGGTCCTCGGCCGTGACGTGGAACAGTTGGGCCTGCGCGGCGCCGTTGCCCTTGCCGATGATCAGTTCGAGTCGGCCGGCGGAGAGGTGGTCCAGGGTGGCGTAGTCCTCGTACGCGCGGACCGGGTCGAGCAGGCTGAGCGTGGTCACGGCGGTGAAGAGCCGAATGGTCGACGTACGGGCCGCGATGTGGCTCAGCACCACCGGAGGCGACGAGGAGATGAACGGCCGCTCGTGCCGCTCGCCGACGCCGTACCCGTCGAAGCCGAGTTCCTCGGCGAGGACAGCCGTGTCGACCACCTCCCGGAACCGCTCGCTGGTGCTGCGGCGCTGACCGGTGACCGGGTCGAGCAGGTGGGTGATCAGGGTGATCAGCAGGAACTTCATGCGGGGACCGTCACTTCCGGCGCGGGGGTCATGGGCGGCGTACCGCCAGGGCGAAGCAGCGCGAGTAGGGCAGCGTGTCGTACGGGGCGAAGACCGGGATCGGCCGGTAACCCGCCTGCTCGTACCGGCGGATCGCGTCGGGCTGGCGGTCGCCGGTCTGGAGCACGATGCGTACCGCGCCGAGCGTGCCGGCGGCCACCCGGGCCGCGTCGAGCAGGCTCCCGGCGATGCCACGACCCCGGTGCGCGGGCGGTACGTACATCCGCTTGAGCTCCAGGTCGGGACCGTGCCACCGCAGGGCGGCGTGCCCGACCGGAGTGGCGTCGGCCGTATACGCCACGCCTGTCCACGCCACCGAGCCCGGGGCGAGCACCTGGACCGTGGGCAGGTGGATCGGGTCGGCGGGGCGGTCGGCGTACCGGTGGCGCAGTTCGGTGGTCATTCCTGCCCGCAGGGCCGTGGCGTCCGGGTCGTCCCAGCGGCGACGGCAGACCGTGACGGGCGTGGTCACGCCGCACCGCCGCGGCCTGCCGGTCGGGCGGGGCCGAGACCGAGGTGGTCGCGCAGGGTGGTGCCGGTGTACTCGGTGCGGAAGACGCCGCGTTCCTGCAACAGCGGGACGACCTGGTCGACGAACTGGTCCAGACCGCCCGGGGTCAGGTGTGGCACCAGGATGAACCCGTCGGCGGCGTCGGACTGGACGAAGTGGTTCATCCGGTCGGCGACCTGCCGGGGGGTGCCGACGAACGACTGCCGGCCGGTCACCTCGATGATCAGATCGCGGATCCCGAGGCCCTTCTCCTCGGCCAGGGCACGCCACCGGCGGGCGGTGCCGACCGGATCCGGGTACATGCCGGCCCGGCCACGGCTGATCGCGTCGGCGCTCACGTCCGGGTCCTCGGCCGGCAGCGGGCCGTCCGGGTCGTACCCGGAAAGGTCCCGGTTCCACAACTGTTCCAGCAGCAGGATCGCGGTCTGTGGGCTGACCTGCTGCCGGCGGATGTGGTGGGCGCGTTCCTGGGCCTCGGCGTCGGTGTCGCCGAGCACGAAGGTGACCCCGGGGATGATCTTCAGGTCGTCGGGGTGGCGGCCGTGCCGGGCGAGCCGCGACTTGACGTCCCGGTAGAACTCCTGGCCGTCCTCCAGGGTGCCGTGCCGGGAGAAGATCGCGTCGGCGCTGGACGCGGCGAACTCCCGTCCGTCCGGCGAGTCGCCGGCCTGGAGGATCACCGGGTGCACCTGCGGGCTGCGCGGCACGGTGAAGTGCCCGGCGATGTCGAACTGGTCGCCGTGGTGGGCGAACGCGCCGGGGTCCGCGTCCCTCACGTACCGTCCGCCGTCGCGGTCTCCCACGATCGCCTCGGCCGGCCAGGAGTCCCACAGCTCGCGGGCCGTCCGGACGAACTCGGCGGCCCGCTCGTAGCGCAGGGAGCGGTCGAGGTAACCGCCCCGGCGGAAGTTCTCCCCGGTGAACGCGTCGGACGTGGTCACGACGTTCCAGGCGGCGCGGCCGCCGGAGAGGTGGTCGAGGCTGGCCAGCTGGCGGGCCAGCTCGTACGGCTCACGAAAGGTGGTGTTCAGGGTGCCGGCCAGCCCGAGGTGGCTGGTGACGCTCGCGAGGGCGGCCAGCAGGGTCAACGTGTCCGGACGGCCCACCACGTCCAGGTCGTGGATACGACCGCGCTGCTCGCGCAGGCGCAGCCCCTCGGCGAGGAAGAAGAAGTCGAACTTGCCGCGCTCGGCCGTGCGGGCCAGGTGGACGAACGAGGCGAAGTCGATCTGACTACCGGAGTCGGGGTCGCTCCACACCGTCGTGTTGTTCACGCCGGGAAAGTGCGCGGCCAGGATGATCTGCTTGGGCATGGCGGTCTCCAGGGATCAGGCGGTCGCCGCGACGGCGTACCGGCTGGCCGGTCGGGGCAGGCCGAGCAGGTCACGCAGCGTCCCGCCGGGATATCCGACCCGGAACAGACCCCGGCCCCGCAGCGCGGGCACCAGCGCACGGGTGATCAGGGTCAGGTCGTGGGGAAGCACGGCGGGTCGCAAACGGAAGCCGTCCACACCCGAGCGCTGCCAGGTGACGATCAGGTCCGCCAGATCGGCCGCGGTTCCGGTGAAGGCGGCCGCGTCCGAGCGGAACTCCTGGCCGTGCAACTCGTCGAGACGGGCGCCGCGCCGGCGGGCGAGCGTCGGCGACTCGTCGAGCAGGACACCCAGATCGGCGAACACACGCAGCGGAGGTTCGGTCCGGCCGACGACGGCCTCGGTCGCCCGGACCTCGGCGACGATCGCGGCGGCGTGCGCGGCGTCGGTCGGAGTGACGAAGACGACGTCGGCGTGCCGGGCCGCGAAGGCGTACGGCACCGACGAGTGGGCCAACGCGGCCACCACCGGCTGGCCCTGCGGGGAGCGGGGCACGATGGAGGGGCCCTTGACCGAGAACCATCGACCCACGAAATCGATGTAGTGCAGCCGTTCCCGGTCGACGAAGCGTCCACTGGCGACGTCCCGGATCTCGGCGTCGTCCTGCCAGCTGTCCCACAGCCGGCGGACCACCTCCACGGCGTCGCCGGCCTCGGCGATGAGGTCACCGACGAGTCGGACGACCTCCGGGTCGTCGAGCCGGGCCGGATCCAGCGCGGGAACCTCCCGACGGCCGAAGTGACCGGCCTCGGCGCGCCGGGCGGAGACCCGGGGTCGCCAGCCGGCCCGGCCGCCGCTGAGGTGGTCGAGCGTGGCCACACCGGTGGCGAGGTGGAACGGTTCGGTGTGGGTGGTGCTGGTGGTCGGCACCAGCCCGATGTGCCGGGTCAGCGGGGCCAACCGGGCAGCGATCTGTACCGCGTCGAGGCGTCCGCGGAGCTGGTCGACCCGGCCGTCGGGGCCGTCGGGTCGCGTGGACTGGAGGTCGAGGCTGTCCTCGAAGGTGAGCAGGTCCAGGGCGGCGCGTTCGGCCTCCCCGGCGAGGGCGGCCCAGTAGCGGGCGGTCAGCGGCGCCGACGCGCCGGCGCGGGAGAGACGCCAGGCGGCCGGGTGCCAGCCGAGGCCGTCGAGGGCGACTGCCAGGTGCACGGTCTTCTCGGTCATGGTCGTTCCTCCTGCGGTCGGCCGGCGGCGACGAGCGTGGGCAGCGCGTCGAGCAGGGATCGGGTGTAGTCGTGTCGGGGGTAGGTGAAGACGTCGCCGACCGGTCCCTGCTCGACCACCGTGCCGTCGTGCATCACCAGCACCCGGTCGCTCAGGTGGTGCACCACGCCCAGGTCGTGGGAGATGAACAGCAGCGCGGTGCCGTCGGCGGCGCGTAGCTCGGCCAACAGGTCGAGGACCTGCGCCTGGACGGAGACGTCGAGGGCGGAGACCGGCTCGTCGCAGATGATCAGGCTCGGCCTCGGGGCGATCGCGCGGGCGATGGCGACCCGCTGCCGTTGCCCGCCGGAGAGCCGTCGGGGGTGCCGGTCCAGCAGATCCGGCCCGAGACCGACCCGGCGGAGCAGGTCGACGACGTGGTCGCGCCGGTCGCGCCGGTCCACGTCGGGGTCGAGGTTCTCCCCGACCACCTTGCCCACGGTGTAGCGGGGGTCGAAGGAACTCAGCGGGTCCTGCGAGATCAGTTGCAGCCGGCGACGCGTCGGGCGGCGAGCCCGTTCCCGGACGGCGGACCACGGCGCCCCCTCGAAGGTGACGGTGCCGGCGTCCGGGTCGAGCAGACCGGCGACGATCCGCGCGACCGTGCTCTTGCCGGAGCCCGACTCCCCCACCAGCCCGAGCGTCTCGCCCCGTGCCACCGAGAAGGAGACGTCGCGGACGACCGTGTGCTCGCCGTACCTCTTGGTCAGCCCGCGCGCCTCGAGCACCCGGTCGTCGCGGCGAACCTCGCCGCAGGCGGGCAGGGCCGCCCGGGCACCCACGGTCGTCGCGGCGAGCCGGCGGCCCCGCGACGACGCCGACGGCACGGCGGCCAGCAACTGCCGGGTGTACGGGTGTTCCGGTGCCCGCAGCAGCCGGTCGGTGGGCCCGTGCTCGACGATGCGACCGTCGCGCATGACCAGCACCCGGTCGGCGACCTGGGCGACCACCGCCAGGTCGTGGCTGATCAGCAGCAGGCTCACCCCGGCGGCCCGCCGCTCGGCGAGCAGCCGCAGGATCTGGGCCTGCACGGTGACGTCCAGCGCGGTGGTCGGCTCGTCGGCGATGAGCAGTGCCGGTTCCCCGGCGATCGCCGAGGCGATCAGCGCCCGCTGTCGCAGCCCGCCGGAGAGCTGGTGCGGATACTGCCGGGCCCGCCGCTGCGGCTCCGGCAGGTGGACCAGGTCGAGCAGGTGGGCGACGCGACCGGCACGTTCCCGTCGGCCGACGATGCCGTGGGTGGTGAGCACCTCGCCCACCTCGGCGCCCACCGTGCGCAGCGGGTCGAGCGAGACCAACGCGTCCTGGAGGACCAGCCCGGCGAGGCGACCCCGGACCCGCCGCCAGTCCCGTGGGCGGTGCGTCCGCACGTCCTCGCCGGCCAGGTCGAGCCGGGCGGCGCGGACCCGCGCGCCCGGGCCGGCAAGACCGACCAGGGTACGGGCGGTGACGCTCTTGCCGGAGCCGGACTCCCCGACGACAGCCACGCACTCGCCACGCTCGACGGTGAAGCTGATCCCCCGCACCGCGGCCACCTGGCCCGTCGGGGTGTCGAAGTCGACGCGCAGGTCCTCGACCGTGACCAGCGGCGCCATCAGCGTCGCCGCCCGTCGAAGCGGGCCTGCCAGTGCCGGCCGACGACGGTCAGCGAGACCACCGTGGCGGTGACGGCCAGGCCGGGGACGATGCTGATCCACCAGGCCACGTGGAGGTAGTTGCGCCCCTCGGAGAGCATCGCGCCCCACTCCGGCGACGGCGGCTGGGGGCCCATACCGAGGAAACTGAGCCCGGCGGCGGCCAGGACCGCCTCACCGAGCCCGATCACGGCCAGCACCGGCAGTGGGCCGACCACGTTGGGCAGCACGTGTCGCAGTACCAGCCGAGGCCGGGACTGCCCGAAGGTGACGGCCTGTTCGACGAAGCCGGAGCGGCGCACGAGAAGCGTCTGACCACGGACCACTCGGGCGTGGTGTGGCAGGGTGGCGATGCCGATGGCGACGATCAGGCTGACGGTGCCGGGGCCGGCGATGGCGATGAACAGCAGCGCCAGCAGCAGCATGGGGAACGCCGACAGCGCGTCGAACGTACGGCTCAGCGCCTCGTCGGCGATCCGGTGCGTGAGCCCGGCGAGCAGGCCGAGCAGCACCCCACCGGTCACCGCGATGGCGGTGGCGGCCACACCGATGGTGAGCGAGTGACCGGCGCCGTGCACCACCCGGGTCAGGACGTCGCGGCCGAGGTGATCGGTCCCGAACCAGTGCCCGACGCCGGGCGGACTCAGCACGGCAAGCGGATCGGCCGCCAGCGGGTCGGCGGGGGCCAGCGCCGCCGGCCAGGCCGCGGCGACGACCAGCAGGACGAGGTACGCCCCGGCGGCGAGCAGACCGGGGCCCGGCCGTGCGCGTCGGCGTACGGCCGGTTCGGTCGGGTCGACGAGGATCCGGGCGGGCGCTTCGCTGAGCGGGATGCCCAGGGTGACGGTCATCGGGTCAGCTCCTTCGCAGACGCGGGTCGACCAGCAGGTACGCCAGGTCGGCGGTGGTGTTGACCACGACGTAGCCGGCGGCGGAGAGGGTGACCACGGCCAGCACCACCGGCATGTCCCGGGTGGTGACCGCGGAGAGCGTGACCTGGCCGAGACCGGGCCGGCCGAAGACCTGTTCGACGATGACGGTGCCGCCGATCACGATGCCGAAGACCCAGCCGGCCAGGCTGACGGCCGGCAGGACGGCGTGCCGCAACGCGTGGCGTACCAGGACCGTTCGTTCCCGTACGCCTCGGGAGCGGGCGGTGAGCACGAACGGCTCGTCGAGGGCCTTGTCGATGCCGTCGCGGAGCACCTGGGCCAGCAGCCCGGCGATGGGCAGCGCGAGGGTGACGGCGGGCAGCACCAACGCGGCGATGCCCTGGTCACCCGACACCGGAAAGAGGCCGAATCGGAACGACAGCACGCTGAGCAGCAGGAGCCCGATCAGGAACGACGGGGTGGAGACCAGCAGCAGTTCGGTGCCGGAGCTGAGTCGGCGCAGCCACGGTCGCCGGTTTCCGGCGGTGGCCACCGCGATGAGCAGGGCGAGCAGTACCCCGAGCCCGGCGGCGGCGACCGCGAGCCTGAGGGTGGGGGCGAGCTGTTCCCCGATCACCTCGGTGACGGGTCGTTGCAGGAGGTACGAGCGACCCAGGTCGCCGCCGCCCAACCGCCCGAGGTAGTCGAGGTACTGCACGATGGCCGGCCGGTCCAGGCCCCACTCGCTGATGATCTCGGCGCGGATCTGCGGGGTGTCCGCGCCGTCGCCGACGATGTTGTCCACGGTCTCGCCGGGAGCGGCGAGCAGCGCCAGGTAGGCCGCGGTGGCCGCGACCCAGAGGACGACCAGGCCGGCCCCGAGCCGGCGAACCACGGCACGCACGGGTTGGCGACTCATCGTCACTTGCCGATCCACAGGTCGTACGCGCTGGCGGGCACCCCGGCGGTGGGTTCGAAGCGCACCCCGCCGACGCCGGTGCTGGCGGCGATCTGGTCGGCCGGCGCGTACAGCGGCAGTAGCAGGGCCTGCTCGACGACGACCCGTTGCTGCAGGTCGGCGTAGATGGCGGCCCGCTTCGTCGGGTCCACGGTGGCCTGACCGTCCTCCAGGAGCTGGTCGATCCGGGGATCGTTGACCTGGGTGCGGTTGATGCCGCCCTTCGAGTGCAGCAGCAGGTTCAGTGCCGCCCCCGCGTCGGTGTCGGCCCGCGAGTTGTCGAAGACCTCGTACTCGTTGCGCTGAATGGCGTCGGTGGCGGTGCCCTGGTCGACGAGCGACACCTTCAGGTCGATGCCGGCGCTCTGCTTGACGGCCGCCTGCACGGCCTGCGCGAGCACGTCGCGCCGGTCGCGGACGAAGGGCGCGGACTGCACGAGCCGTACGGTGAGTCGCCTGCCGGCCTTCACCCGATAGCCGTCGGCGTCCCGCGCCGTCCAGCCGGCCTGGTCGAGCAGGCTGTTCGCCTTGGCGGCGTCGCCGCTGTACCCGCTGCCGTCGAGGCGCTTGTCGTACAGCGGGCTGGACGGGCTGATCACGCTCCAGGCGCGAGTGGCGGTGTCCCGGTAGACCGACCGCAGGACGGTGTCCACGTCGACCGCCTCGCGGAACGCCTGGCGGACCCGCAGGTCGTCGAAGGGCGGGTGCGAGGTGTTGAGGTAGTACGAGTAGGCCGAGCCGGAGTTGAGTTCCCGGCTCAGGCGCAGCGCCCGGTTACCGGTGACCAGCGGCTGATCCGTGGCGGGCACGCCCTCGATGACCTGCACCTGGCTCGACGAGAGGGCGCCCACACGCACCGCCGACTCCTTCAGGAAGCGGTAGGTGACCTCGTCGAGGTAGGCGGGGCCGGTGTGGGCTGCGGTGGGCGGCGCCCAGTCGTAGCCGGGATTGCGCCGGTAGTGCAGCTCCTGACCGGCGACGTAGCGGTCCAGCACGAACGGTCCGGTGCCGACCACGTCGACGCCGCCGGCCTTGAGGTTCTTGGCCTCGCGCAGCGACTTCGGGGAGATCTGGGCGCCCTGCGGGGAGGCGAGGAAGTCGAGGATGAGCACGTCGGGCCGGGTGAGGGTGAGCCGTACGGTGCGCGGGTCGACGACCTCGACGGCCTTGAGGTTGCGCAGTTGTACGGCGGCGACGGCGGGGGCGTACCCGGGTTCGCGGAGTTTGTCGATGTTCGCCTTCACCGCTGCCGCGTCCAGCGGCGTGCCGTCGGAGAAGGTGACGCCGTCGCGCAGTGTCAGGGTGTACGACAACCCGTCCGGAGCGACCTGCCAGCCGGTGGCCAGCCACGGCGTCAGCTTGCCCTGCTTGTCGTAGGTGAGCAGAGACTCGAAGGTGTTCCAGACCAGCAGGCGGGCCTTGGCCTGGGCGTACTGGTGCGGATTGAGGGTGATCGGCTCGGTCTCCACGGCCCAGGTGAGGCTTCCACCGGAGCGGGGCTGGCCGGCGGCTTCGGCGGCCGGCGTGGCGGCGGTGGAGCAGCCGGCGACGACGGCGAGCAGCGGTGCGAGCGCGGCGGCGGCGAGGGTTCGCAGACGGTTGGCGGGCATGGCGAGATCTCCTGTCCAGACAGGCGGTACGGGGTACACCGACACCCGGCCCGGCGCGGTGGGCGCGGGTCGCTCAGGTGTCGGTGCTGATGGCTCGGCGGTCGGCTCGGCAGTGAGCCCCACCTCGGCGGGCCGGTGTGGCGGGCCGGTTGAGCGGGGTGCCGGTCAGGCCAGACAGGAACTCGACCACACCCGACCGAAGTCGATGTGGCCGCGGATCGTCAGCCGCAGCTCGCTGGACATGAGCCGAGTCCACTCGCCGCGCGGGACGGTGTCAACACATCGGTCGATGGATGTCGGCTATCGCACGTGGGGACGCCGATTCGTTGACGCAATACCTACTAAGGCTATAGGATTTAGAGGAAATCCGTCCGGCGGATCGGCCTGGACCCGCAACGGGCCAAGACCGGTCCGCCGGACAAGAGTTACCACTCGGGCCCGTGTCAGCCCGACTCCGGTCGAGGGCCAGACAGGTGACCACGCTGATGCTTCCGACAAATCGTCGGAAGCATCAGCTCGATGCGGTCAGGCGGCGGCGCGACGGGCCGTGCCGTCCGGAGCGTCCGCGAGGCCCGCGTAGCGACCCCGGTAGTAGAGCAACGGAGAGCCGACGTCGGTCTGCCGGAGCAGTTCCGGCTCGGCCAGCACGACCACGTGATCGCCGACGACCACCCGGTCGACGACCCGGCACACCAGCCAGGCCAGGGTGCCGTCGAGGATCGGCAGCCCGTTCGGCCCGGGCCGCCAGCGGGTCGGGGCGGCGAAGCGGTCGATGCCACTTGTGGCAAAGGTCTGGGCCAGCTCCTGCTGGCCATGGGCGAGCAGGTGCACCGCCACGTGCCGTGCCTGCGCCAGCGTCGGCCACGTGGACGAGCCGAGGTTCAGGCAGAACGAGACGATCGGCGGCGTCAGCGACACCGACGTGAACGATGTCGCGGTGAAACCCACCGGCGGCGCACCGGGGGCGGTGACCACCGTGACGCTGCTCGCCTGGTGGCGCAGCAACCTGCGCAGCGCGTCGACGTCGGCGTCGGTCGGGTCGTCGGTGGACGAGGGCATGGCGTTCCTCCCGAGGGGTGAGGGCACGGAGCGCTAGGAACGGGCGGCGGGGTCGGCCGTCAGCCGCTCGAACGGAATCTTCTCGCCGGCCTCGATGGCGACCGGCAGCCGGTTCTCCGTCGGCGGCAGCGGGCAGGTCGCGAAGTCGGTGTACGCGCACGGCAGGTTGACGGCCCGGTTGAAGTCCAGGATCACCCGGCCCCGCTCGTCCGGCGCCCCGACAGTCAGCGACCGGTTGGCCCCGTAGGTGGTGATGCCGGAGGTGGTGTCGGTGAACAGCACCGAGAGGCTGCCAGGCGTTCCACCGTTGAACGCGGTCAGGCTCAGGGGCAGCCCGTCGACGCTGAACTCGATCCGACCGGGCGCGTCGTAGACATGCTGGAGCCCTTCCACGGCAGCGCCCACCGTGGTCGGTCGGGGACGGTCGAACGGCACGAACCGTCCCTGGAACACCCACCGCTCGGCGGGCGGGTAGGTGGCGGTGCCCCGGTAGCTCGTCCGCAGCGGGTGGTCGGGCCGGCGGGGTCGGAGGATATCGTGCCCACCCCGCCGGGCCACCTCGAGGACGCCGCCGTCGATGCCCACGGTGCTGCCAGCCCGCTCGGCGATCGGCCCGAACTCATGCCGCTCCCGGACCCGACGGCCGTCGACGACGATCTCCTCGTCGTCAGCGATGGTCACCACCGGCCCCTCCGTTCCGGTGTGCCACGTTCCGGGCACACCGGGGAACCGCTGTGGCTCCCCGGTGAGCCAGTGCAGTCCGGCCACGGCGAGGAAGCCATGGCGGTCCGCCCGCGCCTCCTCGTGCCGGCGGTGCCACTCCTGCCAGTCCTCGTCGAACGCGCGGCTGGATGGTGCGGCGTCGACGGGTGCGGACGGTGCGAGATCACTGGTCATGACAGATCCCTCTCGTTTGACGTACGGCCGCTCGGAAACGGGTGCGAGGGTGCCGGACGCGAGCCGGCGGGACGACAACCGGCGGGCAGAGATCGCCTGCTCAGGCCGGAAGGACGGCCGGGTGACACAGCTGCGCGGCGACCCGCATCAGGTCGACGACCCGGCGGGAGGTGAACAGCCGAACAAGCAGCATGGGTCGATTTTCCTACCAATCAAGTAGGATTTCAAGTCTTTGGTTGAGCATCCTTGGAGGCGAACGGTGAGTGGAACACCTGTGTCGAAGCGGTCGGCACCACTGCGAAAGCTCGGCTTCCTGACCATCGGCCTGTTCGACGAGGCCGACCCTCGCACCGGCCACGAGGCGACACTCCAGCTCGTCGAGCTGGGCGAGCAACTCGGCTTCGACAGCACCTGGGTACGCCACCGCCACCTCCAGTACGGCATCTCCTCACCGATCGCCGTCCTGGCGGCGGCCTCACAGCGGACTCGGCACATCGAGCTCGGCACTGCGGTCATCCCGCTCGGCTGGGAGAATCCACTGCGGCTGGCTGAGGATCTGGCCACGGTCGACATCCTCTCCGACGGCCGCCTCAACCCCGGCGTGAGCGTCGGCCCACCCGTGCACTACGACCGGGTCCGCCGATCGCTCTACCCGGACACCGCCGAGGCGGAGGATTTCAGCTACACGCGGGTACGACGGCTGCTCGACCTCGTTCGCGGTGAGCCGGCCAGCGACATCGAGGGCTTCGAGGGTTTCGAGCAGTTCTCCCGCCGGGTGCAACCGCACTCCCCCGGGCTGGCTGCCCGGATGTGGTACGGCGCCGGCAGCCTCAGTTCCGCTCGCTGGGCCGGCGAGAACGGCATGAACCTGCTCACCAGCAGTGTGGTCAAGGCCGAGGAGTCCACCGACTTCGCCGAGATCCAGCTCTCGCACATCCGGACGTTCCGCGCCCACCACCAGGACGGGGAACGGGCGCGTGTCTCGCAAGGGCTCGTCGTCATCCCCACCGACACCGCCACCCCGACCCAACGTGCCCGCTACGAGGAGTACGCCCACCAACGCACGCCCCGAACGGCGTCACCCCAGGGTCCGGCCCGGATGATGTTCGCCCCCGACCTCGTCGGCCCGTCGGAGCTGATCGCCGAACGGCTGCTCGACAACGTCGCGTTCCGCGAGGTCGACGAGGTTGCGTTCGCCCTGCCCTTCACCTTCACGCCGGGCGAGTACGCACAGATCCTCACCGACATGGCGACCCGCCTCGGCCCCGCGCTCGGGTGGCGCCCCAACCGCTGACGTGGTGTGGGGTTGCTGGCGGGCCGCTCTCTCATCCGTTCGCCGGCACGCGGCTCCAGATGTCGTCGCACTCGGCGCAGACGGTCTCGGGGATCCACCCGATCCGCATGAGCCCCGCGAAGACCGCACAGCCCACGCAGAAGGCGAAGACGGATTCGAGTGTCGCCGCCACGATCACCACGCCGAGGACGAGGTACGCCGCGAGGTGCTGCCCGAACCCGAGCGCCAGCACAGCGGCGGTCAGGGCCAGCACAGCGCCGATCCCCTGGGCGAACCGCTTGGGCGGCCCGGCGACGAGCTTGGCCCGCACCGGTAGCCGCGGCGTGATCACCCGCGTGACGAGCAGACCGAGCGGGCTGAGTTTGGGGCCGGTGAGCACCCGCGCGACGAACCCGTACGCGATCAGCGCGCTGATCCAGGGCTGGTCCAGCACGATCGTCACCGTGGACAGGATGACCACCCCACCGGCGACGAGTCGGGCGGATACCTCGTTCACCGGGTTGGGGAAACCGAACAGCGCGCTGGCCATGGCGGGATACTACCGACTATTCCTATAGATTGAGTAGCCTAAGCTTGCTGGAGCCGGCCCGACCGGCTGCGGTGGACGACCCACCCGGTCGTCTTGCGCGTCACTCCTTGGCACCCGCGGCGCGGACCGGTGGGGTCCGGAGCAACCGCCGAACCGGCAGGATCGTGGTTACCAGGGCCAGCGCGGTCGCGCCGCCCAGCACCGCGGCCCAGCCCAGCGGTGGGACGTACGGGATCAGCGTGCCGGTGAGCGCGTGGACGACCGCGACGAGCGTCATCCCTGCGATCGCCGCCCCGAGCGTCAGCGCCGTCCCGAGCAGGCCCACCTGTTCGGCGTGGACCATCCGCCGTACCTGCCGCCGGGTCACTCCGGCCAGGCGAAGCACCGCGAGTTCCCGGCTGCGGGCCAGCGCGGCCATGACCATGGTGTTGCCGGCGGCCAGGGCCGAGTAGCCGACCAGCACGGTGATGAGCAGCTTGTTGAGCCAGGCCGAGATGGCCAGGTCGCGGTTCAACTGCCCGGTCACGGTGCCGGTGTCGGTCACCGTCCCGAACGCGGCCAGCCGTTGGTCGACGTCGCCGGTGGTACGCACGAGCATCTCGTCGTAGACACCGCGTTCCTGTGGCAGCAGCACGTCGCCGAAGCCGAGCCCACGGTCGTAGGTCGCCACCACGCGGGGATGGACCGCTGTGCCGTCGGCCAGCCAGATCTCGGCCGTCTCGCCGACCTTCCAGCCGGAGGACGAGGCCTGCAGAGTCGAGGCGGCGATCGTCCCGTCGGTCAGGCCGGCCAGGCTGCCCTCGCGCACCTTCACGTCGATCGTCGACGTGAGCCCGCTCGGGTCGACCGCCCGGGCGACGACCGGCTCAGCGACATCGAGGACCCGGACCACCACCGACGTGTTCCGGACGCCGGTCGCCGCCTCGACCCCGGGGATCTGGCGTACCTTGGCCACCTCCGTCGACGAGATGCCCTGAGGCGTGGTCAGCACCCGGTCGGCCAGCATGCCGTCGCGGCTCTGCGTGACGGTCTGCCGCTGCAGGTTGTCCTGCAGGAACCAGATCGAACCGCCGAAGCCGATCGCCAGCACGAGCGCGCTCAGCACGACCGACATCCCGCGTGCGTTGACCCGCAGGTTGGCCGCCGCCAGTTCCCCCGGCGCCCGCCACACCGCTCGCAGCACCGGCGATATGAGCCGGGCGGCGAACCCGTTGATCCAGGGCGCGAGCAGCGCGACCGCGAGCACGAGAAGGTAGAGCATGCCGGCCGCCGTGGCCAGCGCGGCCGTGCCGGACAGCCCGGCTGCGAAGAACAGTGAGGCCACGCCGCCGGCCATCGTGACCAGGCCGGAGACGAGCCGGATCCGGCCGCCACGAGTTGGTTCGACCGCGGCCTCACCGAGCGCCTCGGCCGGGCGGATGCGGGCGATGCGCCGCGACGCGATCCAGGCCCCGGAGGCCGCCACCAGGACGGTCAACGCGACGGCGGCCGAAGCGGCGAGTCCGGCGTTGACGATCGGGAAGTCCACGGGCAGGAAGCCCCGGGTGACCAGCTGGTGGTGCACCCATCGGGTGGACCAGAGACCGGCGGGAACACCGAGCACGGCGGACGCCAGAGCCACGACGACCCCCTCGGCCACGACCAGCAGGCGCGCCTGGCGTGGGGTGGCGGCTACCGCCCGCAGCAGTGCCAGGTCCCGGCGACGATGCCGGACCGACAGGCCGATCGTGCCGGCCGCCACCACGACGATCAGCAGGACCACGTAGCCGCCGAACGCCGACCCGGCCTCGAGCAGGAACGAGCGAGCCTCGATCGAGTCCGACTGCTCGGCCCAGCCGCGGTCCATCCCAGTGTACGACTCGACACCGGCCTGCCGGGCGATCCGGTCGATCGCCCCGTACGCGTCCGTCGGGGCCTGTACCTCGACAGCCGACGCGACGCCACCCTCGGCTCCCACCAACCGGACATCGGTGACGCCGGGGACCGCGCGGATCTCATCGGCCAACCCGACCGGGACGGTGCCCTCGGGCAGCGGCACCCGGGTGGTGGTCGTGTCGCCGAACTCCTTGGTGGTCACGGTCAGCTCCCGATGGGCGACCACCACGTCGGCAGCCGCGAACTGCTCCGGCGCGGGCCGGAACACCAGGGCTGACTGTATGAAGACCGCCAGGGTCATCAGGATCATGACGCCACCGGCCAGGGCCACCAGGGTGGCGATGGCGGAGGCGGGGCGCTGCCGGAGCAGACGCAACGCGAGACCGGTCATCGGGCGGCTCCCGTCATGCGCGCCGTGGCCAGCACCTCGGCGATCTTCTCAGCGCCCAGGGGCGGCAGGTCCCGGACGATGCGACCGTCGGCCAACACGAGCACGCGGTCGGCGTAGGCGGCGGCGACCGGATCGTGGGTCACCATCACCACAGTCTGGCCAAAGTCGTCGACCGCCGAGCGCAGCAGGGCCAGAACGTCGGCGGCCGACTCGGTGTCGAGGGCCCCGGTCGGCTCGTCGGCGAAGATCACGTCGGGCCGGACCGACAGTGCCCGGGCGATCGCGACCCGCTGCTGCTGGCCGCCGGAGAGCTGCGACGGCCGGCGCGACCGACGATCCGCCAGCCCGACGCGTTCGATGACCTCCGCCAACCATCGCGGATCGGGCCGCCTGCCCGAGAGCTTCGAGGGCAACTGGATGTTCTCATCGACGGTGAGCGCGCCCACCAGGTTGAAGGCCTGGAAGACGAAACCGATGCGATCCCGCCGCAGTTCGGTCAACTTGGTCTCGGAGAGCGTGGACAGCTCGGTGTCACCGATCCAGACGTGGCCCGACGTCGGCCGGTCGAGGCCGGCGGCCGTCTGCAACAGCGTGCTCTTGCCGGAGCCGGACGGACCCATGACCGCCGTGAACGTGCCGCGGGCGAAGCTCGCGTCAACGCCGGCGAGCGCCACGACCGGCTCCCCGTCGGTGGCGTAGGTCCGGCTGACTCCTTCGACCCGGACCGCGACCATGTCGATCATCACTAGGCCTCTCGGTGTGCGCTTTTCGCTGACACCCGAACGCTAGGTCGCCCGGCGGCCAAGATCGCTGAAGCCAGCGGGCGTCTTTCCGGTAGAGCAGGCTGTACCTCCAGCGGCGTCCGGCCCGAGCAGTGCAGCCACCCGGGGGCAGGGCAACGGCCGCGAGGTGGGGAATGCCGCGGTGAGCGCCCGCAGCGGGGGCGAGGTCGGGAGTTGCCCGTCCGATCCAGCGCACCCTTCGCCCTCGCCTCCCGTGGAACCTTTTCCGGCCCGGCCGCGCCGGCATCAGCAGCCTCACCGCCCAGCTCCGCGCGCCGATCCGGCTCAGCGGCCGGGGCATCCGATCGTCACCGGGTCGCCGACCCCCCGGCCGGCGTGCGACGCTCAAGCTCCGCAACCAACGGGCCACGCCGGGGGGCCGCCGACACTTACCGCCACAGCCACACGATCCCTGGCATGACAGCACTGCACCCCCAACCCCACACCCCTTGTGCCCGGAGGAACGCAGACCATGGACCACGCATCCCCGCTCATCCAGGAGCGGAGTGCCCCGCCTGCCACGCTGGTGATCTTCGGTGCCTCCGGTGACCTGACCCGGCGCAAGCTGCTACCCGCGGTAGAGAGCCTGGCCCGGCACGAGCGGCTCCCGGACCAGTTCGCGCTCGTCGGTGTCGCGCGCACGTCGATGACCGACGAGCAGTTCGCCGAGAGCGCACTCGGCGAACACGCCGTCGCCAGCAAACGCCAACTCCAGGGCGGCGTGCGGTACGTGGCCGGCGGCTACGACGACCCGGATACCTACAAGCGACTCGTGGAGACCCTCGACGAGCTCGACGCACAGCGGGGCACGTCCGGCAACCGGCTCTTCTACCTGTCCACCCCGGCCGGGGCCTTCGAGCCGGTGATCAACGGACTGGCCCGAGTCGGGCTCAACCAGCCACGCGAAGGCTCATTCTCCCGCCTGGTCATCGAGAAGCCGTACGGACGGGACCTGGTCACGGCCCGCGAACTCGATGGCGTCGTACACAGCGCGTTCGACGAGCACCAGGTCTTTCGTATCGATCACTACCTGGGCAAGGACACCGTCCAGAACGTCCTGGCGCTGCGCTTCGCGAACTCGATCTTCCAGCCCATCTGGGATCGCTCCTGGGTCGACCACGTGCAGATCACCGTCGCCGAGACCCTCGGCGTCGGCAGCCGCGGCGGCTTCTACGAGGACGCCGGCGCGATGCGGGACATCGTGCAGAACCACGTGCTCCAGGTCCTCGCGCTGGCCCTGATGGAGCCGCCGGCCTCATTCGAGGCTGAGGGCCTGCGCAACGAGAAGGTGAAGCTGCTGCAGGCGATCCGCCTCCCCACCGACCGGGACATCGCCGACGCCGCGGTCCGGGGTCAGTACACTCGGGGCGGCACCCGCGAGGAGCTGATGGCCGGCTACCGCGAGGAGGCCGGCGTCGATCCCCTGTCGCGCACCGAGACCTACGCCGCCATGCGGCTCAACGTGGACAACTGGCGCTGGGCCGGGGTGCCGTTCTACGTACGCACCGGCAAGCGCCTGCCGGCCCGGCTCACCGAGGTGGCACTGCAGTTCCAACGGCCGCCGCACCTGCCGATCCCGACCGATCAGCTCACCGGCCTCGACGCTGACGCGCTGATCCTGCGGATCCAGCCGAACGAGGGCATCTCGTTGCGCTTCGGCGCCAAAGTGCCGGGCCACTCCTTCCGGGTCCGCACCGCCACCATGGAGTTCTCGTACGACCAGACGTTCGTCGAGGAGTCTCCGGAGGCGTACGAGCGGCTACTCCTGGACGCGCTGATCGGTGACGCGTCGCTGTTCATCCGCAGCGACGAGGTGCAGCAGTGCTGGAGGATCGTCGACCCGATCATCGACAACTGGGCAAAGAACGAGTCGCCGATACCCACCTACGAGGCCGCCTCCTGGGGCCCGACCGACGCCGACCGCCTCATCGGCCGAAATGGTCGCAAGTGGCGCAACTCCGCGTGACCCTGCCACGAGAGGATGGACGGATCCGTACCGACACACCCCGTACTCCGTCGGAGACCCGTTCGTCCTCGGCACGACGCGAAGTACCGGCCTGGGCATCGACCCGTCCGCCGCCAGCCGGCTGGTGTCGGACATGCTGACCGACTTCCGGGCACGGTTGTCAGGTCCAGGCGTGATCGAGGGCCAGCGCCAGCCGCCGGGTCCACTGATCGGCGGTGCCCGTGATACCGGGACACTCGTCGGTGAAGTTGGTCCAGTCGACCTGCCAGGACAAGGCGGTTTCGGCAGTGAAGTCGTCCGCCTCGGCGCCGAGTTCGGGGCGCATGAGCTGGCGGACGAGGGCTCGGTCGACGGTGGTGTGTTCGGCGAGCAGGACCGCGTCGTAGAGATCCTTGCCTTGCGGGTACCTGTCGGTGGCCAGCCACAACAGCTTCCACGCCAGCGCCAGCGAGGCGGGCGCGGCCAGTACCGGCTGATCGATGTCAGGCAGTGTCAGCGCCTCCGGTGGGAGGGGAAGCTCTTCGCCGAAGACGACGTCGACCTGTACGTGGCCGTCCGGCGCCCCCGGTGTGCGGAACGGGATCACGAGGCGGCGGCCGTCAGCTCGTTCGTACGTCCAGATGGCGGCCTCGGTTGTCCGGTCTGGTCGCAGGCCGGCGCCGGGCACGGTTCGCACGGCGGTCTTGATGTCATCGAGCAGCGTACGAGCGTCGGTGCTGTCGCTGGCGATGGTGTGCGGAGTGACGACGAAGTCGAGGTCGCCCGGCTCGCGGGCGGCGTCGCCGACCCAGGTCGCCATGGTGACGCTGCCCCGCAGGACCAGGTGCGGAGCCCAGGTTGTGGTGGCGATGGCCGCCAGGACGTGATTCATGGCGGCACGCCGGGCGGTCATCCACAGCTGGCCGGTGGCCTCCACGACGAAGTCGGGCTCCCCGGCGTGGTAGGCGTTCGGGTACTGCCGGAGAGCCGGGTCGAACGCCGCCTTCTGACGCACGGCCGGGCTGACGGGTAGCGGCCGGTAGGTCGGGGGGTAGTCCGGCGTGCCAGCCGGCGCGGACCTCATCCGGTTCTCACGCTCCCGCGCCCAACCGCTCGCCCTCGGCGTGGGCGAATCCAGCCAACCGTGGTCGTGGTGCAGGTCGCTGTCGGAGACGACGTACTCCTGCTCCACGGCCATCGGCTCGTGGCCGGCGGCCCGGAGGGTCGCGACGAGCTCGTCCAGCCGCTGCCCCGCCGTGGCGAGCCCGACACCGTGACACCGTTGGTTGACGAACCGTTCCTGCGCGCCGTCCACCAGCTCCCGGCGAGCGTTACGGGACAACCGCGCCCCGTGCGGGGTGACCAGGTCGGTGAGAGCCATCAGATCCGCCACCGTCGTACTGGGAAGCAGCAGTTTGACGTGGTGCTCGAAGTACCGGTCAGCGGGTTCGACTGCCGCCTGCTCATCCGACTGCGGTACGCCGACGCACCACGGCGCCGCCTCGATCTTCGAACGGCACGGGTGGATCCCTGCCTCGCGCAGTTCGCGTCGCCAGTGCCGCACCGCGGCAACCTGATCGGTCAGGGCGCCTCGGCCGGTCAGGGTGAGCATCGGTTGAGAGACGTTGGCGCCACGATCGAGGACGATATGGATGAACTTCAGGCCGTGTTTGTCGGCGAACGCCGACAGCTTCTCGGCGTGGTGAGCGAACGCCGTGATGTGGATCTCGAAGTCCCCCGACACCGCAAGCACCGGCGGAGTCTATGGCACGGCCAGCAGGCCGGAAAACGCGTTTCCCGCGCGGCGTGGGTGGGGCGTCGAGAGCTTTTCGTATCCCCTACCGTCCGTACCTATGACCCACCCGTACCAGATGCCCCAACCGCCGAAGCGGCGGACGTTGCGAACCGTGTTGATCGTCGTTGGCGTGGTCGTCGTGCTGTGCTGCGGTGGCGCCGGCATCGGCGGCTTCTTCCTCTACAAGGGAGTCAAGGGGGCGACGGATCCGGCGCGGCAGACCGCCGAATCGTTCGTCAGCGACCTGGAGGCGGACGACGCGGACGCGGCGTACGGACTGTTGTGCGGCGACACGCGCGTCAGGTACACGAGAGAGGCCTTCGTCCAGGGCGTCGCCAAGCAGCCGAAGATCCGCGGCCACATGGTCAACGGCGTGAATGTGTCGAGCGTCAACGGCCGTACGTCCGCGACGGTGAGCATGGCCCTGACCCTGGACAGCGGCTTCACCGACCGGCATCTGTTCGCGTTGGTGAAGGAGGATGGCGCCTGGAAGGTGTGCGGCCAGCCGTACTGAGCCCGCGCGGACGTAGGTTCCGCGGCGAAAACCCGTTGTCGCACACCGTGGGGTCGCCGAGCATGGGCGACGTGAGTCGAAGTCTGCGTACAGATCCCCGGGCGCGCCAGGCGCTCCGTCGCGCTCCGGGGTTGGACCGGATCCGGATCCACGTACACGCAGCGCGACCGGGATACGCGCATCCGGCCAGCGGCCGTGACGTTCGTGAGGTGCTGGAGGTCGTCGGGCCCGCCGCCTGGTACGGACTACGCGTCATCGAGTTGCGGCAGACCGAGGACTTCGACCGCCGATCGGTCCTCTACGGCAAGACCAGAGCACCGGGCGAGATCCTTCTCTACGAACAACCGGCACGCGAAGCGGTTCGGCTGCGGGACTTCATGCGATTTGACGTACTGCTGCACGAGCTTGGCCATCATCTGCTTCAACACCGTGCTCGGAAGGTGGGCAACGTCCAGCGACGGTCGGACCACGAGCGATTCGCGGACACCTTCGCTGCCCAGTGCAAGCCCACTGTCCAGGCTGCACTGAACGCCTCACGAGAGCAGCTCTACCTGCCTGGCTCCACCACCAGGTTGACCAACGTCCCTAGGCAGTACACCTAGCCGGTGGTCGCCTCGCGCTGGATCTGGTGGAATTGGGCGGCCATCGCGGCGGCCAGGGCCTGCGCGGCGGACAGTGGACGAACCATGACCGTGAACTCGTCGATCAGGCCGGTCGCGTCCAGATGCAGGAAGTCACAGCCCTCGACGGCAACGTCGCCCATCCGCGCCTCGAACACCAGCGCGTGATCCCGACCGCCCTCGCCACTCAACTCACGGACGTACCGGAAGTCCTCGAACACCCGCAACACACCCCGCAGGATTGCGGCAGTGATTGCCTTGCCCTGATACGGCTTGAACGCGACCGGGCTGCGGAACACGACGTTGTCGGCCAGCGCCGCCTCAATGGCGTCGAGATCGCCCGCTTCGACCGCCGCACGAAAGTCGATCACCACACCAGCGTACGGGCTCTGCCACTGTCGCTCTGCTCGGCGCTCCGACCGTCGACGTGCCGTCCCGTTCGCGATGCCCGCAGGCCCTGGGCCGGACCCAGAATTACAGGATCGCGTTGACGATCTCCCGCCGCGGGTGCTCGTCCTCCGACCGTCCGCGTTCGGCTTCGCCAACAGCGGCTCGATCAGCGCCCACCGGGCATCGGGCAGATTTGAGGGGTAGCCACGACGCGCGGCCGCCGCGCCACCTGCCGGCCCGGATCGCCGATGTTACCCGGCTACGACGTCCACAAGGACCCTTCTCAAACGCGCTCTCACGGGACCTCACCAGTTACGCGCCCGGAACCTACCTGGTCGCGGTAGCTTGACCTCAGGCACGCCAGGACTGGTCGATCATGGCCGATATGGCAGATCGTGGCGGCGACAGCTCGGCGCCGTCCGGAAACAACCCGGGGAGGAGCTATCGAGAAGTGGTTCACAACAGGCTGCGTGAGCGGCTTCGGTCAGCGGCCCGCGCTCGCTGAGGCACAGCGAGATCAGCCCATCGCGCCGGCCCGCAGGGTCAAGCCGATCGAGGACATGGCCGCGCCTTTCGATGGCCGCACGATCACCTTGCCGCTGGACCTGAACGATGCGGCGGCAACCAAGGCAGCGGGCGCAGCGGCGGTCGAGACCTTCGGTGGATTTGACGTGGCAGTCGGCGCCGACGACGCCCTGCTTCGCTCGGCCCGATCACAAACTTGATCGCTGAACGAAGGCCGACTGCCTTCCGCAGCGTAATCCACGCCTGGCGAACACACGATCGCCATCGATCTCGGCCAGCCCTGAGCGCTGGCCGCGAGCCCTGTCTGAACGTCGATCTCTGACTGGAGGGCGCTCATGATCGCAACCTTGAAGGGGTTCAGCCAGCAACTGGTGTCGGTGAATGGCATCAAGATCAACGCTGTCACCGGAGGCTCAGGTCCGCCGATCCTTTTGCTTCACGGATGGCCGGAGACCTGGTGGGGATGGCACAGTGCGATGCCGCTGCTGGCCGAGCATTTCAGCGTGGTGGCCATCGATCTGCGCGGCGCGGGTTTTTCCGACTGCCCGCTCGACGGCTACGACAAGGCGACGATGGCACGCGACGCGCACGAAGTCATGGTTGCCCTTGGGCACGAACACTACGCCGTGTGCGGACATGACATCGGCGGAATGGTCGCCCTGCCGCAGGCCACCAGCTATCGGGAGGCCGTTACCCACCTAGCCGTCCTCGACGTTCCGCTCCCCGGTTGGACCGAATGGGAGGCGTCGACCGCGAAGCTCTGGCACTTCAGCTTCCACATGAACCGGGACCTACCCGAGCGCCTGATCCACGGCCGTGAGTACGAGTACATTTCGACCTTCATGGCTGAGCGGTTCTACGATCACAACACCTTCGATCCGGCGGACATCGACATCTACGCGAAGGCGATGGCGCTTCCCGGTCGCACCCGCGGCGGCATGGAGTGGTATCGGACCCTCCCCGTCGACCATACGGCCGCACTCGAGTACAAGAAGCAACCGCTCGAGATACCCGTGCTGGGTCTCGGCGGGGATCAGCGCTTCGGTGGGCAGATGGTGCCGATGCTCAAAGAGTTCGCCAGCAATGTGACGGGCGGCCCGATCGCGCGGTCCAGCCACTATCTCGCGGAGGAACGGCCGGATGAGGTCGCGACCGCTCTGATCGAGTTCCTCACGGCCACGTGAAATTCTGCGACCGCGCCATCGCGGGCTGGGCGGATCGCGACACTGCCGGCAGGTTGCGCCCACACCCATCCCGGTCGATCGGTTGAACAAGAAAGGGAAACGGTCATGACCCCACCCGTCATTCGCGGCGTCAATCATATCGGCATCACGGTGCCCGACATCGAAGCCGCGAAAACGTTCTTCGTGGAAGCTTTCGGTGCCCAGGTGATCTACCAGTCCTTCGGACCGGAGGATCCGCCCCGACAGGGACCCGAATTCGAGCGGGCCGTTGGCGCTCACCCCGGAACGGCCGTGCGCGCGCAGGCGATGGTCAAGATCGGAACCGGACCCGATTTCGAGCTCTTCGAGATGCACGGCCCCGAACAGGCCCAGCCGGTCCGACCGAGCGACTTCGGCATCACGCACTTCGGCCTCTACACCGACGACATCGACGCATCGGTCGAGCGACTCAGAAGGGCCGGAGGCACCCCCCTCACGGAGCCTCGCGCAATTCCCTATACAACCGAACAAGGGCCTGGAAACAAAGTCTGCTACTGCCGCACGCCCTGGGGCACGACGATGGAATTCATCACCACGCCCGACCGCATGCCCTATCACGACCAGACGGATCTGCGCAGATGGCAGGACGAGGACTGAGCGATGTCCCGTAACTCGGTGACAGTCAGCGCAGACGATCCGTCAGCAAGCTGGCGGACGGGCGTTCGCTGACCCTCTCGGCGATCGCCCGGCCCAGCTCCGCCGTCGTGCCGGTGCCGTGCAGGTCGGGGGTCAACGGTGCCTGTCCGGGCCCGTACGCCAGGACGTCCTCGACCGCGCCGAGCAGGTGGGCGGCGGCCTCGGGGTGGCCGAGGTGCTCCAGCATCATCGAGCCGCACCAGATCTGACCGATCGGGTTGGCGATGCCCTTGCCGGCGATGTCGGGTGCGGAGCCGTGCACGGGCTCGAACAGGCTCGGGTGCTCACGCTCAGGGTTGATGTTGGCGCTCGGGGCGATGCCGAGGGTGCCGGTGCAGGCCGGGCCGAGGTCGGAGAGGATGTCGCCGAACAGGTTGCTGGCCACGACCACGTCGAACCACTCCGGATGGAGCACGAACTGCGCCGCGAGCGCGTCGATGTGGAACTTGTCGAGGCGAACGTCGGGGAACCGCTCGCCCATCGCGGCCACCCGCTCGTCCCAGTACGGCATGGAGATGGAGATGCCGTTGCTCTTGGTGGCGGACGTCAGGTGCCGCTTCGGGCGACGGTCGGCCTGCTCGAAGGCGAAGCGCAGGACGCGGTCGACGCCGACGCGCGTCATGATCGTCTCCTGGAGGACGGTTTCCCGGTCGGTGCCCTCGAAGATCCGCCCACCGACGCTGGAGTACTCGCCCTCGGTGTTCTCCCGGACGACGACGAAGTCGATGTCGCCCGGGAGCCGGCCGGCCAGGGGGCTGCGGACGCCGGGCATGAGCCGACAGGGGCGCAGGTTCACGTACTGGTCGAAGACCCGCCGGAACTGCAGGAGGCTGCCCCAGAGCGAGACATGGTCGGGTACGACCTCCGGCCAGCCCACCGCGCCGAAGTAGATGGCGTCGTAGCCCCGCAGCGTCTGTTCCCAGTCGGGCGGCAGCATTGCGCCGTGCCGCTGCCAGTAGTCGGCGCTGGCGAAATCGAAGCTGTCGAAGGTGAGCGTCAGGTCGAAACGACGTGCGGTGGCGTGCAGCGCGTCGAGGCCGGCCGGGACGACCTCCTTGCCGATGCCGTCACCGGGGATGACGGCGATCCGGTGGGTGGTCACGGCGCCTCCCGAAGCGCGGCGAGGCCGCCCTGCGAGTCCTCGAGCGCGATGCGCTCCGCGGCGGCGGAGTCACCCGCACGCAGCGCCCGGACCAAAGCACGGTGGCTGCTGTATCGCTCCAGGCCGAACGTGTCGTCCTCCGCCAACCGTTGCAGAAGCAGCTCCCGGCGCTGCGGGCGGGAGAACACGCGGCTTTGCTCGAGCATCCGGACCAGCACCGGGTTGTGCGCGCAGGCGCTGACCGTGTCGTTGAACTGCTGCATGGTGTCGAGCAGCTCGGTGAGGTGCCGCTCGACCGGCGCGCCCTGGGCGGACCGCTCCTTGACAAGGATCAGCAGGTCGTCGGCGCGGTCGAGAATGCCTTCCAGCGCGTCGAGCTGCTCGGCGGTGGCGTGGCGGGCGGCGAAGCGGGCGACGAGGCCACGCAGGCCGACCTCCACCTCCGCGAGGTCGTCGATGGCGGCGTCGCGGATGGCGGCGACCAGCACGGTACGCGGCCCGATCCGCTCGATCAGCCCATCGAGCTCCAGCCGGCGCAGGGCCTCACGCACCGGTGTCGGGCTGACCGCGAGCCGCTCGGCCATGCCACGCTCGGTGACCTTCTCCCCCGGCGCGAGTTCGCCGGTGGCGATCGCGGTGCGAACTTGTCGGTACGCCTGATCGGCGAGCGTGCCGGCTGTCGTCATGACCGCACTCTAGCGCATGACATAGCAAGTTTGTTTGCAACTGTTGACGAGTTTGCTACAGCAACTTACCGTGACCCGGGACACAAGGAGGTGGACGTGTGTCCAACCGGCGGATCACGTTCTTCATAGCCCTCGCACTCTTCGCTCAGGAATCAACCTGGAACTTCTACGACAATCAGGTGCCCGTGCTGCTGCGCGAGCACGTGACGAGCGCGGCGCTCGTGGGCGCGCTGATGGGGATGGACAACCTGCTGGGAATCTTCATCCAGCCCTGGATCGGCAACCGGTCCGACAACACCCGGACCCGGTGGGGGCGGCGGATTCCGTACCTCGCGGTGGGCATGCCCCTGGCCGCGCTGGTCTTCGTACTGCTGCCGTGGACCACGTCGCTGGCCACGCTGGTCGTGGTGATGTTCTGCTACGCGCTGATCGTCAACACCACACGACCGCTGGCGGAGTCGTTGGTGCCGGACTTCCTACCCCCGCAACGGCGCAGCCGGGCGAACGCCGTCGTGAAGATCGCGACCGCGCTGACCATCATCGTCGCGTCGCTGATCAGCCTGCTCGTGGTGGACGAGCATCCGAGGGCGGCCTTCGTCATCCCGTCGGTGATCATGCTGGCCGCCACGGTCGTGCTGCTGGCCAACGTGCGCGACAGCCGGTCGGCGGCCTACCAGGCGGCGGTGGCCGAGGAGGCCACCGCCGGCCCCGCCGCGGTCGGCCAACCGCTGCGGCAGATCGTCTCCGGCCTCTTCACCGACCAGGATCGCCGCCGGCTCCTGCTGCTGCTGACCGTTCTACTGTTCGGCGGGGCATGGTTCGCCTCCCGGTCGCTGATCACCCCGTACGGCATGGAGGCGCTGGGCCTGAGCCGCGGCGACGCGGGCGGGCTCACCCTGCCCAGCGGCATCGTCTACGTGGCTGCCGCCTATCCGGCCGCGCTGCTGGCCGAGCGCTTCGGACGGCTGCGGATCATCGCCGTGGGCATCACCGTCTTCGCCGTCGCGCTGGCGGCGGGCGCCATCGTGCAGACCGCCACCGGTACGGTCGTCGCGTTCTGCGTGGCCTCGGCCGGCGCCGCCGCCTTCACGATCAACGCGGCGGTGGCGCTGTGGAACCTGGCACCGTCCAGCCGGGTGTTCGGTGCCTACACCGGCCTGTACGCGGTCACCTGGTACCTGGGCGGCTTCGGCGGCCCCGCCCTGATCGGCGCGGTGATCGACCTGGTCGGCTGGGACGGGATGCTGCTCTACATCGCCGTACTCGCCCTACTCGCCATGCTCGTCGTCGTACGCCTCGAACGCCTGCAGCGTGTGCACCGGGCCAACCGGGCCGACACCCTCATGGGAAGCGAATGATGTCGACCATCCTCATCACCACCGACTACCTCGCCCCCGGTGACGAGGTGGACACCTACCTGACCGGGCTCGGCTTCAGGACGCGGCACGACCCGATGCGGGGACCGCGCCGGCCGGAGCAGCTGATCGCGGCCCTGGCCGGCGTCGAGGGGGCGCTGATCGCCAACGAGCCGATGACCGCGGAGGTGCTGCGCCAGGCAGCGGACCTGCGCGCCGTCGTGCGTACCGGAGTCGGGTACGACTCCGTCGACGTGGCCGCCGCCGGCCGGCTCGGGATCAGCGTGAGCAATCTGCCCGGGATCAACGCCAACGCGGTGGCCGAGTACACCATGGGGTTGCTGCTCGTCCAGGCCCGGTGCCTGGTGCCGATCGCCGCGGGGGTGGCCGCCGGCGGTTGGCCCCGCACCGACGGCCACGAGCTGCGCGGCAAGACGCTCGGCCTGATCGGGCGGGGCGCGGTGGCCCAGCGAGTGGCGCCGCTGGCCGCCGCCTTCGGCATGACCGTGCTGTGCACCGGCAGCCTTCCCGCGCCGGTCACCCGGGTCACGCTCGACGAGTTGCTGCGCGACGCCGACTTCGTGTCGGTCCACACCGCACTGACCCCGCTCACGCGCCACCTCATCGACAGCGCGGCGTTGGCCCGGATGAAGCCGGGCGCGCACCTGATCAACACCGCACGCGGGCCGCTCGTCGACGAGGTTGCCCTGGTCGAGGCGGTCCGGTCCGGCCGGCTGGCGGGCGCAGCCCTGGACGTGGTGGACGTGGAGCCGCTGCCCGCCGACAGCATCCTGCGCGGCGTGGCCGGCATCACTGTCTTCTCGCACATGGCCGGGCAGACTGCCGAGGCCCGGCTGGCCGCGGGGATGGAGGGTGCCAAGGAACTCGTCGCCGCCCTCGACGGCCGGCCCGCCCACTCGCTCACCGAACCGAAGGAGCCGGCATGACCACCAAGACAGCGGACGCGGACGTGATGGTGATCGGCGCTGGCCTCGCCGGACTGGTGGCCACCGCCGAACTCGTCGCCGCCGGCCGATCGGTCCTGCTGCTCGACCAGGAGCCCGAGCAGAGCCTCGGCGGCCAGGCGTTCTGGTCGTTCGGCGGGCTGTTCCTGGTCGACTCACCCGAGCAGCGCCGAATGGGCATCCGCGACTCGACCGAACTCGCCTGGCAGGACTGGCAGGGCAGCGCCGGTTTCGACCGGCCCGAGGACGCCTGGCCACGGCGCTGGGCCGAGGCGTACGTCGACTTCGCCGCCGGCGAGAAACGCGCGTGGCTGCGGGGCCTCGGCGTCAAGATGTTCCCCATCGTCGGCTGGGCCGAACGCGGGGGCTACGACGCCACGGGACACGGCAACTCGGTGCCCCGTTTCCACGTCACCTGGGGTACCGGACCGGGCCTGCTCGAACCCTTCATCGCAATCGTGCGGGAGGCGACCCGACGCGGCCTCGTCCGGTTCGCCTTCCGGCACCGGGTCGACGCGCTGACCGTCAGCGACGGCGCGGTGGTGGGTGCCACCGGCCGGGTCCTGGAGCCCAGCGAGGCCGCCCGCGGCAGCGCCAGTTCGCGGGAGGAGATCGGCGACTTCGCCTACACGGCGCAGGCCGTCATCGTCACCTCCGGCGGTATCGGCGGCAACCACGACCTGGTCCGCCGCAACTGGCCGGCGCGGCTCGGTACGCCGCCCACCCACATGATCAGCGGCGTTCCCGCCCACGTGGACGGTCGCATGCTGACCATCACGCAGGACGCTGGCGGCGCCGTGATCAACCCCGATCGGATGTGGCACTACGTCGAGGGCATCCAGAACTGGAACCCGATCTGGGACAAGCACGGCATCCGGATCCTGCCCGGGCCGTCCTCCGTCTGGCTCGACGCGCGCGGACGACGGCTGCCGGTGCCGCTCTACCCTGGATTCGACACCCTCGGCACGCTCGCCCACCTGCGCACCACCGGCCACGACCACAGCTGGTTCATTCTGACCCAGAAGATCATCGAGAAGGAGTTCGCGCTCTCCGGCTCCGAGCAGAACCCGGACCTGACCGGTCGCAGCGTCAAACAGGTACTCGGCCGCCTGCGTGCCGGCGCGCCGGCGCCGGTGGAGGCATTCAAGCAGCGGGGCGCCGACTTCGTCGTGGCCGACCGGCTGGACGAGCTGGTGAAGGGCATGAACGCGCTCACCGACGAGCCTCTGCTGGACCCGCTCGACATCCAGCGCACGATCGAGGCACGCGACCGGGAGCTGGCCAACGGCTTCACGAAGGACATGCAGATCGCTGCCATCCGCAACTTCCGAAACTACCGGGGCGACCGGCTCATGCGGACCGCGGCGCCGCACCGACTCCTCGACCCGAAGGCCGGGCCGCTGATCGCCGTACGCCTGCATGTGCTCACCCGCAAGACCCTGGGCGGCCTGCACACCGACCTCGACGGTCGGGTGCTGGACGGCGCCGGCCAGCCGGTGCCCGGGCTCTACGCCGCCGGCGAGGCCAGTGGGTTCGGCGGTGGCGGCATGCACGGCTACCGCGCGCTGGAAGGCACCTTCCTGGGCGGCTGTCTCTTCTCCGGCCGCCAGGCCGGCCGCGCCGTGGCCGCCACCGTCGGATGACCGGCTCGTACCCGCGAAATGAGGAAACCGTGACCCGCGACCGCGTACGCATTCTCGTGCCCTCCGGCATGCTCGGCTCGGGATTCCCGCCCGAGATCGTCGACCGTGGGCTGGAACTCGGTGCCGACGTCATCGCCGTGGACGGAGGGTCGACCGACTCCGGCCCGTACTATCTGGGCACCGGCACGGCCAAGACCACCGCGGCGGCCGTGGCCCGCGACCTGCGCCTGCTGCTCCGGGCGGCGGCGAAGGCGCGTATTCCGCTGATCGTCGGCTCGTGCGGTACCAGCGGGACCGACTCCGGCGTGGACTGGGTCGCCGGCATCGCGCGCGGCATCCTGGCTGAGGAAGGGCTGGACCTGCGGGTCTCCACCATCTACAGCGAGCAGCGGGCCACCGACCTCAAGGAGCATCTCGACCGGGGACGGATCCACCCGCTCCCGCCGGCCGGCGACCTCGATCCGGCGACGTTGGACAGCTGCCAGCACATCGTCGCGATGATGGGCCATGAGCCGATCGCCGAGGCGCTGGCGGGCGGAGCCGACGTGGTACTGGCCGGGCGTGCCACCGACACCGCCGTGGCCGCCGCCTTCCCGCTGATGGCCGGCATGCCGGCCGGCCCGACCTGGCACGCCGCCAAGATCATCGAGTGCGGCGCGCAGTGCACCACGAACCCGCGCTCCAGCGGGGTCTTCGCCACCATCGACGCCACCGGCTTCACCATCGAGCCGCTCGACCCGGCCGTCGCCTGCACGCCCACCTCGGTCGCGGCGCACATGCTCTACGAGACCGCCGACCCGTTCTCGATGCGGGAACCGGCCGGCACGCTGATGGTCGCCGACGCCACCTACCGGGCCCTGGACGAGCGGCGGGTACGGGTGGAGGGCTCCCGGTTCGAGCCGGCCCCCTACACCAACAAGCTTGAAGGGGCCCGGATCACCGGGTACGAGACAATGTCGTTCACCGCCATCCGCGACCCGCACATCCTCGGACAGATCACCACCTGGGCGCAGCTGCTGCGCCGGGTCACCACGGATCGGGTCGCCCAGACGCTCGGGCTCAGTGCCGACGACTACGCCTTCGACGTCCGCCTGTACGGCTACGACGCCGTACTGGAGGCGAAGGACCCGGACACCCGCACACCCCGCGAGGTCGGCGTGATGCTCCTGGTCCGCGCCGCCGATCAACAGACGGCCACCGCCGTCGCGAAGATCGCCAATCCGCTCATGCTGCACCTGCCCACGCCCGACATGGACTACCTGCCCAGCCTCGCGTTCCCCTTCTCCCCCGCCGAGACCGAGCGCGGGGCAGCGTACGAGTTCGCCCTCAACCACGTCGTGGACGTGTACTCGCCCACCAGCCTCTTCCGCATCCACCTCCCGGAGGACAGCGTTGTCCGATAACGCCCACCCCCACACCGTCGCCGACCTCGCGCTGGAGGTTCGGTCGAAGAACGCCGGCCCGTTCTGGGTGACGATGGAGCTGTTCATGCGCGACACTGCCGGGTACGCCCTGGTAGCCGACCCGGGCTTCCTGGACGCGCCGCTGGTCGCCCGCCTCTACGGCGTACCGGCCGAGGCCATCCGCATCTTCCGGATACCGGCACTGAACGTCGTCAAGATTTCGTTCCCGCGCCCGGTGGCGCAGGGCAGCCTGCGCGACCGAGACATCCACGCCGGGCAGCACCATGTGCCCCTGGCCATGCTCCCGCTACCGGAGTCGCACTGAGACCAGTGCCAACCGGGTCAGCGGAAGCCTCCCGCTTCACGAGCTGCCGTCAGGCACCGGACGGACTTTGCGAGCGCTGGCCGTGAGCCGGTCGGCGAGCGCGGTGACGAGCCCGCGGAGTTCGTCCGGCCGCTCGATGACGAACGGCCGGTCGAGCGACGCGAGCACCGGGGGCAGCCAGTCGAGCCTCTCCGCCCGCAGTTCAACGCGAAGCCAGCCCTCATTGTTGAGATCTGCGTCTGCCGGCGACGGCAACTCCTCCACGATCGCGACGCTGGCGGGAAGTCGGATACGGAGCTGCTCCACCGTTGCCTGGATCCGCAGGGTCACCTCATATCGGTACGGCGCCGTGGCGAGCGCCGAAAGAACGCGCTGCGCCGGATCGAGTCCGGCCGGTGGCTCGAAGGAGCCGGGAAGAGTCCTCGCGTCGGTGATCCGATCAAGCCGCAACGTCCGGTCCTCGGCGATCCCAGGGTCCGCACCGGTGACGTACCACCGGCCCGAATGGGCGACGAGCCCGTACGGGTGCAGCGTCCGTGCACTGCGCCGGCCGTCGGCAGTGGTGTATCTGATCGACAACGGCTGGTGATGGCGCACCGCATCGGCGACAGCGAGAAGAACCCCGGTCTGCGGGGCGCGGAATTCGCCGGGCGGAGCCGTGAAGGCGAGGGCCTCGAGCACGGTGCCAAGTCGGCGGGCGAGGCGCTCGGGCAGTACACGCCGGATCTTGGCCGCTGCCGTCTCAGTCGCCGTGTCGGACGTCGTCGCCAACCCTGTTCGGGGACCGGCGACCAGGCCGAGCAGCACGGCCAGAGCTTCGTCGTCGCTGAGCATGAGCGGCGGCATGCGGTACCCCGGAGCGAGTCGGTACCCGCCGTGACGACCGCGTACCGACTCGACGGGCACGTCGAGGTCAATCAGGTGACCCACGTACCGCCGCACGGTGCGCCCTTCGACGCCCAGACGGTGGGCGAGTTCGGCCACCGTCCGGATGCCGCCCGACTGCAGGAGCTCCAACAGGGTAAGGACCTGAGCGGTAGGTCGAGCCACCTGCCGAATTTACCGCGAATACTGGACCGATTCTGTCCGGTATTGGTTCTAGCGTGGCCGTGCCACCTGGCTCCACCCGATCTAGGAGATCACCATGAACCTCGTCTCAGTCCGGATCATCACTGGTGATGTCGCACGCCTCGTCAACTTCTACGAACGGGTCACGGGAGTGCGGGCGGACTGGGCCACCGAGGACTTCGCCGAGCTGCGGACCACGTCCGGCACTCTCGCGATCGGCAGCACTCGCACCGTCTCACTGTTCGCGCCCGGGTCCGCTCAACCGGCGGACAACCGCAGCCTGATCATCGAGTTCCTCGTCGACGACGTGGACAGCGTGCATCAGAACCTGACCGGCGTCGTCGAAGACTTCGTCAACGAGCCCACGACGCTGCCCTGGGGCAACCGGTCGCTGCTGTTCCGTGACCCCGACGGCAACCTCGTCAACTTCTTCACTCCGGTCACCCCGGCCGCCATCGAGAAATTCGCGAGCTGAGGCCTCGCCCCACTCCTGCCACCCGCAGCACACCGACAACGGCTCAGATGTTCACGACCTGGTAGGAGCCGGAGCGCACGTCCTCCGGCAGGGCGGGACCGCTGGTGCTCCAGCCGAACGTGTCGCGTGCCTTGCGGGAGGTGATGCGCGCCGAGGATCGGAGCAACGCGGCCATCGGCCCCATGGCGCTCTCAGCCTGTTCGGCGGTGATCGAGGTCGCGGTGGCTCCGGTCAGGTCCGCGATCGCCTCGGCAAGTTCGCGGAAGGTGAACTGTCGCGGTCCGGCCGCGTTGTAGGTGCCCGCTACCGGGCGCTCCAGGGCCGTCAGGTACAGGCGGGCGAGATCGTCCACGTGCACCGGGGTCCACTCGTTGTCGCCGGCGTCGATGTAGGTGGCCGCGCCCGAGCGGGTCGCGGCGTCGATCAGACTGGTCAACAGCAGGGAGCCGCCGCGACCGTAGACCAGACCCGCGCGGATGATGATGCTGTTCAGGCCCGCCGCGTCGCGCACCAGTCGCTCGCCGACGAGCTTGAAGGGCTGCGGGCCCGGCTCCGGCAGTTCCGCGTCCTCGTCGCGGGGATGGTCCGGGTCGAGCCCGTAGACCAGGTTCGTGCTGGTGTAGAGGAACGGCTTGCCAGTGCCGGCCTTGCCCGCTCCACGGGTCAGCGCCTCCACGGCAGTGGCCTCCACCCTGATCGCGTCCTCGCCACCGAAATAGTCGACCGCGGTGTGCACCACCGCATCGGCTTCCGCGGAAGCCCTCTCCAGGAGCGCGGTGTCGGTCAGATCGCCGAGCAGCGGAGACGCGCCCGCCCCTGCCGCCTTGGCTGCTGATTCCGGGGACCGGGTCAGCGCTACTACTTCGTGGCCCGCCGCGACGAAGTGTTCGACGAGCACCGAGCCCAGGTAGCCGGTGCCGCCGGTGATGAGGATCTGCATGTTCTCTCCAAGCCGATCGGCCGATGAAACGGATGGACCATCCGGTTGCCAACCGTAGCACGAACCGGATGGACCATCCGTTTCACCGGCCTGAGCCGCCCGTTCAGGGCTACGGCTCCAGGTGGGGGCAAGTGGAGCTGTTATCCGCTTATGCTGGAGGAGTGACCGCTCCGCCGCCTCGTAAGGACGCAGTACGCAACCGCCAGCGGATCATCGAGATTGGCCGGACGATGGTCGCGGACGGCACCCCGATTCAGCTGAACGAGGTGGCCCGCGTGGCCGGCGTTGGTGTCGCCACGGTGTACCGGCACTTCCCGACGCCTCAGGCGCTGATCGAGGCGGTGTCGGTGGACGGACTTGAGACGCTGATCCAGGCCGGCGAACGGGCCGTGCAGCAGGACGATCCCTGGTCGGCTTTCCGTGGTCTCCTGGTCCGGGTCGTGGACGCGCAACTACTCGACCTTGCCCTGTCCTCGGTCCTGTCCACGCCCACGGCCACCCTGCCGGGCACAGCGCACCTGCTCGATCAGTTGTCCTCGCTGTTCAACAAACTGTTCGTACGGGTCAGGGACGCGGGGCTGCTGGCGCCCGGCATCACGCTCGCCGACATGACGCCACTGATGTGTGGAGTCGCCTTCTCTGCCCGGATGCACCCAGCCACCGACCCGCAACAGCAAGCCGCCGCCGGCCGCCACTACCTCGAGATCGTGCTGAACGGGATACGGGCCCGCTGAGCGCCGCAGGGGCCAAAACGCAACCCCGTCGCCTCTACTCCGGCGGCCCCTGGTCGACGGAGAGACCGAGATGCGTCCCACCGGAGGCGTCGATCACCTGGCCGGTCACCCATCGCCCCGCTGGAGAGGCAAGGAAGGCGACCACGTCCGCGATATCCGCCGGCTCTCCGACCCGGCGGAGGGCCGAGAGCCCGGTGACGACCTCCCGTAGCGCCGGTTGGGCGTCGAACCAGGCCACGTTGTTCTCGGTGGCGGTGGTCCCCGGCATCACCGCGTTCACCGTGATTCCCCGACCGCCCAGTTCCTGTGCCAGCGTGACGCTCAACGTGTTGATCGCCCCCTTCGTCATGGCGTACGCGAGAGTGCCGGGTATCGCGACTCGGGTGGCGACGGACGAGACATTGATGATCCGGCCACCGTCGCGGAGCAGGTCCAGGCCACGCTGGATCACGAAGAACGGCGCTTTCACGTTGATCGCGAACAACTCGTCGAAGTCATCCGGCCGTGCGGTGGCCAGCGTCGGCGTGGCCCCGCCGATCGCCGCGTTGTTCACCAGCACGTCGATGCCGCGCGGCGCGCCGCGTTCGGCCAACCCGGCCTCCACCCCGGCCCAGAGCCGATCGGCATCACCCGCCACGCCGAGCTGCGCGCCGACCGCGAACGCGGCGCCACCCGCCTCGGTGATCTGCGCGACGGTCTCCTGCGCGGCTGACTCGCTCGTGCCGTAGTGCACCACCACCAGTGACCCAGCCGCGGCGAGCCGCTTGGCAATCGCGCGGCCGATGCCCCGGCTCGCGCCGGTGACGAGGCTTGTCGTGCCGTCCATCGTTTCCATGGTCTCCCCTTCGTGTCGCGTATCGAAGCAGGTTCCACGGTCCGACCCTCGTCGTACGCCCGGCAACGGACTGAGGTGTCGCGGCGTACGGTTGTTGCACTTCCTCATGCGGAGAAACGTCCGTGCGTACGCTCGTTTGATGCGCTGGGACGCCGAGGAGAAGCGACGCCGAATCCTGGCCGCGGCACGGCGCGCCTTCGCCGAGAAGGGCGAGGACGTCACGGTGGCTCGGATCGCTCGCAGCGCCGGTGTGTCCGTCGCCACCGTCTACCGGCGCTTTCCCACCCGGGACAGCCTTATCACGGACGCCTACGGCGATCAGTGGAACGACTGCGCGGCCATGCACGCCGAAGCCCTCCGCGACCCGGACCCGGCGCGGGCGCTGCGGGAACTGATTCGCACGCTCTGCGCATACCAGGTACAGGACAGAGGTTTCACCAGGGCTACGTCGAGGCGGTGGTCACCGGACGCGGGCTCGACCACGAGCGGCAGGAGACCGAACGGGTCATCGCTCAGCTGCTGCGGCAGGCACAGGCGGTGGGCACCGTCCGCGCCGACCTGACCGTCGCCGATTTCCGGCTGCTGATCGCCGCCCATCACGGCGTCGTCCTGGCCGGTGGGCCCGACGCCGCGACGGCTTCCCAGCGCTATCTCGCACTGATGCTGCGCACGCTCCAACCCTGAAATATCGCCGCCCGAAGTTCGAGGTCGACCAGGTGTTTCGTCGGCCGCGGCGGAGGCGGCCCCCGAGGCCGCCGCAGCGCACGAAACCGGGCGCAGGCGTCCTTTCCGCCTACGCCCGGGAAGTGCTGATCGTCAAGCCTGTTCGATGTCCGAGAACAGCCCCTTGAACGGGACCTGCGTCCCCGCGAGGGTGCCGAAGACATCAGCGGCAACGGTTGTCGCGACTGCCGCGGAGGCGTCTTCGTAGCTGTCGAAGTAGAGGTCGAGCGTCCGGTACGCGGGGGTAGCGGTGCCATCCTCCTTCGGCCACACCTTCGCGGACTCGAGTCGCCGCAGCTTCGGGAACGTCGCCGCGGCAGCCTTCACGTCCGCGTAGGCCCGCTCGAAGTCGTCAGGGCTCGCCGGGTTGTCGATGATGATTGTGATCTTGGTAGGCATGGCACTCTCCTCGAATTGGGTCGGAACTAGCGCTGCGGATCTGAATTCAGCGGCCGTAGGTCTCCAACAGCCGCAGCCACACCTCACTGACGGTCGGGTAGGCCGGAACCGCGTGCCACAGCCGGTCCAGCGGGACCTCGCCGACGATGGCGATGGTCGCGGCGTGGATCAGTTCCGCGACGTCCGGGCCGGCGAGAGTGAGGCCGACGATCACCTTGCGGTCCTCGTCGACGACCATCCGGGCGTGTCCCCGGTAGCCGTCGGCGTGCAGGGAAGCTCCGGCGACGGCCCCAAGGTCGTAGTCCACCACTCGGATCCGAAGCCCAGCCGCCTCGGCCGCAGCCGCGGTCAAGCCCACCGACGCGATCTCCGGGTCGGTGAAGACCACCTGCGGCACCGCACGCTCGTCAGCCGTCGCCACGTGCCGCCCCCACCGGCCGTCCTCGACCTTCGCACCCTTCGCCCGGGCCACGATGACGTCGCCCACCGCCCGCGCCTGGTACTTGCCCTGATGGGTCAGCAGCACCCGCCGGTTCACATCGCCCGCCGCGTAGAGCCACTCGCCGCCGCCGACGACACGCAGGGTGTCGTCGACCGCCAGCCAGGCGCCCGGCGCCAGCCCGACCCGGTCGAGGCCGATGTCCTGGGTGTTCGGCGTACGACCGACCGCCACCAGCACCTCGTCAGCCTCGATCCGCTCGCCGGAGGCGGTCTCGACGTGGACGACTCCGCTGTCGTCGCGGTCGACGGCGACGGCCTCCGCGCCGGGGCGTACGGACACGCCGGCCTCGCGCAACGACTCGGTGACCAGCTCACTGGCGAACGGCTCCGCCGACGGCAACAGGCCGTCGCGGGCCAGCACCGTCACCGCGGACCCCAGGGCGGCGAACGCGGTCGCCATCTCGGCTGCCACGACGCCACCACCGATGATGGCGAGCCGACGGGGAACCGAACTGGCCGAAGCTGCCTCGCGGCTGGACCACGGCGCCGCCTCGCGCAGCCCCGGGATGTCCGGCAACAGCGCGCTACTGCCGGTCGCGACGACCACGGCGTGCCGCGCGGTCAGCGTCGTCGTGACGCCGTCGACGCCGGTCACCTCGACGACACGGGCGGCACTGATCCGCCCCTGACCGCGGTGCAGCGCGATGCCCGCCGACGCTAGCCAGGACACCTGACCGTCGTCCTGCCAATGCGATGCGAAGGAGTCCCGCCGGCCCAGCACCGCAGCCGCGTCCAGGTCTCCCGTCACCGCCTCCCGCGCGCCCGGCAGCTGGCGGGCCGCGCGCAACGCGGACGCGCTGCGCAGCAACGCCTTGGTCGGCATGCAGGCCCAGTACGAGCACTCGCCCCCGACCAGCTCCCGCTCGACGATCGCGGCGGTCAGCCCGCCCTGCACGACCCGATCGGCCACGTTCTCCCCGACCGGACCGGCACCGATCACAATGACGTCGTACTCGATGGTGGTCATGTCAGTTGCCCTTCGCGGCGCGGCCGAGACGGATGGCCGCGATGAGGAAGAAGATGGCGCCGGGAATGGCGTAGCCGGCGGCGTTGGTCAGCGACGGGTTGTCCGCGGCGGCGCCGGCGATGAAGGACCCACCAGCCAGGACCGAGATGCCGCCGCTGATGATCATCGGCCACTGGCCGCCCATCTTGCGACGGGTGACACCGACGATCAACTGGACCAGACCGGCGACGATCGCCCAGGCGCCCCACACCCGCAGAACGGCGGGAATACCGGACGCGCCTGCGACACCCAGACCGACGGCCGTGACCAGGCTTACCGCGATGTTCACGTACAGCAGGGTCGGCGAGCCGGTGGTCCGCGACGAACGGAGGTCGTAGATGGCGGCGCCCACGTCGAACAGCGGGTAGATCACGAAAAGCGTCACCGCGAGCGGACCGATCTCCTTGGCGGTGGCGATCGTCACGAGGGCCCAGACGATGGCGAACGCGAAGCGGACGAAGTACAGCCGTCGCAACGCGGAAGCCGTCTGGGAAATACCGGGCGAAGCAGCAATGGTGGTCACGGGTGACCCTTTCAGCGGAGGGGTTAGGGAGACCGATCGTTCTGTCTTGTTCAGCATGACAGGCTCAACCCGCATCGTCAAGACCGAACGTTCTATCCACTCCCCTGACCCCGCGCTACCCACCGCCAGCTGGCACTGTCGAGCCTGAGGGCGTTCGAGATCCTGAGACCGAACGTTCTATCCGCTACGATGGCGATATGACGCCCACCGCATCCGGTGCCCGGCCCTCCGAGGCGCGCCAACGGCTTCTTGCCACGGCAACCAGGATCTTCTACTCGGAGGGCATCCATTCCGTCGGCGTAGATCGGATCATCGCCGAGGCGAAGGTGACCCGAGCCACCTTCTACCGGCACTTCCCCAGCAAGGACGATCTCATCCTCGCCTACCTGCGTGAGATCCATGAGATGGATCGCGGCGGGGTCGACACGGTCATCACCGCCGACGCACCGCCGGTCGCCCCACTCCTGGCCATCGCCAACTCGATCGCCGAGAGCATCCAGTCCCCGGGGTTCCGTGGATGCGCGTTTCTGAACGCTGCGGCGGAGTATCCGGACACGGAACATCCCGTACGCCAGGAGATCATCGCCCACCGGCAATGGTTCCTGGACACGCTCACCACGCTGATGGCGCAGGTCCAGGAGGAGACGGCAGAGTCCGCCGCGCGTCACTTCGTCATGCTCCGCGACGGTGCCATGGCAGCCGGATGCCTCTTCGACCCCGCGTTGGTGTCCGAGACCTTCCTTCGCGGCATCGAAGGACTCCTCCGGATCGCCGCCGAGCGCCAGTCGACCGAATCCGCCGGCTAGTCCGCCGGCAGGGCGGCTGCCCTGGTCCGTAGCGACCGGCGCTCCAGGCGGTGGGCGACCAGACCAGCCACCGGGCACAACGAGTGCAGGGTACGACCAACCCCAACGACGATCGCCGAGCCGGTGTCGTCGCCCAACTCGGCGAATCGTTGCGAGGGCTCATCCTCGGGTGCGCCTACGATCCCTGAACCGCTCCTGGCACTCTCCCTATCCGCTGACGCGCAGACGACCAGGCGGAACGTTGCGTCAGCTGGAACCTCACGACTGATTTGCCTATAGGTATTAGGTAGAAGCATAATAGTTGTAGGCAGATAGGGGGGGCGTGATGGACAGACCAGGACTGACGCCGGAGCGGCTGACCCGAGCGGGGGCGGAGCTTGCCGACGAGGTCGGCTTCGACCAGGTCACCGTCTCGGCGCTCGCTCGGCGGTTCGACGTCAAGGTCCCGAGCCTGTACTCGCACCTGAAGAACTCGCAGGACCTCAGAATCCGCATCGCGCTGTTCGCGCTCAAGGAACTCGCTGACCGCGTCGCCGATGCCGTCGCCGGTCGGGCCGGCAGGGACGCGCTGGCCGCGTTCGCTGACGCCTACCGCGACTACGCCAGGGAACACCCGGGCCGCTATGCCGCCACCCGGCTCCGGCTCGATCGGGAAACGGCGGCCGCCAGTGCCGGTGTCCAGCACGCGCAGATGGCTCGGGCGATCTTGCGGGGTTACGGGTTGGACGAGCCGGACGCGACCCACGCGGTCCGCATGCTGGGCAGCGTGTTCCACGGCTACGTGAGCTTGGAGCTGGCCGGCGGTTTCGAACACAGCGCTCCCGGCGCGCTGGAATCCTGGGAATGGATCGTGGATTCGCTCGACGCGGTGTTACGCACCCGCAGCACTCGCTGACCCGACGACGGCTGCACCACCGCCAGCGGTTCGCAGCGCGGCGCGCCGATGAACATCGAGATCTCGATCGAGAGGCTTGAGGCAATGCCCACCGAACACCAGTGGATCACCACCCCGGTCACCGCGGGCCTGGTGCGCGGGTCTGTCGATCTGGAGGCGACCGCGCGCGGTCTACTGCCGCACCGACTGACCGCCCGGGCCCGCCAGCAGATCCCCGACGACCAACTGGCCATGGCCGAGGCCCAGCCGTCCGGCGTGCGGCTGGCCTTCCGTACCCGGGCCACCACCATCGAACTGGACACGCTGCCCACCAAGCGGGTCTACCAGGGCTTCCCGGCCCCACCGGACGGCGTCTACGACCTGCTGATCAACGGGCGCCTGGCCGCGCAGGCCTCGGTGCCCGAGGGCAACGTCCGGACGGTCACCGACATGTTCACCCAGACCTCCGTGCTGGCCGAAGGGCCGTCCGGCACCGCCCGCTTCGCGGGTTTGCCGGAGGGTGCGAAGGACATCGAGATCTGGCTTCCACACACGGAGATCACCGAGTTGATCGCGCTGCGCACCGACGCGCCCGTTGAGCGGACCCCGCCCACCGGAAGCAGGACGTGGCTGCACCACGGCAGTTCCATCAGCCACGGCTCGAACGCCACTCATCCGACCGCCATCTGGCCAGCCCTGGCCGCGGCCCGGGGCGGCGTGGAGTTGGTCAACCTGGGATTCGGCGGGAGCGCGCTGCTCGACCCGTTCACCGCCCGCGCCATGCGGGACATCCCTGCGGACCTGATCAGCGTCAAGATCGGCATCAACATCGTCAACAGCGACGTGATGCGTCTACGCGCCTTCGCGCCTGCGGTCCACGGCTTCCTCGACACGGTCCGCGAAGGCCACCCGACCACGCCACTGCTGGTCGTGTCCGCCCTCCTGTGCCCGGTCCAGGAGGACACACCCGGTCCCCTCGTGCCGGACTTCGAGGGCGGGACGCTGCGCTTCAAGGCCACCGGCGATCCGGCCGAACGCAGCGCTGGGCGGCTGACCCTCAACGTCATCCGTGCCGAACTCGCCCGGATCGTCGAACAGCGCTCGGCCGGCGACCCGAACCTGCACTACCTAGACGGACGTGACCTCTACGGCGAGGCGGACTACGCCGAACTCCCACTTCCCGACGGGGTGCATCCCGACCCTGCCGGACATCGCCGTATCGCCGAGAACTTCGCGCGGCTGGCGTTCGGCGACGAAGGCCCCTTCGCCACCAAGACCGGCTGACCGCCTGTCGCGCGCCGGGCAGCGCCGGGCGAGCCGGTGCTGCCCGGCGCAGGGCCTGCGGTGTCCCGTGGCTCGCGGGTCCCGTCCGTCGCGGCCCGACCCGCCTACCGCCTGATCGCCCCACCGGTTGATCAGACAGCGACCCGTCTACCAGGCGCGCAAGACCCACTGCTGGGCGGTGGTGTTGTTACAGGGCCACTGCCACACGGCGTTGCCTGCGACGGGGTCGCCCCAGGGGACATCGACGCACTGCCCGGTCTGGAGGTTCCGTAGCGCGTACCCATTCACTCCCGGGACCTGCGTAACGGACCAGAGCTGCCGCGCGACGCCCAGGCAGTCCCACAGTTGTAGCGTCTGGCCCGCTGCCGGGTTGCCCCAGGGCACGTCGAGACACTTGGGGCCGTCTGCCGACCAGAGCGAGCTGACAAGCTGGTAGTAGACGACGCCGTTCCACCTTCCCTCGTAGACCATCGTCCATTTCTGGGCCGGACCGTCGTAGCAGGGCCACTGCTTGATCGCCGTGCCGTTGGCAGTACTGGCGTACGACACGTCGATGCACAGGCTGCCGAAGGGGTACTCGCTGGTAGCGGAGCTCTGGGATCTGAATGAGTATTCGGCGGCGGCGCTCGCAGGTGAGACGGCCGCCAGGTTGGCGGCTACGAGTCCGACGCACATCGCGAGCACCGTGGACGTCCGGCTGAGGATGTTCATGAGCATTCCTCTCGGTTGGAGTGGGACGACATTGATGAAGAGGTGGACGGTTGGCATCAGATACGTCCGCTACGGCGCGGGCGAGAACCGGCTTCAGGTGGGGGAAGGAGCGCCGATCGGCAGGGTTACAGGCGCCCACTGGTGTAGAGGTAGTCCAGCAACCGGCCGTCGACCCGGTCCTGGAAGGTGTCGGCAACCGCCGGTTCCGGTTGCTCGTACTCGTAACCGCAGCGCACCCAGCGCTCCGGGACGCTGGCCACGTCCAGGTACCCCTCGTCGATGCTGCCCACCTCGAAGCCGGGCTTCCCGGCCGACTGCCAGCAGCTGAAGAGTCGACCGTCGGCGTTGACCACGGCGCCGTACCGACCTCCGGGTGCCGAGCAGATGTGGCAGGTGGTTCTCATGCTGGGTCGGACGACCCGGAACCCCGCCTCCAAGGCGGCGATACTCCAACTCGCGAACGCGTCGCTCACGGTGTCGATGTGCCGCATGGTGTTGTGGTATCCGAAGCCCGCGTCGCCCACCCAGGCGAACGTCACCGTGCACCGGTCGGGGCTCAGGCCGGCGGCCAGTTCCCCGACGAGGTCGGCGATCCGGTCGAAATTGTGGTGCGACACGTTCACCCGCAGGTTCCAGTTCAGGCCGGTGACCTCTGTCGCACGCGCGACGTTGCGAACGATGGTGTCGAAGGTGGGCGCGCCGGACCGCTTGACCCGGATCTGATCATGATCCGCCCGGCTGCCGTCGAACGTCACCTGCACGCCGCCGAGACCCGCCGCGTACAGGTCACGGGCCAACCGCGGGGTCAGCAGAACGCCGTTCGTGGTCATCGCGCACCGGTCGAGCCCGATCACGCGCGCTCGGTCCAGCAGGGTGAGACAGCCCCGGGGGTTGAGCAGCGGCTCACCCCCGAACAGCAGCAGGTACAGACGATCCAGCTCGCACTGACGCATTCGGTCCCGGGCGAAGGTGATGATGCGATCGACGGTGTCAGTGTCCAGCCAGGCCCGCCGGATCCGCGGCGGTCGTGCGCCGCCCGTGTCGTCCACCCCGGTGTTCTGGAAGCAGTAGGCGCAGCCGAGGTTGCAGGTGGTCGTGGTGAGCACGGTCAGCGAGAACGAGACCGGAACGCGCGGCTCGAACGCCCCCGTGCGGCGGAGGAAACCCGTGGTGGCAGCGTCCACGGTGCCGTCCGACCCCACACACTCGGGGCGCAGCAGGGTCCAGGTCTGGTTGCCGATGAACCACCAGCCGTGTTCGCTGCGGATCAGGCGCGGTGCGTCGATGTCATCCAGGCGGGTACCGATCATGGCTCTTCCTTCCAGCGTTGGTCCGGATCGTCGGGTCGGCGGGGCCTGTCGGCCGTTCACAGCCGCCGACAGGCCCCGCAGTGCTGCCCCCGGCTAGGCGTTCGGGCCGGCGTCGCGCTGCAACGTGACGTTCTCCGGCGCGCCGATCTGGATCCCGCAGGAGGCGTCCGCGATCTGCGCCGCGCTGCGGTTGGCGAGAACCCGGCTCACCTCCGGCGCACCGATCTGGACGCCGCAGGCGGCGGCCTCCTCAACGGAGACGTCCGGCCCCCGGTTGACGAGAATGCCCTCCAGCTCCTCGGCACCGATCTGAATACCGCACATCTGGCCTGCTCCCTTCTCCGGCCGGAACGGCTTCCCGCCGGTCTTGGTGAATACGGGGCGGCAGGGCCGGTAGCAGATACCGATCCGGCGGACTCTCTCCCGACCGAGTGCCGCCGGTCAGCGACGGTGTCCGCGATGGAGGTCTGCGGACCTGCGGCGCAGGCGTCCCCGCCAGCCCCCGTGGGACCGCGCACCGGGCCGCCTCAGTTGTCCGGGCACAACCCGGTAGCCCGGACCGGCTGAGCGCTGTCCAGGTAGGCCGCCGCTATCCAGCCGGTGTCGCCGAGGACAGTCGTCCGGGCCCACGCGTCGTCGCCCTTGACGGCTTCCCCGGTGCGGTAGCAGGTCACCCGGCCCAGCGTGCCGTCGGGCACCTTGCGCAGCACCCGGTCACCCGTGGACGGGCCGGCGCGCAGCGACACGTCGGGGCGGGCCTTCACCGCGACGAGCCGGCCGTCGCCGGGAACCAGGCCGTCCTGAAGTCCGCGGCAGGTGAGCGCCGACGAGCCGATCCACATGATGGTGTAGTCCTCGCCGGCACGTCGCTGGTGGCTGGTGTCGAAGCAGTACGCGGGGCTGTCCTGATCCGGTCCGATGCCCTGGGTGGCCAGATTCAGGAGCGGAATCTGATTGATCAGGAAACAGGCGGCGGTGTCGGCGACCGCGCCGAGGCGGCCACGGACGACCGCCACCACGCCGACCGCCCACGAGTCGCGCCGGCTCTGGTAGATCCGCACCGCCAGCCGGTCGGTCTGGTAGGCGCATTGGACGGCGTCGTTGACCTGCCCGAGCCGGTCGGCGAAGCGGCCGAGGTTGTCGAGGAACTGGTCGACCCGGGGCCGCTGCCCCGGCACGATCCGTTGGGTCACCTCACTGACCAGGTCGACGTACGGCAGGCAGGGGTTTTCGACCGAGGCGTAGCTTCCCTCGTCCAGCTTCGGGAGCAGTCCGCCGCTGCGGGTGCCGGCCGGCGGGCAGCCGCCGCCTCCGGCGATCTTCGCGAGGCCGTCGGCCGTACCCGGGCGGTTCTCGGCACCGTTGCTCGCCGTGCCGCCGTTCGTGCGGCATGCCGTCAGGAGACCGGCCGCCAGAGCGAGCACGGTGAGGCCGGCGGCGAGACGCGCCCGGCGTCGGAGCTTCTTTCCAGTGTGGTCAGTCATGCCTGGATTGGGGGGCGGGACGGCATCCTGGATACCTGCCGTCGGCGCGATTCTGGCGCGGTTGGTTCAGCCGGCACCGAAACAGACGAAGCTCGAGGGCTGATTGCCGCCGCGTACGGCCTCAGCCAGTGCTGCCGCCGGCAATCGGCCCGCGACGACCGCCCGATGGTAGGCCGCCATGATCTCCATGGCTGCCTCGTCGGCGACCCGGCTGACGCTCGCGACGACCGTGGCGGTGCCCGCGGCGAGCAGGGCGGTCGGCATGCCGAGCGCCTCGTCGCCGTGCCGCACGTCGGTCAGGCCCAGGTCGCAGCAGGACAGGACCACGGTACGCGGCGCGGTCCGCAGTTCCTGCACGTCATATCCCAGCAACGGGCCGCCGGCCAGCTCCAGCGTGGAGAACAGCGGGTTCTCGGTCTGGTGCTGCCCATGCGCCGCCACGTGGGCGAGGCCGCCGCCGGCCATCGCGGCGAGTGTCGCCGCCGGGGTCGCCTCCGCCCCGGTCAGTAGGACGGCGCCCGGGTGCAGCGACGCCACGGCCCGGGCCTCCGCCTGACCCCGGGGAATTCCCGGTCCCGCCACCACCGTCACCGCCGCCGGCTCGGCCGTGGGCCCGCCGTCCTTCAGGCGGCGCCGGGCGGCCAGCCAGACCCCGACCGACGGTGCCACCGTGACCGGCCGGGACACGCACGCTGGCAGGGCATGCCACGGAGTGGTCAGCAACAGCCCGGTCGGGACCAGCACCAGGTCCCGGTCGCCGACCAGCGGAAGCACCGGGTCGAGCACCATCGACGCCACGTGGTCGGCGTCCTGCCGCGTCGAGGCGCGGACCACCGTCGCCAGCCGGGCGGGCATGGAACGGCCCGCCTGCGCGTCCAGGTCGGCGCGTAGTCGTCGTACCGCCTCCTCGGCCGTGCGGCGGTCGCCAAGCACCACCACGGAGGTCGCCCGGTCGGTGACCACCAGCGCGCGCAGGATGTCCCCGGCGGCCACGTACACGACGAGCGCCGCGCCAGCCAGCTCCGCCGTCACGGCGCTCAGCGGCGCCGGCGTCGTCGGCGTCGCGTCCCGGGGGCCCGGCGTCGCCCAGGCGCGCTCCCGGATCATCCGCTGGAGCGCCTCCAACCGACTGTGGAAGGCCAGGGTCGGACGCCCCGCGAGTTCCGCCTGCCGGACGCGGTGCTGTAGCTGGCGCAGCTCTTCCAGCGCCTCGGCGGCGACCGGGTCGTCGGGCGGCCGCACCGGCGGCAGCAGCAGCGCCTGGGCCCGGGCCCGCTCGGACCACCGGTAGACGGCGGCGGCGGAGCCCTCCGCCAACGCTGCGGTGAGCCCCGCCCGGGCCAGGTCGCGGCCGTGCACCGCGGCCCCGGTCTGCAGGTCGGCGCAGCCGAACCGGGCGCGGTGCCGGTGCAGAGCAGCCATTCCGGCCAGCAGGCTCCGCCGCGCCTCGGCCGACCGGCCGACCGAGGCCGCCACCTCCGCACGGGCCATGTGCCAGAGCAGGCGCGTGTCGAGCCGATCGGTCCGCCGCGGTCTGGACTGTCGCCCGATCAGCTCCGCCGCCCGGCGAGGTCGACCCGCGGCCACCAGCGCCCGGGCCTTGACCAGACCGGCGACCCGGGCATCCTCGGGCAGCCCGAGCCGGGCCAACCGGCCGGCCAGCACCCCGGCGCGCCGGGCCACCGTCGCCTGGTCGACCTCGCCGACCGCCTGGTCGGCGCGGAGCTCGAACAGGGCAGCCAGGGCCGCCCGGCGGACGTTCGTACGGCCGAGGAACGCGACCCGGGCACGTCGGGCCCAGCGCGCGGCAGCGACCGGTTCGCCGGCAAGCAGGGCCGCCTCCGCACGAACCTGAAGGGCATCGGCGTACGTGTGTCCGAGCTGCTGCTGCGCCGCCCGCTCCACCGCGCTAGCGAGTTGCCGTTCGGCCTCGCGGTACAGCCCGGCCGCGACCAGCGCGCGGGCCCGTTCCACGGCCAGGTTGGCGAGCCGGCCCGGCGCGAGCACCCGGTAGTCGGCGTCGGACTGGGCGAAGGCACGCAGCGCGGCGGGCAGGTCGCCGGCGATCACGTCCAGACAACCCAGGTTCGTCCGCGCCATGGCCACGTGCAGACCGAGCCCGTACCGGGCCGCGACCTCCGCGCAACGCCGCAGGTCGGCGCGGGCGAGCCGGACGTTGCCCGCCTCCACGTGCACGAGGCCGCGATTGTTGAGCGCCTTGACCAGATCAAGTGGGTAGGTGAGGTCGCTCAACAGGTCGATGGACTCGTCGTACTGGCGCAGCGCCTCCGCGTTACGGCCGCTGCGCTTGAGGAGCAGGGCCCGCTGGCCGAGCAGGATGGGCCGCTGCCGCGCAGCCACGAGTGCCTCGGCCTCGTCCAGCAGCCGGAAGCCCAGCTCCACCCGACCTCGCTCGGACTCGGCCCAGGCGAGGCTGATCAGCAGGCGGACGTGGATGTCGCGCAGGGCCGGGTGGCGCTTGGCCAGCCGCAGGCCCGCCCGCAGTTCGCGGGCAGCCCGCCCCGGCTGACCGGCGTCGCTCGACGCCAGGCCCGCCGCGTGCCAGCGGGTAGCCCGCCGAGCGAGTGTGGCCGGGCGCATGTCACAGAGTGAGGGCCGGCGTGACCACCTGCGGCGCGTGCTCACCCCGCGCCGGGTGCACCACCACCTGCGCCAGACCGTGCGGCACGCCGTCCAGCACAAACCGGCCCGACGCGTCGGACTCCACCGTTCGGGGCGGGTCGGGCGCGGGGTACCGCAGCTCGACCCGTACGGCGGCGCCCGGCGCGAGCCAACCGTCGATCCGGACCGTGCCGTCGGACCGGTCCACGATCGTGATCATCACGGTTCGGCTCTGCGCGTCGAACGTCAGGGTGCGGGTCCGCTCCGTGCCCCGCACCGCGCCGACCAGCTGCTCCTCGCGCAGCCGAGCAACCTCCCGGTCGACGTCGTCGAGGGCCAGCACGAGGTGTACCCGGTCGTCGAGGTCGGGCGGCGGCGGGTCGAGCCGGGTGAGCACCGCGGCGAGCTGGTCCAGAATCGCCTGGTCCAGGTCGTCGAGCGGCTGGCCGGCGGGGTCCGGGGCGGTCATCTCGGGCTCCACGTCGAGTCGGCGGCCAGCATCTCCCGCAGCTTCGCCAGGCACCGGCCGCGGGTCGGCCCGATGCTGCCGCGCGGCATACCCAACGCCTCGGCCACCGCCGTGTAGTCCGGGCGGTCGACGTGCGCGACGATCCGCAGCAGCGCCCGGCACCGCTGCGGCAGCCGCGCGACGTGCCGCCACAGCGCCCGGTCACGTTCCTCGGACAGCAACAGGTCCGCCGGGCCGGGATCCGGGTCGGGCGACGACTCCAGCCTCGCCGCGTCGTGCGGCGTCTGCCGCTGGGCGAGCCCACGTACCCGCCAGGACTCCCGGCGGGTGGTGGTCACCAGCCACGCGGTGAGCGCGTTCGAAGACCGTATGGTGTGCAGTCCGCGTACCAACTCCAGCCAGGTCGTCTGCACGACGTCGGCGGCCTCCTCGGCGTCTAGGCCCTGTGCCCTGGCGACGTGCCACAGCAGCGGGTTGAGTTCCCGGACCACCTCGTCGAGCGCGTTCCGGTCGCCCGCCCTGGCGCGGTCGAGGCGCTCGCCGAGGCGTGCCGCCCGGTCGGGCGACGCGCCCGCGCGCTCCACCGGGGTCTCCGACACATTGGACATGGCGTCAGTCCAGCGCCACGGGTGCCGGTGCCAGCCTCTGGGCGAGCTGACCCGCGTACCGGGCCGCCGCGAACGACGTACCGCTCCAGTAGGCGTACGCGCCCAGCGCGGTGACCGGTGCCGTGGACAGGGGCATGAGGCTCACCGTGTTGGTGCCCTCGCGCCACTGGCGCACCCACACCCCGTGGTTGCTGTATGGCGCCCGGGTGGTCGGCGAGGCGTGGGCCCCGACGCTGATCACCGTAAGAGTCGGGTCGACCGCGAAGGCAGCCGGATAGACCGGGCTGTCCGTACCGTCGTTGCCGGCCGAGGCGACGACCGGAACGCCCCGGTCCGCCAACCGTCCGAGCGCCTGGCGGACCGGCTTCATCTCTTCGTCCTCACCGGCAGCCGGACGGCCGAACGCGGTCAGCACGACGTCGACCCGCTGACCGTCGTCGACCCGGTCCGCCAGCCAGTTCATCGCGTGCGCCGCGTTCAGGTCGCTGACCCGACCCGCGTCGCTCATCACCCGCAACGAGAGGATCCGCGCGTCGGGCGCCTCAAGGCGGATCAGTCCGGCGAGGAAGGTCCCGTGCCCCCAATGACTACCGAAGTCCGGCTGCTCTGTTTCCTCGCCGCGGCTCTCCTGCCCGGCAACCGCCGGGATGGCGCGCGGCGGCGTCCATCCCTGCGCCTCCTCCCAGTACGGCTCGCCGCTGGCCTCCATCAGCCAGTCGTGCTCGCGTACCCCGGTGTCGAGCAGCGCCACCACGGGTCGCCCGGCCGGAAACTGGTTGGCCGGGCGCCGGATGGGCTTCGGCGGCATCACGTGGTCGGGCGCCGCGAGCCAGGCGATGGTCCCATGTCCGCTCTTGCAGCCGCTGGCCCGGAAGTACGGGTAGAGATTCACCTCCAGCCGGGCGTCGTCCTCCACGGTGGCGGCCGTGCACTCGTAGTCGGGCAGGCACTCCGGCACGTCGGCGTCGGCGTCGGCGTCGGATCGGCCGGCCAGTCGGCGGCTGGCCCGGGCCACGGCCACCGGGTCACCCTGGACGGGCAGTTCGACCAGTTCGACGGCGGGCGGCGTGGGGGCGGCCGGCGGGGACAACGGCCGGCCGAGACCGGCCTCGGCCAGCAGCCCGTTGAGTCGCTCGACCGTCTCCGGACGCTCCACCACCCACGCGGGGACGAGCACGACGTCAGGACGGTAAGGGGGGCGCGACACCTGTCCTCCCGGTACTACAGCCGACTCGATCAGGGCCGCCCCGCGCGACGCGGGTCGGTGGTCACCAGCCCCAGTTGAGCACGTTCCGCTGCCGCAGCCAATGGCCCGGCCGGCGCGTCGACGATAGCCATCCGACGTGTATCTCGGGATCAACCCGCTCCCCTTACCACGGATGGGCCGGCGCCTGCGGCGTCGGCGCGGGATGCCCCGCCGGGCTGAAGTCCGACCCTGAGGTGTCCCCCACCTGCCAACCGCATACGGCAGAAGCCGGATCCCCGCTAGGCGACGCCAGGGGTGGGGACCCCGGTCCGAACCGCCTCGATGAAGCCATCAGGTGGCAGGTAGCGATGATCTTCGACGTAGTGGCCGATCAGGACCGGTGCGGCGAAGGTCGTCCCGTCCACTCCGGTGAGCCAAATCTCGCCGTTCCCGCGCGCAACATCGGGAGCTTCATAGCCCCGCATGTCCTCCCGAACCACGCGCGGCGGCTCGGCCGCTCCCGGGCAGAACTGGCAGTAGTGGTACCCCCGCATGAGCCGCACCGGTTCAGCGCCAAGCCGCGCCAAGCGATCTCGAACGTCTCGCGGGCACGCGCCTTCAGTGAAGGGCATGCTCGAATCCAGCCAACCAACGGCAATGGCGTCCGGGGCGCCCGGGTAGTAGTCGTAGGGCGCCAGATCCGGGATGTAGGTCACGCGCCGATCATCGCAGTCCGGCGCGGGCCGTGCGAACAACAGAACGACGGTGCGGGCCGCCTCCAGGCGGCCCGCACCGTCGACCGAACGCCGGGCGCGTCACGCCCGTCTGCCGCAATGCTGGTGGGTGGAGGTTCCCGGCCTACAGGCGGGCCTTCGTCACGCGGGAGGATTCGTAGGTCGTGGAGGCCCGGGGTAGGCCCGGCACGGTGGATACGTCCTTGACCAGCATGCCGGTCGTGGCGTCGACGGTCAGCACCTCGCTGCCCTCGCCGCCGAACACCTCGGGGCCGGCGGTGATCGTCAACGTGGCCCTGCCCTGGGTGGTCGAGTTCTCGACGCTGACCGCGGGGATGGTGGACAGCAGACGCAGCACACCGGCCCGGACCTGGGTGTTGCCGTCGCCAGCGGACAGCGCCTGGGTGCTGAACGTCCACAGGGCGTTGTCGAAGTGCCGCTGAACGGCCTGAGGGCTGTACGGCTTCGGCTTGGCGTGGCCGCCCTTCTGCTTGATGATCACCTGGGCGTCCGCCTGCTGCTTGTCCCACACCGCCTTCTGCGCCGCGGGGTCGAGGCCCACCAGCGGATCCTCGGCTGCCTTGAGCATCTGGGTCCGGCCGTCGGCCGGGCTGCTGTCCGCCGCGGCGACGGCCGCCTTGAGCAGCGGTGCGTAGCCGCCGTCCGTCATCTGGTCCTGGTTGCGGGCGATCGCACGCTTGATGTCCTTCACGCTGTTGCCCGTGTAGATCTCGTGACCGTCGGTGTACAGCGTATAGACGACCTGCATGGTCTTGGTGCCGTGGACCTGCGTCGCCTTCACCAGCCACGCGTCGCCGGCCGACGGGGTGACCGTCTTGATGGAACCGGCCAGGGTCATCAGCGGCGCGCGCTCAGCGGACCCGTCGACGCTGGTCGAGCCCGAGGTGGCGGCCGACGGATCCTGGCTGGCCTCCGTGCCCCCGGTCGCCGACGAGCTCAGCACCACAGCGACGACGGCCGCCGCGGCGGCAACCCCCACCCCGGCGCCGATACCCAGTCGGGCCGCGACACCGATCCGGCGGCGGCGTTGGAGCGCCGGGCTGGATGCGTGGTCCCGCGTGGTTGTCGTCGATTCCATGGTTGAAGCTGCCTCCACAGTCGTGTCGTCCGCTGATATCGCGCCCAGCCGCACGGTTCCGGGGTCGGCCATCGCCGCCCGCAGCACCGCCCGCGCCCGCTGATACGCCTCCGGGCGTAGTGGTTCCGCGCTGCCCAACGCACCGACCAGATCGAGCTCGTCGGTCATCGGTGTCTCTCCTTCGCGCTGTTGCGGTCCTTCAGAAGCGCGGACACGCCCGGCGCGTCACGCAGTGCCGTCCTGGCCTGGCTCAGCAGCCGCCGCGCGGTGCCGGCCGGTATGCCGAGTGCCCGGGCGGCGTCGGCTGCCGTCAGGTCCTCCCAGGCGACGAGCCTCAGGACCTCCCGCTCTTCGGGTTTGAGCCGCGTCAGTGCGGACCGGAGCACCGCCCGGGCGTCCACCCCGAGGTCCACGGCCGACCACGGATCCCAACCGGTAGCCACGTCCGGCACGTCCGCGACCAGGTCCTCGGCCGGCTGGGAGCGCCAGTAGCGCCGCAAGCGATTCAGAGCCACCCCGTACAGCCACGGCCGCGCATCGTTGTACGACCGGTCGTACGACCGCCGCGACTCGAACGCCGCAACCCACACCTCGCCCAGGAGGTCCTCAGCCGCATCCCGCCCCGCCCGGCGAACGAGGTACGAACCGACGGCGGCCTCATGGCGCTCGACCACCTCGACGAAGGCGTCGACATCGCCATCCAGCGACCGGCCTATCAAATCCGCATCCGAAGCCATGGCCCTCCTCGGCACAGTCCGCGCTCCACCCTGACATTGCCGATCCGGCGGGAAAGTGTTCAGGCGCCAAGATCCGGAGGCCCGGTAGCGCCCTCCCGCCGGCACGAGCGGCTGCGGCGCGGTCAGCGTCCGGGCCAGGCGTGGCGGCCAGGCAGGGCCAGGGTTGAAGTCGGTACGGGCAGCGGCGCGGCTGCCAGCCCACATCGGCAATCTCCCGGCGGGCGGCCCGGGCAGTCCGCCGACCCTCCGCGCCGGGGCTGCTGGTCGCTAGGGCGTGCGTGGCTTGCACACCGGAGCAGTCCCCGGCCATCGGGTTGGATTGGGATGGCAAGTCAGGTCCCCGGGCGCTCTGGCCTAGATCGGAGACCGCGGCCCGAGGTTGCACGTCGGCCACAACCCTCTCCGCGCGCCGGTCGCCCGTTCTCAGTGGCGGCACAGGGTGCACCACCGCCGTGACGCCAACCCCGGTACGTAGGGTGATGCGCAGTGTTCACCGTCAGATGAGGTGACAGCCGAGATGGCGTGGAGGAGTTCGGATGCTCGTTGGCGTCGTCGTACACCCGACCAGGCCGCAGGCCGCTGAGACGGCGGAGATGGTGTCGCGGATCTGCGCCGAGCACGGTGCCGCTTCGCGGACCCTGGACGTCTGGCAGGACGAGCAGAGCCCCGCCGACGTGCTGGCCGACCTGGCGCAGCGACCTCAGCTCGTCGTCACGATCGGCGGCGACGGAACTCTCCTGCGCGGATTGGCCATCGCCGTCGAGGCCGACGCACCCGTTCTCGGCGTGAAGGCCGGCCGGGTCGGCTTCCTCACCCCGTTCGCCGCGACCGACCTGCCGAGGGTGCTCGGCGCCGCCCTGGCCGGACGCGCACCCATCCAGGAGCGCATGCTGCTCACCCTGCGGGCGTCGCGACCGCTGCAGGTCCCATCGGAACTCCGGACTCTGCTGCGCTACGGCCGCGGTCCCGATGCCGTACCACCTCTCCCCCGGCCGGGCACGCCCGACGAGGTGGGTTGGGGTGTCCCGTTGGGCCTGAGCGCCCTCAACGACGTCGTGTTCGAGAAACTCGGCCGGGACCGGCAGACCAGCGTCGCGGTGTACCTGTCCGGGCGGCTGTTCGCCACCTACTCCGCCGACGGCGTCATGGTCGCCTCACCGACGGGCTCCACCGCCTACTCCTTCGCCGCGGGCGGACCGGTCCTGTCGCCGCGCCTCAACGCCCTCGTCTTCACCCCGGTCGCCCCGCACATGGCGTTCAACCGCAGCATGGTCACCGCCCCGGACGAACCAGTCGGCGTCCAGGTGCTTCCTCGCTCGGGTCAGGTCACCGTCGTCGTCGACGGACGCGTACACGGGATCCTCGACCCCGGCGACTGGGTCGCCGTCTACCCCGCCCGACGCCGCGCGAAGCTCATCGTCGCCGACGTCGACGACTTCTTCGGCCGACTCCGGGACCAGTTCTCCCTCGCCGACGCTCCCGCCGCCCGCGCCGACACCGACAGCCAGCCGCCGATGCTGATCTACCGACCGGACCTGCCGATACCCGAGGACCTGAAACACCTGCACCTGCCGACCTAGAGACCCCGGTTGGCGCTGCCGGTGTTCGGGTTACCGGTCCATCCGCTGGTTCATCCCCGACGCCGGCACCTCCCGAACAACGGGCCGGGAGGTGCCGGCGTTCCTGGTCGCTTGGATCGAGGCCGGTCAGCCGTTACTGATCGTGACGCTTTGTTGCTGCTCCCTCCGGTGCTCACGGATCGAGTACGTCACGGCGGCCGCCCAGATCGCGCAGACGACCGCGTAACAGCCATAACGCAGAGTGGCCGGGGCGTTGAACCAGTCACTGCGGAGCAGGGTTCGGCTGTTGGTCAGCACGATCACGCCGCCGACCGCGGAGCCGAGCACCCGGGGCGGGACCAGGCGTACGAGCCAGGCCGCCACCGGCGCGGCGACCACCCCGCCGATGAGCAGCGCGACGACCCAGCCGACGTTGACGTTCTCCGCACCGATACCGACGAGGAAGCCGAGGCTCGCCGCGACGGCGACCAGGAACTCGCTGGTGTCGATCGATCCGATGACCTTGCGTGGTTCGAGCCTGCCGCTGGCCAGGATCGCCGGGGTGCCGATGGGTCCCCAGCCGCCGCCACCGGTGGCGTCGACGAAGCCGGCGAGCAGGCCCAGTGGAGCGAGGAATCGCTTGCGCAGCGGCTTGCCCATGTTGCCCTTCGCCAACCCGAAGGTGGTGAAGCGGATCAGGAGGTAGCTACCGAGGGTGAGCAGGATCAGCGACATGATCGGTGCCGCCGCATCGGTGGAGAGGCTGGACAGGAAGGTCGCGCCGGCGAAGGCGCCGACCGCCCCCGGAATGCCGATCCGCGCGACGACCTTCGCGTCGACGTTGCCGAATCGCCAGTGGGCGGCACCCGAGGCGAGGGTCGTGCCGATCTCGGCGAGGTGCACGGTGGCGGAGGCGGCGGCGGCATGGACGCCGACGGCGAGCAGCAGGGTCGTCGAGGTCACGCCGTAGGCCATGCCGAGACTGCCGTCGACCAGTTGGGCGCCGAGACCGACCAGGGCGAGCAGGAGAATCTTGCGCATGAGGGACCACCAGTTCGTTGGGGGCAGGTGGAAGGGGATGCAGACCGATTGGGTTGGACGGGCGGTGGGCGGCCCGTCGGCGAGGTCCTGGCGGTCTGGTGATGGCCGACGGGCATCCGGCGGTGCCGCCGGGCACGCGGGCGTGGCGACCAATCGACCCCGAGGGTGTCGAGGAACGGACGTACGGAGGGATGGCGTGGAGCCACCGCCATGAAGGACTCGCGAAGCACGTCGCGTCCGGCGCGGAGCCGGCGCGACCGGTGAAGCCGACCGGGCCCGCCCGGCGGTGGTCGGTTGAGCGAAGAGCGGGTCGCCCCGCTCGATGACATGGCATTTCGCCGGTCGATTCTCCCCCTTTCCGATAGGCATTCGGCCCATTAAGCGAGGGCCGACCGGGACCAATTCCATACTCAGGAGATAGGAATGGTTCCGGCCCCACCAAACCGACCAGATAAGAGTGCTTTTATCGGCCGGATCTGCAAGGGGATAGTGATAGACGTCACTTTCTCGGCTGGGCTAGTAACACTTCTGAATTCAAAGTACGTCGATAGTTAACACGACGCCTCAGGGCCGGAGTGAAGCTGTCGGTCACCCGCCCGAGGTCAGGCCGTCATGGCTCGGCGGACGGAAGATGTCCCGCGTCTCATCGATGCGATCGGAAGAACCGCAGGCCAGCCGGCTATTTTGGGAAAGTTAACTGAGCCGTAACTAAGGTGGCCTAACTTAATCGAAGCCCGAGATCGATAAGCGACAATTAGCTACGGGCGGCAACCTCGGTTGATCATCTGATTCATTCGGTCGCGCCCGAGACCCGGGCGCCCAATGAAGTGGGAGTCCGATGAGCCCTGCACCGAACACGCGCGATCTCGTAATCGCGATCAGCGCCGGTGGCCCCCTCGAACCCAGTCCCGGGATCGTGACCGCCGCCCGCCACGGCGGCGGTCACGGCGTCCTGGACCTCGCCTCCGGCGACAGCTGGACACTCACCGCCCTGGCCCAGGCCGCCGTCGGGTCGAGCGGACCGATCGGCGTACGCGTACCGGCCGGCTGCACCGCCACGCCGGCCGACGTGGAACGGGCGGGCCACGGCCGGGTCGATCTCCTGGTCCTACCGCCGGATGCGCCCTGGCCACTGGCCGACGTGGTCGACAGGTACCGAGTGCTCGTCGAGGTGACCAGCCTCGACGACGCCCGGTACGCCGCCGCCGGCGGAGCACACGGGCTCGTCGCGCGGGGCATGGAGGGTGGCGGCACAGTCGGCGAGCTCAGCTCGTTCGTCCTGCTCCAGCAACTGGCCGCGGCCGACGACATCGACCTGCCGATCTGGGTCGCCGGCGGCATCGGCCCCCGCACCGCCGTCGCCTGTGTCATCGGCGGCGCGGCCGGCGTCGTCCTGGACAGCCAGCTCACCCTCATGCCGGAGTCGGAGCTCCCGGCGGACGTGCGGGGCGCGATCCGTCGGCTGGACGGGTCCGAGACGGTCCTGGTCGACGGAGTACGCGGGATCCGCCGGGGCGGTCCGCACGACAGCGCCTCACAACTGCTGCCGATCGGCCAGGACGGTTGGCTCGCCGCCGTCTTCGCCCGGCGCTGGCCCGACACCGCCGCCGCCGTACGCGGAATCCGTGCCACCCTCCTCGAAGCGCTCGCCGAATCGTCCATCGGGGACGCCCTGGCGCCGGGTGCCGCTCTCGCCGACGCCCTCAACGTCCGGATACCGGTGGTGCAGGGCCCGATGACCAGGGTCAGCGACGAGGCGCCGTTCGCGGCCGCGGTCGCCGCCGACGGCGCGCTGCCCTTTGTCGCGCTCGCGCTGGCCGGCGCGGAACAGTCCCGCCGGGTGCTCCGGGAGACCGCCGATCGACTGGGCGAGCGGCCCTGGGGCGTCGGGGTGCTCGGCTTCGCGCCCGACGAGCTGCGCGCGGCACAACTCGAGGCGATCCGGGAGATCAGGCCGCAGTGCGCGATCATCGCGGGCGGGCGGCCGTCCCAGGCCACGGCGTTGGAACAGGACGGGATCAACACCTTCCTGCACGTACCGTCACCGGGGTTGCTGCGGCAGTTCCTGCGGGCGGGCGCGCGCAAGTTCGTCTTCGAGGGCGCGGAGTGCGGCGGGCACGTGGGGCCACGGGCCAGCTTCCCCCTGTGGGAGGCGCAGCTGCTGGTGCTCGAAGAGTTTCTGGCGGAGACGCCGGACGAAGCCGGGCGGCTGCAACTGCTGTTCGCGGGCGGCATCCACGACGCCCGATCGGCCGCGATGGTCGCCGCGATGGCGGCCCCGCTGACCGGCCGTGGGGCGCAGATCGGGCTGCTGATGGGGACCGCCTACCTTTTCACCGCCGAAGCGGTGCAGGAGGGCGCTATTCAACCCCTGTTCCACCGTACGGCCATCGCCGCCACCAGCACATCGCTGCTGGAGACCGCCCCCGGGCACGCGACCCGCTGCCTGCCCAGCCCGTTCGTGGACGACTTCCACAGCGTACGGGAGGAGCTGGAGTCGGCCGGGGTGGAGAACCGCCAGGTCTGGGAGCAACTGGAGCTGTTGAACGTCGGTCGGCTGCGGATCGCCAGCAAGGGCGTACGCCGGGAGGACGACGGCCTGGTGGAGGTCGACGAGGCGGTACAGGCCGTCGAGGGGATGTTCATGGCCGGCCAGGTTGCGGTGCTGCGCCACGCACCGACCACGGTCGCGGAGCTGCACGTGCAGGTCACCACCGAGGCACAGGAGTTCCTCGCGGCACGGACCGCCGCGCTGCGCGCCGAACTCGTCCCGCCGACCGCGCCGGTGGACGAGCCGGTCGCGCCGCTGGACATCGCCATCGTCGGCATGTCCTGCGTTCTGCCCGGCTCCCCCGACCTGCACAGTTTCTGGCAGACCGTACTCAGCGGCACCGATGCGGTCACCGAGGTGCCCCCTGACCGGTGGGACGTCGACACGTACTACGCGCCGGAGGTGGAGCCGGGCAAGGCCGGCCGGATCAGCGTCTCCCGGTGGGGTGGTTTCATCGAGCCGGTCCCGTTCGACGCGATCCGGTACGGGATACCCCCGGCGGCGCTGAGCAGCATCGACCCGACCCAGTTGCTCGCGCTCGAGGTGGCACATCGGGCGCTCGTCGACGCCGGATACCCGTACGACGCGGCCGGCGCGGACCACCGTTCGACCGGGGTGGTGTTCGGGGCCGAGGCCGGCAGCGACATGGGTCACGCCCAGACGCTGCGGACCATGCTCCCGGCCTACCTCGGGGACGTGCCGCCCGAGTTGGAGGACCAACTCCCCACGGTCACCGAGGACAGCTTCCCCGGCGTCTTGGCCAACGTCATCGCCGGCCGGATCGCCAACCGTCTCGACCTCGGCGGTCCCAACTACACCATCGACGCCGCCTGCGCCTCGTCGCTCGCCGCGATGGACGCCGCCTGCAAGGAACTCAGCGCCGGCAGCAGCGACCTGATGATCTGCGGCGGCGCCGACCTGCACAACGGCATCAACGACTACCTGATGTTCACCTCCGCGCACGCCCTCTCCCCCACCGGGCGGTGCCGCACGTTCGACAGCACCGGCGACGGTATCGCCCTCGGCGAGGGGGTGGCGTGCGTCGTACTGAAGCGGTTGGCCGACGCCGAGCGCGACGGCGACCGGATCTACGCCGTGATCAAGGGCATCGGAAGCTCCAGCGACGGACGTGCGCTCGGGCTCACCGCCCCCAGGGCGAGCGGGCAGCGACGCGCCCTCGACCGGGCGTACCACCGCACCGGGGTCTCGCCCCGACAGGTCGGTCTGGTCGAGGCACACGGCACCGGCACGGTGGTGGGCGACCGTACCGAACTGGAGACCCTGACCCGGTTCTTCGACGAGGCCGGCGCGGAGCCCGGCAGTTGCACGTTGGGCTCGGTGAAATCGCAGATCGGGCACACCAAGTGCGCGGCCGGCCTGGCCGGCGTCATCAAGGCGAGCCTCGCGCTCTACACCGGAGTCAAGCCACCCACGATCCACCTGACCCGCCCCAACCCCGCGTGGAATCCGGCCCGCAGCCCCTTCGCGTTCTACACCGGCGTCCGCCCGTGGATCGCGCCGGCGGCCGAGCGGCTGGCCGGGGTGAGCGCGTTCGGGTTCGGCGGGACGAACTTCCACACCGTGCTCAGCGCGTATGCGAACAGCCCCGAGCCACGGCACACCCGGCAGTCCTGGCCGGCGGAACTGTTCTGCTTCCGCGGCGCCGATCGGCCCGCCGCACAGCTACGGGCACGCCGGCTGCTGGAGATGCTGTCGAACCGCGACGAGCTGGGCCGACCGTGGTCGTTGCGGGACCTGGCCGCGTCGCTGTCCGACGAGGCCGACCACCGGGCCGGCGCGGTCCAGATTGCCATCGTCGCACGTGACCGGGACGAACTCGCCGAGCTGTTGGGCCGGGCCGTCGCCGGCGAGCACGACCCGGCGCGCGGGCTGGTCCAACCGCCGGACGACCCGGAGCCGGGCAAGGTGGCCTTCCTCTTCCCCGGTCAGGGCAGCCAGCGGCCGGGCGCGCTCGCCGAGCTGTTCGTCGCGTTCCCCGAGCTGCGGCACTACCTGCGCCTCGGCGCCGAGTGGGCGGACCTCCTCTTCCCGCCGTCGGCGTTCGACCCGGAGACGGCCCGCGAGCAGGAGGACCGGGTACGCGACACTCGGGTCGCCCAACCCGTCCTGGGCATCGGCGGCCTCGCGGTCGACCACCTGTTACGTCGGCTGGGCATCCGGCCGGACCTGACCGGCGGACACAGCTACGGGGAACTCGTCGCGCTCTGCGTAGCCGACGCGTTCGACCCCGAGACGCTGCTCGCGCTGAGCCGGCAACGGGCCGATGCGATCCTCGCCGCCACCGGCGACGATCCGGGCACCATGGCGGCGGTCACCGGCACCGCCGAGCAGGTGAGCCAGGTGCTCACCGCAGCGGGACTGGCCGGCGAGGTCGTGCTGGCCAACCGGAACACGCCGACACAGGTCGTGATCTCCGGGCCGACTCCCGCGGTCGGGTCGGCGGTGGCGGCGCTGCGCGAGGGCGGACTGTCGGCCCGTCAGCTCTCCGTCGCGTGCGCGTTCCACAGCCCGGTGGTGGCCGGCGGCACCACACGTTTCGCCGAGGCGCTGGCGTCCAGCGCGGTACGGGAGCCGGCCATCCAGGTCTGGTCCAACCACACGGCTGCCCCGTACGACGGGGACGCCGACCGGGTACGTGAACGGCTCGCCGCGCAGATCGGCGCGCCCGTGCGTTTCGTCGAACAGATCGAGGCGATGTACGCCAGCGGCGCGCGGACCTTCGTGGAGGCCGGCCCCGGTCAGGTCCTCACCAAGCTGGTCCGGGCCATCCTCGGCGACCGGCCGCACCTGGCGGTCGCCACCGAGCCCCGCCCCGACGAGGGCCTGCGCGGCTTCCTCGTCACTGTCGCGCAACTGGCCTGTGCCGGCGTCCCGGTTCGGACCGGCTGGTTGTTCCAGGGCCGCGACACGGCGGACCTCGGGGCGGCCAGGACGGGCCAGCGTCCGTTCTGGACCGTGGACGGCCAGCTCGTACGAGATCAGTCCGGGAACAGCCTGCCCGGCGGAATGACGCCCCCACGACGGATCAAGGAGTTGTCGATGACCGCTTCGAACGGGACCGCCTTGAGTGGTCGGGACGGCCGCGACGAGTTGCTGAGCGAGTTCCTCCGCACCAGCCGGGACATGATCGCCTCACAGCGGGACGTGATGCTCGCGTACTTCGGCGACGGCGCGGGTGGGCGACTCGTGTGGCAGCCCTCGCAGGCGTACCCGCCGGTGGTGCTGCCGGGTCACGGGACCGAGATCGCCCCGGTCGCGACGGCGACGGCGGTGGTGGCCGCTCCCCCGGCCGCACCGACCGGCGGGGTCGAGGTGGCCGCTGTGGCGGTCGCCGCGACCGGTCCCGACTTCCAGACCGCGATCCTCGACGTGATCAGCGAGCGCACTGGCTACCCGGTGGACCTGATCGAACTCGACCTCGACCTCGAAGCCGACCTCAGCATCGACTCCATCAAACGCGCCGAAGTCGCCGGCGAGGTCGCCGCACGACTCGGCCTCGCCGTCGACGGCGACGAGGCCGAACTCGAAGACCTCGTCAAGGCCCGCACCGTACGCACCATGGTGGACTGGCTCAACCAGAAGATTCGGTCGACGACGGGTACGACCGTGATCCACGCGACCTCCGTACTCGGCCCGGCGAACGGGACGGCGCACTCCACCGCTCTGGTCGCGACCGGCACCGCCGTATTGACCCGTCCCGACTTCCAGACCGCGATCCTCGACGTGATCAGCGAGCGCACCGGCTACCCGGTGGACCTGATCGAACTCGACCTCGACCTCGAAGCCGACCTCAGCATCGACTCCATCAAACGCGCCGAAGTCGCCGGCGAGGTCGCCGCACGACTCGGCCTCGCCGTCGACGGCGACGAGGCCGAACTCGAAGACCTCGTCAAGGCCCGCACCGTACGCACCATGGTCGACTGGCTCAACCAGAAGACGCAGGAGGTGGCCGCCTCGGCGCCGTCGCCGAGTAACGGCACACTCGCCCTCACTGCACCCACACCCGCCGGAGCGCCCTCGGCCCTGGCCACCATGAGCCCGGCCATCGCACCCGCGCCGGTCCCCACCGTGCCGGTCACCGCCAACGGTCGGGCCGGGATCACACCGAAGCGGCTTCTGCCCCTGGCGACGGTGGTCGCGGGACCTCCCGACGCGGACACCGACGCCTCGCCAGCCGGGCAGCCGGCCGACGTGCTCGCCGGAACGCGTTTCCTCATCACCGGCGCCAGCCCGGCGCTGCCGTACCTCGCCGAACTGCTCCAGGAGCAGGGCGCGGCCGGGCAGACGGGTGTGGTGGACGAGAGGCAGGCCGACCAGCTCGCCGGCTTCGACGGGCTGATCCTGCTGGACGGTCTGGACGGCGCCGGAGCGCCCCTGCTGCCCGACATCTTCCCGTTCCTCAAGCAGGCGCTCGCGGCCGGTCCCCGCTGGCTGCTCGCGGCAGGGCCGGTCGGCGGTACCGAACGGAGCGACGGTCTGGCCGGCCTGTTCCGGACCATTTCCCGGGAGTACCCGCAGGTCGCGGCCAGGTACGTCCAGGTGGACGGTGCTGCCGACCCGCAGCAGATCGCGCGACACCTGATCGACGAGCTGCTGCTCCCCGGGGAGACGCCGGCCGTCGTGCGGCGCGAGACCGAGCGGACAACCGTCTCCCTCGCCCCGGTGGCGCTGGGCGCGGTGGCGACCAGCGGTGCCGGGCCGGCCGGTGACGGTGCCTCCGAGGCCGCGGCGATCGGCCTCGACCGGGATTCGGTGGTGGTGCTGGTCGGCGGGGCTCGCGGGATCACGCCGTGGTTCGCCCGCGCAGTGGCCATGGCGAGCCGCTGCCGGATCGAGCTGGTCGGCCGCACACCGCTGCCGACCGGGCCGGAGGATCCGGACCTGGTGTCGGCCCGGGACAAGGCGTCGTTGCGCGCCGCGCTCGCCGGCCGGGGTCTGCGGTCACCGGCGCAGATCGAACAGAGCGCGCAGGCGATCCTGGCCGCCCGGGAGGTCGAGACGACCCTCGCCGAACTGCGGGAACTGGGCAGCGAGGTGCGCTACCACGCCCTCGACGTGCGGGACGCGTCGGCGATCGGCCGCCTACTGCTGGACATCGAGCGTACGCACGGTCGGGTCGACGGCGTGGTGTACGCGGCCGGCGTGATCGAGGACAAGCTGATCGCGCAGAAGGACCCACAGTCGTTCGCCCGGGTGTTCGGCACCAAGGTCGACGGTGCCCGTTCGGTCCTGGCCGGCCTGGACGAGCTGAACTCGCCGCCTCGGTTCGTGGTGCTGTTCGGCAGCATCGCCGCGGCATACGGCAATCGAGGTCAGAGCGACTACGCCGCGGCGAACGACGCGGTCGACGCGATCGGCACCCGCTGGGCGGCCAGCACCGGCAACCGCTGTCTGACCGTGCACTGGGGCCCGTGGGCACCTGGTGCCGGGCACGGCGGGATGGTCAGCGACGAGCTGAGTCGGGAGTACGCGCGCCGCGGCATCGATCTGATCGACCCCGAAGCGGGTGCCTTCAGCCTGCTGAGCGAGTTGGCGTGGGGCGACCCGAAGATCAATTCCGTGGTCTACACCGCCTCCGGCTGGTGATCGTCCAGCGGATGCGGCGGCACCCGCGCCGCACACCCGGTACGCCCGTCGACGGTGGAGCGAGAGGCCGAAAATGAACACGAGTACCGATCGGAGCGACCCGATCGCGATCGTCGGGATGGCGGCGGTGATGCCCGGCGCCGGCAACCTGGAGAGCTACTGGCGGAATCTGGTCGACGGGGTGGACGCGATCACCGACGTGCCGGCGCACCGGTGGGACGAGGAGTTCTACGACCCGGAGCAGGCCCACCGGCCGGACCGGATGTACTGCCGGCGCGGCGGGTTCGTCGACGAGTTCGCGACCTTCGAGCCGCTGCGGTTCGGCATCATGCCCGCCTCGGTTTCGGAGATCGAACCGGACCAGCTCATCGCTCTGAACGTGGCCGCGGCCGCGATCGACGATGCCGGCGGCGCGGACCGACTGCCCGGCGGCGACCGGGTCGGTGTGATCCTCGGGCGGGGAGGCATCCTCAGTCCGGCTCAGGCCCGCTACGCCCAACGGGTGCGGATGTCGAGCCAGGTCATCCAGGTGCTGCGGGAGCTGATTCCGGAGCTGGACCAGAGCCGGCTCGACCTGGTACGCGAGAAGTTCGACGAGCGGCTCGGCCCGTACCAGCCGGAGGGCACGATCGGTCTGGTGCCGAACCTGGCCGCGTCCCGGGTGGCCAACCGGCTCAACCTGCGCGGTCCGGCGTACACCCTGGACGCGGCCTGCGCCTCGTCGCTGATCGCGATCGACCAGGCGATCACCGAGCTGACCAGCGGACGGTTGGACGCCGTCCTGGCCGGTGGTGTGCACCACGTGCACGACATCAGCTTCTGGTCGGTGTTCAACCAGTTGCGGGCGCTGTCCAGGCGCGGTGAGAGCCGGCCGTTCCACCGGGAGTCCGACGGCCTGCTGATCGGCGAGGGCACGGGTGTCGTCGTACTCAAGCGGTGGTCCGACGCTGTCCGGGACGGCGACCGGGTGTACGCCGTCATCCGGGGCAGCGGGATGTCCAGCGACGGCCGCTCGGCGAGCATGTTCAACCCGGCCTCCTCCGGACAGGTGCTGGCCATCCGGCGGGCCTGGGAAGCGGCGGGGCTGGACCCGACCGCGCCGGACGCGCTGGGGTTGCTGGAGGCGCACGGCACCGGCACACCCACCGGCGACGCGGCCGAACTGGTCTCGGTGGCCGAGGTCTTCGGACCGCACTCTGGCGACGGGCCACGCCCGGTGATCGGATCGGTCAAGTCGATGATCGGGCACACCATGCCGGCCGCCGGCATCGCTGGCCTGATCAAGGCGACGCTCGCGGTGTACCGGGGAGTGCTGCCGCCCACGCTGCACTGCGACGATCCACGCGCGGAGATGGCCGCGACCCGGTTCGCCCCGATCCCCACCGCCCGCCCGTGGGAGAGCGACGGGCCGCGTCGCGCCGGGGTGAACGCCTTCGGCTTCGGCGGCATCAACGCACACGTCATCATCGAGCAGGCGCCCGAGCCCGCCGGTGTACGGCAACGGCCGACCGGCGGGCAGCCGTTGGCGGTGGGTGGAGCGGGTGTCGGACGAGGCGCGGCCCCGACCGTGGCCAGCTCGACGGTTGCGGTGACCGAGCCGGACCAGGTGCTCTGGCTCGCCGCGCCGGACCCCGACCGGTTGGCCGACCTGCTGTCCCGCAGCGACCACGAGGTACGGGCCCTCGGCGTCGAACGGGCCCGGAGCAACCGGCCCGCCACCGGAGCCGAGGCGTGCCGGCTCGGCATCGTCAGCCCGACCGACAAGCTGCTGGCCGTCGCCCGCAAGACGGTGGCCCGCGGTCAGGCCTGGCGGGGCGGACGGGACATCTGGTTCAGCCCGTCACCGCTGCTGGCCTCCGGCACCGGCCGCCTCGCCTTCGTCTTCCCCGGCCTGGAGGCGGAGTTCGCGCCCCGTACCGCGGACATCGCCGCGCACCTCGGACTGCCGGACCGGCAGTGGTCCGCCTCGGACCTGGGCCGGCACGGCGCCGGGCTGATCGAGGTCGGCAAACTCCTCGACAAGGCGCTGCGCCACATCGGCGTGCTACCGGACGCGGTCGCCGGACACAGCATCGGCGAGTGGACCGCCGCGGCGACCAGTGGGCAGATCAGCACGGCGGCGATGGACGAGTTCCTGGAACTGTTCAACGCCGACTCGGTCGAGGTCTCCGGATACGTCTTCGCCGCCGTGGGAGCTGGCGCGGACCGGGTCACCCCGATGCTCGGAGATTTTCCGGGGGTGGTGCTCTCGCACGACAACGCCCCGGCGCAGTCGGTGGTGAACGGGCCCGAGCCCCAGGTGGACCGGCTCGTGGAGGCCCTGCGTACGGAGAACGTGCTGTGTCAGAAGTTGCCGTTCCGGTCGGCCTTCCACACTCCCGTGTTCGTCGAGGGCCTGCAGTCGATCGGCGCGGCGCTGCGCCAATGGGAGGTGCACCCGACCCGGATACCGGTCTGGTCGGCGACCCTGGCGGCACCGTTCCCCGCTGACGAGGCGCAGGTCAATGCCCTTTTCGTCAGGCACATGATGGAGCCGGTCTGGTTCCGTCAGACCGTCGCGGCCATGTACGACGCCGGAGTACGGGTCTTCCTCCAGGTCGGTGCGGGGCAGCTCGCCTCGCTGATCAGCGACAACCTGCGTGGGCGTGAGCACCTCGCGATGCCGGTCAACGTGAAGCACCGCAGCGGGCTGGACCAGCTCCGCCGGGTCGCCACCGCGATCTGGGTGGAGGGCGGCAGCCCGAACCTGACCGCGCTCGATCCACCGTTGGTTGCGGCACCCGCGAAACCGGTACGCCGTGGCCCGTCGATCTCGCTGGATCTCGGGGGCCCACTGGTCCGGCTCGGGGCGGACGCCGCCGGTCTGCTCGGCGTGTCGGCGGGCGGCGGCGCCCAGCCGAGCCACCTGTCGGCGGGTCCGCCGACTTCCGGTGCGGCCGTTCCGGTCGGCGCCTCGCCGGCGGTCGGGGCGGGCCGCCAGCCGGAGCCAACGGGTACCGGCACCAACCCGGCGGCGGCGCTTGCCGCCCTGCACAGGCTGACCGGACGGTCCAGCGCCGCCGCGGAGCTCGCCGCGCTGTTGCAGGATACGGCTCGGGACGCGGTGAACGTTCTGGACGCGGCCGCCCGACCGGCGCCGCCGGTAGCGCCGCGCCCGGGTGTCGAACGACCCCCGGTCGCCCCGCCGGCCGAATCCTCCCGAACCGTCGCGCCCGGGGGCCGTGGCAACGGCAACGCGGGCAACGGCGTCGGTTCGGCCAACGGAATCGGCACCGGCAGGGCGGTCAGCGCCAGCGCCAGCGCCAGCAACGGCGACCCGGGTCCGGTTCGGCGGATCACGTTGCGGGTCTCCGTCGAGAACATGCCGTACCTGAAAGATCACTGCTTCTTCGTCCAGCCGCCGGACTGGCCGAAGATGGAGGACCGGTGGCCGGTGGTGCCGGCCACCACCCTGGTCCAGCACATGGTCGACGCGGCGGAGCAGGCCATGCCGGGCCTGCGGGCGGTGGCCGTACGCGACGCCCGGTTCAACCGTTGGCTGATAGCCGAGCCGGGTCAGGACGTCGAGATCGCGGTGAAGCCGACCGGTGACGGCCTGGTCTCGGTCACCTTCGGCCCGTACGCCCGGTCGATAGTGGAACTCGCCGCGGACTATCCGGCGGACCCGCCCGAGGTGTGGCGGCACGATCCCGCCACCGAGCGGCCGCCACGGATCAGCGCCGAGGAGATGTACGCCGAGCGGCTGATGTTCCACGGCCCCCAGTTCCAGGGCATCACCGCCGTGCACGCCCTCGGTGACATGCACGTACGGGGGGTGGTCAGCGCACCCGTGCCGCCGGGCGCCCTGCTGGACAACGCGCTACAGCTGATCGGCAACTGGCTCATCACGACACAGCCGTTCCGTACCGTCGCGTTGCCCGTGGGCCTTCGCCACATCCGCTACTTCGGCCCCCCGCCGGCACCCGGTACGGCCTTCGAGTGTGTCGCCCGGGTGCGCTCGATCGATGACGCGCAACTCGTCGCGGACACCCAACTGGTGGTCGACGACCGGGTGTGGGCACAGATCGAAGGCGCGGTGGACCGGCGCTTCGACAGCCATCCGCAGGCGCGGCCAGCGGAACGGTTCCCCGAGCGGCATCCGATGTCGCTGATCCAACCCGAGGGCTGGACGATGGCCTTCGACTGCTGGACCGACCTGGTCACCCAGGGTATGGCCGCCCGGGGCATCCTGGGCTCGGCCGCGTACGAGGACTACGAGCGGCAGCCCGCCAGATCCCGCAAACAGTGGCTGTTGGGTCGGATCGCGGTGAAGGACGCCGTCCGGTTCCGGCTGTGGGAGGACGGGCACCGCGACATCTACCCCATCGAGCTGACGGTCGGTAACGATCCGAACGGGCGACCCCGGGTGCACGGACGTCCGGGCCGGGACCTGCGCGAGTGCGATGTCTCGCTGGCGCACTGCGCGGAGATCGGCGTCGCGATCGCGAAGCCCCGCGGGCCGGCGTCGCAGCCCGACGTGCCTGGCGTCGGCATCGACGTCGCCGAGATCACCGACCATCCCGAGAGCACCCTGCGCTTCGCCCTGACCGACGGGGAGAGGGCCCTGTTGGACTCGCTCGGCGGCGACGCCGAGGACCGGCGGCGGTGGTTCGCCCGGTTCTGGGCCGCCAAGGAGGCCGTCGGCAAGGCGGAGGGCACCGGACTCGACGGCCGCCCGCGCCGGTTCGTCGTGACAAGCGCCACGGACGCGGTGCTGACGGTCCACGTCGACGACCGGAGCTACCCGGTCCAGCACCGCGAGGTCGGAAATCCCGAAGACCTACCACCTCGACGGTACGTGGTCGCCTGGACCTGGGGCCCGCGGACCGGGACCGATCAGCCGTGACCGGTATCCACTCCCGACCATTCGAAGGAGTACCTCCCATGGCCGCCTCGCCCGCCGACATCCTCGCCGAGCTCACCGGGATCATCCATGCGGTCCTCGGCGACTTCGCCGCCGATGAACCCATCACCATGGACACCACCTTCCGCGACGACCTCGGCATGGAGAGCATCGACGTCGTCTCCCTCGCCGGCCGGCTGCAGGCCCGGTACGGCAACACCGTCAACTTCGCGCACTTCGTCGCCAAACTGGACCTGGAGACCGTGGGCGAGCTGCGGGTCGGGCAACTGGTCGAGCACATCGCACGCTCCCTCGACGCGAGCCCCACCGCCGTCGAGGCGGTCCACTCGTGACGATGATCCGGGCCAACGGGATCGACGTGCACGTCGAACACCTCGAACCACCGGCCGGAGAGCCGGGCGGGGTCGACACCGGCCGGAGTACGGCGCCGGCCACCCTCGTGATGATCCACGGTATGGCCTCCGACAGCCTCGCGAGCTGGTACTTCACCCTCGCCAAACCGTTGGCCGACGCCGGGCTACGGGTGGTGATGTACGACCTGCGGGGGCACGGCCACAGCGAGCGCCCACCCACCGGCTACACCCTCGACGACTTCGTCGACGACCTGTCGGCGATGCTGACCACACTCGACGTCACCGGTCCGGTGCACCTGCTCGGCAACTCGTTCGGTGGCACTATCGCGTTCGCCTACGCGGCCCGCCACCCCGGCCGGGTCGCCTCCGTCGCGGCGGTCGAATCCTCGCCGCCGACCCCGGCGTGGATGGCCCGGGTCGCGCGCCGGCTGGGCCGGGCCGCCGACCTCCTGCCCCGACCGGAGGCGCTGGCGCAGATCGTCGCCGGCCGGGGGGCACGGGTGGCCCGCCGGGCCCGGGATACCGGCGAGCTGCTCGTGGCGACCACGCTGGCCCGGGACCTACCGGCGAGTGCCCTGCCCAGTGCCGCGCAGATCAGCGCGATCGGCGTACCGGTGCTCTGCGTGTACGGCGCGGACTCCGCGGTCGTCGAGCTGGCACCGGCGGTGGTCCGACTGCTACCGCAGACGCGGACCGTGGTCCTACCCGGCGAGAAACACACAGTCCTGGTCGACCGGCCGGAGGCGGTCCGCCGGCTCGTCCTGGCGTGGCTCCGCGAGGAGTGCTCCGTCGAGGTGGCCGAGGTGGCCACCGCCCCGTGACAACCCAACGTGCAGGAGGTCCTCGGATGGACACCCCGGTCACCGGCAGGTCGATCATCATCAGCAACGGCCGGTGCGGCTCGACGCTGCTCTCGGATCTGATCGCGGAGCAGCCCGAGACTCTCTCGGCGCAGGAGTTCTTCATGTCCGTCGCACCCTGGGCGCGCAGTTCCGAGGTGCTGACCGGGGCCGCGTACTGGGCGGTGCTGAGCAGCCCCAAGGCCGAGCTCGCCACTCTCTTCCGGATCGGGTTGCCGCCGAAGGAGGTGCGCTACCCCGCGACCGGGAGGTGGGCCGACCGGATGACCGAGCTGCCGCGGATCCTCGCCATCACCCTGTCGAAGCTGACCCCCGACCCGGACCGCCTCTTCGACCAGCTCGCCGAGCGGGTGCCGGACTTCCCGACGCAGTCGGTCGGCGACCACCACCGGATGTTCCTCGACCTGCTGGCCGTGATGACCGGCAAGCGGCGCTGGGTCGAGCGTTCCGGCGGTTCCAGCCACGTCGCTCCGTACCTTCTGCGGGCATTTCCCGAGGCGAAGGTGGTGTATCTGACCCGCGACCGGGAGGCGACCGCCCGCTCGATGAGCCGGCACTCGTCGTTCCAGCTGATTCAGCTGCGGGTGGAGTTCCTCGGCCGGTGCGGGCTGGATCCGTTCCGGATCGAGCCCGGCCAGTCGGTGCCCGAGGACCTGGAGCGTTACCTGCCGGACCGGCTCAGCGCCGACCTGCTCCGGGATCGGGGCCAGGACCTGCGCCGCTACCTCGGTCTGAGCGCGTTCCTGACCAGCCAGGCCGAGCAGGCGCTCACCGACCTGCCTCCGCGACACCTGCACCGGATGAGCTACGAGGACCTGGTCGCCGACCCGATCGGGCAGCTCGGCCTGCTGGCCCGGTTCCTGGAGTTCGAGGACTGGGAGGACTGGGCACGGCGGGTCGCCCCACGGGTGGTCAGTCCCGCCCGGTCCCGCGAGGTCGCCGCGGCCTGACCCCCGATCGTGCCCCACCGACCGTCAGGACTCCGTCGAACGAGAGGAACCATTCGTGAAACCACTCCGGATGTCGGGCCGGCGACCGCTCGCCGCGGCCGCCGTACTGGGACTGCTGTACGTCCTCGCGGCGCCGGCGTCAGCCGCCGCCGCGCCGATCGGGGCGGATGCGCCGGGTACGGCCGGACATCAGCCAAAATACGATCGGAAGCTGCTCGGGAAGGGCACCCCCGACGAGTGCTTCGCCGGTGTCGGTGTGGTCTATCCACCCGGTCCTCCGTGCGCTACCGGCCAGCCGAAGGTGAACCAGTCCTACCTGTGGGGCATGACCCAGACCGCGCAGAGCCTGTGGTTCGGCACCGGAGCGAACGTCAACTGCATGACCAGCGGGCGCAACCTGCGCAACACGACACCGAACCTGAACGACGACTGGGTGTGCGAGTACGGCGAGAGCCAGATCGCGAAACGTAACCCGACTCTGCCCCCCACCCTGGGCGACCATCGCCCGCCCCGCCTGTACACGTACGACAAACGTTCGGGGCGGTTGACGGAGAAGACCGACGCGGTGAAGAACGCCTCCACCACCGACGCCAACCGGCTGAGCACGACCGCCGGTATCCGGGCCGCCGGCACCCATCAGGGGGTGGCGTTCCTGGGTGGGCCCGCCCTGGGCGAGAGCATCAACCTGTTCGCCTTCGACACCGGCACCGGCGCCTTCCTCGGCTCGGTCAACCTGCCGGCGTACGGCAACATCCGCCACTTCGTGGTGGCCGACGGCGCGCTCTACGCGGGTGTCGGGGTGGGCGCGAACGGCGGCAACCGGGGGCACGTGCTGCGCTGGACCGGCTCCAAGAGCAATCCGTTCAGTTTCGTCGAGGTCGCGAACCTGCCGGCCCAGGCGGCGGATCTCACCGTGCACGACGGGCGGATCTTCGTGACGACCTGGACGGGTTCCGGTGACGACGCCCTGGCAGCCGCCGTGCCCGGCACGACCGACGAGCCGCTGTCCGGGGTCGCCGGGGTGTGGATGAGCCCGAAACTGTCGCAGGGGGAACGCGGCCTCACGCCGGCCGACGCCGACAACTGGACCCAGGTCTGGTCGGTCGAGGGGTATGAGCCCGATCCGGTCGTCGCCCGCACCTACGCCCTGGGTGGACTCGCCTCCTTCAACGGCTACCTCTACTGGGGCACGATGCACGTGCCGATGAAGGCGACCACCGTGCACATCGCGACCTACCCACCGGCGGACGAGGCCGCGCTGCGGGCCACGGTCCGCAGCACGCAACGGGCCATCAGCATCTTCCGAGGTAAGAGCTTCGGCGACCGTCACCAGCGGGTGGACCTGTTGTACGGCGCATCCCAGCTGCCCGCCTACGACCCGGCGGGCAACGGCGGAGCGGGCCTCTGGGCCGCCGCCTCGACCGGATACACCCCGTTGTACGGCCCGTCGGGCATGGGCAACCCCTACAACAACTACACCTGGAAGATGGCGGTGGCGGGCGGGAAGCTCTACGTGGGCACCATGGACTGGAGCTACATCTCCAAGGACCTGGGCCAGGACACCGCCCGGCTGTTGGGTGTCACCGGCCCCGCCGCGGCCGAGTTCGGCAAGGCCTCGGTATTGGCCGACGACCCTCCACCGGCCCCGGTCTACGGCGGCGACCTGTTCGTCTTCGACTCGACCAGCAGGCCGGCCACGGTGGTGGACAACAGTGGGCTCGGCAACTACCTGAACTACGGGATCCGCAACATGATCGCCGACGGGTCGACCCTCTACCTGGGCATGGCCAATCCGATGAACCTGCGTACGGACCCGGACGACGACGTTCCCGAGGGCGGCTGGGAACTGATCCGACTCAGCGTGCAGCACTGTTAGCCGGTTGGCTCCGCTCGGGCACGGGCGGAGCCATCCCCGCCAAACACAAATCGGTGCAGGTGTTTACAAAACCTGAACATTGACATGTCAGGGTACGATTATGGTGAAAATTGGTGCATATTGGATGCGTCGCGTGGGACCCTACGGTCGACGGCGACACCTGCTCACGGTCCTGTCGCTCGTCGGAGCGCTCACCCTGCTGGCCGGCTGTGGGCTGTTCCGGGACGACCCGGAGCGGCACGAGGTGGGACCGGTGTCCACCACCGTGCCCACCGGCTCCTCGACGCACACCCTCGTGGTCGACGGGCAGGAGCGCCGCTACCGCCTCTACCGGCCGACCAACCTCGCCGGGTCGACCCCGGCGCCGCTGGTGGTCATGCTGCACGGCGCGCTCGGCACCGGCACCCAGGCGGAAACCTCCTACGGCTGGAACGCCCGGGCCGACCAGGAGGGCTTTGTCGTGGCCTACCCGGACGGGATGAGCCGCTCCTGGGCGGTCAGCCCGGACTGCTGCGGCCCACCGGCCCGGGACGGCGTGGACGACGTGGCCTTCATCCAGCAAATGGTGGCCACCGTGGCCGACCAGCTTCCGGTGGACCGCACCCGGATCTACGCCACCGGGATCTCCAACGGCGGGATGCTCGCATACCGCCTGGCGTGCGACACGACGCTGTTCGCCGCGATCGGGCCGGTGGCGGCGACCCAACTCGGCCCGTGCCCGTCCCCGGCGCCGATCTCCGTGATCCACATTCACGGGATGGCGGACCAGACGGTGCCGTTGAGCGGTGGTCCGGGCAAGCGGGACAACGACGGGACCGGACGCAATCCGGTCAAGATCGACGGCCCGCCCATCCCCGACCTGCTCGGCCAGTGGCGTACCACCGACGGATGCCCGGCGCCGGCGACGACCACCTCGGGCCCGGTCCGGACCTCGGTCGCCACCTGCTCCGCGGGGCGGGCGGTCGAGCTGGTCACCGTCGACGACGCCGGCCACCAGTGGCCCGGTGCTGCCGGCCCCGGACCGCAGGCGCAACGCCTGCTCGGCCTGGATCCACCCGCGACCGCGCTGGACGCGACCGAGACCATCTGGCGTTTCTTCGACGCACACCCCCGAACCGGCGGCTGACCCGCTCCGGCGGCCACTGATCCGACAGCTCACGAGAGGGAGCAGCAGATGCCCAGTAGTGGTGGCGGCGCGGCCGCGGTCGAGGTCGCCGACCTCGTCAAACGCTATCCCGGGAGCACGAACGCAGCCGTGGACGGGCTGTCCTTCACGGTGGCCCCCGGCGAGATCTTCGGGCTGCTGGGACCCAACGGCGCCGGCAAGTCGACCACCATCGGCATCCTCACCACCCGGTTGCGGGCGTCCGGGGGTCGGGCGCTCGTCAACGGGATCGACGTGGTCGGCGACCCGGTCGCGGCCCGCGCCCAGTTGGCCGTCGTACCCCAGCACAACAATCTGGACCGGTCGCTGACACCACGACAGAACCTGCTGTACCACGCCGCGTACCACGGGGTCGGCCGCGCCGTACGGAACGCGCGGGCCGATGCGCTCCTGGACCGCTTCGGCCTGAAGGATCGGGCGGACAAGCGGATCGAGGCGTACTCGGGCGGCATGGTGCAACGGCTGATGATCGCCCGCGCGCTGATCCACGAACCAGCGGTGCTCTTCCTCGACGAGCCCACCAACGGTCTGGACCCGCAGTCCCGCCGACTCATCTGGAGCCGGATCCGCGAGATGCGGGAGCGGGGTGTGACGGTCGTACTGACCACTCACCAGATGAACGCGGCCGCCGCGCTGGTCGACCGGGTCGGCATCGTCGACCACGGTCGGCTGCTCACCGTGGACACGCCAGGCAACCTGGTCGGCGGGCTCGCCGGACGATCGATCCTCGACCTGACGGTCACCCTGGCCGCGCTCGACGAACCGGACGAGCTGCTGAGTGCGCTCTCCGGGGTCTCCGGCGTACGCAAGGGTGAACGGCTCGCCGACCCGCCGCCGCCCGGCGCCGGGGCCAGGGCCGCAAATCTCCGTTCCATGCTCGGCCGTGGCAGCGGCGCGGGGTTCGGGGCGGGCACGCCCGCCGCACTGACCGCGCTGGCCCGGCAGCGGGCGGTCGCCACGCTCGCCCCCGACCCGGGCGGGCGTGAGCGCGCCCGGATCCGGCTACATCTCGCCGCCGATCCCGCCACCGTGCTCGGGCCGGCACTCACCGTCCTGACCACGCGGTCGGCGACCCTCACCGATGTACGCATCGGCGAGCCGAGCCTCGAGGACGTCTTCATCGGACTGACCGGAAGGGAACCACGGTGACCGACCTCGACACCCCGCCGGTTGTCGCAACGAGCGCCACGGCGGCACCTGCGCGACCCCGCGCCCACCAAGCCTTCCTGGCCATTCTGCGCCGGGATCTGTTGGTGACCGCCAAGGAACTCTGGGTCATCCTGGTCCAGGTCGGCCTCACCCCGTTGTTCATGCTCTTCGTCTTCGTCAAGGTCCTCGGCGGGCAGGGCATCGTCGCCCGGAACTTCGCCGACCTGTTCCTGCCCGGCATCGTCGCGCTCGCCGCGCTCACCACCGCTCTGCAGAGCGTCGCGCTGCCACTGGTCAAGGAGTTCGGCTTCACCCGGGAGATCGAAGACCGGCTACTCGCCCCGCTGTCGACCAACCTGGTAGCGGTCGGCAAGCTCGTGGTCGCGATGCTGCGCGGGCTCGTCGCCGCAGCCCTCATCTACCCACTGGGCGCACTGATGGTCGGCTCGGCCCCGTGGCAGCCCGGGCGGTTACCGATGGTCCTGCTGACGATCCTGCTCGGCGGATGGATCGGCGGCGGCATCGGCATGACGCTGGCGATGATCCTGCCCATCCAACGGATCAACATCACGTTCTCGCTGGTCGTGACCCCGATCATCTGGACCGGTTGCATCCACTACCCGTGGCCGCGGCTCTCCTCGATGCCGTGGTTCCAGGCGGTCACCGCCCTCAACCCGATGACCTACGTCTCCGAGGGCGTGCGCGGGGCCATGTTGCCCGGCGTCGCGCACATACCGGCGTGGGTCTGTCTGCTGGTCCTGACCGGGGTGGCCGCAATGGTCACGGTCACCAGCGTCCGAAGTTTCAGTCGGCGTGCCGTCCAGTGAACGGCACGGTCACCCGCGTCTATCGGAGGTGTTCGTCGATGAACGTGCTGGAACCCCCCAGCTCAGCGGCCCCCGCGTCGGATGGCGCGTTCGCCGCCTGGTTGGCCGATCGGGCCGGCCGGCTGCTGCTGCAGGTCCGCGCAACGCACGGTCACCACGACCCGGCAGCGTTGAAGCGCGCGGGTGATCGGGCGTCGCACCAACTGCTGCGCGTTGAACTGGCGCGGCACAGAAGCGCCGACGCCGTGCTCTCGGAGGAGGACGACGGCGCCCGGCAGGCCTGGGCAACGGCTACGGCAGGCCCGCTGCCGGAGCGGCTGGGCGCCGACCGGGTGTGGATCGTCGACCCGTTGGACGGGACCCGCGAGTTCTCCGAGCCGGGCCGGACGGACTGGGCGGTGCATGTCGCACTCTGGCAACGGAACGCGCCGACCGAGCACCGGCTCGTGGCGGGCGCCATCGCCCTGCCGGCCCAGCTCCGTACCCTCGGCACCGAGACACCCCCGACCCGGCCACCGACGGTCAGCGGTCGGACCATCCGGTTGGCGGCGAGTCGGAGTCGGCCGCCGGCTTTCCTGACGGGATTGGCGGACGAGGTCGGTGCCGAGTTGGTGCCGATGGGGTCGGCCGGGGCGAAGATCGCCGCGGTGATCAGCGGTGAGGTCGACGCGTACGTGCACGCGGGCGGTCAGTACGAGTGGGATTCGGCGGCACCGGTGGCGGTGGCGACGGCCACGGGTTTACACGCCTCCCGCATCGATGGTTCCGCCTTGAGCTACAACGAGGCTGATCCCCGGCTGCCGGACCTGGTGGTCTGCCGGCCGGAGCTGGCCGCCCCACTCCTCGCCGCGCTGCGGCAACACCTGACCCCGGTGCCGGCACCGGCCACGGCAGCCGGCTGATCCGCGATGACGACTGACGACACGACGCCCGCGGCGGCGTACCGGGTGTCGCACCTGGACGCGATCGAGGCGGAGAGCATCTTCGTCATGCGCGAGGTGGTGGCCGAACTGGAACGCCCGGTCCTGCTCTTCTCCGGCGGCAAGGATTCGATCGTGATGCTCCGGTTGGCCCAGAAGGCGTTCGCGCCAGCCCGGATCCCGTTCCCGGTGATGCACGTCGACACCGGGCACAACTTCGACGAGGTGTTGGACTACCGGAACCAGCGGGTCGCCGAACTCGGCCTGCAGTTGGTGGTGGCGAGCGTACCTGAGGCGTTGGAGGCGGGTCTGGTCCGCGAATCCGCCGACGGAACGCGGAACCGGATCCAGACCCCGGTCCTGTTGGCGGCGGTGGAGAAGTACCGGTTCGACGCGTTGTTCGGCGGGGCGCGCCGGGACGAGGAGAAGGCCCGGGCCAAGGAGCGGATGTTCAGCTTCCGGGACGACTTCGGTCAGTGGGATCCCAAGAACCAGCGACCGGAGCTGTGGTCGTTGTACAACGGGCGGCATCATCCGGGCGAGTCGATCCGAGTGTTCCCGTTGTCGAACTGGACCGAGCTGGACGTCTGGCACTACATCGCCCAGGAACGGCTGGCGTTGCCGTCGATCTACTACGCCCACGAACGTACGGTGATCGAACGCGACGGAATGCTCTATGCGGTGAACGAGTTCATCGTGCCCCGAGGCTCGGAGGAGCCGTTCAAGGCGCGGGTGCGGTACCGGACCGTCGGCGACGCCTCCTGCACCGCGGCGGTGCTGTCCGAGGCGGACACGGTGGACCTGGTGATCGAGGAGGTCGCGGCGACCCGGATCACCGAGCGGGGGGCGACCCGGGGTGACGACCGGGTGAGTGAGACCGCGATGGAGGACCGCAAGAGGGAAGGCTACTTCTGATGACTACGACCGGGGTCGCGGTGGTCGAGGGCGCAGCGCCCGAGGGCCGGGCGATGGACCTGTTGCGGTTCACGACGGCGGGCAGCGTCGACGACGGCAAGTCGACGCTGATCGGTCGGTTGCTCTACGACACCAAGTCGTTGTTCACGGACCAGTTGGCAGCCGTGGAGGCGGCCAGCGCGGCCAACGGCGACGAGTACACGAATCTGGCGTTGCTGACCGATGGCCTGCGGGCGGAGCGGGAGCAGGGCATCACGATCGACGTGGCGTACCGGTACTTCGCCACGCCCCGGCGGAAGTTCATCGTCGCCGACACCCCGGGGCACATCCAGTACACCCGGAACATGGTCACCGGTGCCTCCACCGCCGACCTGGCGTTGATCCTGGTCGACGCCCGTAAGGGCCTGGTGGAGCAGTCCCGCCGGCACGCGTTCCTCTGCTCGCTGCTGCGGGTGCCGCACCTCGTCCTGTGCGTCAACAAGATGGACCTGGTCGACTGGTCGCAGGAGGTCTACGAGCGGATCGCCGACGAGTTCACCGCGTTCGCGGCGAAGTTGGAGGTGCCGGACCTCGCCGTCGTCCCGGTCTCGGCGTTGCACGGCGACAACATCGTGACCCGCTCGGAGCACACCCCGTGGTACGAGGGCCCGTCACTGCTGCACCACCTGGAGCGGGTGCACATCGCCAGTGACCGCAACCTGGTCGACGTCCGGTTCCCGGTGCAGTACGTGATCCGTCCGCAGTCGACCACGGTCACCGACTACCGGGGTTACGCCGGCCAGGTCGCTTCGGGTGTGCTGAAGCCGGGAGACGAGGTTCTGGTTCTCCCCTCCGGGTTCACCTCCCAGATCGCGGCGATCGAGACCGCGGACGGACCGGTCGCCGAGGCGTACCCGCCGATGTCGGTCACGGTCCGACTGACCGACGAGATCGACATCTCTCGGGGCGACCTGATCTGCCGGCCCAACAACGGCCCGGCGGTCGCGCAGGACATCGAGGCGATGATCTGCTGGATGGACGAGGCCACCCCGCTGCGTCCCGGCGCGAAGTACGCCATCAAGCACACCACCCGTACCGCCCGGGTGGTGATCCGCGAGCTGCACTACCGACTCGATGTGAACTCGCTGCATCGTGACGAGGCCGCCACCGAACTCGGACTCAACGAAATCGGCCGGGTCCGCATGCGGACGACCGTCCCGCTCCTCGCCGACGAATACCGGCGAAACCGCACCACCGGTGGTTTCATCCTGATCGACGAAACCACCAACCGCACCATCGCTGCCGGAATGATCGTAGACACCAATTGACTTACGGCAAGGACCCTTCCCGCTACCGGAAATCGGAGCGGGAAGGGCCCTTCGTCACGTCTCAGACGGTAAGGGTCCAGGAGTTGATATAGCCGGTGTCACCGGAGAAGACGTCGCGCACCCGGAGCAGCCAGGTGCCGTTCGCCGGCTCGGTGGAGAGATTCGCGGTATAGGTGGCGTTGACGTTGTCGGCACCATCGAAGAAGCTCTGGTTCTTCAGCCGGTAGGCCGTACCGTCCGGCGCCACCAGATCGATGACCACGTCGCCCCGGAAGGTGTGCACGATATCGACCGCCACGGTGGACGCCGAGGAGGCGTTACGGTTACAGCCGGTGATGACGATGCCGCTGGTCACCGCCGTGTTGGTGTCGGGAATCGCCACATCGGCGCCGTTGGTGCCCGAGCAGCCGCCGCCACCCGAGCCGGTCACGGTCAACGAGTACGTGGCGCTGCGGGTACCCGCGGTGCCGGTACCGGTGACCGTGACGCCGTAGGTGCCGGCAGGGGTGCTCGCCGAGGTGGTGATGGTGAGCGTGGACGAGCCGCCCGAGGTCACCGTGGCCGGGCTGAACGAGGCGGTGGCGCCACTCGGCAGCCCGCTCGCCGACAGGCTCACCGACTGCGCCGAGCCGCTGGTGGTCGCGGTACTCACGGTGGCGCTGACCGAGCCGCCCGGCGCGGTCGAACCGGCCGTCGGCGACACCCCGACGGAGAAGTCGTCGGCCGGAGGCGTGCCGCCGCCGCCCACATAGAGCAACTGGTTCGGGGTGCCGGTGCCGACGTTTGTCACCACGTTCGGGGTGGAGTTGCCGACCAGGTAGTCGCGGACCTGCTGCGGGGTCCAGGACGGGTTCGCCGACAGCGCCAGCGCCGCCGCGCCGGCGACGTGCGGCGAGGCCATCGAGGTGCCGCTGATGGTGTTGGTCGCGGTGTTGCCGTTGTACCAGGCCGAGGTGATGTTGACGCCCGGCGCCAGGATGTCGACGCAGGTGCCGAAGTTGGAGAAGCTCGCGGCCGCGTCGTTGTTCTGCGTCGCGCCCACGGTGATCGCGGAGGCCACCCGCGCCGGGGAGTAGTTGCAGGCGTTCTGCCGGACGCCGAGGGCGTTGCCGTTGCCGGCCGCGACCGCGTACGTGACGCCGGAGTTGATCGAGTTGTTGATGGCCGTGTCGAGCGAGGAGTTCGCGCTACCACCGAGGCTCATGTTCGCCACGGCCGGCTTGATCGCGTTCGCGGTGACCCAGTCGATGCCACCGATCACACCGGCGTTGGTGCCGCTGCCCGAGCAGTTCAGCACCCGTACGCCGACCAACTGGACGCCCTTGGCCAGGCCGTACGACGAGCCGCCGACGGTGCCGGCGACGTGCGTGCCGTGCCCGTTGCAGTCGTCCGCCGAGCCGCCGTCGACAGCGTCGTAGCCGGACGTGGCCCGGCCACCGAAGTCGTTGTGGGCGAAGTTGATGCCGGTGTCGACGATGTACGCGTGCACGTTGGTCGCCGTGTTCGGATAGGTGTACGAGCTGTCGAGCGGCAGGTTGCGCTGGTCCACGCGGTCCAGGCCCCAGGACGGGGGGTTCGGCTGTGTCCCGGAGATGTGGACCGTGTGGTTCTGCTCGACGTACGCGACATCGGGGTGCGCGGCGATCCTGGCCGCCGCCTTGGCGCCGGCCGTGATCTCGAAGCCGCGCAGAGCCGTGGAGTAGGTCCGGGCGACCGCTCCGCCGTGCTGACCCGCCAGCCGGCTGGCCGTGGCGCCGACCTGCGCCCGACCCACCGCGCTCTCCTTGAACACCACGATGTAGCTGTCGGTGACAGCCGTGGCGCCGCCGGCACTACGGATGGTGCCTTCCGGTTCGGCCGCCACGGCCGGCGTGGCGGCGGTGAGTGCCAGCATCGCGACGGCACCCACCACGATTGATCTTCTCGGGAGACTCATTCTCCCCTCCCTCCGATTCGGCACACTTCGTCCGCTCGCCCACGACGAGGAATCGATGTTGGCCGATTGAGAAGAGATTACTCAATGATGGCGGAAGAAGACAGATCCAGGACCCTCGATACCGCTCATAAGATGGAGGTCAAGGTATGCCAATTCATTCCAGATCACGGGCTTAGTGGTCATTCCGAGACGTGCCATCGATTCGTCGAGAACCTATGCGCGGCGACCTCCGCACTTCACCCGGCTCCCTGCCCCGTTCGGTAGGCCAGAAGTTGAGTATCCGCTGTGCCGGGGGGCGGTTGGCTCGGGTTGTCACTCGACCCGAAACGTCGCGGTCGATGCGAGTCGCAGGGTGGCCCCAGGTCGAAGCGGGTGGCGTACGCCGGGTTCAAGCCGCTGTTGGTCCAGCCAGGTACCGTTCGTGGAGTACAGGTCGGTCACCGTCGCGGCCCCGTCCGGCGCCGTCGTGACAGCCGCGTGTCGTCGCGAGACAGCGTCGTGGCCGGACAGCGCGGCCGCCGCCGGCGAGCCGGGGTCCCGACCGAGGATCAGGGTTGCTCCGGTCTCGAGCACTGTCTGCCACGGCGGGTCGAGCAACGCGATCGTCAGGACGGTTTCGAGCACAGTCAGGCAGTGCGGGCACATCCGGCTCCCCGGCGGACACGCCGTTCCGCACGACGGACAGGTGATGTCCACGGCGACCGGGTCGATCGGCTGCGGGGTGACGGGGTTGTCGGCCTCGATGACCGCCGAGACGGCGGTGAGGTTCGCATAGCAGTCCGGGTTCCCGCACACGATGTCGCCGGAGCCGACCGGTGCGCCGCAGGCGCGGCAGATCAGCCGCTCCATGTCGATTCCCCGACGCCGATGCCGCGGGCCCTCAGATGATCGGCGATCTGGTCGAGTTCGCCGGGCCGTGGGATCCCGACCAGCCACAGCCGGCCGTCGAGTACGCCGGTCTGCAAGCCTGCGCGGACGAGCTGAGCGGCCTCGCCGTATCGCTGGTCGCCAAGCGGGCTGAGGGTGATGACGCGTTGGTTCGCCGAGCCACGCAGTGGGGTGTCGCCGTTGTTACGCCGCTCGACGTACCTACCCGCGACCACCGCGTCGCAGCTTGCGCGTAGCTCTGGCAGCCGTGCGGCACGCGACCAGCCGTACCCCGTGTAGAGCAGGATGTCGATCGGCCTGGTGTGCCGCCAGGTGGTTATCCCTCGCAGCAGCGCGGTGAGCGCGACCGGCTGCTGGAGCGGTTCGCCGCCGGAGATCGTCACACCGTCGATCGGTTGGGGAAGCGATGCGAGCCAGTCGAGCACCTCCTCGACGGGGACCGACCGGTCGGGGCGGCGAGGCCAGGTGTCCCGGGCGAGGCAGCCGGCGCAGGCGAGGGTGCAGCCTTGCAGCCAGATTCCGGCCCTCCTGCCGTATCCCAGGGTGGTGACCGGGTGGTGGAGGCGACTGATCTCGATGGTTGTCATGACAGCTCCACGGTGACGACGTCGGCCTGACGCCGCCAGGCCGTCACGACGAGCGACGTCGTGTGGCCGGACGCCGGCGCGTCGCCCGCCGGTGCTGCCAGCCGGTCGAACAGGGCGCGGGCCAGCGGGTTGACGAGCGCGGTCTCCAGGGCCGAGCCGATCCCCCGGCCGCCTCGGGCCAGATCGCGCGTGCACTCCCTGAGCACGCGCGCATGGACCGGCTGGTCAAGCGTGACCGACACGTGGTGTTCTTCGCTGAGGCGCCGGAGCACGTTGCCGAGTTGGAGTTCGAAGATCTGTTCGGCCGCCTCCGGCCCGATGAAATCGAACACCACGACATTGTCGCCGAGGCGGTTGAGCAGCTCGGGCCGACCGAGGACCCGGGTGAAGTGATCCTCGATCGCTGCCCGCACGGTCGCCTCGACCTGGTCGTAGGGAGTGCCCGGCGTAGCCGTCTGCGTCAACTGGCCCGTGCCGTCGTCGACGTACATGCCGAGGTTGCTGGTGAAAATCAGGATGCATTCGGAGAAGTGGGCAGTACCGCCGCGGCCGTCGGTGAGCCGGCCGTCCTCGAGGATCTGCAGGAACTTGTCGAGGATGCGCGGATGGCTCTTCTCGATCTCGTCGAACAGGATGACCCGAAAGGGTTGCTGACGCACGGCGTTGGTGAGTTCTCCGCCGGCTTCGAAACCGACGTAGCCCGGCGGAGCGCCGATCAGCCGATCGCCGGCGTGCTCGGCGGAGAACTCGCTCATGTCGAACCGCAGGTAGGCCGCCTCGTCGCCGAACACCACATGGGCCACTGCCTTGGCCAACTCGGTCTTGCCCACCCCGGTCGGACCGGCGAAGAACAGAACTCCGCGCGGGCGTGCCGAAGCCCGTGCCGCATGGGCGCCGGACAGGCCGAGAGCGGCGCGTTTGAGGATGTCAAGGGTCTTGGTCACGGCTTGGCGCTGGCCGATGATCCGCTGGGGCAGGGACCGTTCCCCGTCTCGGATCCGGGTGTGCAGGTAGTCGCGGCGCCAGGGATTGTCCAATACCCCGAGCTTGAACGTTCGGGTCGCGTCGGGCCATTGCGCCGGGCTCAGCCCACGATCGCGTGCCAGCCTGGTCACTTCGATCATGCCCTGCAGGGTGAGTCCTTCGGACTGCTCGGCAAACGAGCGAGCCCGCTCGGGCAACGTCGCGTCGGGGATCTGGCCCTGCAACAGCCGGCGGGCGCAGCGTTCCCGATCGCCGTAGTCCGGTCGGGGCAGGCTGATCACGCGAATCCGGTCCTTGCCCGCGGTCAACCAGGCCGGCAGGTCACTTTCGTTCTCCACCAACCAGATCAACGGGTTGTACAGGCTCTGCGTCCGACCGGATTCGGCCGCGACCGGCCGCGCCGAACGGGCCAGCTTCTCCATGCGGCGCAGGAACTGCCGCTCGGCGTCGTCCGGATCGCTCGGATGCCGCAGCAGGTGCGCCGCTCGGACGATGGCTGCCGCCCGCACGTTGGTGCGGGGCTGGGCGATCGCGGCGAGCTGGACGAACAGCGCGCCCAGGTCGGGCGTCGGGCCGCCGGGACGATACCCGTCGTCGAGGAGGGCACGGGTGGCAGTCGTCACGTCGCTTCTGCCGATCTGGTGCACAACACCGGAATCGATCAAATCATGATCGAGTACGAAGGTGTAGCCGCTCCGGTCCAGCAGCTCACGTACCACGTCGGTGAGGGACAGCAGCCGCACTCCGGTGGGCGTGTCGATGAGGTACGAATCGTGGGCGTTGCCCCACAACACGTACTGCGACTGGGTCGGCAGTGTCGCGTGCAGTTCGCGGGCGAACGCCGGCCAGCCCGCGAGGTCGTCGATCACCGTACGTCTCCCTCCGCCTCGCGGCTTCTGAGCCGGCGCCGGGGCTCGGTGCGCCGCCGCGGAGCCGTACGGGGCGTGGGTTCGGCGCCCGGGGGACGCAGCTCGGTGTGCGCGCACGGCAAGCCGGCCTCCCGGAGAGTGTTCAGCGCCTGTTCCAGGTCGGCGCACCAGCGGTGCTCGGCTGCCGCGTCGGCGTGGGGGTTCTCGCCGGGTCCGGTCCGGTAGACCATCGACTGGATCCTGCGTGCCCGTGCGTCGACCTTCATACGCACCAGGTGGTCCGCGTCGTCGGGTCGGCTCACCGCGAGCCTGCCCGTACTGGGTTGCCCGACACTGAACTCGGTGCCCACGCTGTAGCCCAGCTCGGTCAGCGCGTCCGCCACAGCGTCCTGGACCGCGATCGCCAACGCTCGCTCCTCCATCTCCGACCGCAGTTGCTCAACCTCGTTCAACAATTGGTCGTTGAGCTCCGCTCGGCCGGACACCACGTCGACGAGGCCCGTCCTGGCCCGGTGTAGGGCGCCGGTGTCAAGATCCTGCTGCGCCGCGTACGGTTCCATCGCGTCCAGCAGCTCCGCCGCGACGACGGCATCCGCGCGACGGACCCGCGCCAGTTTGTTGGCCTCCTGCACCCGCAGTTGCACCTGCCGCAGGCGCGGCCGTCGCTCGTCGGGCCGGCGCCAGACATCAGCGGCGGCGGCCTCGGCTCTGGCGCGGCCCTCAGCGGTGGCCATCGCGTCCAGGCCCGCGAGGATGCGCACCACTGCGGCAGAAGGGTCCGAACCACCGCCGGGCAACGGCTCCGGCTGGCCAATCTCGTCCGCCGCGGTCCGCAACGCCGCGGCCGACACCGGTGGCAGCAGGTCCGCGAGACTCCGTGCCGCGGTGGCCGCCCGGGCGGCGGAGACGCGCCTGAACACTCCCTCCAGGACCCGGCCGACGTCGTCGCACCAGGCGTCCCAGACCGATTCGGGCGCCGAGACGGCGGGCTGGGCCAGCGCGGGCTCCGCTGGCAGTCCTTGCTGTGCGAGGGCGGACGCCGCATACGCCGCGTCGACCCGGGCGGCCGCCCGGCGTTCAAGTCGCAGTTCCCAGGCGTGGACAGCTTGGTCCCGCTGCGACTCCTGGGCGGCGACGGCTTGCCGCCGTGCGGTGGTGTGTGCCCGGATCCGCGCGTTGCGGGCGGCTGCCTCGGCTGGGCTCACCTGGAGTAGCTCGCCGAGTGCCGCCGTGGCGCGGATCCCGACGACGGTCGCGGTGCCGATCACGGCCGCCACCGGGAACACCACCACGCTGCCAGCGCTCATTCCGCTTCGCCCCCGTCTCGCCGCTCAGTGGGTTCGCTGCCGAGCAAGTCACGGCTTCGCTGTCGCCGGAACTGACCGAAACGCCATATCCGGGCGGCGGTCCAGCCGAGATGCACCACCGGCCCGATGAGCGCGACCATGGCGACGGCCAGTAGCGCTGCCGACCAGAGGAACGGACTGCCGCAGCAGCAGGCCAACGTCAGGACACCGAGCAGCAGCGGCGGAGCGCCGCCCCGGACCCGGTTGGCGCCCCTGCGAAGCGCCGCCCAGCCGGTGGGCACGCGACGAACCAGCCACCGCATTCGGTCGAGCGCGGACCAACGCGGATGGTAGAAGGATCCAGCCCGCACCGCGAAGCCGACCTCGGCCAGGGTGGGCACCAGCCATTCCGCGACGGGGATCGACATGTCTGTGATCACGAGACGTGGGTCGGGAGAGAAGTGGGGCAGGAACACGGGAGCGGCGACGACCAGCGCCCAGATCATGGAGGGCGCCGCGGCGAGCAACAGGGCCTTCGGCCGTCCGGCCTTGAGCTGCTTCAGTTCCTCGTCGAGAACGCGCTGTCCCCGGGTACGGGCCTCGACGATGCTGGCGCACTCCTGCAGGGCGGCGGGGACGACCGTCAACACACACAGCGCGCTGGCCACGTCGGTCACCGGAGGCAGTGCCTCGAACCAGTCCAGGTGCTCGGTGACTTCTCCGCGATCCCGAACCGCGCTGTCCAGCAGCGGTCGCAACCGATCCGGATCGGCGGCGACGCTGAGCAGGACGGCCCGGTGCTCGGTTCGGCGCGCCGCCAGCATCGACGCAGCCTGTGGCGGCAGATCGGCCCGGGCGCCGAGCGCGTCGAGGTCCTGTGCCGAGCTCCGCCAGCGTGTGTCCACCTGCACGAGGGCCTGGCCGTCGTCGAAGTCGGCGAGCACCGGCAGGAGCGAGTACCGCCACAGGTCACGGACCGCCGTGGCCGCACGGCCGTCCGGCTCCCGCACCGCCACAGCCGCTACATCGGCCAGGTGCTCCGACCCCACTCGTAGCCCCAGGTAGGTCGCCGGTTGCCCCCGGTCCAGCCAGCGCAACAGATGCACCATCCGCACATCGGCAGTGTGATCCGGGTGGGTCAACGCCTGGTCGATCAGCCGGATCCGTTCGTCGACATCGTCGTCGAACTGCTCCAGCCAGGCGCGCAGCACGCGCCACCCCTCGCCGGGGTCTCTTCGCGTGCCGACGCGTCGCAGGAACGTGTCCACCGCGTCGCTCCAGTGGGCCGCCATCGCGCGTGCGACCTGCGAGCGGGTGCGGTAGGGCACCCCCTTCAGGATCAGCGGCGTGGCACGTCGCGTCGACGCCGGACGGTGCACCTCGGGCGATCCACCGGACAGCCACCGCCGGACCTGCGCCTCGCCCCACCGATGGTCTGGGTCGCTGACCAGGAGCCCTTCGCAGAGAAGCCGCAGCCGGTGGTCCGCGACGCTGTCGACGGAAGCGCCCCGGATTGTCACCTCGTGCTGGATGATTCGCTCGTCGAGACCCTCGAACGGGGCTTGGCCGGTGGCCAGTTGTCGGACCACCACACCGACGGCCCACCAGTCGCCCGCCGGGGAGTAGGCGCCGGCGAAACTCTCCGGCGCCGCATAGGCGAACGTCACGCCGCGGCTGGTGAATCGCACCGATGCTGGACCGAGGTACCTGCTCAGTCCGAAGTCGGCCAGCGCCAGCCGGAGGTCCGGGGGAAGGCTCCGAACCATGATGTTCGACGGTTTGAGGTCGCCGTGAACGATGGTCGCCGAGTGCAGTTCGCCGAGCGCCTCGGTCAGCTCGGCGACCACGTGCCGCAGCAGTTCCGGTGGCACCGGGCGGGGGTCCTGGTCGATGAAGTCCGCCAGCGTGCCAGCCGGTAGATACTCGCTCAGCTCCCAGCGCCGGCCCTCAGCGACACCGAAGTCGATGGGCGTCACCAACCTCTCGCTGCGCAGCCCGATCAGCCGGTCGACCGCGTCCTCGTCGATGACGATCCCCGGCCGGTAGATCTTCAACACCCGGTCGTCGCCCGCCGCGTCGCGCAGTAGGAAGACGTCGGCCTCCGCGCCCGCCGGCAAAGCCGCGATCACCGACCAGCCCGACACCCGGTCGGGCAGCCTCAGCAGACCGGCGGTCACCGGTACGGCCACACCGGACTCGGCCGGGTGTTCCCGGCGTGTGGCGGGAACCTGTGGCCGGGGGTCGACGGCCCGATCGGCCTCGCGGCGCGTCGGCGGCACGTCACCCTCGGCAGGCGGTCGCGGGTTCACCTGCCGCCTACCGTCCGCTCGATCGCGTCGTGGCGTGCTGACCCGTCGCGCTGGCCCCGGCTCTACTCATGGTTGATCCCTTGGGGACAGCGGGTGCGAACCCACGGCCACCGAATGATGGCCGGCGGCCAGCGTGGTCTCAAGCTCGCGCAGAAACGAGTCGATCTCCTCCGCGATCCGGTCGGTCCTCAGTCGTTTTATGCGCACGTACAACACCCACGCCAACGGCCCGAGGATGGGGACAACAAGAGCCACCGCGACACTGCCCAGGATCCAAACCGGGCCCGCACCCTGACGACTGAGTCCCCACGGAAGCAACAGGGCGGGGAGAGTGACGGTCGGAAGTTGAAGCGAGATGAGAAGGATGAAGAAGATCTCCATCGACTTGATCTGATCGACCCAGCCTCGCCGAGTCTCCTCGCGCAGACCGTTCATCGCCTCCTCGAGACGCCCGTGCACCCACGCGGTCTGATCGCGCTCCAGGCGGGACAACGGCAAGGATCGGGAGGCCGAACGTTGCCGGTACTGTGCCATCACCCGGAGGGCACGGCCGCCGGCGGCCTCACCGCGGGCCGGGACAGCCGGCGGCCACTGCCGTGCAGCCTGCTCAAGGATGAGGTAATAGCCACCAACAATCGGCATGGCCATGAACACCAGGACGAATGAGACCAGGAAGCTGAGGCTTTCCCCGGTCGCATCGGGGGCCACCACCACACCAAGAATCAATCCCAGGACGAAGGTCATCGCCATGCCCTGCCCCAGCAGCAGGGCTGCCGGGTTCGCTACCACGAGGGCGCGTTCGAACCTGTTCAAGGATTCCGCCAGATGCAACGCTGCAGCCAAGAAGACAACAGGCAGCAGGGCGACGAAGAAGACCACCAGTGCGTAGGTCTGCAAAATCTCGCCAAGTGGATCTGACTCTGATTCTCTCGCTTGTGAGTAGTAGTACGGAAGGGCGGCGAGGATCGCTGGTCCGACCGCACCGGCGAGAACCCTCGTCAGCCGTCCGGAGACTCCGGATGTCTTCGCGGGCTCCTCGGGCGGAATCCAGGTCGGGTGGACGTGCGCCTCCAGCGCCTCGATCAACCGGGTGACGTCGAGGCGGAACGTGCCGTGCCGGATACGCTGCGACTGGCGTGCCGGAAGGTCGCGCATGTCCGCCGGAAGGTCATCCGCCACCGGGACAGGGGTCTCGCCCAGCAGGACCGGGACGACAACCGTGCCCGGCAGCCGCAACGCCTCCGCGATCTCCCAGCGGACCCAGTCCTTCGCCGGCCGGGTCGCCCGATGTCGGGTCTCCGCCAGCCAGCCGGGACCGATGATGGCGATCAGCACCTCGGCGTCGCTCAGCCGGGCCCGGAGCTGGTTGGGGTACCGCTCGCCGACGGGGATGGACTCCACATCCAGGAACACCTCGGTGTCCCCGAAGTGCCGCCGGAGTCGATCGGCGAGCGCCTCGACCAGAGCGGGTTCGCTGTCGTCGCCGGCCTCGCGGAAGTGGCGACGATAGTTCATGAAGATGCCGCTCATGCTCACCCGTTCCGTCGGGTGGAATCGTCGGCCGGTCCAAGGCCGTACGCGTCGGCTCGTGCCGCCGGCGTCAGGACCTCGGTGAGCCGGGCGGTCAATGGTGCGGCCGTGGGGTCCTGGTACCAGCGGGCCAGCAGCCGACGCAGTCGGCGCAGGTCGGTGCGGATGGTCGCCGAGTCGATCAGTTCGATGCCGTCCAGCACGTCCGGAGCGAGTTCCAGGGCCGCGTCGAGGTGGCCGGCGCCGACGTGGGCGAGCAGTCGGCGCACGCCATAACGGGCTCGGGCCCGGCTCGCCGCCGGGCTGATCCTGAGCACCTCCCGGTCGAGGATGTGCGCCGCCTCCCGGTACGACCCGAGATCGACCAGCCCCCACCCCTGCACGATCGCTGCCGGGTCCGGCATGTTGCCCGACCCGAACACGGGCATCCCGCCGGCCAACTGTCGGTGCGCCCGACCCACCTCCACCAGCGCCGCGCGGAAGTCGTCCGACCTGCCGATGAGGGCGGAGCCCTGAGCGACCCGTTCCAACGCCAGCCGCCGGAGTTGCGGCGGAGCGTCCGCGTCCCGCACCACTGGTGCGACAGCGGTCAACGTGCGCGCCGGATCGTCGTCGTAGAGGGCGATGTCAGCCTGACGGATTGCGAACAACCGGCCAAAATCCCTGTCGCCGGCAGCCTCGGCAAGAGCGACCGCGGTGCGGGTCCATTGCAGACAGGCGGCGTCATCGCCGGCCTCCTGTGCCATCCAACCGGTGAACTCGGCGTACCGGGCGGCCAGGTGAAGAATCTCCACGCGCTCGGCCAGCATGCTGACCTCGGCGAGTCCTCGCAGAGTCCGCACCTGCGCGGCGAGGGTCGGTAGCAACACCCGAGGGCTGGTCGTCTGCGCCGCCTGACGCATACGGCGCAGCAGTTCTTCGAACGGTGACGCACCATCAACCGAGCGGTCCGGCAGCGTCGATGGAAGCCACGCCGCGGGCAGCGGGGCCGGATTCGGGCCCGCTCCCCGGGACGGCGCCACGGCAGACCGGGCTCGCGGATGCCCCGGCGACTGGGGGCTGATCTCCAGGGCCGCGTCGTTGCGGAGGATCATCACCTGCAGCTGTCCCAGGTGCGGGTTGGGAGTCAGCCCCAGCTCGGCGAGGCGGTGGGCCAGCTGCTGGTATTCCCGGAGGGCGTCCGCCTGCCTGCCGCCGCGATACAGCGCGACCATCAGTTGCCCGACGAATCGTTCCCGCAGTGGATGTTCGGCGACCAACCCCGTCAGTTCGGAGGCCATCGCCTGGTGGTGACTCAGTCGCAGGTGGACCTCCACCCGCTCCTCCAGGCCGCAGATCCGGCGCTCGTCAAGCTTGGCCGCCCAAGCCTCGATCCAGGAGGTCCGCACCCCGTCGAGCGCCACCACTCCCCGCCACAGGCTGAGCGCCTCGTCGTACGCGTCGATCGCCTCCTGGTCCTGGTGGCGCCCGCTGAGCCGACGAGCCTCGTCGAGAAGCCTGTCGAACACCAGCGCGTCGAGGTCGGCCCGGTCGACGTTGATCTGGTAGCCCTCAGGGGCTCCACTGATCCGCTCACCTTCGACCTCATCGTGGAGTTGGCGCCGCAACTGCCAGACGCAGTTCTGCAGTTGTCGTCGCGCCGTCGCGGGAGGGTCGTCCCACACCACCCGGACCAGCCGATCGTGCGTCACCAGCCCGTTTGGCCTGGTCAGCAGCCCCGCCAGAATCCTCCGCTCCCGATGACCACGCAGGACGACAGGGCGGCCGTCCCGGAGAGCCCGCAGCGGACCGAGCACCGAAAACCTCACTGGAGCCTCCACCCATGGGAGGACTCGAATATACGGGGTCATCGCTCCGACCACCTCGGCAATTCGGGCCGCCCAGACCACCGTGCTCGTTGGCAGAAGGCGCATCTGCGGTAGCGGCATGGTGCCCTCACTCCCCACCGCACGTCGACTCTTCCACCTCGACTGAAGCAGAGTCGGGCGCGGTATGGGAGCGCCGCATACCAGAACGGTGAACACGTCGATGCCGGGGGAATTCGACTCTCGCTTCTGATGGGAGCATGCGGCGGAAGAGGGGCGAACGGATGAGCGACGACGTCGGGACCTGCGTGTTCTGCCAGATCGGTGACGGCACGGCAACGGCCCTGCGGATTTATGAAACCCCGCAGACGGTGGCTTTCGTCCCGCTACTGCCCGCGGCCGCCGGGCACACTCTGGTGATACCGCGAAGGCACGTGACCGACCTGTGGGCCTTGGCCTCGGAGGACGTCCAGCCGCTGATGGACACCGTTCTCGACGTGTCCCATGCCATCCGAGAGGCACTCGCGTCGGATGGTCTCAACCTGATCATTTCGGCCGGCCAGGCTGCCTCACAGACGATTCCCCACCTTCACATACACCTGGTTCCCCGCTGGCACGGGGATCCGATCCAGACCATCTGGCCGGCGCGGGCACCCACCATCGACACCACCAGGCTTGAGCGGACCGCTGAACGGATCCATGCCGCCATGCCGCCCTGTTCCCGGGCGCCCCGGCCCGCAGCAGGGGGACGACATGTCGGCCAGGTCTGACACCCGGACCATGACGGTCAACTGAGCCTCGCCACGCGGTTAGGCCACCGACCGCGTACGGACAATGCGGCGGTGGCAAGTCCATTCGATGCCTCCGCGGATCTGAACGTTTGCCCCAAGCGCTGGCCGCTCAACGACGAACGCCAGCGGAGAGATACAAGGACCGGACCAATGTGCGAATGCCTGGCCGTATGACCAGGCACCAAGGGAGGAACCCGTGAAGATCAACCGCAAAGTCCTGCACGGACTCGTCACTGCGGCCACCGCCTGCAGCGCCACGCTGATCGCCTTCCCCGAATCGGCGTCGGCCGGGGTCGAAACCAACTGCACCGTCCGCTCCGGCGGTCCGGTTGTCCTTTACTACGGGCAACAGCAGCAGGGGGCTTCCATCTGCCTCAACGGCTTGATCAACGACATGAAGAGCCCGGCTCTCTACTTCGGGCCGTCCGGCTCCGGCCACGGCACCCGGGTCTGGAACAACGCCGGCTCGGCAGCGAACTACGACACGACGTGGCGGCCGGTGATCTGGTCCGAGCCCGGCATGACTGGCCCGTCGTACGCGCTGGGCATCTGCTGCGATCAGGGCAGTGCGCCGTACGACCTCGCCGGTCTCACCAACGACAACCGGTCGCTCTCCTGGTCCGCCAACTAGCCAACATCCAGACACGTCAGACCCTCGTGGCACGTGACGCCGCCGGCCCTGCCGCCCGCGGTGTCATGTGCCACCGACAACAGCCGGGGGCAGCGAACATGGCATCGCACAGACGAAGAACCGCCCGGTGGGGCGCACTCATGCTGCTGCTCGCAACCGCGGCGGCTTGCTCCCCCGACCCGGACGACACAGGTGACCGTGGCGGCGTGGGCGAGATCACCATCACCAGTCCGCCCGCCGTCACCGAGATGCGCGGCGCCGACGGTGTCGCGGGACTGGTCCTGCCCATCGAGGCGTACCGGCTCGACGGCGAGCAGCGCCTCACCCTGGATCGGGCTCGATCCATCCTGATCGACGACTGCATGCGACGCTTCGGGATCGATCGCCGACAGCCCGCCGCAGCCACCGGCCGCGCGGGCCCTGAACCGATGTCGCGCCGGTACGGCGTCACCGACCCGGCCGTCGCCGCCAGGTGGGGATACCACCTCGCACCGGGTGAAGGCACCGTCGCTCGCACAGAGCCGGGTGCCGCCGTGCCGCCCGCCGAAATGCTCGTCTGGACCGGCAGCGAGGACGGCCGCCCGGCGCCAGCCGGGCAGCCCACCCGCACCTACCAGGGGCACGAGGTGCCCGCGGGCGGCTGCGCGGGCGAGGCGGGCCGCGAACTGCAGCTCACGAGCCCCGAGGACATCGCCGAGCACCTCGTCACCTCGATCGACTTCAACGCTTTCGACCAGGCGCGGACGGACAACCGGGTGCGCCAGGTGGTCGGCAGATGGTCTGCGTGCATGCACGAACAGGGCTACAACTACGTCGACCCGTTGACTGCTGCGGCAGCTGCGGATCTGCGCCCGGCCACGCCCTCAACCGCCGAGAAGCGGACCGCGACCGCGGACGTGGCGTGCAAGACCCGTAACAACGTCGTGGGTGTCTGGTTCTCGGTCGAGTCCGCGTACCAGACCGCGATGATCCAGGCGCACGCCCAGGATCTGCGCGCCGCCCAGCAGAGGATCGAGGTCGTGGCCCGGAACGCGCAAGCCGTGCTCGACCGCTTCGGCGGGTGATCGGGCGCGGAATACCAGAACTCGGTCAGATCTCGTCAGCACCCGGACGGCGACCGGCCCGTCCCCTGGCCCCGCTCGGGAGCCGTCAACGACGGCGTCAGTGACTCGAAGGTGCCGGTAGTACCGGGGTACCACGGGCAACCGCGAAGTGTCGACCGCGGTACCACGATCGTGGCGCTGCGCGCACCTAGCGTTGCGAACATGATTCAGATACGCGAGGTAACCAAGCGGTACGGTGCGAAGACAGTCGTCGACCGCCTGTCGTTCACCGCGAAGCCCGGACAGGTCACCGGCTTCCTCGGGCCCAACGGCGCCGGCAAGTCGACGACCATGCGGATGATCGTCGGCCTCGACGTGCCGACCTCCGGTGACGTGCTGGTCAACGGCAAGCCCTACACATCGTCGAAGGCACCGCTACACGAGATCGGCGTCCTGCTCGAGGCCAAGGCGGTACACCCCGGCCGCACGGCGGTCAGCCACCTTCTCGCCATGGCCCGCACCAACGGCATCCCGCGCTCCCGCGTCGACGAGGTGCTCGACCTGGCCGGCCTCTCGGCCGTCGCCCACAGGCGGGTCGGCGCGTTCTCCCTCGGCATGGGCCAGCGGCTCGGTATCGCCGCCGCCCTGCTCGGTGACCCGGCCGTGGTGATGCTCGACGAGCCGGTCAACGGCCTGGACCCCGAAGGTGTCCGCTGGGTGCGCAACCTGCTCACCGGCCTGGCCGCCGAAGGCCGCACCGTGATGCTGTCCTCGCACCTGATGAGCGAGGTCTCGCTGATCGCGGACCACCTGGTCATCATCGGCCGGGGCAGGCTGCTGGCCGACACCACCGTGGCCGATCTCGTGACCGCCGAAGGCGTCCGGGTCGTCACTCCCGCCCCGGACGCGTTGCGCACGACGATTGCCGGCCCGGGCATCACGGTGACCTCGACAGGTGCCGAGGAACTGCTCGTCGCCGGGGCCTCCGCCCGCGTAATCGGGCTGGCCGCGGCGTCCCGCGGCATCCCGCTGTTCGAACTCACCCCGCAGAACGCCTCACTGGAGGAGGCGTTCATGAACCTGACCCGCGACGCTGTCGAATACGAGGCCGCCCGATGAAGATCACCCCTGGCGGCGTCGTCGCCGCCGAATGGACCAAGTTCTCCTCCCTGCGCTCCACCTGGATCACGACCGGCATCTCCGTCTTCCTCCTGATCGCCTTCGGCATGATCGCCTCGGCCTCGTTCTCGGGCGACAACATGAGCTCCGTGGGCCTGGTCCTGTCCGGCAGCGTCCTGGCCGCCCTGGCCGTCGGCGTGCTCGGCGCGCTGCTGGGCGCGAGCGAATACACCACCGGCATGATCCGGGCGACCCTCGCCGCGGTGCCGCGCCGGTTGCCGGTGCTGTGGTCGAAGAGCCTCGTGGCCGGCTCGGCCGCCTTCGTCACGATGACCGCCGGCGCCTTCGCCGCTTTCGCGGCGGGAACGGCCGTACTCAACGACAATGTCGACGCCTTGGGCCTCGATGACGACGGTGTGCTGCGGGCCCTGGTCGGCGCCGGCCTCTATCTCGGCCTGGTCGCGGTGCTCGGCGTCGCCCTCGGCATGCTCGTCCGCTCCAGCGCCGGCGCCATCGCGATCCTGGCGGGCCTGCTGCTGATCGTGCCCGGTCTGGTGGCGCTGCTGCCGAACTCGATCTCCGAGGCCATCGCTCCCTACCTGCCGAGTAGCGCCGGCGACGCCATGATGGCGCTGAACCAGGCGGACGGCACCCTGGCCCCCTGGGCCGGTCTCGTGGTCTTCGCCGGGTACGTGGCCGTGACGCTCGCCGCGGCGGCGTACCGGTTGAAGACGACCGACGCGTGAGCGCGTAGAGGGGAGAATCCGGGGATGAGTACCCAGGGATGGCTGGTGGACCGGCAGGCCCGGCTACGAGCCTTCGACCGGCACCGCCCGTGGGTCACGGACACCCTGGTGGCCGTACCGATCGTGCTCTTCAGCATCCCCAACATCATCGAAGATCCACTGCCGGCGACGATCGCGACCCTGGTCCTGTTACCGCCGCTGTACTGGCGGCGGCGGTACCCGTTCCCGGCGTTCCTCGTCACCGCGGCCACCGAGTTGGTGCAGGGACTGCTGGACGTCCGTGTCGGCGCCGGCGTGATCCTGCTCGTGATGTTGTTCGCAGTGGCCTCGCGCGCTTCGTGGTGGGCGCTGACCTGGGCCACCGGGATCACCCTCGCTCTGCTGATCGCCGAGATCTACCTGATCGAACCGGTGACGGAGAACCGCACCACCACGCTGCTTCTGGTGATCGGCACATCCGGGGCCGCATTCGCGTTCGGCGTCGCCGTGCGCACCCGCCGGGCGTACCTCATCGCCCTCGAGGACCGCGCCGCCCGCCTGGAGGTCGAGCGGGACCAACGGGCCCGCCTCGCCGTCGCCGACGAGCGGGCCCGGGTGGCCCGCGAGATGCACGACATCGTCGGCCATCACGTCTCGGTGATCGTGGGCCTGGCCGACGGTGGCGCCGCGCTCGCGACCGCACGGGCCGAGCAGACCGCCGAACCACTGCGGTTGATCGGTGACACCGGCCGGCAGGCGCTGTCCGAGTTGCGCCGGGTACTGGGCGTGCTGCGCGAGGGAGACGCCGATCCACAGCTGAGCCCGCAGCCCGGCATCGACGATCTCGACCGGCTTCTGCCGAGCGTGCGGGCGGCCGGGCTGCCGGTCACCTACTCCACCTCGGGCGAGCTGCACACCCTCAACCGGGGTGTGCAGCTCGCGGTCTACCGCATAGTCCAGGAAGCTCTCACCAACACCCTCAAACACGCGGGGCCCGGCGCGTCCGCGACCGTCACGCTCGCTGCCAGCGATCAAGAGATCCGGGTACGCGTTCGCGACAACGGCCGGGGCACTCCGGCCCTCCCAAGCCACGGCCTGCTCGGCCTACGCGAACGCGCCGCCATGTATGGCGGAGTGGTGACCGCCGGCCCCACGGAGAACGGCTGGCTCGTCGATGTCGTCCTCAAGGAGCCCTCGTGACCACCGTCCTGATCGCCGACGACCAACAGTTGCAGCGGATGGGCTTCAAGATGCTCCTCGACGGCACACCCGGCATCACCGTGGTGGGCGAGGCCGCCACCGGTGCCGAGGCAGTGCGAAAGGTCGATCAGACCCGGCCCGACGTGGTGCTGATGGACGTACGCATGCCCGGCATGGACGGCATCGAAGCCACCCGCCGCCTCACCGCGGCCGGCACCCGCACCCGGGTGCTGATCCTGACCACGTTCGACCTGGACGAATACGTCTACGCGGGCCTGCGAGCCGGAGCGAGCGGGTTCCTGCTCAAGGACGCCCGCCCCGAGGAACTGATCGCCGGCATCCACGCCGTCGCCAGCGGAGACTCGGTGGTAGCCCCCAGCCTGACCCGGAAACTGATGGACGCCTACCTCCAGGATCCAGCGCCGACCGCAGCCCCGGACCCCCGCCTGGCCACCCTGAGCGAACGCGAACGGGAGGTCCTCGAAGCGATCGGCCAGGGCGCCACCAACACCGAGATCGCCGAACGCTTCACCCTCACCGAATCCACCGTCAAGAAGCACGTCGGACGCGTCTTGGCCAAGATCGAAGCGCGAGATCGAATCCAGGCGGTCATCTTCGCGTACGACAACGGCCTGGTTCAACCACGCGCCTGAACACCTGTCGTCACGTCCCCGGGTCGGATCCGTCGCGTGCGTCCGCCGCCGATGGGATGCCCTCTCGGATGTGGACCACCGCACCGGTCGCGCTGGGCTCGCCCGACCGACGGCCCGACCGACGTCGGTCACCCTCCCTTCAGGGCACTGAGCACGGCCGCAACCTCGGGGCGTGACGCCGCCGGTCGCCGGGCCCCGGCGGTGATGCGCCGGGTCAGCGGCGGGTTCAGGGGCCGGGTCACCACCCGGTACCGCGGGTCCACCGCCAGTTTCGGCAGCAGGGTGATCGAGCGGCCGTTCTCCACCTGCTGGAGCGCCAGCATGTAGTTGTTGAAGCGACAGACCACCACGGGCTCGAAGCCGGCCTCCCGGCACAGCCGGGTGGACAGCTCGGACATGTACGAGCCGGTGACGTCGAACGTCCAGCGCTGCTGCGCACACTCCTCCAGGGTGACCGACTCGCCGCTGGCCAGCGGATGCTCCGGGGGCAGCACGAGCACGATCGGATCGGTGGCGAGCGGAACCAGGTGGATCTCCGGGGAGAGCTCGGCACCGGCGAAGTCGGCCGTCGTGATGATCAGGTCGACGTCGCCGCGACGCAGCGCCGGCATGCTCTCGTGTGGCTCCAACTCCAGCAACACCACGCTCACGTCCGGGTGTCGGGCCGCGAGACGGGCGAGCGCCGGTTCGGCGAGGGCTTGTACGGCACTCTGGAACGCGGCCACGGTGACGGTGCCGGCGGGTTCGTCGGCGAGGCGGCGCAGTTCCGCCTCGGCCGCGTCCATGGCCGCGAGGATTTCCCGAGCCCGGCCGGCGAGCAACATTCCGGCGGCGGTGAGCCGCACCCGGCGCCCGGTGCGTTCCAGCAGCGCGGTCCGGGTCTCCCGTTCCAGCGTGATCAGCTGCTGCGACACCGCCGACGGGCTCAGGTTGCCGCGCTGGGCGACGGCCCGGACGGTGCCGTAGGTCGCCAGGTCGGCGAGCAGGCGCAGCCGCCACGGATTCAGCGTCATGACCCCGGACTGTACGGCTCTGCTTAACAGCGACAGCGGAAATGTGCGATGGACGTGCCTGACCGGGCTGCCTAGCGTCGGTCCATGGTTGATTCGTTCTGGTCCGACGCCGATCGTCACCTGGTCCGCTACATCGGTGCGGGCAGCTTCGTACGTGAGATCATCGAGCGGGCCGAGGGCAGTTTCGTCTTCACCGCCGACGGCCGCCGCCTGCTCGACTTCACGTCGGGACAGATGAGCGCGATCCTCGGCCACTCCCACCCGGCCGTCGTGGCCACGATCCACCGGCAGGCGGCCACTCTCGACCACCTGTTCAGTGGCATGCTGAGCCGGCCCGTGGTCGAGCTGGCACGCCGCCTCGCCGGCTCGCTGCCCGCGCCGCTGGACAAGGTCCTGCTGCTCACCACCGGCGCGGAATCCAACGAGGCCGCGATCCGGATGGCGAAGCTGGTCACCGGCCGGCACGAGATCATCTCGTTCGCCCGGTCGTGGCACGGGATGACGCAGGCGGCGGCGAGCGCCACCTACAGCTCGGGACGCAAGGGCTACGGGCCCGCGGCGCCCGGCAACTTCGCGATCCCCACGCCGAACGCGTACCGGCCCGACTTCACCCTTCCCGGCGGCGAGCTGGACTGGCGGCGTCAACTGGAGTTCGCGTTCGAGCTGTTCGACGCCCAGTCGGTGGGCAGCCTGGCGGCGTGCGTCGTCGAGCCGATCCTCAGTTCCGGCGGGGTGATCGACCTGCCGCCGGGATACCTCGTGGCGCTGCGCGACAAGGTGCACGAGCGGGGAGGGCTGTTGATCCTCGACGAGGCGCAGACCGGTCTGTGCCGCACCGGTGAGTGGTACGCGTTCCAGCGTGACGGTGTCGTACCGGACATCCTGACCCTGTCCAAGACGCTCGGCGCCGGCCTGCCGCTGGCCGCTGTGGTGACCAGCCCGGAGATCGAGCGGACGGCGCACGAGCGCGGCTTCCTCTTCTTCACCACGCACGTCTCGGACCCACTGGTGGCCGCGGTCGGCAACACCGTCCTGGACGTACTGGAGGCCGACCGGCTCGACGAACAGGCGGCGCAACTGGGCTCGTACCTGCGAAAGGGTCTTCAGGAAATCAGGCAACGGCACCCGGTGGTCGGCGACGTGCGTGGGCGCGGGCTGCTGGTCGGGCTCGAGCTGGTCAGCGACCGGGAGTCGAAACGACCGGCCGACGCGCTGGGCGCCGCGGTGACAGGGCGTTGCTTGGAGCTGGGCCTGCACATGAACGTGGTCCAGTTGCCCGGCATGGGCGGCGTCTTCCGCATCGCGCCAGCGCTCACCTCCACCCACGCCGAGCTGGACCTGGGCCTGGAAATCCTCGACCGTGCGCTCGCCGACGTGGCACCGCGCTTCATGCCCTGATACGCCAGGGGTGGCTGTTTCTCAACGCTTGTTGCAGGTGACGTCCGGCCGAATCGATTCAGCGGGTGCTGGGGCACTTTTTCGTCCCGTGCCGCCGGGCAGCGGGGGCGGTCAACGCCCCCGCGAGACCTGGGCGGACGATTCAGGCCAGGGGTAGCCATTCGAGCGATGTCGTCATCTCGGCGAGGATCTCCGGCACCGGAGCCACGCCGATTCCGAAGCCGTTGGGAACGGTGAGGTGTCCGTCGTCCAGGACGAACGGCTCGGTCAGATCCGTTCGGTAGTAACGGCCGGAGGCGGAGGTGTCCCCGGGCAAGGTGAAGTTCGGCAACGCCGCGAGCGCCACGTTGGCCGCTCGACCGATGCCGGTCTCGAGCATGCCGCCGCACCACACCGGTACACCATGGGCCGCGCAGACGTCGTGGATGCGCCTGGCCTCGAGATAGCCACCGACCCGACCCGGCTTGACGTTGACGATCTGGCACGCGCCGAGGCGGATCGCATCCGCAGCCGCACGCGCCGAGATGATCGACTCATCGAGGCAGATGGGAGTGCGCACCTGCCGCGCCAGCGCCGCATGACCCAGGACGTCCTCCTCGTCGAGCGGCTGCTCGATCAGCAGCAGCCCGAACGGGTCAAGCGCGGCCAGCAGCGCGACATCCCCGAGCGTGTACGCGGTGTTCGCGTCGACCTGCAGGAGTACGTCGTCGCCGAAGCGTTCCCGCACCGCGCGGACGGGCTCGACGTCCCAGCCGGGCTGAATCTTCAGCTTGATCCGAAGATAACCCTCATCGAGGTAACCCTCTACATCGGATACGAGTCTCTCGACCGAGTCCATGATCCCGACCGAGACGCCGGCCGGCACCCTGTCCCGCACCGCACCGAGCTCACGCGCCAGGCTCCGGCGACCGGCCCGCAATTCCGCGTCGAGCACCGCTGTCTCCAACGCCGCCTTCGCCATCCGGTGTCCCTTGAACCGATGCAGCGTCGGGCCGACAGCGGTCGCGTCGGCAGGTGGCCGGGCAGCGAGGGCGGGGATCAGATACCGACGCAGGACGTCCGCGGCGGCCTCGACGTACTCACTGGAGTAGAGCGGGTCGGCCATCGCCACGCACTCCCCCCAGCCTTCCGCCTCGTCCGTGACCGCGCGAACCAGCAGGATGTCCCGGTCGTGTTCGACCCCGAACGAGGTCCGGAACGGCGCCACCAAAGGCATGCGGACACGGCGTAACTCGATGCCGGTGAGTTTCATCCATCTCTCCTCGTCGCACTGTCACGCCTCAGCAGGTACCACCCTGCCCGGTCGAATCCGAGGACCGTCGCGCCTTCGGCCAGCAATGAGCCCAGCACCTCCCGCAGTGCCCGGCGCCACTGGCGGGCGGCTGCCGGGTCAACGACGCGCAGCTTCTCGATGTCCGCAGGGGTGGCCACGAGCAGGTCGTCACCAGCGTTGCTGCCGATAACCGGCGCGCCGTCGGCATCTCGGTCGAGCGCCACCGCCGCACCCGCTCGCCGCCGTGCGGTGGCGTCCCATCGGCGTACGCTGCCAGCCGACGCCCGCCGTACCTCAGGGTCCGCGAGATTCCAATGCAGGAGCAGGCGATCGGTGTCGTCGTCGCCGTTGATCCGGTCGTGCATGCTGCCGTAGAAGTTCGTCAGGTAACGCGTCGGCGTCGCCGCCAGCTTCACCAGATTGAAGTACGCGTTCCGGCCGACGAGCGGATCGAACGTCCACGCGATCGTGGTCGCGTCCTGCCGCAGCGCCCAGGCCCGCTGGTGCAGCTTCAGGGCGTGTCCCACCCCGCGGCCCATCACGGTGGCCGAGACTCCGGCGATGTGACTGTGCAGTTCGCGGCGCTCAGGGGCGGCGAAGAAGCCCACGCACGCCCCGACGAGCGCCCTGCCGTCGAACGCCCCGGCCACATAGTTGCCCGCCAGGCTGAACGCGCGCAGAAGCTCGGGCGTCATCGGTGGATTGTCCGGAGCCCGTTGCCAGATGCTGATCAGCAGCCGGTGCACGGCCCGCAGGTCGTCGAGCTCGGTCAGTGCCGCGACGCGGACCCGGGCCGCCGCCGCGGAGGCCGAAGCGTCATCCTCGGGGGTGCTGGTCACCACAAAGGCCTCACTCACGGCTGCTCCAGTAGGGCCCCGATGAGCGCGGCCACCAATGCCGCCCGGTCCGCGATCTCCGCGACCACGACATGCTCGGAGTCGGCGTGCGCCCCGCCGCCGACCGCCCCGAGCCCGTCCAGGGTGGGTGTGCCCACGCCAGCGGTGAGGTTCCCGTCCGACGCGCCTCCGACGGCAGCCCGCCCGGGGACCGGCAGACCGATGTCTCGCGCCGCTGCTGCGGCCCGTTCGTACAGCGCCTCGGACGCCGAAGGCGGCAGCGGCGGCCGGTTCGGCCCGCCCTCGACGCTCAGCCGGGTGCCCGGAACGGCCGGCCGCAGCTCCCGCAGGGCGAGATCGACCCGTCGCTGCTCGTCGATGTCACGCACGCGCACGTCCACGACGAAGGTGCCGTTCGCCGGAACGGTGTTGCCCGTGCTGCCGGCGGACATCGCGGTCGGCACCACGCTCGTACCTCGGCTCGGATCGGCCAGGGCGAGAACGGCGAGGACCTGGTGGGCGACCTCGACCCCGGCGTTGATCCCACGCTCGGGTTCCAGGCCGGCGTGCGCGGCGAGTCCCTCGACGTGCACGACGTAGCGGGACATGCCCTTGCGGGCGGTCTTGAGAGCGCCCCGGGCGGCGGAAGCCTCCAACACCAGAGCTGCCGCGGCGCCCGCCGCCTCCTGTTCGATCAGTGATCGGGAGCTGGGCGATCCCAGCTCCTCGTCGCCGGTCACGAGGAGCGTCACGCCGTTGCGGTCGTCCAGCTCGGCAACCGCGTGCAGTGCCTGGACGACGCCGACCTTCATGTCGAAGCACCCCGGTCCGCGCAGGATCCCGTCCGTCACCTCGTACGGCCGGTCGCGAAGGGAACCGATCGGCCAGACCGTGTCGTGGTGACCCAGCAGCAGCACCGTCGGCCGCCCGGAACCGAAGCGCCACCGCAGGTGGGTGTGCCCGTCGAGAACGATCTTCTCTGGTGGCACGCCGAGCCGCCGCTGCCCGACGGCCGCCAGGACGTCGGCGCTCCGGGCCACGGCGGCGAGGTCGGCCGATGGCGACTCGCACCCGACCAGCTCGGCGATGTCCTCCAACATGTCCGGCAGACGACGGGTGAGGCGTTCCCGCAGGCTCATCTCACGTCACCTTCGGCGTGGCGCGAACGCCGAGGTGCAGGTACCGCTCCCCCGTGGGCAGCCGGTAGAACGTCACCGGCATCCATGAGTCCCGGTCCGGCAGACGGATCGCGAACAGATCCGTGCCGACCGCGATCAGAGCCAGTTCCTTGACGGGATCGGGCGTCAGCTCGGCGAGCGGGCCGGTCACGGTCATCCGCAGCACCGGGCCGTCCGCGCCGTCGAGAATCTCCAACCGGGTGCTCGCTCGCTCGTACGTGCCCAGGTGCGGTGTCACGTCCACCGACACCGGCTCGGCGGGGGGCGTGAACGGCGGTGGCATCGTCACGCCGGCGAGGTCGGCGAAGATCTCCCGGTACAGATCGCGGTAGAGGTCCCCGGCGCTGCCACCGTTGGTCAGCAGCGCCACCGCCATGTTCTGCTCCGGCAGCAACCGCAGAAAGGCCGCCTGCCCGATGGTGTTGCCGTCGTGGCCGATGAGCCGCCGCCCGTCCCAGCCGAAGCGGATCCAGCCCAGACCCCACGAGTCGCCGAGGGTGTGCCGGTCGGGCAGGTCGACCTCGTGTGCCGCCATCGCCGCGGTGCTGCGCTCGCTGAGCACGCGGGTGCCGTCCTCCGCCACACCCCCGGTGAGGTGCATCCGGGCGAAGCGCAGCAGGTCCGCGACACTGGCGTTGATGAGGCCGGCCGGCCCGAGCGCACGCGGGAGCATCCACTGCGGGACCCGTTCCGGGCCCTCGGCGCTGTCGGTGTGCCCGCACGCGGTCCGTTCCAACAGGGCCTCCTCGGGCAGCGTGCTGGTACGCGCCAACCCGAGCGGCCCGGCCAGCCGGGTCCGGACAGCGGCGTCCCAGGTCATCCCGGTCAGCTTCTCGATGACGAGCCCGGCCAGCACGAACCCCGAGTTGCAGTACGACCAGGTGGCGCCGAGCGGATGGTTCTGCGCCTCTTCGCGCAGCGTTGCCACGTACTTCTCCAGACAGTCGTCCCCGCGGCCGGTGTCGGTGAAGACGTCGCCGTCGATGCCACTGGTGTGGGCGAGCAGGTGCCGCATCGTCACCCGCGCGGCCACCGTCGGGTCCGACAGGGCGAGTTCCGGCAGCACCCGGACCACCGGATCGTCGAGATCGAGTAGCCCTTCATCCACCAACTGCATCGCGAGGGTCGCGGTCCACACCTTGCTGACGGAGCCGATCTGGAACACCGAATCGGTGGTCGTCTCGACCCCGGTGTTCACATTGAGAACGCCGTACGCGGCCTCGACGAGTTCGTCCGGTCCGTCCGGGCGCAGTCGCAGGATGCCGAGCGTGGCGCCGGGAACACGGTGCTGTTCGGCAAGCGCGGCCAGGCGACGCTGCCAGATTTCAACGTTGATGTCCGTCGACCTTCCTTTCCGGGTGGCTCCTGGCGTTGGGGAACTCTGGTACGAAGCTTGCCGGTCACCGCGATCGCTGTCTTGGTGCAGCGGCACGAGACGGGCCCGCCGCTCTCGTCCGGACGACCAAGATCGGCTGTCAGAGTCCGAACACGCGCAGCTGGAGCATCACGCCGAAGCGCGCGTGCGGATCGGTCAGATCCAGGCCGCCCAGCTCGGCGAGGCGTCGCAACCGGTACCGGAACGTGTTGGGATGCACGTGCAACGCCGCGGCCGCCGCGACCACGTCACCGAACGCGTCCAGCCAGGCCGACAGCGTTTCGACGAGGCTTGACTGGTGCTCCGCGTCGTACGCGATCAGCCGCGCCACCACGCCGCTGGGTGCGTCCCCACGAGCCGCGATGGCATCGGCCATGTCGAGCAGCAACGCCTCGGTGTACACGTCGGCGAGGTGAGCGACCCGGCGCGAACCGCCCCGCCCGACGCACAGCACGCGAAGCGCCCGGTCGGCGCTGGTGCGGGCGGCGGGCAGGTCGGTGGGTGTGTTCGCCACCGGGCTCACACCGGCCATCGCCGGCAGTCGGGTGCCGATCCGATCGAGGAACCCGGCGGTCACCCGGGCCGCCTGCTTCTCCGGCGCGTCGCGGCCGACCGGCAACAGCCCGTACGTCACGTCGCCGAGCAGGGCGACCGCGCTGGCCGGATGCACCGTGCCCAGATGCATCGCCAGCGCGTCTCCGAGGCGCTGGCGTTGCGCGGCGACCCCGGATCGGTCGTCGACGCCCGGGGTGATCCGCTCGGTCGGCGCGAGCGCGAGCACCACCAGCGGCTGTTCGGTGAGCCCCAGCCGGGCCAGAGCCTCCCGAGCGCCCGAGCCTCCCTCCAGCGCTGTGCTGACCAGGTCGGTCCGCAACCGTCGTGCGACGTCCGCGCCGGCCCGTAACCGCAGCAGGTGCAGGGCGACCAGTTTCGCCGCGTCGCTGAAGGCACGGGACCGGTCCGGGCTCAGCGGCTTGCGTACGGCTGCCCAGATGGAGCCGAGGAACTCGTCGCCGGCGCGGACCGCCACGGCGACGCGCGGCACCAGGAAGGTGGCCATGCTGGGCAGCGGTGCCACGAACACCGGCTGCTCGCTGTGGTGCACGTCGTGGATGACGCCGGATTCGGCCAACAGTCGGGCGTACCGTTCCGGCACCTGCCGACCGAGGATCGTCTCCACCCGGGACTCGTCGGCCTCCTCCTGACGCCCGGAGAACGCCAGCACCCTTGAGTCCGGGTCCTCGATGGTGACCGGCGCGTCGACCAGGGCCGCGACCGCGTTGGCCACCGCGAACAGATCCCCACTGGGCATCCCGCCGAGAGTCTCCGGTCCGGCGTCGCCGACGTCGCCCTGACCGAGCATGGACCGCAGCAGGGCGGCGAGCTGCGCCCAGGATGCGCCGCGGGTCAGGGCGAGCAGCGCCACCCCGGACTCCTGGGAGGCAGATCGCAGCGTGTCGGAGTCGGCGAGGGGACCCCGGACCACGAGACCGGCGGCGCCGTGCGTGCCGAGCGCACGCAGCAGATCGGCGATCTCGTGGACTTCCCGCAGGCCGACGCCGAGCACCAGGGCGTGCGGCGGCAGAACGAGCTCGTCCAACGGATCGTGGATCGAGACGCCGCCGATCGGCGCGCCGGTGTGCGAGTCGCCGTGGACCAGATCGAGCAACGTGGCGCCGAGGTCGTCGAGGATCCGGCCCAGGCTCGCACGAGGCTGCATCGAATGACTGCCGTCCTGTCTCGGCCGGGGCCTACGCCCCGGCGTGCGGAATCGCGGCGAGCAGGTCGCGGGTGTAGGGGTCCCGCGGATCCATCAGCACGTCGTCCACCGGGCCGTACTCCACGATGCGGCCCTGGTGCATGACCGCCACGAGGTCGCTGACGTAGCGCACCACCGCGAGGTTGTGCGAGATGAACAGCATTGTCAACCGCATCCGCCGCTGCAGATCCCGGACCATGTTGAGCACGGCACCCTGAATGGAGACATCCAGCGCGGAGGTGATCTCGTCGGCAACCAGGACCTCGGGTTGCCCGGCGAGCGCCCGCGCGAGCGCGACCCGCTGCCGTTGACCGCCGGACAGTTGATCCGGGCTGGCGGTGGACAGTTCGGGCGGCAGATCGACGAGGCCGAGCAGCCGCGCGACCTCGGCGCGGCGCTGCGCCGTGGTGCTGCCGCGGGGCACGGCCTCGGCGATCGACGCGCCGATCCCCATCCGGGGATCGAGTGCGGAGTACGGGTCCTGGAAGACCATCTGCAACGGACGTCGTCCGCCCGCCCGAACCGCGTCCAGCGGTTGCCCGCCGAGCAGGATCCGGCCGCCGGTGACGGGCGTCAGCCCGGCTGCGGCGCGGGCCAGTGTCGACTTGCCCGACCCGGACTCGCCAACCAGGCCGACGACCGCTCCGGCCGGCACCGTCAGGTTCACCCTGTCGACCGCCACGGTCCCGCGCCGGCGGGCGCCGAACCGCACGGTGACGTCCTCGAAGACAAGCTCGGGCATGTCGGCCTCACCCGATCCGGGGTGTGGCGCGGGCGCCGAAGTGAACGTAGCGCTCCCCGCTCTCGATCTGGTAGAACGTGGCGGCCATCCAGTTGCCGGTCGTCGGGTCCTGGCAAACGAACAGGTCCGGAGCGACCCCGACCATGCGGTAGTCGACGTTCTGGTCCTTGAGCACCTCCGCGAGCGGCCCGGTCACGGACACCCGCAGGATCGGGCCGTCCTCGCCGGTGAGCACCTCCTGCCGGATACTGGCCCGCTCGTAGAGCCCCGCGTACGGGGCCACGTCGATCGCCACCGGTTCGTCCGGTGGTCCGAGTGGGTGCGGCACGGCCACATCGGCGATCTCGGCGAAGATCTCCCGGTACAACTCCTCGTACAGTCTTGCGGCGTTACCGCCGTTGGTGAGCAGTGCCACGGCGATGTTCCGCTCGGGCAGCAGGCGCAGGAACGCGGCCTGGCCGATGGTGTTGCCGTCATGACCGATGAGCCGGTGGCCGTCCCAGCCCATCCGCTCCCAGCCGAGCCCCCAGGAATCACCGACGGTGTGCTTGTCGGGCAGTTCCACCTGGTGGGCGGCCATCGCGGTGATCGCGGCGGCGCTGAGCACCGCGGTGCCGTCGGCGGATCTGCCACCGTCCAGGTGCATGCGGGCGAAGCGGAGCACGTCGGCGACGGTGGCGGTGACGCCGCCGGCCGGGCCGGCGGATCGGGGGATGCCCCACTGCGGCGCCGGTTCCGGCTCGCCGTCGGCGCCGGGCAGATGGCCGACCGCCGTACGGAACAGCAGCGCCTCCTCCGGCAACGTGACGGTGTGGGTCAGCCCGAGCGGTTGGAACAGCAACTCCCGCAGTGCCGCGTCCCAGGTGTCGCCGGTCAGCTTCTCGATCACCCTGCCGGCCAGCGAGTACCCCGAGTTCGAGTACGACCAGGTAGCGCCGAGCGGGTGGGTCAGGGCGGCGTCGCCCAGCAGTCCGACGTACTTCTTGAGGCAGTCGTCGCCGCGGCCGGTGTCGGTGAAGATGTCACCGTCGATGCCGCTGGTGTGCGTCAGCAGATGGCGCATGGTCAGCTTCCTGGTCACGTCGGCGTCGCGGAGGAGCAGCTCCGGGAGCACGTCGACCAGCGGCGCGTCGAGATCCAGCAGCCCGTCGTCGACCAGCCGCATGACCACGGTCGCGGTCCACACCTTGGTGATCGACCCGATCTGGAACAGCGAGTCGGTGGTGGCCGCCACGCCGGTCGCCCGGTTCAGGACTCCGTAGGCGGCTTCGGTGACGGTGTCACCGTGCAGGACGCCCACGGCGGCGCCGGGGACGCCGTGACGTTCTGCGATCGTGGCGAGCCGGTGCTCGAGGTTCATCTCAGGTCTCCTTCCGAAACGGTGACGGGTGCCACCGCCAGCGGTGCGAGATCGGCGTGCCAGCACGCGACGCGGTGCGCGCCGCCGTACGTGGCAAGTGGCGGGTTCTGCTCGTGGCACTGTTCGGTGGCCAGCGGGCAGCGGGGGGCGAACGGGCAGCCGGCGGGTGGTCGGCGCGGATCAGCCGGGCGGCCGGGAATCACGGCGAGTGGTTGGTCCCGGTCGGTTTCCATCGTGGGCACGGCGGCGGCCAGCGCCCGGGTGTACGGGTGCCGCGCGTCGTGTAGCAGCGCCTGGCTGGGCAGATCCTCGACGATGTGACCGGCGTACATGACCAGCACCCGCACGCACACCTCGGCGACGACGGTGATGTCGTGGCTGATGAACAGGAGGGCGGCCTGGTTGCCGCCGCGCACCTCGGCCAGGAGTTCCAGCACCTGCCGTTGCACTGTCACGTCGAGCGCCGTGGTCGGCTCGTCGGCGATGATCAACGAAGGCTGGGCCATGATGCCCATACCGATCATCGCCCGTTGGCGCATGCCGCCGGACAACTCGTGCGGCAGTTGCCGGGCGCGCCGGGCGGCAGCGGGGATGCGTACGGCATCGAGCCGTTCCACCGCCCGGTCCCAGGCCCTGCGTCGGTTCATCCGCTGATGCCGTTCGGCCACCTCGGCGAGCTGACGGCCGATCCGCTGGATCGGGTTCAACGACGTCATCGGGTCCTGGAAAACCATCGCGAGCGAGGTGCCGAGCAGGCCGCGCACCGCGCGGGAGTCTGCGGACCGCAGGTCGGTGCCGAGGAAGTCGAGCCGGTCGGCCCGCACCAGGCCCGGACTCTCCACGAGCCGGGCGATCGCCAGCGCGGTCAGGCTCTTGCCGGAACCGGACTCGCCGACGATGCCGACCGACTCACCCCGTCGCAGCGTCATGCTGACCCCGCGCACGGGAGTGACGGACCCCGTGTCGGCCGGGAAGGAGACGCTGAGGTTCTCGACGGCCAGCACCGTCGGTTCTCCCACTGGTACGACGGGAGCCAGTTCCGATGCGGGTGGGCGCCGGAGACCGTGCCGGGCGTCCTGCGAGCTGAGGGCCCGAGCCGCGACCTCCCCGGCGAGGTTGAACGCCAACGCCGCGACCACGACAGCGAGCCCTGCCGCGAGCGCCCCCGCGGGATGGATGTAGATCTGTGTCAGGCCCTCGCCGAGCAGCCGCCCCCAGTCGTAGGACGGCGCCTGCACACCCAGCCCGAGGAACGACAGGCCGGCGAACGCCAGCAGCGCGCTGCCGGCGGCCGAGGTGGCGGTGACCACGAGGGGCTCGGCGATGTTGGGCAGCACGTGCCGAAAGAGGATCCGGACGCGGCCCACTCCGGCGATGCGGGCGGCGGCGATGAAGTCGCGGCCGGAGACGGCCGCGGCGAGCGTCTGGGTGAGCCGGGCGAAGCCTGGTGCGGTCGCGAACCCGATGGCCAGTACCGCGCCCTTGGCCCCGACCCCGAAGATCACCGCGAAGAACAGCGCCAGCAACAGATTCGGGAACGCCACCGCGATGTTGACGAGCGTGCCGATCCAGCGCCCGACCCGCTTCCCGGCCAGCGCTGTGGCCGCGCCGAGCAGCAGGCCGGTGGCCACGCCGATGCCGGTGGCGGCGAGCGCCAGGCCGACCGACAGCCGGGTCGCCACCAGCACCCGGGCCAGGATGTCCCGGCCGAGCAGGTCGGTGCCGGCCGGGTGCCGGGCGGACGGACCCTGCAGGATCTCCGCCGGCACCACCGTGTGCGCGCGGTCATGCCACAGCGGGTACGCCAGCACGGTGAGGCCGAGCACCACCGCCAACAGCACCACGGCGAGGATGCCCAGCGGACTGCGCAGCACCGCGACCCACCGTCGCGCCGTAGCTCCGGCCATGGTTCAGCCCTCCCGGATCGCGGAGCGCGGGTCGAGCACGGCGAGGACCACGTCGACGGCGAGGTTGACCAGCAGCACGCCGGCCCCGTAGACGAGGACCACGCCCTGCACGGTCGGATAGTCCTTGGCGAGGATGGACTGGACGATCGTGCCACCCAGTCCCGGCCACGCGAAGATGTTCTCCACCAGCACGGTCCCGGCCACCAGTGAACCCAACAGGAGGCCGCCGATGGTCAGGGCGGCGGTCAGCGCATTCGGCAGCGCGTGTCGCAGGTAGAGCAGCCACGGTGGCAACCGCTTCGCCCGGGCCGTGCGGATGTAGTCGGCGTGCAGCACTGTCAGCAGTTCCACGCGGACGATGCGGGCCAGCATGAACGCCGGCCCGACGGCCAGTGCCACCACGGGCAGCACGTAGGAGCCGGCACCGGATCGTCCAGCCACCGGCGCCCAGCCGAGCTGCACGCCGAACACGAACACCAGGCCGACCGCCAGGAGGAACTCCGGGATGGTGGCGGCAACGATGCTGGCCGACGTGAAGACCCCGTCGGCTACGTGACGCCCACTTCGGGCCAGCACCGCCATCACCAGTCCCAGCGGTATCGCGACGAGCAGAGCCACCGAGAACGCCAGCGCCGCCATCGTGACGGTGGAGCCGATCCGGTCCCCGATGACGTCGGCTACCGGCAGGCCCGAGGTCATCGACGTACCCAGGTCCCCGGTGAGCAGACGGCCGAGAAAGTGCGCGTACTGCAGGGCGAGCGGGTCGTCCAGGCCCATCTGCGCACGCCGCTGCTCGACCAGTGCGCTCGAAGCGGTGGGGCCCAACGCGGCCCGGACCGGGTCGCCGGGCAGCGCATGGATCATGAGGAACGCGGCGCTCACCAGGACCCACAGTGACAGCAGCAGTCTTCCCGAGCGGCGCAGCGCGAACCGGATCCACTGGTTCTCGGCCAGGGCGGTCACGGTCGTCGCGGTCACGCTGGTGATCCTCAGCCGAGCATCCGGATGGACGCCGGGTCGACGTCGCCCGTGGAGAGGTCCAACTGCGATCCCCGGGCGTACACCGGCACGTTGGAGTTGGCGAACGGCACCAGGTCGAGGTGCTGCAACAGGGCCTTCTCCGCCGCGGCCCACTGATCGCATCCACCGTCACCGGGGGTCCTGGCGGCGGCGGTCACCGCAGCCACGTAGGCGTCGTTGCGGACGCTGGCGAAGTTGCTGCCGTTCGGGGGCGTGGGTCCGGAGAAGAACGGCACCAGCTGACTGGGCAGCGACACGCCGATCGGGAACATCGCCACGTCCCAGGCGAACTGGCCGGACGCGATCTGACCGATCTGCGTCTCGGTCACCGACTTCAGTTCCACCTGTACGCCGGCGGCGGCCCACTGTTGCTGCACGAGCTCGGCGGCGGCCTGCGCACCCGGACCGGACGACGTGTCGAACGCGACGGTCAGCTTGACGGGCTTGCCGTTCGAGGCCGCGGCCACGGCCGTCTTCGCCCCGGCGGCGTCGAATGTCGGCAGGTTACCGGTGACGGTGTCCTGCCTGCAGGGGCTGGTGGCGGGGACGACCAGCCCGGTCGGTGGGCCGCCGCGGCCGCTCGCGAACACCTGCCGAAGCTGGGCGAGGTCGAGGGCCTGCACCAGCGCTCGGCGCAGATCCAGCGCTGCGGTGGGCAGGCCGGGCTTCTGGTTGAACCACATCTCGCCGGTCGGCGCCATGATGTCGCGCTTGAGGTACGCGGCGCCCTGCAACCGCTGGCCGTCCGGCCCGGTGAAGCGGGCCGCGTTCACCTCGCCGGAGAGCATCAGGTTGGCGGTGGTGGCCTCGTTCGCGACGACCCGCAGGACCACCTTGTCGGGCAGTCCGGCCTGGCCCGCCTTGAAGTCGCCGGGCCCCCACGCGTACTCCTTGCGCCGGGTCAGCGTGTAGTGGTCGTCGGGAACCGCCTCGGTGAGCGTGAACATGCCGGAGCCCAGGGCGTTCTGCTTGAGCTTGGCGCGGTCCTTGAGCCCGCTGTCGCAGACGATCGGCAGGCCGCCCAGATTGCGGTCCAGGAACGCGTCCGGGGCGGGCACCGTCACGGCGACGGTTCCGGCGCTGTCGTCCGCCGTGGCCTTGGCGCCGGCCGGGACGTAGGTGCCGATCCGCGTCGAGGCGTTCTTGACATCGCCGACGAAGTTGATGTTCGCGGCCACGGTGCTCGCGGTCAGCGCGCTGCCGTCGGAGCAGGTGACGTTCTTGCGCAGCGTGAACGTCGCCGTGGTGCCCGCCGACTCCCACGACGCGGCGAGACCGGGAAGCAACCGCCCGTCCGGAGCGAACCCGAGCAGCGAGTCGTACAGGAATCGGCCGACCTGGCCGGTGACCGACAGGGAGGTGAAATGTGGATCCAGGTTGCCGGGGTCGCCCGGCAGAGCCATGACGAAGGTCTTACCGTTGACCAGGTTGGTTCCGCCGCTGTCGCCGGAACCGCCACCACACGCACTCATCGTCAGAACGGCCGCGCCGAGCACCGCCGTCAACCCAAGAGCCTTCATCGCGCCGCCTCCACCCACCTACGTGTCCGGCAAGACTGCCGAGCGCCGCGCCCGGTTGTCTTCGGTGCCCCCGACAACACGACGCCTGCCGATTCGTCGTCGGCGACGACAGCGACCGCTACCCGAGAGGTCGTGGAAGGGTGGACAGGAATCCGGGCCCGGTCTCGTCGCACCGCACGAAGACACCTGTTGCTTCCGGCAGCACGATGGTTGCTGGCACGCGAGCCACCGGGGTCAGCCGTGACCCGGTCGACGTCGCCGAACAGCCAACGGTGAGGAGCTGATCAGATGTCCGTGGTCGACGCCGCTCTGCGTGCCATGCCGGTGATCGACGGGCACAACGACCTGCCCCTGGCTCTGCGGGCCCGGACCGGCTATCGCGTGACCGGCCTGCACGAGCGGCCCGAGTTGCAGACCGACCTGAGCCGGCTGCGCGCCGGTGGGGTGGGTGGGCAGTTCTGGTCCGTGTACGTGCCGTCGGACCTCAGCGAACCGGACGCGGTCGTGGCGACGATGGAGCAGGTCGACGCCGTGCACCGCCTGACCGCCGAGTATCCGCAAGAGCTGGCGATCGCGTATTCGGCCCGGGACGTGGAGCAGGCTCTGAGTGCCGGCAGGATCGCCTCCCTGATCGGCATCGAGGGCGGACACAGCCTGGCCTCCTCGCTCGGGGTGCTGCGCTCCTTCGCCCGGCTGGGTGTGCGCTACGTGACCCTGACCCACAACCACAACACCTCCTGGGCCGACTCGGCGACCGACCAGCCCGGCGTCGGTGGCCTGAACGACGAGGGCCGCGCGATCGTCGCCGAGATGCAGCGCATCGGGGTGCTCGTCGACCTGTCGCACGTGGCGGAAACGACGATGCGCGCGGCCCTGGCCGTCGCCACCGCTCCGGTGATCTTCAGCCACTCGTCGGCCAAGCAGCTCACCGAGCACAGCCGCAACGTGCCCGACGACGTCCTTGTCCGACTCCGGGACAACGGCGGCGTGTGCATGGTCGCGTTCGCGCCGCCGTTCGTCTCCGGCCAGGTCGCCGAGTGGCTCGCGGCGGCGACCGAGCAGTGGCAACGGCTGGGCCTGCCGCCGGCCAAGGACGAATGGACGCGCGCGCCGCGCCCCGGCGAACACCTGCCGTCGTCCCTTCCCGCCGTACCCGCGTCGTCTGCCTTCGGACTGCCCGGCGTTCCGGCCGACGCCCCCGAACCCTTCCGGGCCTGGCTGACGGCGCATCCCCGGCCGGAGGCCACCATCGCCCAGGTCGCCGACCACGTCGAGCACGTTCGCGCGGTCACCGGGATCGACCACGTCGGGCTCGGGGGCGACTACGACGGTTGCGATCGCCAGCCGATCGGCCTCGAGGACGTGTCCGGCTACCCGCGGCTGCTGGATGAGCTCGGGCAGCGCGGCTGGTCACAGGCCGACCTGGAGAAACTGACCGGCCGGAACATCCTCCGGGTCCTTCAGGCGGCCGAGGACGCCGCTGACGAGATTCTCTGGCCCCGCTCCCCCGCCCGCTGAGGCCGCCGAAGGCCGGAACGGGGAAACAATCAGGGCGTGTAGACGATCGCCATGCGGGTGATGACGCCGAGCTCGGTGGCGACCGCGACCATGCCCCGCTTGTTGAGCGCGAACCACGCGGCGAACTGTTTGCCCGTCATCGGACACGTGCCCCCCTTCTCCGGGGCGTCCATACACACGTCCCCCTGGGCGTCCTCCCACGTGAAGTAGGCGACGTCGTCGGCGAGCGGTACGGTGACCTTCGTATGGCTCTCCTCCGTGACGTACGCCAGGTGCGTACACCGGCCGTCCGATCGATCGATCTTGAATGCCCGGCAGTACGCGTCGCTGGTCATGAAGAGGATCGGTTCCACGACGGCGGATGCGTTCGCCGGGTCGTAGGAGTGCAGCGTCACCACCGATGTGGTGCTGCCCTGGGTGAGGTCGGCGAATCGGGGCTGCGGCGCGGTCGTCTCGATCGACGGCGTACCCGTGGGGGTTCCCGGCGGGTCGCTCGCGGGCCCGCCGGGGCGCGCGACGGCCGACGGTGACGCGGTGGTGGCGGAGGAGGCGTCCGGCGAGCCGGTGCCGCATCCGCCGACGACCACGACCACCAGCAACGCGGCGAGCAGCCTGCGTCTCACAGCTTCGTGACCTCCACCCGGGCGAACCCGGCGCGGGCGTCGCCGCTGATCACGTCATCGATGACACCAAATGTCACCCGACCGGCCGTCAGGGACGGCGGTCCGAGCGCGGTGGTGATCAGTGGCGCATCGTCGACCTCGACGGTCGCCTTGTCGCCCTGCACGACGACTCCCACCCGACGTGCATGCCCCAGGACGGCTCCGGCGACTGCGGCCCGCGCCTCCTGGGTGACGCCGTCGTCGGTGTCCACGCCCAGTCGAACCTCGGTCTCGCAGAGCGACACCAGGTAGGCGTTCGCACCGGCCGCCCGGAACCAGATCGCCGCACACGCTCCCGGGGTGAGGACCGTCGCGTCGACGGTGACGGTCTGATCCTTGAAGGAGTCCTGCGGACCGTGGCAGCGGTACACCGGCGACATCCCGGTCCGGGCCTCGAGCCGCCCGTCGCCGAAGACGCACCGGCCCTCGGCATCGCTGCGGCTGTCCGTCCACTGGCCGGGCCGGTCCAGCCGGTCGATGATCGCCGGGCGTCCCACAACCCGGCTCGACGACGAGGTCGGCCCCGATGTGTCCGCGCCAACCGTCGAGTGGGGAGCGCCGCTCTGCCCATCCCATAGCCGGGGCAGCAGGTTGGCGGTGATGACCCCGGTCACGCCCAGCGCCAGTACTGCCACACCGGCCAGGACCGTTCGCCGTACCCGATCCGGCCGCCGGCCGCCGAAGCCGAACCTGCTGGTCCGCCGGGCCGCCGTCGCTGCTTGGAGCAACTCCGGGCGGATCAGCTTGGTCTTCACGTCGGTATCGAGGTCCAGCAGCAGGTCGAGCAGTTCGTGCGCGGTGGGCCGCTCCGTCGGATCCTTGGCCAGCGTGCGGGCCACCACCTCGCGCAGCCGGTCCGGCAACCCGGACAGCTCCGGCGGTTGGGTCAGGATCCGGGCCGCGGTCGCCGCGGGCGAATCGGCCCGGAACGGGGTACGCCCGGTGCCAGCGTAGGTGACGACCGCGCCCCAGGCGAACACGTCCGCAGCCGGTCCGACCACGGCACGGCGCTCGGTGTCGAAGCGCTCCGGCGCCATGTAGGAGACCGTTCCGACCATCTGATCGGTACGGGTGTGCTGACTGGTCACCTCGAAGGCCCGGGCGATGCCGAAATCGATGACCTTGGGGGTGCCCAGCGCGAACAGCACGTTGGCCGGCTTGAGGTCCCGGTGGATCACCCCGGCGCCGTGGATGGCGGCCAGCGCTGTCGCCACCCCGACCGCGACGCTGTGCAGGCTGCCCCCGCCGAGCGGGCCGTTGCGGGTGATCACCTCGGCCAGGCTGGGGCCGTCGACGTACTCGACCACCAGGTAGGGCGTGGGATGGTCGGGGTCAGCGTCGAGCACCTCGGCCGTGCAGAACGGCGGAACCTGCCGGGCCCGGTTCACCTCACTGCGGAACCGGCCGCGGAACTCGGTGTCGTCGGCGTACTCGGGTCGGATCATCTTGACCGCGACCAGCCGGCCGTTGGCGTCCTGCCCGAGATAGACCGCGCCCATACCGCCCTGGCCGAGCCGCCCGAGTAAGCGGTAGCCCCCCAGATCCACTGGATCACTCGGCAGGAGTGGATCAGTCACGCGCAGGACCTTACATCGAAGCGCGCACGCCCTCCTCGCGGCTGCCGCCAGTGGCAGACGGGACACTCAGGACTCGACGGCCGTCCTGTCGGGTCTGAGTCGTCCGCTTGCAGGAGGAGCACCCGGCAATCGGGGTTTCGGAGAGTCGCGCGGGCAACCACGCGACCCGCTGCTCCCGCCGCCTCATCGGTGCGGGAAATCGCACGGTAGGTGGCTGCTGCGTTGACCTGCCGACGGCAACCGGCGCCAGCGCGCCGAGGTCGGCCCGCGCCGTCGTGGCTACGAGCGGATGCTGCGGTTCCTGGGACGGGGCCGCTGGCCTGGTATTCGTGTCAAGATCTTTCGCTGCGTGGCTCGCTGCGGTGCCCGACAGGCCAGGCAGGACAACAACGGGATCCGGTAAGGCTGCGAGCGTCTAGCGGCTGGCGAGGAAGTCGAGCACCCTCTTGCTGAGCAGGGCCGCGGCTTGGGGATCATAGGAGGGCAGGCTGGAATCGGCGAAGTAGTGCTGGTTGCCCGGATACAGGAACAGTTCGGCCTGCGGGGCAGACGCGACGATGTCGCGGGCGGCGTCCACGTCGCCCTCGTCCATGAAGATCGGGTCGGCGTCCATGCCGTGGATCTGCACTGGGACGTCGGCCGGCCATGACGAACCGAACTCCGACATCGGCACACAGGAGTAGAACAGCAGGGCTCCGAGTGCTCCAGGACGGGTCTGCGCCAGCCGCTGCGCCGGAAGCACGCCCAGAGAGAAGCCGGCGTAGATCAAATCGCTGGGCAGATCCTCGGCCACCCGCGTGCCGCGTTCGATGAGGTTGCCGAAGCCGAGTTCCTCGGCGTGGGCGATGCCCTCGTCCAAGGTGTGGAACGTGCGGCCGTCGTACAGGTCCGGGGTGTGCACGGTGTGCCCGGCACGCCGCAGGCCGTCGGCGAACTCGAGGAATCCCGGAGTCTGGCCCAGCGCGTGGTGGAACAGCAACACCTCACCCATGTGATCCCCCTGATCGTGGGCTACCGCCGTGTACAGGCACTCTACGACCGCAGTAGGGCCGACCGCTCTCCGCCCGCGGACAAGGCCGAGGCCTACCAGCGACCATTTCAGTCACGACCCGGCCGTACCCGGCTCCACAAGCTCACACGCGCATTTCATACCGGTGGTAGCCAGGTCTTGACGATCTTCCAGGGTTTGAGTTGATCGCGCATTTGACGGTGGCGCTGACGACGCCAGGGGCAGGGCTCCGAAATTGGCGGGACGGGATGGGAGCAGCGGGCATCCTCAACGGCGTTGACCTGTATCCACGGGCGCACAACCGGATTTGTCCGATGACAGGATGGCTCTCAGGGTACGGCCGAACTGCAGGAGGATGGGCCCTCTCCGTATCGTTCGCCCCTCAGCTGGCTGATGGCCGACTTCGCAATGCTGGGAAGACTGTCAATTATCAGGAGGTTTCGGCGGTGCCTGTCGCCGACCCCGTCGATGATAGTGATCTCAATGTCGAGCTCCACGATGTGGGCCAGCGCCGCAGTCGACAAACTTGCTATTCGCCTGCCTTCTGCTGGATTCTTGGCAGCGGCCAGCGGAGCGCCTTGCCCGATCCATCTGATGAAGTAGTCATCGCCATCCACCAAGCCTCGGCTTGCTAGGGTGTGGTTGATCTCAGAGAGAGTCGCTGGCGTGGAAGTTGAATCATTGACGAACCGGACTTTGTAGCGCAAGCCTTCCACCTGAGCAATGCCCGGTCCTGCGTTGTACAACCACACGTGCCACATGTCACTGCTCGGATCGAACTTGAAGCCTTCATCAGCGATAGCGAATCCGAGTGCCGGTCGATTAGCGTGGGCCCACTGCATGCGCCCAATGAGCAGTGTGGCAGTAGCGCCAACAAGGACGGCAGTCGTAGAGGGATTCAGCAAGGTGAACCTTAGAGGCCAAGAGGTGAGCGCCTGCTGACTAACATTGGCACGGACGACCTCCCAGACGAAGTTCGCCGCCAGGAAAATTAAGATGAAGAGGGGGAAGTAGACGTAGAATATGGAGCGCGAGATAAGTTTCTGCAGGCCATTGCGCTCGTCCCCGCGGTGACGGCGCGAGTAAACCATCATTTGCCCACCCCCGATCCACTAAAGACGTCGGGCTTGAGCGAACGCAGCCGACGCACCCGCTTCATCGCTGCGACCCTCCGCCAGCTAGCCAACTTCCCTGCAAGCCGGGGGCACACTGCATACGCTGGCTCGTGCCGCCCGTTGGCCATGCAGCAATCTTCACCGTGCGCAGAGCGCAGTCAAGTGGTAGCTCGAAGTGATCCGCACTTCCGCGTGCCCGGGAGGGTTTCGCGCCTGCGCTCGTGCGACGCGGGGACCACTGTCACGGAGGCATGCCCGGCTCTCGGCGCATCCACTTCCACCTCTCCGCGTACCACTGACCGGGCACGGCCGACTGTCGGCTTGAGAACTGTCGATCTCCGACAACCCACGGGCTTGCCGGACTGATCTCGGCGGTCTCACCCCTGGGCTCGGTCGGTCCCCTGTTGTCCTCGCGCAATGGCACGCTGGGTTGCTCCGCTCGGCCGCTGCCAGCATCAGAGTCAATGGCAGTTGCGTTGACCACCTCGCACAAGATCGAATGTTGTTGTGAGCAGGAAAGCCAGTGGGCAGGTACGTTCGGCCGCGGCTGGGCCGCCGAGTTCACCCATCGACGACACTGGGCCAAGCTGCTGGAGTACCTGGAGGGCGTGCCCTGGCCACGTCCCGAGACGGTACAGGTGTTGATCCACGACGAAGAGGACGACTGCTTCGGCCTCTGGATGCTGTACGACGGCAAGCTGCTCGAGGTACCGCTTCCCCGTACCGAGCGATACATCGAGCCAAGCTCGGGGACCGGGGATGCTTCCACGGACAACAGCTATCTGCTCCGGACAGACAGCGGCCTGACGATGCTCAAACTGCCTACGGTGAACCGTCCGACGCCGTAGCCCAGAACCCGCGCCGTAAACCTGACTCCGGGTACGATCCACTCTCACTCTGGCCACACTCGATCGACACCGGAACCACAGGGCATGAATTTCCGTCACTTCACGGAATCAGCGTCCCGCCTGCTCGGCGCGTACCCGAAGGTCCAACTCCCGCAGGTAGGCCAGGTTGTCCCGGGTCCGCTGAGCCAGCGGCGCGGCGGTGGAGAAGTCCTCGACCGTCACCCACCCGTCGTAGCCGACCCGGCGCAGCGCGCCGAGATAGGCCGCCAGGTCGGCCTGCCCCTCCCGCAACGGCGCCCACTCGGCCGACCAGCGCGGTCCCCCGTCGTCCCGGGTGCCGCTCACCCGCCACACGACGTTCTTCACGTGCACGTGCGCCAGGTACGGGCCGAGCAGTTGGAAACCGGCCAGCGGATCCTCGAATCCCTCGATGGTCAGATTGCCGATGTCGTGGATGACCCCGGCATGCTCCGGCGGTAGGCCGTCGAGCAGCCGCATCGCCGCCGAGGCTGAGGCGACGATGGTGCCGTGGTGCAGCTCGACCAGCGCGGTCACCCCGTGCTCCGCCGCCCGCCCGGCGATCCACGCCAAATCCCGTCGGGTGCCGGCCATCAGCTCGCGATAGTCGCCACTGCCCAGTTGCGGCATGGTCACCCGGACCCGATCCGCGCCCAGCGCGGCGGCCGCAGCCAACACCCGCTCGACGTTGCCGTGGTCGGCCGCCGGCACATACGCCCCGAGCCCGGACACCGCCAGCCCGGCTTCGCGGGTGATCGTGGCGATCCGGGGCAGCTCACCCTCCAGCCCCGTCAACGGGACGGTCGCCCGGTTGCCGGCCCAGAACCCGGGCGGTCGGGCCGGTTCCTGATCGGTGACCCGCCACTCGACACCGTCCCAGCCCTGCGCGGCCAACTGCCCGACCGCCTCCTCCGGCGTCCAGTCCGGCGTGGACGCCGTGAACACCGACCACCTCATCACGCCACCCCCACCCGCAGGACGGACGACACCGTGGCCGCGGAGCCCTCGACGGCGGCAAGCTCGTCGTCGAAGTCGCCGGCCAGCACCGCCGGCACCGACACCGGCCGACGCAGGTGCGCCGAGAGGTAGACCGCCTTGACCACGGCGACGTCGAGCAGCGCCTCGACCGCCGTGACCCCCGGTCGCCGGCCGCCGAGGATCGCCTCGACCGTGTCGTGGTACTGCCGCAGGTGCCCGGTCACGAAGGCGTCGTCGGGCTTGGTCGACCCCCGCAGCTGCGACGGTGGCACGGCGTCGCCGGACCGGTCGGGCCCGTCGGCGTACGCGGAAGGGTCCGGGCCTTCGGCGGTGTGCAGGTATTCCAGCTGGTCGTCGTGGATCACCGCGGACCCCTGCGAGCCGTGCACCTGCAACCGCACGCCGAGGCCCGGGTACGCCGCGGTGGTGGCGTGCAGCACGGCGAGCGCCCCGTCGGCGAACCGGATCGCCGCCACGGCGACATCCTCCACCTCGACCCGCTCGTGGGCGAGGACGCCGGTGTAGGCGAACACCTCCTCGGGCCGGCCGAACAGCCACAGCAGCAGGTCCACGGTGTGCACGCCCTGGTTGATGGTGGCGCCGCCGCCGTCCTGATCCCAGGTGCCGCGCCAGCCCGCCGAGTCGTAGTACCGCTGGCCCCGCCACCACGGCACGCTGGCCACCGCCGAGGTGAGCCGCCCCAGGTCGCCGGCGCGCACCCGGGCAGCGACCGCGACGCTCGCCGGGTCGAACCGGTGCTGGCAGACCACCGCGCAGACCTGACCGGCCGCCTCGGCGTCCGTGGCGGCCCGGGCGATGCGGCGGGCCGCCGGCAGGGAGGCATCGAGGGGCTTCTCGACGAGCACGTGCACGCCGGCCGCGAGGGCCTCCTCGGCGAGATCGGCGTGCGTACCGCTGGGCGTGCAGACCACCACCAGGTCCGCCGCCTCGGCCGCGAGGGCCTCGCCCAGCGAGGCGTACCGGGCCGGCGGCGGGCCACCCTGCTCGCCGATCCACCCGGCGAGCCGGTCGTTGGCCTGCGGGTCCGGGTCGGCGAGCGCGGTGAGACGCAGTCCGGGGTGCCGAAGGATCGCCCCGGCGTGGGTGCGGGCGATGACCCCGCTGCCCGTGATCACGACATTGAGGACAGTCATCGAAGATGCACTCCTATCGAGGCGGTGAGGTTCACGAACGCGCGCGCCGCCCGGCCGAACTCGGCCGGGCCGGAGAATCCGCCGAGGTCGTGCTGGCTGGCGAGGTGCGGTTCGAGGGAGGCGAAGCCGGCATAACCGTCGTCGCGCAGCGCGGTGAGCGTCCGCAGCAGCTGGCCGTCGCCATGGCCGGCGGGCACGACCTCGGCGGTGGCCGCGATCGCGTCCTTGATCTGCAGGTACTCCAGGTGCGGGCGCAGCAGCGCGTACCCGTCGTCGTAGGGCCGCACCCCGACCTGCACGAAGTTCGCGTTGTCCCAGGCGACGCGCAGCGCGGGCGAGTCCACCGACTCGACAAGGTCGGCGACCCGCCGCGGCACATCGCCGTAGATGTCCTTCTCGTTCTCGTGCAGCAGCACGACGCCGGAGTCCTCGGCGAGGGCCGCGAAGGCCCGCATCCGCGCGAGCACCGCCGCGCGGATCTCGGCCGGGGCGACCCCGGCCGGGCGGTAGAACGAGAAGATCCGGACGTACCGGCTGCCCAGCCGGTGCGCGGCCGCCACGGCTGCGCGCAGCCGTTGGAGCTCACCGCCGTCCTCGGTGGTCACGTCGACCTTCCCGACGGGCGACGCGACCGCCGAAACCGCCATGCCGCGCGCCTCGACCGCCTCCGCCAGGGCGTCCAGTTGGGCGTCGCCGAGCTCCACCACGTTGGTGCCCCACGCGCTGCGCACCTCGATGTGCCGGGCGCCGAGGGCATTGAGCACCGCGAGCTGCACCGCCGGGTCTGGATCGATCTCGTCGCCGAACCCGGACAGAGTCCACGCCGTCACTTCACACCTCCCGCGGTCAGCCCATTGACGATGTACCGCTGGAAGGCAAGGTAGAGGGTGACCACCGGGGCCGCGCAGACGAGGGCGGCGGCCATCATCTGCCCGTACGGCGGGATCGCCCCGCCCTCCTGCGACGCGCCGAAGACCTGCAGCACGACCGCCGCGGTGCGGGTGTCCACGTCGGTCATGACCGAGGCGAACAGCACGTCGTTCCAGCCGAGCAGGAACGCGAAGATCGCCGCGACGACCAGGCCCGGCCAGCTCAGCGGGATGACGATACGCAGCAGGATCTGCCAGCTCCCGGCACCGTCCACGCGGGCGGCCTCGATCAGCTCGCCGGGCAGCTCACGCAGGTAGGTCACCATGATCCAGGTGGAGAACGGCAGCCCGAACGTGAGGTAGGTGACGACCAGCGACCACCGGGTGCCGATCGTCGGCACACCGAGGCTGCTGCCGATCGTCGCGAAGAGCACGAAGACCGGCAGGAGCAGCAGCGTGCCGGGGATCGACTGCATGCCCAGCAGCGCGCGCAGCACGGTGCGCCGGCCCCGGAACCGGTGGCGGACCAGGACGTACGCCGAAAAGACCGCGATCGCCGCGCAGGTCACCGCCACCGTGCCGGCGACGAGCAGGCTGTTCGTGAGCCCCCGGCCGAGCGGAACGGTCGACCAGATCCGGACGAAGTTGTCGACGCTGATCCGCTCCGGCCAGAAGTCACCGGCGGCCACGGCCAGGTCGGTGTTGACCGAGGCGAGAAAGACGTAGCCGACCGGCGCGCCGACGATGGTCAGCAGGATCACCGTCAGGCCGATCTGCAGTGGTCGGGGCAGCAGGCGATGCACCGAGTTCATGCGGCAGCCTCCGGCGCGTCGAGTTTGACGGTGCGTAGATAGACCAGCAGCGGGACCAGGATCAGCACCAGCGAGATCACGGCCATCGCTGCGCTCAGCCCGAACCTCAGGTTCTGGAAGCTCTCCACGTACGTCAGCACCGGCAGCACCTCCACGTCGTGCGGACTCGGAACGCCGAACAGCACGAACGGCAGGGTGAAGCTGTTCACCATGTGCAGCAGCGAGATGATCGCGGCGAGCGCGACCGGCGGGCGCAGCAGCGGGAGGATGATGTGGCGCAGCTTCGCCCACCACTGCGCGCCGTCGAGTGCGGCGGCCTCGTGCAGGCTGTCGTCGATGCCCTGCAGGCCAGCCAGGGCGAGCAGGTAGACCAGCGGCCAGCCCGACCAGGCCTGCACGACGATCAGGGCGAGGTAGCTCTTCGGCCCGTTCAGCCACAGGCCGCCGGCGATGCCCAGGCTCGCCAGGCCCTGGTTGGCGACCCCGTCGGGTTGCAGGATGATCCGCCAGATGGTGCCGACGACGAAGGCGGGCAGCACGTACGGAATGAGGTAGAGGGACCGGATCAGCGACCGCCCACGGAACGGCAGGTGGGTGGTCAGCGCGGCGGCGACCCCCAGCGGCAACGCGAGCAACGTCGCGATCACCGCCGCGGACCCGCTGACCCAGATGGCATGCGGCAGGCTGGTGCGGCTCACCGCCTCCACGTAGTTGCCGGCGCCGACGAAGGGTGCCGACAGCCACTGCCGGAAGGTGTACTGGTCGAGGTCGAGCAGCGACATCACCAGCGCGACGACGAACGGCACGACGATGACGGTCAGGGTGAGCAGGCCGCCGGGCGCGAGCAGCCACAACGCGGCACCGCCGGCGGTCACGCCGCGACGGCGGCGCGGCCGAGACGGACGGGTCACCTCGACCCGGCGCGCATCGCCGGTGTCCGGAGCGTCCGCCGTCGCTGGGTCGGTGACGGTCATCTACTTCGCCTTGTCCAGCGCGGCCTGCGCCTCGGACTGGGCCCGGGTGAGCAGGGCGTTGAGGGCCGTGTCGTCGACCTTGCCGGCGGCGAGGTTCGGCACCGACTGGACAACCACGTTGACCAGCGCGAGCTGCACCTTGCTCCACCCGCCGTGGAAAGGGGTGCTGTGCGATTTCGACGCGGATTCCACGATGGCCGCGAGCGCCGGGTCGGCGACCAGCCGGTTCGCCAGCTCCGCGTTCGTCGGCAACTCGCCGAAGGTCCGGTAGTAGGTTTCCTGCGACTCGGCGGTGGTCAGCATGTTGACCAGGCGCAGCGCCAGGTCCTGGTTCTTGCTGTACTTGGCGATCACCAGGTTGTCACCGGAGAGGATGCTGGTGGCGCCGACGCCGCCCGACGCCAGGCTGGTGGCGCCCGGCGGGACGGTCGGCATGATCGCGTAGCCGTACTTGCCGGCGACCGCGGACTTGTCCAGCGTGACCTTCGAGGTCGCCGAGACCATCGGCAGGAAGGCGGCCTTGCCGGCGCCGAACGCGGCGATGGCCTGGGCGTTCTTCCAGCCGGTCGCCGCCGGGTCGACGACCTTGTCGGTGGCGAGCCAGCCGAGGTACGTCTGGTAGGCCTTGACCGTGACCGGATCGGTCAGCCGCGCCTTGCCGTCGGAGACCAGCGGGTTGCCGGCCTGGATGCTCATCGCCCAGATGAACTTCCACGGGTCGAAGCCGTCGCCGTAAGCCACGGCCATGCCGTACCTGCCGGCCCCGGTCAGCTGTCTGGCCTGCTGCCGCAGGCCGTCCCAGGTGCTGGCCGGCTTGTCGATGCCCGCCGCGGCCAGCAGTTCCTTGTTGTACGCCATGACGAAAGGGCGACTGGTGAAGGGGATGCCGACCTCGTGCGCGGCGTCCGGGCCGGAGATGCCGAGGGTGGCCGGCAGGAAGCGGTCCCGGCCGCCGATCTTCGTCCACTGGTCGGCCGTGAGGTCGACGAAGGCGCCGGTGGAGTATGCCGTCGGGGTGAAGGTGGTGCCGAGGGCATAGATGTCCGGCCCCTGCCCGGAGAGCATCGATGTCTGGATCTTGGTGAGTTCGTCGGTGGGGCTGGCGAAGGTCTCGAACGTGACCTTCGCACCGGCCTGCTGCTGGAACTTCGCCGACACGTCGGCGAACCACTGCTTCTGCTCCTCGGGGTAGATCGAGTTCGCCCCGATGAGCACGTTGAGCGTCCCGCCGTCCTCGGCGGAGCTACCGGGATCGCAGGCGGTGACGGGTACGGCGACCGTGACGGCCAGGGCCGCCGCGAGAAGTGCGCGGATGGCGTTCATCTCTACTCCTTGGGTGGTGGCTGTCCGGAGAGGAATGGTGTGGAAAACACATAGCCAGACGCCCGGGAATCTTCCCGGTTCGATGAACCGTGCGAGCGAACGTAACAACCACGGAAACCGGACGGCAATCGATTGCCATTAATTGCCATCGATGCTCTGCTGATGTGCATGAACCCCGAAGGCGCGCCCTCTCCCCGTGCGGCGGTACGCCGGGAGGGCCGCGTGACCATCAACGACATCGCTGCCCTCACCGGCGTTGCCGCCTCCACCGTGTCCCGGGCGCTGAGCCGGCCCGACCGGGTCAACCGGGTCACCCGGGAACGCATCCAGGCCGCCGCCCGCGAGCTGAACTACGTACCCAACACGCACGCGCGGGCGCTGTCGTCGGGGCGTACCGAAACGGTCGCCCTGCTCGTCTCGGACGCGACGAACCCGTTCTTCTTCGGACTGATCCGCGGCGCGCAACAACAACTGCGCGCCGCCGGCCACGCCCTGCTGCTGATCGACACCGAGGACTCGGCCGAGCTGGAGAACCATCTGCTGCACAAAGTGCGCCGGTCGGTCGACGGGGTGATCCTCGCCGCCTCCCGGCTGCCCGAGCGGACCCTGTCCGTCATCGCCGCCGAACTGCCGGTCGTCACTGTCAACCGCAACGTCCCCCGGGTGCGCAGCGTCGTCATCGACAGCCCGGACGGGGTGATGCAGGCCGTCGAGCACCTGGTCTCGCTGGGCCACCGGGCGATCGCGTACGTCGCCGGACCGCCGTCCTCCTGGGCCGACGCGGCCCGGTGGCGGGCGATGCGGACCGCGATGGCCCGACACGGCCTCACCGCGGCCCGCGTCGGACCGTTCGGCGTGTCCCGCAACTCCGGGTCGGTCGCCGCGGACGCGCTGCTGAACACCGGCGCCACCGCCGGCGTCACCTTCAACGACCTGCTGGCGATCGGCATCCTGCGGCGGCTGGCCGAACGCGGCGTCGACGTCCCCGGCGAGATCAGCGTGGTGGGCTGCGACGACATCTTCGGTGCCGACTTCTGCAGCCCTCCGCTGACCACCCTCACCGCGCCGATCGAACAGGCCGGCCGGGTGGCGGTGTCCATGCTGCTGGACCACCTTGAGCACCTGGGAGAAACGGCCTCCCGTCAGACCGTGCTGCTGCCCACGCACCTGACCATCCGGCAGTCCAGCGGGCCGGCCCCGCGCCGGTGACCACTCGCCGGGCGCGGTCGTCCGATGCGGCCTGCGCTCGCGTTGCTCTCACGGCCCCTTGAAGAGTTGAGCTTCCCCGTTACCAAAGGACCAGTTCTCGGCGCTGGTCTCGACCACCGAGATCAGCACATCCTCGGGACGCACCCCCGGGTCGCGGCCGAGCCGTTCGACGATCGCGCGATACATCGCCAACTTGGCGTCGGAGGACTTGCCCGACGTCCAAAAGACCTGGATCTGCACCAGGTCAGCCGACCGTTGGATACCGAGGAAATCACCGTAGGCGAATGCGCTCTCGCCGTGCTCCGTGATGGCCATGAAGCGATCACCGTCCTTGATCTTGACGGTCTCGCGCATGGCCTCGTAGATCTGGTCGAGCAGTGCCTGCCTGTACGCCTCGGACTTGCCCTCGCGGATCGCGATACGAGTGAGAGGCATTGATCATCCTCTCCTTTTCGCCAAGATCGTCAGCGCGGTCCTGCCGAGGATGTGGCTCGCCGTCGACAGCATCCCAACGCGGTTGACGCCTATGGTCCGCTACCTCAGGAAGTCCAGGAGCTGCCGTGTGGTCTCCTCGGACGCCTCCTCAGGAATGAAGTGGCCGACCGGCACCGGCTCGCCGCGTACGTCGTCGGCCCATTCGCGCCAGATCGCGAGCGGGTCGTCGTAGAGCTTCGCGACCTGACCCTGTTGACTCCAGAGGAACAGCACCGGGCAGGCGATCTTTCGGTTGCCGCGGTCCGCCTCGTCCTGCTGGTAGTCCAGCGACGCGGCCGCGCGAAACTCCTCGCAGATCGCGTGGACGGTGGCGGGGTCGCCGAACTGCTTGACGTACGCGGCGCGTACCTCGGCCGGGAACGCGTCCTTCACCGCCGGCCACGTGTCGAGCATGAAGTCGACGAGCACCGCGGGCGCCGCCGCGATGAACTGCTCGGGCACCGGTGCCGGAGCTGCCAGGAACGACCACACCCAGTAGGAGAGGCTGAACGTCCTGTCGGCCCGGTCGTAGACGTCGCCGATGGGCACGACGTCCATGACGGTCAGCCGGGTGACGACGTCGGGTTCGTCGAGCGCGAGGCGGTAGGCGCAGCGAGCACCCCGGTCGTGCCCGACGAGGCGGAACTGCTCGTAGCCCAGGCTCCGCATCACCTCGATCTGGTCGCGGGCGATCGCTCGCATGCTGTACGGCTCGTGCGTCGCACTGCTTTCTGGTTTACCGCTGTCACCCCAGCCGCGCAGGTCCGTGGCGATCACCGTGTAGCTCTCGGCGAGCCGCGGCGCTACCCGGTGCCACATGAGGTGCGTCTCGGGAATTCCGTGCAAGAGCAGCACCGGAGGCCCGCTGCCGCCGCGGCGACCGTGGATCGTCGATCCCGACGTGGGTATATCGAATTCGTCAAAGCCGTCGAACATGCCGGAACCTCCTGCGGATGATTCGGGCTGCCGGTGCCGGTGGCCTGAACCGTTGATCGAAGGTCCTCCGCACTTCCCGGATTTGATCCGGGCAAACAGGGCAAGTCAGAGTATTCGGATTGGGATCATCTGATGTCGGGCCACGGGTCAGGACGAGCCGGTGGCATGTCCGAACTCTTCGGCGACGAGGGCGGACGAGCGTGTGCGGTTGGCGGTGTCGTCGATCAACGAGGTGAGCAGAAGGTGCTCGTGAGGGCGTAGAGGACCGCGCGGACGACGTCGTCCGGGTGGCCCACCCGACCGGCCGGGTTGCGGGCCGCCCGACTCGCGAAGAGGTCGGCCTCCTGCTGCTCGCCGAGCGCGTCGTAGGCACCGCTGTCGATGGTGCCCGGCGAGACTGAGTTCACCCGCAGCGGCGCGAGTTCCACGGCCAGGGCCCGGACGGCCGCGTCGACGCCGCCGTTGGTGGCCGCCACCGCCAGCATGCCCGGCGCCGGCTTGTGGGCGGTCGCGCCGGAGAAGAAGACGAAGCTGCCGCCCTACGGCATGCGAGGTGCGAGGTGTTTGGCCAGCAGGATCGGGCCGACCACCTTGGTCGACAGGGACTGCAGTACGGCGGCCGCCTGCAGGTCGCTCAGACGTCCGCGAGCGCGGGCCGACGCTGTCGACACGACATGGTCGACGCGACCCAACCGTTCAGCGAGCGCCGCCACGCTCGCCTCATCCGTGACGTCGACGGGCGTCCCACATCCTCATGACGCCCGGATGGTCCAGCCCGGCCAAGTCCACGAACCTCGACCAGCGTCCGCTCGTGCAACAAGGCCCATTCCGCGTTGCTCGCGCACACCGGCACCGCGGTCCGCTTCAGCGCGACCTCCCGGCCGAGCACCTCGTCGCGAGCCAGCCACACGAGCCCCGACGTGGCGGTGTCATCAACAGGGAGGAGCAAGCGGTGCCGACCGGCGAGCAGCGCGTCGCCCATGTGAGTGATGCGGAGCCGTCCGCCCGGCGCATGGCTGAATGGGTGGAACGCACAACGGCCGTCGCTGCGGACGAGCGGGTTGGCCGACACGGGTAGGCAGGAGAGTGCCGGCGAGCAGGACCGCGCCCGGGCGCAGGCGTGCTCGTGCAGGTATTTCGGCGAAGTCGGGGGTCATCGGTTACCACCGTCCGGTGGCACCTTTCTCACTCAGGCGACGAGTCCGTTGACGGTGTCCAGGTCGACCAGGCGCAGGGCCAGGGCGCCGCCGCCACGGCAGGCGGTTTCGGTGTGCGGGCGCAGGAGCAGTGCGTCGGGGATGACGTCGTTGCCGCACCACATGCGCCGCGTCCTTCACACGCCTGTCGGCCGGGTACCGCGGATCGCCCAGGCACGTGCGGTCAGTCGGATCGACCCGTCGGGACCGGTTGGCAGGCGGGCGGCGAGCAGGTCCCGCAGCGCGACCCGCTGGGGCTCGGCTAACGAGGACAGGTAAGCGGGGGCAGAGCCCTGCCCCCCGAGGAACGGTGTCCAGTAGTCGGCGAAGCCGGTGAAGACGGTCGGTACGACAACCGCCTCCACCGACACATCGGTCAGCCCAGCCTCACGCCACAGCGTCTGAAGCGCCTCCGGCCGGCAAAGCGCGAAGCGGCGGCCGTCGTCCCGCCCTGCCGCGGCGGAGTCGAGCTCGTTGGCAGCGTCCCAGAACTGTCGCATCATCTCCATCCCCTCGGCGTAGTCCCAGACATAGGCGGCCACCAGCCCACCGGGGACAGCCACTCGCGCGAATTCCGCCACCGCCCGGGCCGGTTCAGGTACGAAGTTCAACACCAGACCACTCACGACCACGTCGACGGCGCTGTCCGGTAGGGGCAGCACCCGGGCATCACCGACCGTGAAGACGGTCCGCGGGTCAGTGGCCTGAGCACGGGCCTGCCTAACGAAACCCTCGGAGGAATCCACGCCGGTGACCTGCCGTGGTTGCGCGGTCGCCAGCACCGTCGAGGTCAGTACGCCAGTGCCACTACCCACATCGAGCCAGCGCAGCCCTCCCGGCAGGCCGAGCCAGCGTACGAACGCCGCCGCGACGAGACGGCTCCACCGACCCACATATGCCTCGTACGCCGTTCCGTCGACCCACACCGTGGATGCCATGGCCGCACCCTACGACGGCCACACGTTCCGGCAGGTCGATACACGCGGCACGACGGCCCTCCCGAGCGCAGCGCCCGCCGATCGGGCTTGCGCCGGCCTCGAGAACGCTGATGAAGGCACACCCTGCTGCCCGGTCCATCCGCCCCGGGCCGATGCGGGCCCGATCGGCCATCCGCCGTACGGGACGCTCGTACGTGTCGCTCATCGAACGGGCGCGGACGCCCACGTCGAGTTCGCTGCGGCCGTGCGACACCAAGCTGGAGCGCTACACGCCGACCTGGCTCCAGCGCCGACTCGGCGGCGGTCACCGGATGGATCGCGCAAACCCGGCGGTAGGCCCAGTTCGTCGGCCACTGCACGCGCCTCATCAAGGACGACTCCGCATGCGCAGTGACGAGGCACACCGCAGGTAGTAGTCGATCAAAGCCGTTCCCGAGCCCTCGGACGTCGGTACCATGGAGTGCGGTGTGCCGGGAAGCCTGGTCGGCGAATGGTCTTGACCTGTCTTCCGAAAGTGGGCCCCTTGTGACGTCGAACCCTCAGTCGCCCCCTCGTGTCCTTGGCCGTGGTTCCTGGGCCGAGGCACGTCGCATCGCCGACGTGCTGCGCAAGGAGACGATCGGTGGGGCACTGCTGCTGATCGGTGCCGTCGTGGCGCTGATCTGGGCGAACTCTCCGTGGGCGCATCGCTACCAGGCGATGACGGCGCTCACCGTCGGCCCCCACGCCCTGCACCTCGACCTGTCGCTGGCGATGTGGGCGGCCGACGGGCTGCTGGCGATCTTCTTTTTCGTCGCTGGTCTCGAACTCAAACGCGAGTTCGTCGCCGGTGATCTGCGCGATCCCCGCCGGGCCGCGGTCCCGGTCGCCGCCGCGGTCGGCGGCGTACTCGTGCCGGCCCTGCTGTACGCGGTGGTGAACTGGGGTGGCGCGGTGAAGGGTTGGGCGATTCCGACCGCCACCGACATCGCGTTCGCCCTCGCCGTACTGGCGGTGATCGGCCGGCATCTGCCGAGCGCGCTGCGTACCTTTCTGCTGACCCTGGCAGTCGTGGACGACCTGCTGGCGATCGTCATCATCGCGGTCTTCTACACCGCCCACCTGTCGGTGCTGCCACTGCTGGCCGCGGCGGTGCCGCTGGGGTTGTTCGCGCTGCTGGTACAGCGTCGGGTGCGCTCATGGTGGCTGCTCCTGCCGCTGGCGTTCGCCACCTGGGCGCTCGTGCACGCCTCGGGCGTGCACGCCACCGTCGCCGGGGTGCTGCTCGCCTTCGCCGTTCCGGTGCTGCGCTCCAGCGGCGCCGGCCCCGGGCCCGGCTTGGCTGAGCACTTCGAACACCGCTTCCGGCCGATCTCCGCCGGCGTCGCGGTGCCGGTGTTCGCTCTGATGTCCGCCGGGGTGGCCGTCGGCGGGCTCGACGGTTTGGCGCAGGCGGTCACCGACCCCATCGCGGTGGGCATCATCCTCGGCCTGGTCGTCGGCAAGCCGATCGGCATCCTGCTCGCGACCTGGCTCGTCGCCCGGTTCACCCGGGCCCGGTTGGACGCGGGGCTGGCCTGGATCGACGTGGCCGGGCTGGCCGTGCTGGCCGGTATCGGGTTCACCGTCTCGCTGCTGATCGGCGAACTCGCCTTCGGTATCGGCAGCGACGCCGACGGCCGGGTCAAGATCGCCGTCCTGGCGGGCTCCGTGATCGCCGCCGCGCTCGCCATGGTCATCTTGCGGGTGCGCAACCGCGTGTACCAGCAGATCTACGAGGCCGAGCAGGTCGACCGTGACCACGACGACGTCCCCGACGTCTACCAGCGGTAGGTCGGGCGGACGGCGGGCGTCGGGCGGTATCGGTGCGATCGAGGCGACGCCCCGGGCGTATGGTCGGGGCATGCGCGCGAGCGATGTGGCGACCTCGATCGACACCGTTACCGAGGACATGCCGGCCCGGGAGGCAGCGCGGATCCTGGCGGCGCAGGACCTACCCGGCCTGATCGTGGTCGACAGCAAGGGCCGCCCCTCGACGGTGCTGGCCGGTACGCAGGTGCTGCGGATGGCGCTGCCGTCCTACTGCCAGGACGATCCGGCGCTGGCCCGGGTGATCGACGAGGCCGCCGCCGACGTGATCCTGGAGGGTATCGGTAACCGCACCGTCGCGGATCTGCTACCCCGTAACCGTCCGGATCTGCCGGCGGTCAGCGCCGACGCCACTCTGCTCGAGGTGGCCTCGGTGATGGCCCGCTCGAACGTGCCGCTGGTCGCGGTCGTCGACCGCGACCGGGTGATGACCGGCGCGATCACCCTGGACGGGCTGCTCGACCGGATGCTCGGCACCTGAGCGTCAGAAGAATCGCAGCCACAGATACGGCACCGCGATCGCCACCGAGATCACGGTGACGATGAGACCGTACTTGGTGAAGCCCCAAAACGTGATCTTGTGCCCGGCGCGGTCGGCGATGCCGAGCACCACCACGTTCGCGGACGCGCCGACGGCAGTGGCGTTTCCGCCGAAGTCAGCCCCGATGGCGAGCGCCCACCAGAGCACTTGAGCCTTACCGATCCCGCCTTCGGCGTTCACCAGCTCGCTCACGATGGGGCTCATCGTCGCCACGTACGGGATGTTGTCCACGATCGCCGACAACCCGGCCGACGCCCACAGGAGCAACATGGTGGCCGGCCACAGCTTGCCCTCGACGGCCTCGGTCGCCGACCGCGCGATGGTGTCGATCACGCCGGTGGCGACCAGGGCGCCGACCATGATGAACAAGCCGGCGAAGAACACCAGCGTCGGCCACTCGACGTCCTTGGCCACGTCTTCCGCATCCAGCCGGGACAACGCCAGCAGCAGCAGGCCGCCGAGGATGGCCACCACCGACGGCTCCAGGTGCAGCACCGTGTGCAGGCTGAACGCGAGCAGCACCGCGCCGAGGACCACCAGGCTGATCACGACGAGGCGGCGGTCACGAATGGCGTCCGCCTCCCGCAGCGCCATCACCCGGGCGGCGCGCTCGGCGTCGTAGCGGAACGCCTTGCGGAACATGATCCGACACAGGCCGATGAACACGACGATCACGATCAGTACCAGCGGGGCCATGACGTTCAGGAAGTCGGTGAAACTCAACCCCGACCGGCTGGCGATGATGATGTTCGGCGGATCGCCGACCAGGGTGGCCGCACCACCGATGTTGGACGCCATGACCTCGGCGATCAGAAAAGGGATCGGCGGCACGTCGAGCCGCTCACAGACCAGCAGCGTCACCGGCGCCACCAGGAGAACCGTGGTGACGTTGTCCAGCGCCGCCGACACCACGGCGGTCACCACGACCAGGATCACCATGATCGGGAACGGGCGGCCCCGAGCCTTCTTGGCGCTCCAGATCGCCAGGTACTCGAACAGACGGGTGCGTTTCAACACGCCGACGATCAGCATCATCCCCAGCAGCAGGAAGATGACGTTCCAGTCGATGCCCGCCTCTTCGGAGAAGAACGCGTGCTCGGCGTCGGTCGCCCCGATCGCCAACATGATCGACGCGCCACCCAGCGCCACCGTCACCCGGTTGATCTTCTCGGTGGCGATCAGCACGTAGGCGGCGGCGAACACGACCACCGCGATCCAGGCCAGGGTGCTCATGGGGCGCGTCTCCTGTTCTGGCCAGCCGTCGTCGCAACGCCGACCAGACTTCCCGGCACACCGGAGATCAACCTATCAGCCGATCCGGTCGACAGCCGATTCTGTGGGACCGGGTAACGGGGCGGACCGAGCGGTCAGACGATCTCACCGGTCCGCTGGCGTGACGGACGGCGCGGCGGCATCCGCTGGCGGGATGTCGTCGACCACCTTGCGGTTGAGGCTCACCTGCGCCATGCCGGTGCCGCCCACGCGGATGTCGTCGTACGCCGGTGACCGACGGCTCGGCCGACCTCGTTGTCGGCCGCCGCCGGTGTCTCGCCATGGCACGCCCGAGCCGGCACCGCCCTGGTAGCAGCATTGCTGCGACACCGCGGCATACCGTTGCGCGACCTCAGCCCGATCCGGGTCGCCTGCCGCAAGGCGTTGCTCGGCCTCGGTATCGCCGACCGGGCCTTCGGATACCCCCGCTGGAGCTGCTCATCCGGGCCGCTGCGTCCGGCTGGCGCATCCAGGAAATCGACGTGCGGTACTCGCACCGCGCCGCCGGCACCCGGTCGAAGGTCTCCGGTTCGGCACGTGGCACCCTGCGCGCGACCCGAGACTTCGCCGAAGTCCTTCGCACTGTTGACGTCCTCGATGACCGTCTGGCTGGTGGCGGCGAAGGCACCCGCGCCCGGAGCGGTGAAGACCCGCCTCTGCCCACCCGCCAGCCCTCGCCAGGCTCCCCAACTAGCCGCGGCAGCGCTACTGGACACCCTGGACGCCGTCCGCGCCACACCCGGTGTCACCCTCCACGGTCAGCCGGCCGACGCCGAGGACGCCGGCGAGTTGGCCCTCGCGCTCGCTGGCTGGCTGGCACATCCTGCCCCAGCACGGCACCGACCTCGGCGACCGCCTCGCCCATGACGCAGTGGCGGTGGCCTCCCCGACTGCCGACGATCCGGCGGCCTGGTTGGGGAATGCGACTCCCACGCGTTGCCCGACCACCGAAGGGCCGTACCAGCACTCCCGGTACCGGGTGACCGTCGCAACGGAGGGCCACTCGGACCAGCACGGACCAGCCGGCCGTTTCGCACGCAAGGTCGCGGCCCTTCAGCATGACCTCGCATCAGGGCTCCCGCGATGACCCGCAGCGTCCGGGCCAGACCGTCGGAGGCGTTCGGCAGCGCGCTTCGCCAACACGTCGACCCCCACTGGTTGGTGCACGACGACAACGGCTCGCGCCGCCGCCTGCCAATACGCCGCTGGCACGGGCCAGCCGAGCCGACGATGGACGAGATCCTCGGTAGGTGCGCTGGCCCGACCCTCGACCTGGGCTGCGGCCCGGGGCGACTCACGTCGGCACTCTCCCGCGCCGGGGTGACGGCGGTCGGGGTCGACATCTCGGCGCAGGCAGTCCGGTTGACCCGCGCCCGCGGCGCGGTCGCCCTCCGGGCGGACCGGTTCGCCCCCTGCCCGCCGAGGGGCGTTGGGCACATGTGCTCCTGATCGACGGGAACATCGGCATCGGCGGCGACCCGGGCGTCCTACTCGCTCGATGTCGTGACCTGCTGCGACCCGGCGGCACCGTGCCCGTGAACTCGAACCACCCGGTCCCGGGCTATGGATGGGTCAGGCCCGACTGGCCGTTGAGGGCGCCGAGGGTGGGTGGCACGTCGGGCCACCGTTCCGGTGGGCCCGGCTCGACACGGTGGCGGTCACCAGGGCGGCTCAGCTGCCGGGCTGGTCGTGCGGGATCTATTCCGCCGTGATCGGCGTTGGTTCGCAGAACTGACCGCGACAGCGCCGACGCACGCCTACAGAATGTGACCCGGTCACGCTCGGCAGAGGCTGGTTCGCCTCTCGCACGCGCACCGCGTCAGCGCCAGCTCCTTGAGCCCGACATCGCGGTGGGCGCCGGAAACAACGCTGATCACCGTGGGACGTACGCGAATACCGCCCAGGTGTGCTTCGCGGTCGTGGTGGTGTACCAGCCGATGCGGGTGGAAAGGGTTCGACTGATCATGAGTCCACGGCCACGGAAGTCAATGACGGTGGGTTCGGTGAGGCGGGGGGCGTTGAACAGGTCGCTGTCTGCCACGTCGAGGATTACGCAGTCGTCGCCGCCGAGGAGCCGGACGATGGCGGGAGGTGCGCCGTGTTGCAGAGCGTTGGTCGCCAGTTCGGTGGCGACCAGATTGACACGTTCGCCGAACTCCTGCCGGAGATCCTCGGGAAGAGGGCTCAGGCGGGTGAGGCAGCGACTCAGCGACATCCGCAGCGTCGCCAGATCGCCGGAGCCGGTGATCATCCATCGGCGCAGCACGGCGGCTCCGGGCGGCGGACGGGACAGATTCAGAATGCTCATCCTTGCTCTCTGCCCCCAGACGACTGGATGATGCCAAACCGGAACCGGCACTCGCCAGTCTCTTGACCGGCCACGCCGCGGGACCTGCCGTTCGTGGTGACAAACGCCCGGGATCACGTCCGGCGTGTCCTGGAGGTCACTGATTTGTACGCCATCCTCACCGTTGCAGGAGGGGGTGGAGGCGGCGCGGTTGACGACCGTGAGGCGACCTCAGGTTAAATGCGGTCGTGAGGGAACCGTTCGAGGCCGCTGGCTCGCTGCGTGAGACGTACCAGCAGGTCGACTGGGCCGACACCCCCCTGGGGCCGGTCGCATCCTGGAGCCCTGCCCTGCGCGCGGCGGTGAATTTGATGGTCCGTTCCCGCGCCGCTGCGACACTGCTGTGGGGTCCGCAGTTCGTGCTCCTCTACAACGAGGCGTACGTGCCGATCCTGGCCGAGAAACACCCGAACGCGCTCGGTCGACCCGTGCGGGCGGTGTTTCCCCGAGGTCTGGGCCGACATCGAGCCGCTGCTGAAGTCGGTAGCCGCCGGTGAAGGCACGGTGTGGATCGAGAACCTGCAATTGTTCATCAAGCGCCACGGCATGCTGGAAGAGTCGTACTTCACCTTCTCCTACTCGGCCGTCGCGGGCGAGGACGGCGCGATCGAGGGCGTGCTCGACATCGTCTCCGAAACCACCGGTCAGATCATCGCGCAACGCAGGCTCGCCATGCTCAGCCGCCTGGTCAGCCAACTCGCAGACCTGGACACCGTGCAGGCCCTGCTCGACCGGGCGTTGCCCGTGCTGCGAGGAGACAGCAACGATCTGACCTTCGTCGAGTTGTCGCTACCCGACACGGCCGTCGCTACGCGCGAGAGTCCGCCGCTTCGGCATGACATCGACCTCAACGCGCTCGGCGACGAGCGGGCGGTGTCCATCCTGTTACGCATCGGTGACCCGGCGCGTCACGGCGTTCTGACCGTGCACCTGAGCCCGCACCTGTCGATAGACAGCGCATTCCAAGAGTTCCTTGAACTGATTGCGGCGACCCTTGAACAAAGCCTGGTCCGTATCCACCTCCGGCAGGACGAACGCCACACCGCCGACCTGGAACGCGCCATGTCCGAGACCCTGCAACGCAGCCTGCTCACCACCCCGATACAACCCGATCACCTGCAGGTCGCGGTGCGCTACCAACCGGCCGCCGAGCAGGCCCAGGTCGGCGGCGACTGGTACGACACCTTCCTCCTACCCAGCGGGTGCCTCACCGTGGTCGTCGGCGACATCACCGGCCACGACCGGCACGCCGCCGCGGCAATGGCGCAAGTCCGCAACCTGACCCGCGGCGTCGCGTACACGCTGCCGCAACCGCCCGGCGAGGTCCTCAGCGCCCTCGAAGCAGCGATGTCCGGCCTGGGCGTCAACGTCTACGCCACCGCCGTTCTCGGACAGATCGAGCAGCACGGTGGCGACGCCGAGCAGGGCCTGCGGACGCTGCGGTGGTCCAACGCCGGCCATCCGCCACCGATCCTGTTGCGCCCCGACGGCAGCGTCGACGTGTTGAACACGAAACCGGAGCCGCTGCTCGGCACCCGTTTGAAGGTGAACCGTCACGACCACACCGTCACCCTGGAACCCGGCTCCAGCGTGGTCTTCTACACCGACGGCCTGGTCGAGCGACGCGGAGCCGGCATCGACGAGGGAATCGCCGAACTTGTCGCCCTGCTGACCCATCGACGAGAGCTCAATGCCGAGCAGGTCTGCGACCTTCTGCTCAACCACTTCGGCTACACCACCGAAGACGACATCGTCCTGACGGTCATCCACGCCTACGCCCAAGACCGCCCACGGCCGGCGGAAGCCGGACCCACGGTATTGCCGCACGATATCGCCCCTCACCACAGCCCATAACGATCGCCAGGCCAACAACACGGCACTGGTCGATCCTCGAAAAGGCCGGCCATTGCGTCAGCGGGCTGCGGCCCCCTCCACTCGATCGCGATGACGGACCACCCACCTCGCCGTCCGGAAGGCGTGGCCCGCCATCGCCGGGTCAGTCGAGGCGGAAGCTCGAGAAGGCCAGTCGCTGGAAGGGCTCGGTGGCGCTCCACTGGCTGTCATTAGTGATCCAGGACAGGCTGTAGGCGCGGGTCTTGCCCTCGTTGACCAGCAGCCGGCGGGCGTGCAGTCGCTCGCCGCCCGGCTGGTCGCAGGTGTACTCCCATTCCGCGGCACCACCCGGGCGGATGACCGGCCCGATGCTGATCTTCTGGTAGCCCGGTAGCGCCCCGGTCTTCCGCACGTCGCGCTCCGCTGCCTCCCACCGGGTCGAGGGTATGGAGGAGGCTGTGGCGGCGGGGTCGACGGCGATGGCACGTACCTCGGCGGGGTCGCGGAGGCAGACCGTCCCGCCCTCGGTGTGCCGGGTCCATCCCTCGGGCACCGCCATCAGGAAGCCGGCGGGGTCCTGGTGCCACGCCCACCCGTCCGGCAGGGCGTACGGCAGCGGTGCGGTGGGCTCCTGTAGGGGCTCGGCCTCGCTGGAGGCGGCATCGTCCAGGCAGAGGTGGACGGGCGGGGGCACCTCGGTTGGCTCCATCGCGCCGGCCGCCGCGCCACCCTGGGCGGAATCCGGTGCGCCGTCCTGGCCACCCAGTCCGCCGATCACGGCGCCGGCTGCCGTAACGACGACGGCCACGACTGCCAACAGGCCCCCCACGGCGCCAGCGAACGCCCAGCCGGTCGTCCGGTCCCGAGTGGCCGATGCCGTCACCGGAATGACTGTGGTGTCGATCCCGTCCTGCGCGATCGGGAGTACCGGTGCGACGGTCGATCGTGGCCGGCGACGTACGGCGGAGGGCACGCGCCGCCAACGGGCCGGCCGGGGCGTCGGCACCGGATCGATGGGAACTGTCGCCGCAGCCACCTGCTCGAGGTGGTCGCGGGCCTCCTGCGCGGACAGACGCTGGCGGGGGTTGCGCAGCAGGAGCCCGGTGATCGCGGGTTCGAGCGGCAGGACGCTCATCCGGTCGGGCGCCTCGGTGGCGAGGGCGGCGAGGGTGGCCAGCGTCGAGGGCCGGTGCCACGGCGGGCGGCCCTCCGCTGCCAGATAGAGCGTCGCGCCGAGGGCCCACAGGTCGCTGGCGGGGGTGGATCTGCCGTCGCGGGCGCGTTCCGGCGCGACGTACTGGATCGTCGACAGGGTCGGCGCGGTGACGGTCGCCGGGCTGCGGCTGTCGAAGATCGAGAGGCCGAACCCGCCGAGCATGACCCGACCGTCGTCGGCGAGCAGCACGTTCTGCGGGCTCAGTTCCCCGTGCACGACTCCGGTCGCATGGGCGGCGCTCAGTGCGGCGAGAACGTGCAGGCCGATCCGCGCCACCTCGGCGGGTGCGAGCGGGCCACCGGCGGCGACCACCTCGGACAGGGACCGGGAGGGTACGTGCTCCATGACGAGCCACAGGTGGCCGTCGGCGCTCAGCGCGTCCCACATCCCCACGACGCCGGGATGATCCAGGCCGGCCAGTCCACGAACCTCGTCGAGCGTGCGGTCCCGCAACCGGGACCGTTCGGCGTCGCTCGCCCACCCCGGCACGGCGATCTGCTTGAGCGCGACGTGCCGGTCGAGCACCTCGTCGCGCGCCAGCCAGACGGGTCCCGAGGTCGCAATGTCCCCGATCGGCAGGAGCCGGCGGTACCGGCCGGCGAGCAGCTCGTCATCCATGTGAGTGATTCGGAGCGGTTCACCGCTTGGATGGGTCGGTGACGAGAAGCACACGACTGTCCCGACGGACGGTGTCGGGCAGCGGACGGGATGGGCCGGCCGCCGCTGTGACGGCGGCCGGCCCATCCCGGCTCAGCTCAGTGCGACAGTGCCCACGATCCGCGTGGGGGTGGCCGAGCCGCCGACGGGCTCGTTGGACACCCCGAACGTGCCCGCCTCGCCGACCGGACCGATGACAGTTGTCGACGCCCTATCCCCCTCGGCGAGCTGTCCCACCTTGCGGGGCTCGCTGCCACGGATGAGCCAGAGCTCGTAGATCCGCCCGGGACCGGGCGCGGGCAGGTCACGTAGCAGCACCACACCACGGTCGCGGTCCCGGGAGACCACCACGGTGGCGGCGCCACCGGGCTGTAGCGACCGTTCGAACACCCGGGCGTCCGGGGCGTCCAGGACGGCGGCGATCTGCCGAGCCTGCTCGCTGCTGGCCTGCTCGTCACTGATCCGATCGTTGCTGACGGTCCAGGTGACCGCACTCGCACCACCGGCCACGAGAACCGCTGCCGCGGCGGCCACGGTGAGCTGTCGCCACCTGCCCGCCTGCCGTCTGCCGCTGGCGCCCGCCACGTTGACGCGCAGCTGCGGGGTTCGGGCCGCCTGGGCGAGGGTCCGCTCTCGCAATCCCGGCGGGGGCGACTCGATGACGGTGTCGTCGGCGAGGCGCACGACGGTCTCCCGCAACTCGGCCACCTCGACGCGGCACGGCTCGCACTCGGCCAGGTGCCGCTCGAACGCGGCCCTCTCGACGTCGTCGACCGCATCCAGGACGTACGCGCCAGCGAGGGTGTGCACATCGGCGCTCATGCCCGACCCTCCATCTCGATGCCCAGGCAGTCGCGCATCCGGATCAGTCCGTCGCGCATCCGCGTCTTCACCGTCGGCAACGGTGTCCGCAACTTCTCGGCCACCTCCCGGTAGGTGTGACCGCCGTAGTAGGCCAGGGTCACCGACTCCCGCTGCACCGGCGTCAACCGGCCCAGGCACCGGCGGACCTGTTCGCGCTCCAACCGGGCGGTGACGTCCTCGACGACCTCGTCGTAGGGGACGTGGGTCTCGGTCGCGGCGACCTGCTGGGTGCGGTTGGTGTGGGCCTGTTCGGAACGCACCCGGTCCACCGCCCGGCGATGCGCCATCGTGAGGATCCACGCCGAGGCCGAGCCACGGCCGGCGTCGAAGCGGTCGGCGGTGCGCCACACCTCCACCATCACTTCCTGCGTCACCTCCTCCGCCTGCGCCGGATCGCGTACCACCCGCCGGGCCAGCCCGAGGACCCGACCCGCCATGCCGTCGTACAGCTTCGCGAACGCGCCTTCGTCACCTCGTGCCACCCGTGAGAGCAACTCGTCGGCCGTGGGCTGGCTCGCCGTGTCCTGCGGCACGGATCGCAAGCGCCGTGCCTGTTCCGGTTCACCGCTCATGGCAGATCCTTCGCTGTGCGGGCGACGCGTCGCCGCGCCACCGGGGGCGGACGGCACGCATCAGGCGGGATGAGCGTGAGCGAGGCGCGCGTACACGATGACGTTGTCGCGGTAGTGCTGCGTACTGTCATCGAACTCCCCGCCGCAGGTGATCAGACGCAGCGCGGCGTTATTTGTCGCTCCGTAGACCTCGTCGGTGGGAAAGCGGTCCTTCGGATACTGCTCGACCTTCGTGACGGTGAACATCGCGGTACTGCCGTCCTGCCGGTCGACGGTGACCTCGGCCCCGACCTTCACCCTACCGAGGTCGAAGAACGTTCCCCGGTGACCCTTCCAGTTGACGTGGCCGGCCAGCACCGCCGGGCCGAGCGCCCCGGGCGTCGGTGCCTTGGTGAACCAGCCGACCTCGGCGGCGTTGTCCGGCACCTGCATAGCGCCGTCCGGTTGCAGGCCCAGGGCGACGGTCGCCGCGGCGGCCTTCAGCGACGGGATCGACACCCGCACCGGCGGTGAGCTGGCCATCAGCGGGCCCGAGGTCAACTCGCCCGGCCTGGTGGGCGGTACGGCCGACGCGTTGGCGGCTGGTGCCGCGGCGGACGGGTCAGGTCGTGGTGGGTCGTCACCCCGGTTGGCGACCGCGACCCCGACTGTCAGGGCCGCCGTCGCGGTGAGGATGCCGGCCGCCGCCAGGAGCGCGTGGCGCCCCCGGCGGCGGCCGGCCGACACTGGTACGTCGCCGGTGTCTGTCACGATCGCCTCCGGCTCAGCGCTCGACGGCGAGCCGGCGGCGCGCGACGACCGCACCGGCGGCGCCGAGCAGCGCGAGGCCACCCACGGTGTAGATCATCATCGGGGATCCGCCGGAGGTGCTGCCGTCACCGGTGGCGACACCTCCAGCGGGTACGGAGCCGGCGGCCGCGCCGCTGACCATGCCGCACGTCGCGGGGTCGGTGGCCTCGGCGGGGATGCCGTTGACCCCGATCGACTTGGCGAACGTCGACTCGCCGAGCGCCTCCATGTCGTACTTGCCGTTCTTGTTGGCGTCGATGCCGTGCTGCACGAGGTGCAGATCCTTCAGGTGCTCGATCGTGCCCTTGGGCAGCTCGGCAGCGGGGATGGTGCGCTCGTAGCTGAGGTTGCCCTTCGCGTCGGCCTTCGGCATCCGGTCCACCGCCAGTCCGCTGGCCTTGGTCGTGTCGCCGGTGGTGGTCAGCGAGATGAAGATGTCCCCGTACATCTTCAGGCCCTCCTCGGTGCTGACGTAGCCGTTGCCGTTGGTGTCGGCGGACTTGTCCGGGCAGTGAAAGTCCATGCCGTTCGCCGCGCCGTGCACGTGCTGGGCGTGCGGTGAGTTCGGCGTCATGCCCTTCGACCGGATCATGACCTTCAGGTCGCCGCCGCTCGTCGCGGTCAACGTCGCGGTGCCGGTCGCCCCGGTCTCGTTGAGGTCCTGCAACTGGACCTGCACGCTCTCGTCGGCGTGCGCGACGCCCGGGAACGCGAGGACCAGCGCAGCCGCTGGAAGGGCGAGCAGGCTTCGGGACAGTCTCACAACAAATCTCCGTCTCCGCCGGGGTACGGCGTCAATGTTCAGGTGCTGTCGGGAGGGATTCGTCGCCTCCCGTACAGCGGATTGGTCCCGGCCCGAATTCTTTTCCGGCCCGGGCAGCGAACCGTCGGACGGACCAGTTCAGGTGACGGTCACTGTCGTGCTGTGCCAGCCGGTCGCGCCGTCGGGGAAGGGCGCGGCCCGTTGGTCGGTCTGGGTCGCGCCGGTGGCGTCGGTGGCCCGGACCCGCAGGGTGTGGCTGCCGGCCGCAGCGTCCCAGCGGTAGGTCCACTGCCGCCACAGGTCCGGTGACGGGCCGTCGGCGAGGCGGGCCTGCTGCCACGGCCCGTCGTCGACCTGCACCTCGACGGCGGTGATCCCCCGGCGTTGCGCCCAGGCGACACCGGCGACCATGACGGGTCCGGCAGGGCGTTGGGCGAAGGGTTTCGGGGTGTCGATCCGGGATGCGGTCTTGACCGGCGCGTCGGCGGCCCACCCGCGCTGCACCCAGTACGGGTCGAACGCGTCGAACGTGCTCACCGTCATCGACGTGAGCCACTTGCAGGCGCCGACGTAGCCATAGAGACCGGGAACGAGCATGCGGACGGGGAAGCCGTGGTCCAGCGGCAGGGGTTCACCGTTCATGGCCACGGCCAGAAGCGCGTCGCGGCCGTCCAGGATCGCGTCGAGTGGCGTCCCGATGGTCATGCCCTCCACCGACCGGCTCACGAGCTGGTTCTGCCCGGCGTGGATGCCCGCCTCGCGCAGTAGCGGGGCCAGGGGAATCCCGGCCCAGCGGGCCGTACCGATGTACGGGCCGCCGACCTCGTTGGAGACGCAGTTGAGGGTGATGTCCCGCTCCACGAGACCACGGGCGAGCAGTTCCTCGAATCTCCAGCTACGGGGTCGGTCGACCGCCCCACCCAGGGTCAGCCGCCACGTCTTCAGGTCGACCTGCGGCACGGTGAGGGCGGTGTCGACGCGGTAGAAGTCCCGGTTGGGGGTGACGAATGCCGCGACCCCGTCCACACCGGCGGACACACCGGCGGGTAGCGGCGGCGCGGGACGCACCGGCGGTGGAAGGCGGACGGCGGCGCGGGACCGGGCACCTACCGCGTTACCGTGACCGACAGCCTGGCCGACGGCGGCCGTGGCACCGGCGGTCAGCGCTGTGCCGGCCGCCGTGGCCAGGAACTGGCGGCGGTTGAGCAGCCGCGGTCGGCGCGACGCGCTGACCGGGACCGTCCGGGCAGCGCGCACCACCAGCAGCATCGCGGCCATCCCGGCTCCGGCCCCCACCAGTACCGGCAGGATGTCCACCGGCGTCGCGGTCGGGCGGGACAGGACGGCCGCGGCACCGAGGGCGGCGAACGCGACAAGGCCGGCCGAGCCGTAGCGGCGCCGCCGCAAGGCCGTCACGCCGAGCACCACCGCGGTCAAGGCCAGAAGGGTGTAGACGCCGGCGAGGAGGGCGATCTTGTCGTTGGCACCGAAGGTGCGGATGGCAAACGCCTTGACCGGCTGCGGTGCCAGGTCGATCGCGACACCGCCGACTGCCAGCACCGGATCGGCGGCCGGGTTGACGAGCGCCGCGACGAGATGCGCCACGCCGAGGGTCACCCCGGCGGTCAGCACGCCGACGACCAGGCCGCGAGCGGCGGTGCTCCTCCGGGACGGCCCCGGCCGGCGGTTCGCCGGCCGGGGCTCGATGTCGCTGGACACCATCAGCTCTTGGGCATCAGAACGCTGTCAACGATGTACACGGTGGCGTTGGCCGTCGACACGTTGCCACAGACCACCATCGAGGTGCCGTCGACGGTGAACGACGTGCCGCTGCCGGTCACCGTGACATCGTCGCCCTGCAGCGTCTTGTGCGTGCCGGCCAGGGTGTCCGGGGACAACTGGGTCGTCACCACGTGGTGGGTCAGGATCTTCTTCAGCATGGCGTCGTCGGCCAGGACCTTGTCCAGATCGGCCTTCGGGATCTTGGCGAACGCGTCGTTGGTCGGCGCGAACACCGTGACGCCCTGCGCGCCGTTGAGCGAGTCCACCAGGTTGGCCTTCTGCACGGCCGTGACCAGCGTCGACAGCAGCGGGTTACCGGACGCGGCGGTGGCCACCGGCACCTTCGCCATCGCCTCGAAACTTCCCGGGTTGGACGCGTCGGTCGGCACCGCCGCGCACCCCGCGCCGAACTGACCCGCCATCATCATCGACGGCGATGCCGAGGCCATCGGCGCGCTCGCCGACATGCTCGGGCCGGCGCTCGTACCGCCGGCGGTGTCCTCGCCGTCGGTACCACCGCAGGCGGAAAGGGCCAACGCGGCGATGACGCCGACCGTGGCAAACAGGTTCCGCTTCATACGAACTCCCCAGATGCTTGTACTCAAGTGCTGCTGTCATGAGGCATTCGAGGCGAACCAGCAGACGGATGGGTACAAGATCGGAAAATCTTGTGATGCCGACAATCGGCGCGACGACCGGCGGGGTGAGCAGGTGAGCGAGACCGTGTACCTGCGCTTCGGTGCCCGTCGCCCACAGGTCGCTGCGGTGTCGTCATGATTCAGGGCGGCGCTGCACAAGCCGGCTGATAATAGGTACCGGCCTCACCTGTGCGATCGCGGCCAGCGCTCGGCGGGACGGACGGCGTCGACGCGGATGGCGCTTCGGCCACAACCCATACCTGGGCGAGCACAGCGCCCAGCGGCCCGGACGTACTCGCGGCGATTGCCCAGTCGACGACTCAACGAGGGCTGCGGGGCCGGGCTGGAGCGACCGTTGCCGGTACGGTCGCCGCTTGGGAGTTCTCGCAGCAAAATGGCCCTCAGCGATGTCCGAGGTCGATTAGATCGATGGCCCGAAGATTTTGCGCCGTATGGCGGGGATGGCTGCGCTCGCGCGGAGGAGCGCGCGGAACACGGTCCGGTTCGACGGTGTCGCGAGGGCGGCGTTGGTGGCATTTCGGCTGGACAGGGCCAGGGCTTGGTTGGCGTCATGTCGCATCGCGGTTTCGTAGCCGCCGATGGCGCTGACGGTGTCGGCGCCGGCGGTGAGGGCTTGGCGCAGGTGTTCGGCGTCGCCCAGGGCGGTGTTGGCGCCGATGCCGGCCATGGGTGTCATGTTGTGGATGGCGTCGCCGAGGAGCGTGATTCGTGAGGGTGCCCACTCGGGGAGCTGGGGCATGGTCCGTAGCGGCACGGTGGTGATGGTGGTGGCGTCCGTCGCGTCGACCAGGGTCCGTAGGGGTGCCGCCCAGTCGCGGACGCGTTCGGTGACGAGTTGCTTGAGCTGGTTTCGGTCGAGATTCTCGACCCCGTGCGGGTACGAGTCGCGGGATCCGGCCCAGGCCCAGACGACGTACTCGGCGGCGCCGTTGCTGACGTCGGTGTTGTCGGGATCGCCGCTGGGCCAGGTGGACAGGAACATCCATCCGTTGCGGGCGGGGACGACGTTGTTGATGCCGCCGTCGGTGAAGTCAGCCGGTAAGGCGGCGGCGACGACGCCCGCTAGGGGAACGCGACCGGCGATGTTGATGATGCCGAGTTCCTGACGCTGCAGGCTGGGGAGACGTTGGTGACGGACGCGGGAGTTACTGCCGTCGGCCCCGACCAGGATGTCGCCGTCGGCGTGGGAGCCGTCGGCGAAGTACGCCCGCACGCCGTCGTCGTAAAGCTCGTAGTGGGTGAACGTCTTGTCCCAATGCACGAGAGGTTCCGCGTCGTCGTCGGTGCCGGTGTTGTGCAGGAGGGCTTCGTAGAGCTTGCCGCGGCTGATCGCGCGGCGTTTGGTGATCGGGTCGGTGGTGTCCTCGGGGAACCTCTTGTCGATGGTGGCCAGGACGCCGCGGCGGGGGTCGTGGAACCGGATGATCAGCGGTACGGGACTTCCAGCCGTGTCGATCATCTTCCAGTTCTCATCGGGGAGGCAGGCGTGCAGGGCCCGCAGGCCGTCGGCGTTGAGGTGGATCCCGTAGCTGGCCGGTTGCTGTGCCCGGTGGGCGGATCGTTCGAACACTCGGGCATCGATTCCCGCGCGTCGTAGTCCGTGCAGGAGGGTGAGGCCGCCGAGGCCCGCGCCGATGATGAGTACGCGCATGAGGTGCTGCCTTTCGTGCCAGCGATCTGGCGTTAAGGGCCTACCGGTCGACAACGGGCAGCCGGTGCATCGGTCGGGTGGTTCACGTGGCGAGCATCGTGCGCAGGAGTCGCTGGAGTTGCTGGGTCTGCGCTGAGGTGAGCGGCGCTGTCGCGGCCGCGGCCGCGGGTTCGGCAGCCTGGTGCGCCTGGGCGAAGACCTCACGGCCGTGCTCGGTCAGGGTGACGGCCCGCAGTCGCCGGTCGCCGGGCACGAGCTGGCGCGAGGCCAGGTCGAGTCGTTCGAGGTCGTCGACGATCCGGACGATCGAGGCTTTGTCGTGGTTGGTGTGCGCGACGAGGTCACGTTGGCTCAGCGGGCCCGAGGCGTGCAGCCGCATCATCACCATCAGATGGCGCCGCTCGATGCCGAACGGCACCAAGGCGTCGTCCATCGCCCTCGCCACGCGGTCGTGTGCCTGACGCAGCAGCAGGCCGATCGCGAAGGGCGACCCCTCCTCCGGGTTCTCCGGAGTGCCGGACGGAGCTGACTGGTTGGCGGAAGCTGATTCTCTAGGCACACCGGAACACTATCTCTCGTGATACAGGTTTGCAAGAGACCGTTTCACGTGTAACCATTTTCCCCATGAGCTTCCAGCGAGCGACCCTCACGATCGGCGATCGGATGCCCCAACACGACGTCAGCCGCCAACCCGAGCCACCACCGCGGTCCGGCCCGCAGCAGGGCCGCCACCAGGCACCCGAGTCGGGATGGGCGGCCATCAGGCAAACCTGGAGCGACCCGGACCGCTGGATCGGAATCGTCGTGGCCGCCGCGCCGGGCCTGGTGTTCGTGGCCGTGAACCTCGTGGCCTCCCTGTACCCGGCGATCACCGCCGCTGCCGTGACCGCTCTCGCCGGCCTGGGCTACCGCCTGGCGCGCCGACAGTCGCCCAGATCGGCACTGATCGGCATCCTGGTCGTGGCGTTGTGCGCGGTGGTCGCCGCCGTCACCGGCGAGGCACGGGGGTTCTTCCTGGTCCCGACGCTGATCCCGTTCGCCGTGATCATGGCGTGCCTGGCCACCATCATCGCCCGCCGCCCCCTGACCGGGCTGCTCCTCAACCGGGTCACCGGCGGCCCTCCTGACTGGTACCGCAACGTCGCGCTGCGCCGCGTCCACCTGACCGCCACCGGCGCGGCGATCGCTATCAACGTCATCAACGCCACCGTGCAGGTGATCTTCTACGAACGGGACGACACAGTCGTACTCGCCGTCGCTCACGCGGCCACGGGACCGGTCTTCGCCACCCTCGTCGCGGTCACGATCGTCGCCGTCCGCAAGACCCTGGCAGCTCAGCGATGACCGTCCCTACCGAGCGCCCGGCCAGCCGCTCAGCCAGTCCGGCAGCCGCGAGCGGCGAGCTGACCGTGACGAGCGTCTTCACCGTGACCGGACAACACCAGGCCCAGCTGTACGCGCTGCTGACCGCCAACGGCCACGACGTACTCGAGCACACGCCCGGCTTCCTCGGCTCAACACTGACCCGCTCCGACGACGGCCGACATGTCATCCACCACGCACGCTGGCGCGACGACGACGCCCTGGCGGCAATGCTGGCCAGCCCGGCCGCGCGTGCCAGCATGGCGGCCTCGCGTCTGCTTGCCGACGTGCAGGTCTTCCGTTCCCACCACACCCTGACTTTCGACGCATCGTGACCAGCACCCAGACCACACCGTCTCCGCAGCCCCAAGCCACGTCGTCGACGCGGCGGTGGCCGATCTGGCTGTTCCGGCTGACCATCACCACTGCCACGGTTCTGGCCTTCGACCAGGCCGTCTTCGCCGGCCAGTTCCTGTCCGGCAGCTACGGGGCACTGCACCTCCATCGGGACACCGCCACAGCCACCGTCGCAGCACTCGCAGCCAGCATCGTCACCTCGGCCCTGTGGCGCCGCGCCGGGACAGGCCCACGCTGGCCAATGCCCGCGTCAATCGTGCTGTTCGTCCTGACCGCACTGCAGACCTGGCTCGGCTACCAACTGATCCTGGCCGTGCACATCCCCCTGGGCGTCACCATCATCGTGCTGCTGATCGCCCTCACCGCCGCCGCATGGAGAAAGACCCGATGAACACCATCAGCCGCAGAACCTTCCTCGGTATCGCCGGAGCCGGGATCGCCGCCGCCGGCATCGGCGTCCCCTTCATCAGCGGCATCGCCGGCGCCAGTTCCACCGGAAAGGTCCTGCCCAGCCGCGCACCGCTGCCACCGCCATTCCGACGGCGGCTCACCCTCCCGCCCGTGCTCCGCCCGACCCGCTCCGACGCCACCACCGACTACTACGACATCGCACAGACCGTCACCCGAGCCACGATCCTCCCCGGGCTGACGACCGAGTTGTGGACCTACAACGGGTCATTTCCAGGGCCCACCATCCGAAGCGAACGAGGCCGCACCGTCACGGTCCGACACACCAACAACCTGCCGGTACCCACCGTCGTCCACCTGCACGGCGGGCGGACGCCACAGGACAGCGACGGCTACCCGACCGACTACGTCTACCCGACCGACATGAGCTACTACGCCCGGCACCACCGCCACGGACATCCCGGCAGCGGCCACGGCATGGTCAACGGCGGCGATACCCGACAGGGCTCTCGGACCTATGCCTTCCCACTAGAGCAGCGAGCGGCGACCCTGTGGTATCACGACCACCGCATGGACTTCACCGGTCCCAGCGTCTGGCGAGGACTCGCCGGCTTCCACCTGCACCACGACGACGAAGAGGCAGCGCTTCGCCTGCCGGAGGGCGACCGTGACCTGCCACTGATGATCACCGACCGCAGCTTCGACGCCGACGGATCGCTGCTCTACCCGAGCCTCGACCCCACCCTGGTGAACCAGCACGGCGTCCACGGCGACTACGTCGCCGGGGTCCTCGGTGACGTCATACTCGTCAACGGCACACCCTGGCCCATCGCATCGGTCGAACGGGGCACCTACCGGATACGGCTGCTCAACGCCTGCAACGCCCGACGACTGTCACTACGACTCGACCCGGCACCCCCGTCCGCCATCACCCAGATCGGCACCGACGGGGGCCTCCTCGCCGAACCCATCCGACACGACCACCTCGAACTGGCCCCCGCCCAACGCTTCGACGTACTCATCGACTTCTCCCACTACGCCCCGGGCGCCGAGGTCACCCTGGTCAACGACTTCGGCACTGCGGCAATGGGACAGGTCATGCGGTTCATCGTCGGCGACGGCCGGCCGCAGGCATTCACGGTGCCGGATCGACTATCCGCTGTTCCCGTGCTGCGGCCAGCCGACGCGGTCACCACCCGCAGGTTCGACTTCCGCGCCGGTGACGTCAACGACCACGACGGCTGGCTCATCTCCCAAGCCCCGTTCAGCCCCGACTCCATCGCCGCGCACGCCCGCCTCGGCACCACCGAAATCTGGCAACTGAACGCCGACTTCCACCACCCCGTCCACATCCACCTCAGCCCGTTTCAAATCCTCGCCCGAGGTAGCGGCGGCCTTGGCCCCTTCGACGCCGGCTGGAAGGACACCATCGACCTACGCCCCGGCGAACAGGCCAAAATCCTCATCCACTTCGACGGCTACCAAGGCAAATACGTCTTCCACTGCCACAACCTCGAACACGAGGACATGGCCATGATGGCGAACTTCGTCGTCAGCTGAGCCGACGGCGCTGAGGTGCCAAGGGCTGACGATCTCGACTGTTGGTTGGTGCCGCCGTGGCAGCTCCAGATGATGACCGTGGTGCCGTTGCTCGTGCCTGCGCCGTTCACGTCAAAGCACTTGTTGCCGTAGACCATCAACTGTCGGCTCGCCGTGTGGGTCCAGCGCTGGTTCGAGGAGCCAAGACAGTCCCACAACTGCACCTGCGCGCCGTTGGTGGTCGTGGCACCAGGCACATCCACACACCGAGGACAGCTGAGTGTCGGAGCTCTGAAACACGAAACCAACGCGGGCGCTCTCTCTACGCCAGCGCCTGCGGACTACCTGTCCGCCTGAACCACGAGGACAACCTGGTCGCCGCGGGCGCCATCACCACACCCCTGCGAGGCGTTCGTCCCGGACCACGTCGACCTTGTCGACGCCTACCCCGACTAACTGTGGTGACCGCCGGGGTTGCTCCTTCGGAACTGTCTGACTAATATCTCAACGCTTGTCTAGTTTTCGGTTGCCGGTGAGGCTTCCGCCTTTGCCGGGACCTGCTTGCGACGAACCCACCAGGTTGAGGAATCGGTATGAAGCTGATCGTTTTCGGGGCCAGCGGCGGCACCGGACGCCTCGTGGTCTCCGGCGCGCTCGACCGCGGGTTCCAGGTGACCGCGGTGGCCCGCCACCTCGACGGGCTGCCGTCACATCCCGATCTCGCGTTGCAACCCGCTGATGTGCTGGCCGGCGGCGACTCGTTGCGGGAGATCGCTGTCGGGCACGACGCAGCGATCTCCGCGATCGGCAGCACGGCCCGGAATCCGAACGGCATCTACTCCAAGGGTGGCCAGGCGGTCGTCACTGCGCTGCAGGACGCTCAGGTGCAACGGTTGATCGTCGTCTCGTCCGGTGGGGTGGAGCCCAAGGACCCCGGGTTGCCCTGGTGGTTCCGGCTGATGATTCCGCTGTTCCTGCGTGAGTTGTACGAGGACATGGGCGTGATGGAGGACATCGTGCGGTCTAGCCGGCTCGACTGGACTCTGGTCCGCGCCGGTTACCTCAGCGACAAGCCGGCCACCGGGACGTTCCGGGTCGAGGACGGGAAGAACCCGCCCGGTGGGTCGCGGCTCAGCCGTGCCGATCTGGCGAACTTCCTGCTCGACCAACTCGACACCAGCCGGTGGAGCAAGGCTGCCCCGACGCTGACCTATTGATCTCATCGTAGGTTCAGTTTTGCGTTCGGGGAGAAGGCACGGCGAGGATTTGACGCATACGACGGCGGAGCACTCCGAGCAGGCGAGCCCGAGGGATCTGCTGACGCTGGGGAAGGTCACCGCCCGTACCGGATGGCGGCCCCCGCTCTGCGTTTCTACGAGAGCAATGGGCTGATCGTCGCAGAGCGCGGTGCGGGCAACCAGCGTCTCACCGCAGGCACATGCTGCGCCGCGTCTCGCTGATCCTCGTTGCTCGGCGACTCGGCATTCACCTTGCCGATGTCGCGGAGATCTTCGCGACGCTGCCGATCGGCCGGCGCCGACCCAGCGGGACTGAGGACATGTCACGCGGTTGGAACCCCCAGCACGCCACGCTGCGTGCCGATGGGAGTACTTCATGATGCGGTGTGCCGTCGCGCACCTGCCAACAGGGCGAGCGAGAACGGTTCGAGAAGACGGCTTTCAGCATCATTGCAGCCGAGCAGGTGCCGGCGATCTTCGGCGCCGACGCGTAGGCGTCAGGCCGGCGGGGCGATGACGTTGCGAATGGCCGGGCCGGCCAGGCGCAGGACGTCGTCGAGGTCGGCGTCTGCGATGTGGGGCATGCGCAGCAGGTAGCGCTGTGCGGCGATGCCCATCATCATGGCGCTGGCCAGGGAAGCGCGCAGGTGGGCTTCCGGATCGTCGACGGTCGCAGCGATCGCGTCGACGACCTCGGTGGTGATGTGACGCCGCAGTAGTTCGGCTGCTTCTTCGCTGGTCATGCTCGCGCGCACGAGCACCGCCATCGGGCTGTTCGGGTCGGCGGCCCAGTTGCTCAGCATGCCGTGCATGAAGTTGTGCACGCTCTGCGCCGGATCGTCGGTGGTCAGCTCCGCGATCGGGATGTGCCAGTGCACCGCGGCCCGGAACAGCTGCTGCTTGCTGCCGAAATACTGCAGGATCGACGACTTGTCGACCTCGGCCGCCGCGGCGATCCCACGGATCGTGGTGCGCTCGTAGCCGAGCTCGGCGAACAGGGCGCGAGCGGCCTCCAGTATGCGCCGCCGGGTGCGCTCGCCCTTGCGTTCGCCCTGCGGCGCCTCTGCGGCGGCCTCGGTCATCGTGCAGCACCCTTCCGTACGTCGGCGTCCGATCGTACAAGCCGGCACATCCCTACTTAGAGCGCGTTTGGTTTGCGGGTCGGTCGGGTGTGCCGCACAGCAGGTCCAATCGATGAGCGTGAGTCGGTCGGTAGGCACGCATGGATCGAGTGCGGCGGTACCCCTCTGACCTGACCGACGCCGAGTGGGAGATCATCGAGCCGATGCTGCCGTCCCCGCAGTGGATGGGCAGACCAGAAAAGCATCCCCGGCGGGTCATCATCGACGCCATCTTGTGCGTGGTGCGCACCGGCTGCGCATGGCGGTACCTGCCGGTCGACTTCCCGCCCTGGCAGACCGTGTACGCGCACTTCACCCGGCTGAACAGCCGCGGCGTGACCGAGCGGATCCTGACCGAGCTACGTGAGCAGATCCGGGTGGCTCACGGCCGTGACCCGGAGCCAACGGCGGGGATCATCGATTCGCAGAGCGTGAAGGGCGCCGACACCGTGCCCCGCGACTCCCGCGGCTACGACGCCGGCAAGAAGATCAACGGCCGGAAACGGTTCATCGTCACCGACACCCTCGGCCTGCTGGTCACCGTCTGGGTCCTCGCCGCGTCCTGGCAGGACCGCGACGGCGCCAAAGGAGCCCTGCTCGCCACCTACGCGGCCACGCCCATCCGACACGTCTTCGCCGACTCCGGCTTCGCCGGCCGCCTCGTCGACTGGGCCCGCGACCCGCTACGCACCACCGTCGAGATCGTCCGCAAACCCACCGACCAGAAAGGGTTCGTCGTACACCCCCGCCGCTGGGTCGTGGAGCGGACCCTGGCCTGGGCCACCGCCCACCGCCGCCTGGCCCGCGACTACGAAACCCGCCGCGCAACGTCAGAGGCCATGATCCGATGGGCCGCCCTCGGCGGCATGCTCCGCCGTCTCACCCGAGGCGAACCCGCCACCCGCCAACAACGCCGCACCTTCAACACACCCGACTGACACCAATGTGAAACGCGCTCTCAGGCGAGGCCCTCGCACACGCGATTACCGGGTGCGGGTGATCGACTTATGCTCGACGTAGCCGGTCAGGCCGACCTTGCCGTACTCGCGGCCGAGGCCGCTGGCCTTGTAGCCGCCGAAGGGTCCGTCGAAGCTGATCGGAGAGCCGTTCAACGTGACTGTGCCCGTGCGCAGCCGGCGGGCGACGGCCAGGGCGCGGGCGGCGTCCGTGGACCAGATGCCGCCGGACAGTCCGTACTCGGAGTCGTTGGCGATCCGCACAGCATCGTCATCGTTGTCGTAGGCGATGACGGCCAGGACCGGGCCGAAGATCTCCTCCTGCGCGATGCGCATGCCGTTGTCGACGTCGGCGAATACGGTCGGTGTGACATAGTTGCCGCTCTCCAGGCCTGCCGGGACCTGCGGCCCGCCGGTCACCAGCCGTGCGCCCTCCTCGATGCCGATGTTGATGTAATCAATGACCCGCTGCTGCTGGTCGCGGCGGATCATCGGGCCGATGAAGGTGTCGGCGGCGGAGGGATCGCCGACCTTCAGCGACTCGACCATTTCCTTCACTGCGGCCACGACCTCCTCGTAGCGGCTGCGCGGGGCCAGGATCCGAGTTTGCAGGATGCACGCCTCACCGTTGTTGCCCAGCGAACCGAACCTGAGGCCCTGCATCGCGGCCGCCAGGTCGGCGTCGTCCAGGATCAGGGCGGCGGACTTGCCGCCCAGCTCGAGACCCACACGCTTCAGCTGCTCCCCGGCGATCGCCGCGATCCGCCGTCCGGCGCGGGTCGAACCGGTGAAGGAGATCTTGTCCACGTCGGCGTGCGAGACGAGGTGCTCGCTGGTCTCACGGTCCGCCGGAAGAACACTGAGGACGCCCTCGGGCAGGCCGGCCTCGTGCCACAGGTCCGCCAGCAGCATCATGCTCAGCGAGTTCTCCGGGGAGACCTTCAGCACGACGGTGTTGCCCGCCAGCAGAGCCGGGATCAGCTTCGCGGTGGCGGCGGAGAACGGGGAGTTCCACGGGATGACCGCGGCGACCACACCGATCGCCTCGCGCCGCACGATGGTGTCGAAGGCCACCGAAGGGTCGGACGGGGTGACGATTTCCTCCCAGCCGAACTCCTCGGCTGCCTGGAGGTAGGCGTTGGTCTGACGGGTCAGGAATGGCTGACCGATCTTGGTGAACCAGCCCGCCGAGCCGTTCTCGGTCGAGATCGCCGCGGCGATGTCGTCGGCCCGAGCGGTGCGCAGCGCATCGTAGCGACGCACGACCTCCTGGCGCTCTTCGGGCGTGGTGCGCGGCCACGGGCCGTGGTCGAATGCCTCACGCGCCGCAGCGACCGCCCTGTCGATGTCGGCCGGCGCGGCCTGCGCCGCACGGCCGATGACCGACTGGTCGTGGGGCGACCGGATATCGAGCATCAGCTCCGGTGCGCTGGGAGTCACCCAGGAACCACCGATGTAGAGCTTGTCGCGCACAGTCATGTCTGTCATTCCTCAGGTGAAAAGTGGTGGAGGGAAGGGGATGGTGGGGTGGGTATCAGGGCTTGGCCGGGCGGACCATCCGCGCGACCTCGGTGTCGGCGAAATCGCCGAGTCCGTCGCGGTCGGTGGATACGCTGAGTTCGCGCCACGCCGCGTCTTCCGCGGCTCGCGCCGTCGTGATCTGCGGGGCGAGCCAGGCGGCGTCGGAGCCGAGCAGAAGCCGCATCGGCGGTGCCGGCTCTTCGGTGAGCCTCAGGATCGCGGCGGCCATCTTGGCCGGGTCGCCCCGCTGCACGTCGGGGTTGTTGCTGTAGGTGCGGGCGAAGGCGCCGACCGTTTCCTCGTACTCGGGGTGGATGTCCGGCACCGTCATCGGGGCGACTGCCCACGGGGTTCGGATTCCGCCAGGTTCCACCAAGGTGACGCGGATCCCGATGGGGGCTACCTCGCGGGCCAGGATCTCGGTGAAACCGCCCAGCGCCCACTTGGATGACTGGTAGGCGCTCAGACCGGGCTGGTTGCGCCGGCCGCCGATGGTGGAGACGTTGATGATGCTGCCAGAACGACGCGGGCGCATCACCGGCAGGACGGCGCGCACCGTGTTGACCGCACCGAAGAAGTTGACGTCGACATCGCGGTGGAAATCGTCGTCGGACATGTCCTCGATCGAACCGACAGTTCGGGCACCGGCGCTGTTCACCAGCACATCGACCGCGCCGAAATCGGCGACCGCGCAGGCGACCGCAGCACGGGCGGAGTCCGGATCGGTGACGTCCATGATGCGTACGCGCAACCGGTCGCGGTACTCGTCAGGTACAGATACGCCGTGGGGCGCGAGGTCGGTCGCTACTACGTTGTGGCCGGCGGCGAGGGCGGCCTCGACGACCCGGCCGCCCAGTCCCCCCGCCGCGCCGGCTATCAAAAAGGTCTTGATCATTGCGTTCATCCCTTTGGCGGCGAACTGGGGCGCGCTCGCGGAGCGGGGCAGGTATGCGGCGCGCATTGACCGGCCCCGTTCCCCAGCCACCACGGTGTCGGTCAGGCGGTGGGGTAATCCGTGGACCGGCTCACCTTGGCCCACGAGTTGGCTTCCGCTATACGGCCTTCCTCTGAGCTGATCGCGATTCCTAGCGCGTCGCTGCCGAGCAGCAGCCGGCGCGGAGGCTCCGCGGCGTCCACAGTGTCGACGATGGCGCGGGCCATGCGGTGCGGGTCGCCGGGCTCGTTCCCGGCATACTGCGCGAATCGATCCAGCCACGCGCCAACCGTCTGCTCGTAGTCAGGCGTGATGGGACCGGAGGGCTCGGCGGCCCCGGTGGCCCAGCCGGTGCGGATACCACCCGGCTCGACGATGGTGACCTTGATGCCCAAGGGGGCCACTTCGTTGGCGAGGACCTCGGAGAAGCCCTCCACAGCAAACTTCGCCGTCTGGTAGGCACCCAGGCCAGGGGTGCCGCCCACCCGGCCGCCGATCGAGGAGATCTGCACGATGTGCCCGGAGCGCTGGCCGCGCATCACGGGTAGGACCGCCCTCGTCACATTGACCACGCCGTACAGGTTCGCCTCGACCTGCGCGCGGAATTCCTCCTCGGGAAAATCCTCGATCGAGCCGCTGGTGGCGTAGCCCGCGTTGTTGACCACCAGGTCGATGGAGCCGAACCGCTGCACCGCCGCGGCGACCACCTCTCGGGCCTGCGCCGGGGAGGTGACGTCGAGCGCGACGGTCGCGAGACGCTCGGGGTGCTCTGCCACCAGGGAAGCCAGCGCTTCCGGCTTGCGGGAAGTCGCCACTACTCGGTCGCCGGCCTCCAGCGCTGCGAGCACCAGTGCCTTGCCCAGGCCCTGCGAGCCACCGGTGATCAGCCAAGTCCTTGTCATCGTACGTATCCTCTCGCTTGTCATTCCTCGCCGCCCGAAGCGGGCAGCAACACAACCGTAGAGTTACGGTCGCTAAATGCAACAGCGATGAGGCGATAATATTCTGTTCCACAGCTCACACGTAGAAGCTCGCCGGGTAGCTGAAACAGTCGAGTATGATCGCAGCACCATGAGAGCCGATGCCGCCCGTAACCTAGATGCCGTCCTCCGCGCCGGAGCTCGACTTCTGGCCGAGGACCCCGGCACCTCCATGTCAGCCGTCGCCGCTGCCGCCGGAGTGGACCGCACCACCCTGCACCGCCGCTTCGCGAACCGCGAAGCCCTGCTCAGCGCCGTCTTCCAGGCCAAGCTCGACTCCGCCGAAAACGTCCTCGACGAGGCCCGCCTGACCGAGGCCCCCGTGCCCGTCGCCCTGCACCGCTACGTGGAGGGAATCGTCCCCGTCAGCCGCGAATGGCCTCTCGACACTCGCCGCATGATGCAGAACGACCCTGCCGCCAGCATCCGCCGCCAGGAGCAGAGCGCCCGAGTCGACGCCTTCATCCGCCGATCACGAGACGAGGGATACCTCCGCGTCGACGTGGACATGACCTGGGCGCGAACGGTCCTCGACCAACTCGTCGACGCCGCAGCCCACCAGTTCCCCACCCTGACGCCACCGCAAGCCGCCGACCTCGTCGTAGCCACCTTCATGAACGGCCTCGGCGCGGCCTGACGGGGGTCTGTGGATCTAACGGTGCTTCCGGCCTGACCCGCTAGGCGTTGCAAGTTCGAGCACTCGTTCAAAGTTCGTGACGGGCGCCGTGCTCGTCGAGAAGGAAGTACTTGGTGCAGATGCCGGTGGCCGAGGCCCAACCCCTCACCCATCCGCCCACAACGGGCACCACAGCCCAAACGATCATCACCGAGTGCGACGCCAAACTGGAGCGCTACCGCGCCGCTCTCGACGCTGGCGCCGACCCGGCCGTGGTCACCGCCTGGATCGCCCAAACCCAGGCCGAACGCACCCACGCGGAAGCCGAACTACGCGCCATCGAGGGCGCCACCCCGCGCCGGATGACCCGAGCAGAGATCACCGCCCTGGTGATCGCGCTCGGCGACATCACTACCGTGCTCCGCGACGCCGACCCAGCCGACAAGGCCGAGGTCTACCGGCAACTCGGGCTCCGGCTCAACTACCAGCCGGAAACGCAAACGGTGCGCGCCGAAGTCAATCTCAGCGCGCACCGTGGGGCAATGGTTCGTGTCCGAGGGGGGACTTGAACCCCCACGCCCTATACGGGCACTAGCACCTCAAGCTAGCGCGTCTGCCATTCCGCCACCCGGACCTGCTCGTTCAGCCTACCTCGCCGACCCAGATGATCTTGCATCCGAAGGCCGGCCCAGCGGGCCGCACGGGGAGTTACTGTACACGGCGCCCGTGGATCATGCACATCACCCTCCCGTCGCTGCTCACAGCGCCACCCAGGGTCACGAGAGTTGGCGTGTAGCGCGACCCCGGCTAGCGTCGGCGGCCCTGTGACGGCAGCATTGCCCTGTGTCCCATCCCTCTCCTCTGGCCGCCGTACAGCAACGGGCCCTCGCGCTGCGCGCGGCGGGCGACCACGACGCCGCCCGGACGTTGCTCGCGGACGCCGTCGGGTCCGCCAGTCCGCCGTACGGCGAGGATCATCCCGAGACGTTGCACACCGCTCACCTGTTGGCCCGCCTGCATCGCGAGGCCGACGACCCGCTCGCCGCCCGCCGGGTGCTCGAGGAGGCCTTCGCGGCGGGCGAGCGGCGCTGGGACCATTCCGAACCGACGATGCTCGCGCTCGCCTTCGAGCTGGCGGAGGTCGCCGAGGAGTTGGGTAACCGGCACGAGGCCCGCCGCAACTACACCAGGGTCGCCAGCGCCGGCCCCGCGGCGCTCGGGGAGAACCACCCGGTCGTACGCGCCGCCCGTGACTACCTCGGCGCGGCCAGCCCTGCCGCCGAGCAGACGTACGTCGGGCCGCCGACCTCCGCCACCTCGTCCGACTCCGGGGCCCGGTCGGCGCTCTCCGGCCCGACGCTGTCTCTGGCGACCCTGGCCGCGATGCGCCCGACAACGGACGGTCCGCCACCGCCCGCGTCGCCCTGGGCGCCGCAGCCTTCGCCGACCCCTGCCGGTCCGACGCGGCCCGCGTCGGCCGTCCCCCCGGTGCCGGCCGCACCGCCGATGCCGCCCCGCCAGCGGGTCGAGCAGCAGGCGGTCGCACCCCGGCCACTGGCCGACCCACCACCTGGGGTGGCCGCCCAGCCCACGCCACACCCCCGGCAGCAGCCTCCACCCGCGCCGCCGCGCCAGCGCACGAACGACGCGCCGGTCCGCCCGACCTCCGGCGGGCCGCAGACACCGCCCACGGCCGGACCGCCCGCTACCGCGCAGCGGCCCACCGCGCCGACCTCCGCCGGGCCGCACCCCAGCCCCCTGCCAGCGCCGCGGTGGGATGACCCCACGATTCAGGTACGGCAGATCGAGCCCCTGCTGGCCGAGGAGGCGGCTCGGCTCGCGACGGCAGGGCCGAGTGGCACGGCCGTCACGGCAGCAGGTCCGGCACCGTCCGGATTGATCCCGACGACGATCAGTCCGGCGGGCACGCCCACGCACCACGCACCCGCGACGCCCGCCACACCGCCGCTGCCGGTCCCCGGACCTCCCCTGCCCTCGGCGCCGGCCTCCGGACCAGCCGCGCCACCCGGCCGCCCGGTGTCCGCTCCGCCCGGGTACGACCATCCCGTCTCCGGGCCGCCCCACCCGGTGTCCGGGCTGCCCTCCAACCCGGTGTCCGGACCTCCCGGCCACGCCTACCCCGTGTCCGGTCCCCCGGCCTCGGCGTTCCCGACGTCCGGACCCCCTCACCCGGTGTCCGGCCCTCGGGCCCAGGCGTTCCCGGTCTCTGCACCACCGCACCCCGTGTCCGGGCCCCCAGACCCGGCGTTCCCGACGTCCGCACCACCGCACCCCGTCTCCGGGCCCCCAGACCCGGCGTTCCCGACGTCCGCACCACCGCACCCCGTCTCCGGCCCCCCGGCCCAGACGTTCCCGATGTCCGCACCGCCGTACCCCGTCTCCGGCCCCCCGGCCCAGACGTTCCCGATGTCCGCACCGCCGTACCCCGTCTCCGGCCCTCCGGGCTCGGCGTTCCCGGTGTCCGGGCCGCCCGGTCTCCCCGTGTCGGCACCACCTGGGCAGAGCCAGCCCGTCTCCGGACCACCCGGCCAGCACTACCCTGTGTCCGCACCACCCGGCCACAGCCAGCCGGTGTCGGCGCCTCCCGTGAGCGCGCCGCCGTGGGGACTGACCGCCCCGCCGTGGAGCAGCAGCGCGCCTCCGCAACCGCTACCCGCGTCGAATGCCGACGCCCCTGGGTTGGCGGACGTCCGGCCCACACCGGTCGCTGACGACATGCCGGGCTCACCGGCCACCGGTGACGGCCAGGCGGGCGCGCCCGAGCGGCCCGGACCGGGCGCGCTGTCGGCCCGACCCGGCGAAGCGTCAGGTTTCGCGGCCGCGTCGACGGAGGTGTTTCCGGCCGTCGGGCCGTCGACCCCTCAGCTGGGCAGGCCCGACGTCGGAGATCTGGCGACCCCACCCGACTGGGCACCGAACCTCGAACCGGCCCCGACGACGCCTGTCGTCCCGATCCCGACCGAGCACAGCGGACCGGGAGCCGTCCCGGGTGGACACGGCGACCCGGCGCACTTCACCGGCGGGCCTGGCGGCTCGGCGTCGACTCCGGTGGACGATCTGGTGCCGGGCCTGGCCGCGCCCTACGACCCGCCGGTCCCGCCCGCCTACCCGGCCGCCGAGCAGTACCCGGCCGGCCCGCGGTACCCGGCGCAGCACGTCCCGGCCAGCCACGAGGTGTACCCGGGGCAGTACTACCCGCAGGAGGCGTACGCGCCGTCGTACCCCGATGGAACCGGCTCGACGGGCCGCAACCGGGCGACGGTGATCGGCGCGGCGGTGGCCGCCGGGGTTGCCCTGGTGGCGGTCGCGGGCCTGGGCGCGGTGGTGTTGAGCCGTGACGACGCGCCGCCGCCGTCCGGGACACCGGTGACGGTGGCACCGGCGACGACCGGTCCCCCTCCCGGCGACCTGAAGCTGAGCGACGACGCGGTGACGATCACGCTGAGCTGGACGGATCCGTCCGGGGGCACGGTGCCGTTCATGGTCGCGGGTGGGCGGGCCGGATCGGCGCTCGGGGTGATGGCGACAGTGGAGCCGGGGCGGACCCGCCACACGGTCAACGGGCTCAGCTCCCGGGTGGACTACTGCTTCACGGTGCTGGCCGTCTACTCGACGGACAGCTTCGCCACCTCGGGTCAGGTGTGCACGGATCGTGAGCGGTCGACACCGCCGAGCTGAGCACGCGCCGGCGAGCTGGTCATCGTCGGATTGACGATTGTGGAGCTGAGCTGGGCGTCCGCCGCGCACGCTCGGTATCCACAGGGGTGACGGTGCGGGTTCCCCCGTTCCCGGCCGGGCCATATGATGGCACCCGGCTCAGGGGAGGGGTCGCCGCGAGGCGTACGCCACCTGCCACGACTCAGGGAAGGCAGCCGGCTGTGGCCAGCATCGACGACGCCGAGCGGACCGACGCCCCCCGTTCCCGGTCCCGACTGCGAGGCGGGCTCGTGACGGTGGGCACGGTCACCGCGCTGCTGGCCGCCATGGGGCTGACCGTCCTGGGGTTGGGCGCGGCGGACAACGCGGTGGCCAACTACGACGCGAGTTCCTGGCTGTGGAGCGGGGTGCGCAGCGAGCTGGCCCGGGTCAACGGGGTGACGGCCCGGGTGGACACCCGCACCGAGATTCCGGGCGCCCGTCGGCACCCGATGCAGGTCGCCCAGACCGACCGGCTGCTGATCCTGCGGGACCTGCAGACCGGGCAGATCAGTTCACTGGACCTCGCCACCTTGCAGCTCACGGCGACCACGCCGACCACGCCCGGCCTGGGTGTGAGCGTCGCCCTGCACGAGGACGCGGCGTTCGTCGTCGACGCGGTGCAGGGCATCGTGCGGCAGCTCGACCCCCGCTCGTTGAGCCCGGTGGGTGAGCCGGTGCGCTATCCGCCGGGCATCACCGGTGGCGCGTTCGATGGCGAGGGCCGGCTCTGGATCGCGGTGCCCAGCGAGGGCACGGTCTCGGCGGTCACCGCCGCGAAGCTGCCGTCCGCGCCGGCTTCGGCCGCGCCGGTCGGCGGAGGGCTCAGCCCGGAGCGGGTCGAGACGTACGACGTCGCCGATCCCAGCCACGAGTTGCAGGTCTCCACGCTGGACGACGGGGTGGCGGTGCTGGACCGGACGGCCGGAAAGCTGGTGCGGGTACAGCGCGGCGAGGTGCGCCCGACGCCGTTGACGCTGCCCGGCCGGGCGGCGGTGCCGGCGCGCACGTCGGGGCCGCGGGTGCCGGTGACGGTGCCGGCCGAGCGGCGGGTGCTGGTGGTGGGTGACGTCGGTGCGGAGCGGACGTTCACGGTGCCGGGCAGCGGCGACCGGTTGAGCCCGGCGGTGGCGTGGGCCGACCGGTTCTACTGCGCCGACGAGGCCACCGGCACCATCTACTCCTTCGATGTGGGCGGCCAGTTGGTCGACACCATCAAGGGCAAGGCGACCGGACCGTTGGAGATGGAGGTCCGGGAGAACCACCTGTTCATCAACTCCCCCGACTCGGCGACGGCTCGGGTGGTGGACGACAAGCACCAGGTGCGCGAGGTCGACAAGTACGCCAACGACGTGTTGGGCGGTGACCCGCCGCCGGCGCCCCCGCCGCCGCCTCCGCCGAAGAAGCCCCGGGTGAGCAAGCCGAGCGCGCCGCGCAGCGTCACGGCCGCCGCCGGCAACGCCCAGGCCCGGGTGAGTTGGCGGCCGGCCGCCGCGAACGGCGCGGAGATCATCAAGTACGTCGTGCAGGGTGCCGGTCAGCGCCTGGAGGTGGGCGCCAACCAGCGCGCGGTCGAGGTGAAGGGGTTGACCAACGGCGAGACGTACCGGTTCGCGGTGCACGCCGTGAACGCCAAGGGTGACGGCCCGCCGCGCAGCAGCAACCCGGTCACCCCGACCGCCGCGGTGCCCGATCCGCCGGCCAGCATCACGGCGCAGGAGCGGCCGGACGGCACGGTGGTGGTGAAGTGGCCGGCCGCGAACGCCCAGGGCAACAAGATCGCCAAGTACGCGGTGACGGCCACGTCGGCGGGTACGAACGCGCCAGCCGGCGAGTCGACGAAGACCGAGCTGGTGGTGCCGGCCGGTGAGTTGGAGTACGGGACCCAGTACGCGTTCACCGTCGTGGCGGTCAACGACAAGGGCGCCGGTTCGGCGGCCTCGCCGGTCAGCAACACGGTGGTGCCGTTCGCGGCGCCGGGTCGTCCGCTGGACCTGCAGGCCGGTACGGTCGCCGACCAGCCGGGCGCGGTCACGGTGCAGTGGTCGCCGGCCGAGGCGAACGGTCGACCGGTGACGAAGTACCAGGTGGACGTCGGTGGCAAGACCACCGAGGTGACCGAGACCCGCACCACCGTCACCGGTCTGGGCAACGGCCAGAACGTCACGGTGAAGGTGAACGCGGTCAACGAGGCCGGGCCGGGCCCGGAGGCCACCGCCACGGCCCGCACGGTCGCGGCGCCCCGGGTGACCGTGACCGGCTCGTCGGCGACGGCGACGGGAGCGACCGTCACGTTCACCGTGGACGCGGGCGGCGGCAGGGCCACCTGCTCGCTGAGCACGTCGGGTGAGCCGGCGAAGGCCGGGGCGTGTTCCAGCATCACGATGACGGGCCTGACGCCGGGAACGGCGTACACGTTCACGGTGACGGCGACCAACGCGGCCGGCAAGACCACCGCGACGCGGGCCCAGGCCACCCAGGCGCTGTACGGGATCGCGACGTGCAACAACGGCCCGGACGGCGACCAGCGGACCTACTGCAACGCGGAGGTCGACGGCCGCAACGGCAACGAGATCTTCTCCGTGACCCGGCAGGACAACGACAAGCAGGTGGGCTGGGCCAAGCCCGGCCGCCGGCTCCAGGCGTACTGCAAGAAGGCCGGCGAGGACGTCGACTCCTGGATCTACAACGACCAGAAGCGCAGCACCTGGTGGGTGCAGGTCAACTTCGAGGGGAAGAACTACATTCCCTGGGCCTGGCTCAACCTGGAAGGCGGCGACAACATCAACGTCCTGCCCACCTGCTGAACCACCAGGCGAGGAGCACCACCGACCGTGAACACCCACGAGCCGCTCACCCAACCGGAGGTCCAGGGCTTCGCCGCCCTGGCCGCCCGGCTGGCCGAGAACGTCAACGCCGTGGTGCTCGGCAAGCCGCAGGTGGTCCGGCTGGCGCTGACGGCGCTGTTCGCCCAGGGGCACGTGCTGCTGGAGGACGTGCCGGGGGTCGGTAAGACGACGCTGGCACGGGCCATCGCCGCGACCGTGCAGGGTCAGTGGCGGCGCATCCAGTTCACCCCGGACCTGCTCCCATCGGACGTGTCCGGCGTGACGATCTTCAACCAGGCGAGCAGGGAGTTCGAGTTCCACCCGGGGCCGGTGTTCGCCAACATCGTCATCGCCGACGAGATCAACCGGGCGTCGCCCAAGACGCAGTCGGCGCTGCTGGAGGTGATGGAGGAGCACACCGTCACCGTGGACGGGGTCCGACACCCGGTGCCGGCGCCGTTCCTGGTGGTCGCCACCCAGAACCCGGTGGAGATGGACGGTACGTACCGGCTGCCGGAGGCGCAGCTCGACCGTTTCCTCGTGAAGCTGTCCGTCGGCTACCCGGACGAGGCGGTCGAGGTGGAGGTGCTGCGCGGCGCGACGGTCCGCTCCCCCGAGGCGCTCGTCCCGGTCACCGACACGGCGACCGTCGGGGAGATGGTCCGGATGGCGCGCCGGGTGCACATCGCCGAGCCGCTGTACGCGTACGCGGTCCGGCTGGCCGCCGCGACCCGCACCCATCCGCAGGTACGCGTCGGGGTCAGCCCTCGGGGTGTGATCGCGTTGACGCGGGCGGCGTGCTCGTACGCGCTGATCGACGGGCGGGGCTGGATCATGCCGGAGGACCTGAAGGCGCTCGCCGAGCCGGTGTTCGCACACCGGCTGCTGCTGACCCCCGACGCGCAGGTGCGCGGGATGACCGCCGCGGAGGTGCTGCGTCAGGCGGTCGCGTCGGTGCCGGTGCCGCTGCCGTCGGGGCAGCCGGCCCCGGTGCAGGGCTGACCGGCAGCAGCGCCATGGGGATCACCGCCCGAGGGGTCGGGCTGCTCGTCGCCGCCGTCGTGTTGCTGGGGACCGGTTTCCGGTTCGCGTACCCCGAGTTGACGTTGCTGGGGGCGGCGGCCGGCGCGGCCGTCGGCTACGCGGCGCTGACGGCGGCCTGGCGGCCCCGGCTGGTGGTCGCGCGTCGGGCCGACCCGGACCGGGTGGCGCGCGGCGAGCCGGCGAGCATGACGCTGACAGTCCGCAACGCCGGCCGGCTGCGCTCGGCGAACCTGCTGGCCGAGGACCGGTGCGGGAGCCGCGCGGTGCCGGTGCCGCTGCTGCGGTTGCGTCCCGGTCGGGACACCGAGGTCCGCTACGACGTGCCGACCGACCGCCGTGGGGTGGTGGCGGTCGGTCCGCTGCGGGTGACCCGGCGGGACCCGCTGGGGCTGGTGGCGCTCGCCCGACCGTACGGGGAGACGGCACCGGTCTGGGTGCACCCTCGGATCCACCCGCTGTCGGCGGTGCCGACCGGCGCGGGGCGCAGCCTCGACGGCCGGGTGGACGGGGTGCCGCACGGGTCGATCACGTTCGACTCGCTGCGGGAGTACGTGGTCGGCGACGAGCTGCGGCGGGTGCACTGGCGCACGAGCGCCCGGGTCGGCGAGCTGATGGTGCGGGAGAACGTGGACACCAGCCTGCCCAGTCTGGTGGTCCTGCTGGACAATCGGGCGGCCGCGCACCCGCACCGCGCGGGCGGGGTGGCCGAGTCGTTCGAGTCCGCGTGCGAGGCGGCGGCGTCGGTCGTAGTCGCCGCGCACCGCGCGGACCTGCCGGTGCGGTTGCTGCTGGTCGGCCCGGAGCCGATCGAGGGCGGGCCGGCCGAGGTGGGGCCGTTGGACCGGCTCGCCGCCGCCGAACTGTCCGACTCCGACGACGCCCTGCGCGCCGTCACCACCCGGCTGCGTCAAGACCGGCTCGGCGACACGCTGATCTTCCTGACCGGCCCCGGTGGGCGGGACGGACTGGGCCACGTCGGCGCGCTGCGCGGCGCGTACCCGTCGGTGGTGGTCGGGGTGTTCGGCGCGGCGGAACCGACGCCGGCGGGCGCGGGCGGCCTGGTGGTGGTCGACGCGGTGGACGGCGCGCAGTTCGCCGCCGAGTGGGACGGGGTGCGTCGGTGGTGACGGGCATCGCGCCGCCGCGGGAGGCGCCGGAGGCGACGGCGGGCGGACCGGGCGCGGCGGGGCGGGTGGTACGGGCGCTGCGGGCGGCCGTCGTGCCACTGACGCTCATCGCGCTCATCGCGCTCGCCGGGGTGGTGCTCGGCCGGGTGTACGCGGGCGACCTGCTGACCCGGCTGGTGATCGGCGCGGCGGTGGGTTCGGTGCTGGTCAGCGTGGCCGCCCGGCGCCTGCCGTCGTGGCTGGTGGCGCCGGTGTCGATGGCGGCGTTGGCCGGGTGGACACTGTGGTCGCTGCGCCTGGCCGCCGCCCGCGCCGACCTGCCGGGCAACCTGTTGGACGTGAGCGCGGACGCGGCGCGCAACGGCATTCCCCGCCTGCTCACCGCGATGATCCCGGTGGAGCCCACTCCGGACACGGTGCTGGTGCCGGTGGTGGCGGCCTGGCTCGCCGGTCTGGCCGGGGCGGAGGTGGCGTTGCGCACCGGCCGGGTGTTGCTCGGCTACCTGCCGGCGGCGGGGCTCTACGCGGCTGCCCTCTACGTGGTCGGCCCGAACGCCGAACCGGCGATCGGCGCGACGGTGGCGTTCGTCGCGGTCGCGGCAATTGGGCTGGCCGCGCCGAACGGGTCGCCGCCGGCCGGCGGCGACCCGGCGGCCGGTCTCGCCCCGGGGGTACGGGCGGCCGTGCGACTTCGGCTGGCCGTGTCGGCGGCGCTCGGCGTCGTCCTGGTGATCGGGCTGGTGGCGCTGCTCGGCCCGGTGGTCGCCGGTCAGGTCGACGGGCGACCGGTCGACCCGCGCCGTTACGTGGAGCCGCCGCAGGTCGAGACGCTCGACGAGAACCCGCTGATCCGGATCTCGGGGTGGGCGCTGCACCCGGAACAGAAGCTCCTCGACGTGAGCACGTCGGGCACCACCGCTCCGGCCGGCGACGCGGACGAGGAGAAGGCGGCCGGGGTGCGGATCCGGCTGGCGGTGCTCAGTGACTACGACGGGATCACCTGGCGGGTCGGCGCGACGTACCGCAACGCGGGGCGGATCCTGCCGGCCACCGCGCCGGCCCGGGACAGCACCGTGCAGACCGTCCGGCAGCAGATCACCGTGGCGGAGCTGACCGGGCGGCTGCTACCGGCCGTGGCGACGCCCCGCGAGGTCAGCGGCGCGCGGGTGGCGTACGACCCGGCGACGGGGACGCTCATCCGGCCGGAGGGGCTGACGCCGGGTCTGCGGTACGAGGTGACGTCGGTCCGGGAGCGCCCGGACAACAACCTGCTGGCGACCGCGAACGTGCCGGCCGGCGAGGAGGTGGCCCGGGTGCTGCGGGTCGCCGACGGTGTGCCGGATCCGCTGCGTCGGCTGGCGACCCAGCTCGCCGAGGAGAACGGCGCCCCGTACGAGCGGGCGGCGGCGATCGAGCAGTTCCTGGCCGAGCACTACCGGGTGGTGGCGGACGCGCCGAGCGGGCACGCGTACCCGAACCTGGCCTTCTTCCTCTTCGGTCCGCGCAACGGTGGCGGGCAGCGGGGAACGTCGGAGCAGTTCGCGGCGGCGTTCGCGGTGCTCGGCCGGCTCTCCGGGCTGCCGACGCGGGTGGTGGTCGGTTTCTCCTCCGGTGGTCAGGGTCCGGTGCGGGCGGGTGACGCGTACGCCTGGCCGGAGGTGCTGTTCGACGGGCTGGGGTGGGTGGCGTTCAACCCGCTGCCCCAACCGGAGAACGAGCCGCGGCCGGTGGAGGAGGATTTCCGCCCCACCCCCGAGGATCCGCCGCCGTCGGAGGTGCCCGCGCCCACCGCGGAGCCGACCGCGTCGCCGGAGCCGGCGGCCGCTGGTGACGGGCCGCCGGCGCGCGGTGGTGTGTCGACGCCGGTGCTGGTCGCGGGGGGCAGCGGGTCGCTGCTGCTGGTGGTGGGGGCCCTGCTGCTCACCCTGCTGGCGATGCGCCGCTCGCTGAGTCGCGGCCGGTTGGTGCGGGGTGACCCCGGCCAGCGCATCGCGGGCGCCTGGCGGGAGGTGACCGACGCGCTGCGGCTGGCCGGTCGGCCGGTCGGCGACGACCTGGCGGCCACCGAGGTGGCCGGACGCGCCCGGCAGGCCCTCGTCGACGCCCGTCACACGGCTGGTTCGCCACCTCAGGTGACGACCGATTCGCCGGTCGACGAGTTGGCGACGCTGCTCAACCAGGTGGGGTTCGCCCCCGGCACGGCGACGGCCGACCAGGCGGCCCGCGCCGCCGAGGTGGCCACCGCCTACGTGACGACGTTGCGGGCGGCCCGTCCCTGGTGGCGTCGTCTGCTCTGGTCGGTCCACCCCGATCCCCTCCGCCGCGCCCGCCGCCTCCGGCGTTGATCAAGAGGTTCGCGTCATCGGTGGACGTCTTTCTGACGCAAACCTCTTGATCAACGCGGAGACTGTCGGGTCGTGAGGCGGCGGATGAGTTTGCGCATGCCGGCCTGCCAGCCGTCGGGGTCCTCGGCGCGACGGCGGGCGTAGTCGGCGACCTCCGGGTGCGGCAGGATCAGGAACCGTTCCTCGGCGAGCCCGGCGATCGCCGCGTCGGCGACCTGGTCCGGGGTGAGCACCGCGCCGGAGGCGGTGATCACCCGGGCGCCGAGGTGCCCCTCGGCGATCCCGTCGGCGAGCATCGGGGTGTCCACCCCCTGCGGGCAGAGGGCGCTGACCCGGATGCCCCGGTCCCGGTAGGTGATGGCCAGCCACTCGGCGAAGCCCACCGAGGCGTGTTTCGTGGCGGTGTACGCGGCGTCGCCCACCGCGGTCAGCACCCCCGCCGCGGAGCAGGTGTGCAGCAGGTGCCCGCCACCGCGGGCGAGCATGCCGGGCAGCACGGCACGGGCCGAGTAGACGTGGGCGAGCACGTTGACCCGCCACGCCCGGTCCCAGCCCGCGTCGTCGACCTCCACTCCCCCGCCGGTGGTGACTCCGGCGTTGGCGCAGAACAGGTCGATGCGGCCGAACCGCCGTTCGGTGTCGTCGACGAGCGCCCGTACCTGGGCCTCGTCGGTGACGTCGACGGCGGCGGCGTGCGCCACCGGGCCGATGCCCTCGGCCACGGCGCGCGCGGCCTCGGCGTCCAGGTCGGCGACGACCACGGCGGCGGCGCCCTCGGCGGCGAAGCGGCGCGCGAGGGCCGCTCCGATGCCACCGGCCCCGCCGGTGACGACCACGATCCGGTCGGTCAGGTTCACGCGGACGCTCCCGCCGGCTCGGCGCCGAGTTGGGCGATGAGGGTCGTCAGCGCGGCGACACCCCCGGCGGTCACCTCCGGGGTGGGCAGCAGCGCGAGGATCGGCACGTCCACGCCGGCTTCGGCGTAGCGCCGCGCCTGGGCCCGACACCGCTCAGGTGAGCCGTGCAGCACCAGGGCGTCGACCACCTCGTCGGGCACGGCCGCACTGGCCGCACGGCGGTCACCGGCGGCCCACGCCTCCCACATCGGCCCGAGCGTCCCGTCGCGGCCGAGCCAGCGGTGGAACTCGGCGTACGCCGGGACCGTCAGGTAGCTGGTGATCAGCCGGCGGCCGAGGGTACGGGCGTACGCGGCGTCCTCGGTGGGGCAGACGAAGATCCGCGCGGCGACCTCGAAGCCGGCCCGGCGCTCGCCCAGCTCGGCCAGGGTTCGCGGCACGTCGTCGGCGCTGAGCCAGTTGAGGATGACTCCGTCGGCCTCGGCGCCGGCCAGCCGGAGCATCCCCGGGCGCAGCGCGGCGAGCAGGATCGGCGGCGGCGCCGTGGGCGGGCGTTCGAGGGCGAACCGGCGCACGGTGAAGGTGTCGTAGACCTCGTCCACCGTCTCACCGCGCAGGGCGGCCCGCAGGAACCGCAGCACGTCCCGGGTACGCCGGAACGGCTCGTCGAACCGCGCCGCGTTCCAGTCCCGCACCAGCACCGGGGAGGACGCGCCGATGCCGAGCGCGAACCGGCCCGGCGCGGCCTCGGCCAGCGCCGCCGCGCTCATCGCGAGCAGCCCGGGCCCACGGGTGAAGACCGGGGTGATCGCGGTGCCCAGCCGTAGCTGCGGCTGCCACGCCGCGGCGAGGGCCAGCGGGGTGAACGCGTCGGTCCCGGCGACCTCGGACGACCACACGTCGGTGAACCCGGATCGCTCGAGGGTCGCGTAGACCCCCTGGTGCTCGGTCAGCGGAACCCCGCCCAACGGCACCGTCATGCCCCATCGATTCGTCACCGATCGATCCTGCCTGGTGACGGCGCCCCTGAGCAAGATCCCCTTAGTGGGCCTAATCGCCGGTTCGCCGCGCCCCGGCCGGCGAAGGGTGTTACCACTGCGAGGTGGACCGGAGCACCGGCGCAGGCCGCTGACCATGGGTTCCAGGGCGGCAGGACACCTGGAGCCGGTCCCGGCGGCGGCCGCGCCCGGTCGGGCGACGTTCCTGGAACTCTTCTTCGACCTGGTGTACGTCTTCGCGCTCACCCGGATCTCCGCGCGGGCGTTCGAGGATCTGAGCCGGGAGCCGGCCCGCGACCACGCCGCGGCGGCGATCACCGGCAGCGGCAAGACGCTGCTGTTGCTGCTGGCGCTCTGGTCGGTCTGGCAGGGCACCGCGTGGACGACCAGCCGCTACGACCCGTACCGAGCGCCGTTGCAGATCGTCGTGTTGACGGCGCTCGTGAGCAGCATGGTGATGGGGGTGGCGGTCCCCCGGGCGTTCTCCGAGACGTCGCTCATGTTCGCCACGGCGTACGTGATCGCGCAGGTGACCCGGCCGGTGATCCTGTCGATCGCGTTGGGGCCGCACCCGTACCGGCGGCTGAAGGTGCGCATGGCGGTGATCTTCGCCGTGACGGGGGTGCTCTGGGTCAGCGGGGCGCTGCTGGAAACCGACACGCAGGTGGTGCTCTGGTCGGTGGCCCTGGCGGCCGAGTACCTGGCCGCACGGTGCGGCTGGCCGGTGCCGGGGCTGGGCCGCTCCACGGTCTCGAAGTGGGAGATCGCGGGCGAGCACCTGGCCGAGCGGTACCAGCAGTTCTTCCTCGTGGCGCTCGGCGAGACGATCCTGGTGGCCGGTTTCGCGTACAGCAAGGGCCCGTACGGGTCGGGGCACATGTGGGCGTTCGCGTTCGCGGTGGCCACGTCGATCATGCTGTGGCGGATCTACGTGCAACGCGCCGGGCAGATCCTGGGCGAGGCGGTGCAGACGGCCCGCCACCCCGCCAACATCGGCCGCTCGGCGGCCGACACTCACCTGATCATGGTGATCGGTCTGGCCGCGACGGCGGTCGGCTACGAGCTGGTGATCGAACATCCACTCGGCCACGCCCCGCCGCCGTGGGTGGTCATGGTGCTCGGCGGACCCGCGCTGTTCCTGGCCGGCCGGGCCCGCTTCGAGTACGAGGTCTTCGGACGGGTGTCGCCGTCCCGGTGGATCGCCATCGGAGTGCTCGCGGCGGCGGCCGTACCGCTGCTGTTCCTGCCGGGGGTGGTCGCCACCGCCACCGGGACGATCGTGCTCGGCGGCGTCGCGGTCGCGGACGCCCGCCGGGCGCGCGGCGCGCCGCCGGAGCCCGCCGCGACGCCGTTCTGAAGCACCGGTGTACGCGACCAGGCCGGTTGGGTCGAGTCTCACAGCCCCTGGCCGGCCGAGGGACCGGACACACGCCCTAGTCTCGGCGGGTGACCTTCTCCCTCGTCGCCCGCTCCGCCGACGGCCGCCGCCACGGCGTCGTCGTGGCCAGCAAGTTCCTCGCCGCCGGAGCGTTGGTGCCGGCGGCGGCGGCAGAGGTCGGCGCGCTGGCCACCCAGGCGCACGTCAACCTCGCCTACCGTCCGCAGGGCCTCGCGTTGTTGCGCTCCGGGGTGGCCGCCGCCGACGTGGTGGCCGGCCTGGTCGCCGCCGACCCCGAGCGGCAGCACCGGCAGCTCGCCGTGGTGGGCGCCAGCGGGCCGGGCGCGAGCTGGACCGGGCCGGCCTGCCACCCCTGGGCGGGCGGACGCGTCGGCGACGGCTGGGCCGCGCAGGGCAACATCCTGGCCGGCCCCGAGGTGGTCGACGCGATGGGCGAGACGTGGCAGGGCGCCTCGACGCTGCCGTTCGCCGAGCGGCTGGTCGCCGCGCTGCGGGCCGGTGACGAGGCCGGCGGGGACCGACGCGGCCGGCAGAGCGCCGGCCTGCTGGTGGTCGAGCGCGGCGGTGGGTACGGCGGCACCAGCGACGTGGTCGTCGACCTGCGGGTGGACGACCATCCGGACCCGGTCGCCGAACTCGGTCGGCTGCTGACCGTGCACACCATGCTGTTCAGCCGGCCCGACCCGGCGACCCTGCTCGACCTGAGCGGCGCGGTCGCCGACGAGGTGGCGGCGCTGCTCACCGCGCTGGGTCACCCGGTGGGCGACGCCGGGCCGGAGGCGGCGCTGGTCTCCTGGGCGGGGCTGGAGAATCTGGAGGAGCGCCTGGTGCCGGGGCGGATCGACCCGGTGGTGCTCACCCACCTGCGGGGCGTCGCCCCGCACGTGCCCGCGCCCCGCCAGGGCGCCTGATCAGCCCTTCACCTTGGGCACCAGCCGGTGCATGACGGTCAACGCCAGCGCCATGACCACCGCCATCGTTCCGGCGATGCCCGCGGCGCTGCCCGCGTACCCGGCGAACAGGGCTCGGCGGCCCAACTCCTCCGGGCCGGTCCCCCGCAGATCCACCAGCCAGGTGAGCGCCAGCCCCGAGGCGATCAGGGCGAGCACTCCGGCGACACCGAGCACGGCAGCGGCGACGCGGTGCGCGTCGCCGGGCTCGATCTGGGCCTGTTCCCGTTGGGTGATCAGCAGGAGCAGCCCGGCCAGCGCCGCCCAGACACCCACCACCAGGTAGGCGGCGACCGCGTCACTGGGCCGGTGCCAACCGGCGGAGAGGGTGGCCACCCCGGCGACGGCGGCGTAGAGCGCGCCGACGAAGGCGCCGACGGCCCGCACCTTGCGGGGCAGGACGAGCATCAGCGCGACCGCCACCGACGCGGCCACGGCGGTGTGCCCACTGGGGAGGCTGTTGCCCACCGCGTCCCGCTCCGGGTCGACGCCGAAGTCGGGGCGGCTCAGCCCGTACTTGAGCAGTTGGGTGGAGACGTTGGCCCCGGCGATGAGCAGGGTCGCGGTGACGGCCAGGGCGATCCGCCCCCGGATGAGCGCGATGAAGCCGATCATCGCGGTGGCGGCGAGCAGCGACACCACCGACATCGCGTTCAGGATCCGGTCCACCGGCCCGTCGATGCGGTCGTGACCGATCTCGTTGCCGGTGAGGGCGACCGTGTCGACCCACTGACCGATCTCGGTGTGCACGGCAACCCGCCACACGGCGAGGAAGGCGGCCCCCTGGACGAGGGCCAGTACGACCAACCAGACCGCGGTCCAACCCCGTGCCGTCGCGCGCATCCGCACACCGTAGCGGCCGGACCGGACCGGTCTGTCGGTGGCCCACCGGCTGGTGGCGGTTAGGTTGTGGCGGGGGTGAGGAGGTGGCGGTGTTCGTCCCGCTCTACCTGAGTGGACAGGTGCTCGCGCTCGTGGTGGCCCGGGTCGCGTTGACCTGGCCGCTGGTCGCGGCGGCGCTGGCCGTGAGCTGGGTGGTGCTGCGCCGATCGCTGCCACCGGAACACCCGGGGTTGCGTCACCCGGTCCCCGCGCTGCCGGACGCCGCACCGCGATTCCGGGCATAAAAAGTGGAGAGGCCGCCACGGGGGGAGCGGCCTCTCCGGTGACGTACGTTACTCCGTCAACGTCCTTGGTGTGATCCCGTGACAGCCGGAATTTCTGGGCTTTTTCGCGGCAGTCTTCAGTCCGGGCGGTGGGGTGGGCCGGTCGACCCGCTGCGTTGACCAGATGACCGGCCCACCCCGGCCTGACCGTGGGTGTCAGGCCGTCCGCCGGCCGGGTCCCGTCGTTCCCCCGGACCCGGCCGAACCCCGGGGTGGGCGGGGCACTCCACCCACCCCGGGTTGCTCTCAGCCGTTCGGGAACAACGTCCCGTAGTCGGCGTACGCCATGGCCACATCGGCCTGCGCCCAGAAGCGGTGGTAGTTGAACGTGGGCTCCGGGCCACCGTTCAGGTACGCCTGCACCTTCGGCCAGTCCGGGTCGTTCTTGTAGAACGACCGGATGTCCAGGAAGCTCTTCCCGGCGGCGATGGTGTCGCCGTTGGGCATCTTCCCGGTCCAGCCCGGCGGGACGTAGAGGCCCTGACCGCTGGAGGCGTCGTAGACGTCGTCGAAGCGCTTGTAGTCGCCACGCGTCTCGGTGGTGGAGACACCCTTCGAGTCACTGGCGGCGTCCAGCGCGTCGAGCAGACCCTTGGCGGTGGTCTTCGCCGCCGCGTTGCCCGACTTGGCCGCGTACGCGATCAGGATCCGGGCGTAGGAGGCGGCGACGCCGACGTCCTGGCCCTTGCTGATCACCTCGACGTGCAGGTTGGTGTTGGGCTGCGGGCTGCTCGGGTTCCAGGTGGTCGGCTGGCCGGTCCACTTCATGTCCGACGGGATCGACCAGTTGGTGCCGACCGTGGTGTTGGCGATCGCCCACGGCACCCACTTGTCCAGCAGCGCCTTGGCCTTGGTGTTGCCGGTCTGCAGGTACAGCTCGGCGATCCGCTGCATCGACCACGCTTGCATACCGAACCACTGGTTCGACGGCGGGTCGTTGTAGACCGGGTCGACGTCGTAGAACATGCCGTAGAAGGTGCTCGTGCCCGACGGCGGCTGGGCGTAGCTGCCGTCCCAGCTGTTGGTCGCGCCGCCGGCGATGCCGCCCTCGGACGACTGGAGCCAGGTGTAGAACTCCAGCTGCCGGTCGAAGCTCTTGGTCCAGTCGGAGACCGCGGTCGACGACTGCGGCTTGAGCTCCGGCGTGTTGGTCAGCGCCCAGGCCGCGAACGGGTTCTGGTAGCCGAAGTGGTTGTGGCTGGAGCCGATCCGCCAGGACCAGTTCTGGCTGGTGTCGTACGCGCCACCCCAGGCGTAGTACCAGGACAGCAGGTAGTGCGCCGAGTCCCGGCCGCTGCCGGCGGGGCAGGTGCTGGCCCCGACGCAGTTGCCGATCTTCTTGAAGTACTTGTCGAACATCGCGTACCGCAGGTAGTCACCCATCTTGGCGGCCTTGGCCACGGTGGCGGCGACGTCGGCCTGCTTGCCCTGCGCCTTGGCCCAGGTCAGCGCCCAGTAGGCGGCCTGCACCGCACGGGCGTCGGCGTCCGGGGCGTTGGTGTACTTCCACTGCTTGGCGGGAGCGCCGGTGTCCTTGACGAACAGGTCGAGGTAGCCGTACTGACCGCCGTGCTTGAAGGTGTCACAGGACGGCTGCGGGATGGTCTCCCACACCGACTCCTGGGTGCCCCGCTGGAAGGTGTTGATGTACGCCGGCTTGGTGGTGCCGTCGCCGCAGCGGCCGAAGCCGTACGCGTTGTCGACGTCCATTAGCCAGTGCATGCCGTAGATGTCGCCGGTGCCGTAGGTGGACTGCAGCTCCGAGCGCAGCGGGTCCTGCCCGACCGAGATGTTCGGGTTCAGGGCCGACGGGTACTGGCTGGGCAGGTTGTACTCCGCGGCGTACTGCGGGGTGCCGGCCGAGGCCGCGGTGGGCTGGTCGGCGTGCGACGGGATGATGTACTTCTCCATCACCGTCCAGGCGTTGTTGAACGGGGCCCAGTTCTGGGTGACGCGGCCGTACTGGGCCTCCAGCCAGATCCAGAAGCTGAACGCCTCCGAGGTGGTCTCGTGGCCGTGGTCGGGCGCCTCGACGATCAGCGTCTCGACCGAGTGGTACGGCACGCCCTCGGGGCTGAAGTAGCCCGAGTTCTTGATCTTGCCGTACTGGTCGAGGAACTTCTTGATGTAGGCGTTGTCGCCGCCGGGGGTGTCGTTGTCGATCTCGGTGGCGGCGACCGCCAGCGAGGCGAGACCGGTGGCGGCGGCGGTGATGGTGGCGCTACCGCCGACGGTGTCGGTGTCCTCGGCCGCGGCGACCGTGACGGTGACCCCGGTGTTCCAGTTGCTGGGGGTCAGCGTGACGGTGGTCGGCGAGACCGTGATGTCGCTGTCGCCCGAGGGGGTGAGGGTGACCGGCACGCTTGTCGTCGGCGCGGCGCTGAGCTTGAGGCTGAAGGTGGACGTGCCACCCTCGTTGACGCTCACCGCGGACGGCGTGGCGACCAGCGTCGGGCCGTTCGCGGCGCCAACGGTGAACGACTTCTCGGCGACCCCGATGCCGTTGGCGTTGTCGTACGCCTTGGCCTGCACGGTGTAGCTGCCGGCCGGCAGGTCCTCCTGGGTGTAGGAGTACGGCGCGGTGGTGTCGGTGTTGATGAGCAGGCCGTTGCGGTAGAACTCGACCTTGCTGATCGTCCCGTCCGGGTCACTGGCGGTCGCGGTCAGCGGCACGTCGGCGGGCGCGGTGAACGGCCCGGAGGGCAGGCTGAGCGTGACGGACGGCGGCTGGTTGGCCGGGGTGCCGTTGCAGGGGGTGCCGTTCAGGGTGAACGAGGTGGGCTTCGGGTTGCTGCCCGTGTGGGAGCCGTTGAAGCCGATGGTGGTGGAGGCCCCGGTGCCGAGGTTGCCGTTGTACGACTCGTTGGTCGCGGTGACCTCGCTGCCGGACTGGCTGTACCGGGCCGACCAGCCCTGCGTGACCCGCTGGCCGCTGTTCGGGAAGGTCCACTTGAGCGACCAGCTGCTGATCGGGTCGCCCAGGTTCTTGATGGTCACGTTGGCCGTGAAGCCGGTGTTCCAGTCGTTGGTCGCGTAGACCACGTCGCAGGCCGGTGCGGCCTGTGCGGCGCCAGCGGGCAGCGTCACCCCGCCGACGGCGAGCGCGGCGGCGGCGAGGATCGCCACTCGACGGCGTCGTGCCAGATGTCTCATGTGCGCGGTGTCTCCTCGGACCAGGCCGGGTAATTCCCGGCGAGGCGCCTGCCCGCAGGTGGTGGTGGTACGCGGGGGATTCGAGGCGCCCGGGAAGGTGGTAGCCCCGGGCCCGGCCGGGGTGCGGCGATGCGGCCCGCGCGGGAGGGGGTCCCGCCGGCTCGCTCGGGTGCCGTGACCGGAGGTGGTGCTCCGGCTGCCCTCGGCGGTCCCGCGCCCACGCGATCTGGCTCCTGTCGCGTTGAATCGACAGTCTGCCATGGAAGCGCTCCCACAACAAGCCGAGCGGGGCCGAGAACACCCACTTGTTTCGATCTCGTTTTGGGTCTTTCACAAAGGCGTGACGGGCGTTACAGTCGCAACATCGGTCGATGGGAGCGCTTCCATCGACAAAGGTTCCAACTGGAAGATCGCCGGGACCGTCCTCGTGGCGGACCCGGGGAACCATCCGAAGGCCGACGGCGGGCCAGCCCGGACGCCGCCGTCAGCCATCATCCCGCCACAGGGAGGGAGGTGGAACCAGAGCCACTCGCGTGGCCCGGCTCCCGCGCGACACGCACGGCAGGACCCAATTCCGCCCGTGTGTGTGCAGTTACGGTGGGGACGGGGGTTGCCCTCCCCCGTCCCCACACTAAACCCCCGTACACGATGGGAAAAGAGGCCGACGGGACAGGCGCGAAGCGCCGCCCGGTCGGCCTCGTTCGCTGTCCGGGGCCCTCAACCGCCTCGACCCGCCATCGTCGGCCGCCGTGACGGCCGGCTCACCGGGTCGAGCGCTTCTGGCCTATCCTGGGAGCGCTCCCGAATCTGGGCGGTGGGCCCCGTATCCATGAGGAGAATCCATGTCGATACCTACCGGGCCCGCCGGCCCGCTGCGCTTCCCCCGCCACTTCGGTTGGGGCGCGGCCACCTCCGCTTACCAGATCGAGGGCGCCACCAAGGAGGACGGCCGCGGCGAGTCGGTCTGGGACACCTTCAGCCGCGTCCCCGGTCGTACCCGCAACGGCGACACCGGCGACGTGGCCGCCGACCACTACCACCGGTACGCCGAAGACCTCGACCTGATGCGTGACCTGGGTCTGCGCAGCTACCGCTTCTCCATCTCCTGGCCCCGCATCCAGCCCGACGGCAGTGGAACGCCCAACCAGCGGGGGCTCGACTTCTACCGTCGTCTCCTCGACGGTCTGCACGAGCGCGGCATCGCCCCGATGGCGACCCTGTTCCACTGGGACCTGCCGCAGGCGTTGCAGGACGCCGGTGGCTGGGAGTCCCGCGACACCGCCCTGCGCTTCGCCGACTACGCCGACGCCGTCTTCAGCGCCCTCGGCGACCGGGTGCCGGTCTGGCTCACCATCAACGAGCCCAAGACCGTCGTACAGAACGGCTACCTCACGGGCCACCACGCGCCCGGTCGGCAGGACCCGGACGCCGCCTACCTCGTCGCCCACCACCTGCAGCTCGCGCACGGCCTCGCGGTACGCGCGCTACGGGCCTCGGACAGCACCGCCCGGATCGGCCCCGCGCTCAACCTGCACCCCTGCTACCCCACCGACGACTCCGCCGAGGCCGCCGCCGCGGCGCACCTCTACGACGGCTACGAGAACCGCCTCTACCTCGACTCGGTGCTCAAGGGCAGCTACCCGCAGGACGTCCTGGCCGACCTCGGCCCGCAGAGCCGGATGGTCCGGGGCATCCGCGACGGCGACCTGGCCGTGATCTCGTCACCGGTCGACCTGCTGGCCGTGCAGTACTACACGCCCATCTACGTCGCCGCCGACGGCCGCACCGAACACCGCTGGCCCACCTCCGAGGCCGGCTGGCAGCAGATCTACCCCGACGGGATGTACGACGTCCTGACCCGGGTCACCCGCGACTACGGCCCGATCCCGCTCACTGTGACCGAGAACGGTCTGCCCACCCCCGACACCCTGGCCGCGGACGACACCGTCGACGACAGTGGCCGGATCACCTTCCTGCGCGACCACCTGGCCGCCGCGCACCGCGCCATCGCCGACGGGGTGCCGCTGGAGAGCTTCCATGTCTGGTCGATGCTCGACAACTTCGAGTGGGACGAGGGATACGAGCAGCGTTGGGGCCTGGTCTACGTGGACTACGTGACCCAACGGCGCGTGCTCAAGCGCAGCGCCCACTGGTACCGCTCCGTCATCGCCGAGGGTGGCTTCTGAACCCCTCGCCCGGACGGCCGGGCCCGGACGGCTCGGCTCGGGTGAGCCGGTGACCGTCCGGGTCACGGCCGGAAGACTCAGCGGGGCAGCGCCTGCTGCAACTCCGCTCGCAGCGCCGGGGTGAGCATCTCCCCCGCCTGCTTCGCCAACCGCGCCATCTCGTAGCCCACCACGCCGATGTCGGCGTCCCCGGCCGCGAGCGTGGCCAGGATCGACCCGTCGCGCACCTGCATCACCAGGAAGTAGCCCCGACCCATCTCGACCACCGTCTGCTTGACGATGTCGCCGTCGAACATCTGCGCCGCGCCCGCCGTGATGCTCATGAGCCCGGACGTCACCGCGGCGAGCTTGTCCGCGTGGTCGCGGGGCAGGTGGTCGGAGATCGCCACCAGCAGCCCGTCGGAGGAGACCACCACCGCGTGCGCCACGCCCGGCACCCGCTCCGCGAACGCGCTCACCAGCCAGCTCAGGTCACGTGCCTCCTGGCTCAACGTCGTCACTGTCGTCGTCCTCCTTCGTCGTGCCCCCACGAGGGTGGCACCGGTATCTCGGTGGTGTCCTCGGCCTCGGCACGCCGTACCCCGCTGTAGAGCCGGGAAAGCATGCCGCCGACCGCGTCCGGGTCGAGGTCGGCGCGCGGCGGCGACGACTCCGGCTGGGCGGGGCGGGTGACCGCGGAGAGCTGCGCCATGGGTACGCGTACCGGAAGGCCCCGCTCGTTCGTGCCGGCCGTCACCGGAGTCGCGGGCGGCACGGGCTGGACCGGGGCCGCCGGCGCGGCCGGCCCCTGCCGGGACCACCAGCCACCGCCGTCGCCCGCGGACGCGGCGGCCGGAGCCAACACGTCCTCGGCGCGTACCGGCACGGGTCGGGTCTGGCGGGGCACGGCGGCGGCCGGCGGACGACCGGCCACCGGAAGGTCCAGCGGCGCGGTCGCTGTCCCGTGGACGCCGCCGGACGGGGGCACACCCGTCCCACGCTGCGCCGCGGCGCCCCGGGCCGCGTTCGACGCCAGCATCCGGGCGGGCGCGGGTGGATCCAACTCGACCGCGCCGCCGGGCGCCAGCAGGGTCGCCGGCAGCACGAGCCGCGCGACGAGGCCACTGTGGCGCCCTTCGAGCTGCACGCGCACACCGAGCCGGCTCGCCAGGTGACTGACCACGAACAGGCCCATCCGCTCGACCGCCGCGACGTCCGCGGCCGGCGGGCTGGCCAACACCGCGTTCGCCTCGGCGAGCGCGGACGGGCTCATGCCCAGACCGTCGTCGGCGATCTCGATGAGCGCGGTGGACGCCTCGACCCGGGCGGTCACCACGACGAACGTGTCCGGACGGGAGAACGCCGTGGCGTTCTCCAGCAGCTCGGCCAGCAGGTGCACCAGCTCGCCGACCGCGTGCCCGACCACGTTGACGGCGCCCATCGACTCAAGCCGTACCCGCTGGTACTGCTCGATCTCGGCGGCGGCCGCCAGCAGCACGGTGCCGAGGCCCACCGGACGGTTCCACCGGCGGGTGGAGTCGGTGCCGGCCAGCACCAGCAGGCTCTCGTCGTTACGGCGCATGCGGGCGGCCAGGTGGTCGAGCTTGAAGAGGTTCTCCAACTGGTCCGGGTCGCTCTCCTCACGCTCCAGGTCGTCGAGCAGCTCCAGTTGCCGCTCCACCAGCACCTGGCTGCGGCGCGCGAGGTTGACGAACATCGCGTTGACGTTGCGGCGCATCAGCGCCTGCTCGACGGCGACCGTCACGGCGCTGCGGTGCACCGCGACGAACGCCTCGGCCAGCTCACCGATCTCGTCGAGCGAGCGGACGACCGCCGGGGACACGTCGATGGTCGGCACGCCACCGGTGACGGTGCGCAGCCGGTCCAGCGCGTCGGGCAGCTCCACCTGCGCGATCCGCAGCGCCTGGCTGCGCAGCAGGCGCATCGACCGGGCGACCGAACGCCCGACCAGCAGAGAGATCAGCAGGGCGACCAGCAGCACCGCCACGACGCCGCCGACCACCAGCAGGGTGGTCCGGAGCTGGCCGCTGCTCGCGTCGTCGGCCTGGCGCACCGCGTCGTCGAGCACACTCGCCTCGACCTGCCGTAGCAGCTCCTGGCGTTGCTGGCTCGCCGACCACCACTGCTCCGAGGGCAGCACCTCCGGCGCCGCGTCGCCGACCGGCAGACTGCGCTCCTCCAGCCGGGTGGCGACCTGGAACCCCGGGTTCACCGAGGTCTCGTCGTACCGGCGGATCTGGTCGCTGGTGGCGGACACCCGGAACGCGCCGAGCGCGGTGAGCTGCTGGGCACGCAGGTCGGAGAGGATCACCCGGTCCTCGGTGCCGTACCGGCCGGCCCGGCCGGCACCGTAGAGCTGGGCCCGGACCCGGGAGGACAGCTCCTTGACCCGGGCGATCTGGACGTAGCGCAGCACCGCGTCGCTCAACCCCGGTCGGTCCTGGCCCGGTGTCGGCTCGGCGAGCAGGTCCAGCAGCGAGTCGACCGCCCGGTGGTAGTTGCTCAGGATGGTGTCGTTGCTGAGCACCGCCGGCGGGATGGCCGGTCGGATGTCGACGACCTGGTCGTACGCCTCGAGCACCTCGGAGTAGGCGACCCGCCAGGAGGCGTCGGCGTCGGCCAACGGCTCGGCCGCCCGCCGGAGGTCCTCGACGGCGCGGTCGGTGGCCGACTGCAACGGCCGCAGGGCGGTGGCCGCCGCCTCCCGGTCGCCACCGCGGCGCAGCTCGCCCAGCTCACCCGCCGAACGGTCCCGCTCCTGCTGGAGCTGGTCGACCACGGCGGTGATCTGCCGGCCGATGCCGACCTGCCGGGAGAAGTCGTTCAACGTGGCCGTCCGACCGACAAGCGCGCTGGTCTGCACGCCCGCCAACACCAGGAACGCCATCGACGGCACCAGCAGCACGGTGGCGAGCTTGGTGCTCATCCGCCAGTCCCGCAGCCGGAACGGCGAGCGGCGTCGATGCGGAACGACCCGGACGTCGAAGCGACGCCGACGGTGGTTCGACACCGCACCGATCGACGGGTCGGGACCTGCCGCCACCCTGCCTCCTCCGTCCTGCCGCGTCCACCGCGACCCGGGGAGCGGAGTCCATCCAACCAGGCTCGGTGGCGCTGTCAACGGCCCGGGCAGGGCGAAAGTTCAGGAAGGATACTGCGGGTGGGAACGTCCTGTCGTGGTCGGTGAGACCAGTTCGTCCGTCCGGCCGATGTCGGCGAGCGCCGCCGCCGCATCAAAGTGACCCAGGGCCACCAACGCCGCTCCGGTGGCACCGATCTCCGGGTTGCGTTGGTGCGACACCGGTCGCGGCGCGAGTGAGGCGGCGAACGCCTGCCGCCACCACACCGACGCGGCCACCGCGCCGCCGCCCAGCACCACCCCGACCGGCTTGTCGACTGTGGACTCCAGCACCGCGAGGTCCTCGGCGACCAGCCCACACAGCCCCTGCATGAGCCCGGCCAGGATGTCCACCGCCGTGGTGCTGAAACTCAGACCGCGCAGCTCGCCGGTGCCCGCCGGGGCCAACCCGGGCGCCCGGTCGCCACCGAACCGGGGATCGGCCGGCCGGCCACCACCCACCGGCACCAGCGCCAGCGCCGCGTCCAACTCGTCCCCCGGGGGCAGCCGCATTTCCCGGTTCGCCCAGGCGAACAGGTTGCCACCGCTGGAGTAGGCCGCCCCGGTCACCACGTGGTCGTGGTCGACCCGGTAGCGCCAGAGACGCTCGGGCAGCCGCGGCAGCGGCTCGCCGGCCGGGATGCGCTGCATGAGGCGTACCGCTGCGGAGGTGCCCACCGTGACCGCGGCCCGGCTCGGGTCGGCGCAGCCCGAGCCGACGTTGGACGCGCCACCGTCGCCCACCGGCGGTGCCCACCGGGCCTCGGCCAACTGCGGCCAGCGGCGGGCCCGGTCGGGGCGGAGCCGGCCGTGCCAGTCCAACTCGCCCAGCGGCGGCAGGTCGCGGGGCCGTGCGCCGGCCAGCGTCAGCGCCTCCTCGTCCCAGCGCAGGGTGACGAGGTCGAGCAGGCCCGTGCCGGAGGCCTGCGAGATCGACATGGGCGCCGTCTGGAGCAGCTCGCCCAGTACGTACTCCGGAAGGCCGACGAACCGGCTGATCGGCGTGCCCGACTGGTCCCGCAGCCAGGGCAGGCGCACCGGCCAGTAGGAGCGGTGCCACCAGCAGCCCGTGCGTTGGTGGAAGCCGGCCGGGTCGGCCGGGCCGGACGTGTCCCCGACCGGCGCGGGCCGGGTGTCCAACCAGGTGACGACCGGGCCCAGCGGGGTGCCGTCACGGTCGAGCGGGAGCACCGAGTGCCACTGCGCGGACGTCGCCACCATGCCCACGTCGTGCAGGTGTCCCGCCTCGGCCAGCTCGTCCAGGCACTCGACGAGGCTGGCGAGGTAGTCGGGGCCGGAGAGGGTGCCCGTGCCGTCGTCCCCGATGGCGAGTTTGACCTTGCGCCGGGCCAGGGCGCCGGGCAGCGGCCGGGTTTCCCCGTCCAGCACCAGCCCGCGTACGGAGGAGGTGCCCAGGTCGAGCGCGAGAATGTTCATCGCCGGTCAAGTTACCCGGTGCCGGCCGCGCCGGGACGATGGTCCGGCCCGGCACACCCGTACGCCCGATGGGGTCCCGAGTGAGGCCTCGACCGCGTAAGGTGATGCGCATGCTCGCGCACCCAACCTCCTGGTGGCCCGCCAACCCGGCGGCCACCCCCCGCGCGTAGCTCCATCCACGCGGCCGCCACCGAGGCGGCCGCCGGATCTCCGGCCCGGACGGCCGCCCCGCTGGCGGCGCCCGGCGCCCACGGAGACCACGATGACCAGCCAGAACCCCCTGACCGACCTGCTCGCCGCCATCTACCGGGGCGACGATCCCGGCCCCTTCGCGCTCCTGCGCCGCGAGGGCGCCGACGACCTGGAACTGTTCACCGGCCCGGTCGGCACCGTCGACCGGCTGGCGGACATCCCGCTGCCCCCGGGTGAGCCCGGGGCGCGGACCTTGGCCCTGGTGCCGTACCGGCAGATCGCCGAGCGCGGCTTCGCCTGCGTCGACGACGACGCCCCGCTGGAGTGTCTCCAGGTCCGCGCACACGGTCGGATCCCGCTGGCCGAGGCGCTCGCCGCGCTGCCCGACGAGCCGGTCCGTACCCGGGACGCCGCCTTCGACGTCAGCGACGAGGAGTACGCGCGGATCGTGCAGCAGGTGCTTACCGACGAGATCGGTCGCGGCGAGGGCGCCAACTTCGTCATCCACCGCACCCTGCACGCCACCGTGCTGGGTACGCCGCTGGTGGCCGCGCTGGCCGCGCTGCGCCGGCTGTTGGTCGCCGAACGCGGCGCCTACTGGACGTTCGTGGTGCACACCGGCGCCCGCACCATGGTCGGGGCCAGCCCGGAACGGCACGTCAGCGTCGACGACGGGCTCGTCATGATGAACCCGATCAGCGGCACCTTCCGGCCCACCGGCGGCATCCCGGACCGGGCGGCCCTGCTGCGGTTCCTCGCCGATCCGAAGGAGATCGAGGAGCTGTACATGGTGCTCGACGAGGAGCTGAAGATGATGGCGACCGTCGCCGAGCACGGCGGACAGGTCATCGGCCCCTATCTCAAGGAGATGTCGCACCTGGCCCACACCGAGTACCTGCTCGCCGGCCGGGGCACCCGCGACGTGCGGGAGGTGCTGCGGGAGACGATGTTCGCGCCCACCGTGACGGGCAGTCCGATGGAGAACGCGTGCCGGGTGATCGCCCGACACGAGCGCCGGGGTCGGGGCTACTACGCGGGCGTGCTGGCGCTGCTCGGCCACGACGACGCCGGCCGGCAGACGCTGGACGCGCCGATCCTGATCCGTACCGCCGAGATCTCCCCGTCCGGTCGGCTGCGGGTGCCGGTCGGCGCCACCCTGGTCCGGCACTCGACCGCGGCCGGCGAGGTGGCCGAGACCCACGCCAAGGCCGCCGGGGTGCTGGCCGCGCTGGGTCTCGGCCCGGCGGCGTCCACCGGCGAGCGCGGGCCGGTCGTGCGGCTGGCCGACGACCCGGAGGTACGCGACGCGCTGGCCGCGCGGAACACGCCGCTGGCCCGGTTCTGGTTGGACCAGCGGTCGCCCGACGCGCCCGGGCTGCCCGGGCTGGCCGGCCTGCGGGCCCTGATCGTGGACGCGGAGGACACCTTCACCGGCATGTTGGCGCACCAACTGGGCGCGTTGGGTCTCGCGGTCACGTTGCGCCCGTGGCACGCCGGCGGCCCGGTCGACGGGTACGACCTGGTGGTGGCCGGGCCCGGCCCGGGTGACCCGGGCAGCGCGGACGATCCGAAGATGGCGGCGTTGCGGGACCTGCTCGGCGAGTTGCTGGCATCCGGTCGGCCCACCCTCGCGGTCTGCCTGGGGCACCAGGTGCTGGCCGGGCTGCTGGGGCTGCCCCTGCACCGCAGGGACGCGCCCTACCAGGGGCTGCAACGGGAGGTCACGCTGTTCGGCCGGTCCCGCCGGGTCGGCTTCTACTCCTCGTTCACCGCCCGCGCCCAGGTGGACCGGCTGGACACCGCGTACGGGACCGTGGAGCTGGCCCGGGACGTCCGCGACGGGTCCGTGCACGCCCTGCGCGGGCAGGGCTTCGCCGGGGTGCAGTTCCACCCGGAGTCGGTGCTCAGCCCGGACGGACTGACCGTGCTGACCGAGGTGTTGACGGACCTGCTGCCGGCGTCGCGCCCGGTCGGCCAGGGTTAGCTCCCGGCCACGGCATGGTTACCGTCGCCGCGGGGTAGGGCTGGTGCGGCCGGTGGCGCGAACGGGTCGAGAGCCCCCGTCCGCGCCACCGGTCGACTCAGCCGCCCAGGCCCTGCTTGAGCGCCGTGCCGATCAGCACCGCCCGGCGGGCGGTGAGGGCGCAGGCGCCCAGCGCCACCGCGTCCGGGGCGATCTCCCCGTTGTTGCTGGTGTGCGAGGCGCCGTACGGGTTGCCGGCGATGAACTGGCTGGAGTCGGTGTAGCCGGGAGGGACCACCACACCACCCCAGTGGTAGAAGACGTTGAAGAGCGACGTCAGTGTCGTCTCCTGACCACCGTGCGACGTCGCCGTGGAGGTGAAGGCCGCGTAGACCTTGTTGGCCAGCGCGCCCTGCGCCCACAGCGGGCCGGTGGTGTCGATGAACTGCTTCAACTGCGCGGCGATCATGCCGTACCGGGTGGGCGAGCCGAAGATCGTCACGTCGGCCCAGGCCAGGTCGTCGATCATCGCCTCGGGAACGTCCTGGGTCTCCAGATGGTGCGCCTGCCAACCGGAGTTCGAGCGGATCGCCTCGTCCGGCGCGAGCTCCCGTACCTTGCGCAGGCGCACCTCCGCGCCGGCCTCCCCGGCGGCCTCACACGCGGCCTGCGCCATCTGGTAGGTGATGCCGGTGGCGCTGTAGTAGATCACCGCCACCTTCGTCTGGGCAGCCATCAGAGTTGTCCCCTTCTCGTCTCGGGTCAGCTCCCGCGACTACCCCGGCGGTGCGGAGACAAACGACGGAAGGCGGTGTTCCGGTCGTCCGGGCTCAAGTTTTCCGCAAGTTCCCGGACGTTCCGAACCGGTCGCCCGCGCGGACGGCGATCCTGATGCCATCCGGTGCCGGCGAGCGAACCTGCCGCCCCCTGGCACCGGCGCCTGAACGGGGGATCGCGCTCCGCCGGCAACGGCGCTGGCGCAGCGCGATCAGGGGTCCACCGTCGTCGAACGTCCCCGCCAGCTCAGTGGACCAGCATCGTCATCAGCCGGTCCAGCTCGGCCGCCGGGTCGACGGTGAGGCCGGTGTGTACCGGACCGGCCTGGATCATCGTGCTGCGCGGCGCGACCAGCCAGTGGAAGCGCTCACCGAGCCGCATGCGGGTGGCCGGCCCGTCGCCGGAGCAGGTCCGGTCCAGCGACTCCAGCACCGCGGCGACGGCCGGCAGATCGACGTCGGGCGCCAGGGCGCGCGCCCGGTCGGCGTCCAGGTGCGTCCGCGCGGCCAGGAAGTCACGCTGCTGGCAGTAGAGCAGCACACCCACGTTGATCTGTTCTCCGCGCTCGACGCGGGGCACGAGCCGGATGACCGCGTACTCGAAGGGGTGCCTCACGCCGCGCTCCCCGTCGGTAGCCAGTCCGCCGGGTCGGCGACCCGCCGCGACAGGTGCGACACGTACGCCTCCCGCGCCTCGTCGGCCGAGCCGAAGTCGGCCGTGGTCAGCCACTGGGCTGGCACCAGCGCCAACACCTCCCGCAGGAGGTCGGGGGTGACCCGGGCGGCCAGCTCGTCGTTGGCCTCGGCGACCCGGTCGGCGTACGGCGCGAGCACGTGGTCCTCGGCCCGGTAGGCGCGGTGTACGGCGGCGTCGGCGCGGGGCCAGTTGTGGTGGAAGTACAGCGCGGCGCCGTGGTCGATCAGCCACAGCTCGCGGTGCCAGATGAGCAGGTTGGGGTTCCGCCAGCTCCGGTCGACGTTCTCCACGTACGCGTCGAACGACAGCACCCGGGAGGCCAGCAGCGGATCGACGGGATGCGCCACCGGGTCGAAGCCGAGCGCGCCCGGCAGGAAGTCCATCCCCAGGTTGGCGCCGCCGCTGTTGCGCAGCAGCTCCTGTACCTCCTGGTCGGGCTCGGCCCGCCCGATCACCGGGTCGATGTCGAGGACCACCAGCGGTGGCACCCGCAGGTCCAGCCGGCGGGCCAGCTCGCCGCAGATCACCTCGGCGACGAGCGCCTTGGGCCCCTGCCCGGCCCCGGTGAACTTCGCGACGTACGTGCCGAGGTCGTCGGCCTCGACGAGGCCCGGCAGTGAGCCACCCTCGCGCAGTGGGGTGACGTAGCGGATCGCGGTGACCTGGCGGAGCACGCCGCCCACCCTACTGTGATCTCCGGTCACCGGGGTTGCCGCAGGCCGCGCAGCAGCAGGTCGACGAGACGGCGGGGGTCGTAGTCCGGGTCGTTGTCGCGACTGACGCAGAGGTTGCCGATGCCGCGCATCAGTTCGTACGGGCGCGTGCCGGGGGTGATCTCGCCCGCGTCGACGGAGGCGTCGAGCAGTTGCCCGCAGACCGGCACGAGACGGTCGAGAAACCAGGCGTGCAGCGTGTCGAAGCCGCCGGCGTCCGACTGCAGGGCGCCGGCCAGGCCGTGCTTCGTGACCAGGAAATCGGTGAAGAGGTCGACCCACTGGCGGAGGGCCGCAAGGGGGGAGGCGGCGTTCGCCAGCAGGGTCGGGCCCGCTTCGGCACAGGCCTCGACCTGGTGGCGGTAGACGGCGACGACGAGGTCCGCCCGGGTCGGGAAGTGCCGGTAGATCGTCCCGATGCCGACCCCCGCGCGGGCCGCGATCTCCCGGATCGGCGCTTCGACGCCGGAGGTGACGAAGACCGCGGCGGCGGCCGCGAGGAGCGTCTGCTGGTTGCGTACGGCGTCGGCTCGTCGGCCACGGGCCGGCACTTCGGGGGTCTGGCTCGTCGCCGACACGGTTCTCCTCCACACGCCGCTTGAGAAACGGATCAGCGTTCCGTATATTAGTGGAACGGCGATCCGCTTCAACTGTAGCGGAGGCGGGGACACCCCTGCCGTGCCACGTCCGTCCCAGGGGAAGGCAACCATGACCACATCGACCCTCGTCGCCGACACCCCGATCGTGTCCGTCGGCCCGATCGTGCTCCCGGCACCCGACCGGGCCGTGGATTTGCGGCTTCGCGTCTCCGCACCGATGACCGGCACCGAACTGCCGATCATCCTGCTCTCGCACGGCCACGGGCTCTCCAACAACCTCTCGTCACTCAACGGCTACGGGCCCCTCGCCAACCACTGGGCGGCACAGGGCTTCGTCGTGATCCAGCCGACCCACCTGGACTCGAGGACCCTGAGCCTCGATCCCAGCGACCCCGAGGCGCCGCTCTACTGGCGGTCCCGCGCCCGGGACATGACACGAATCCTCGACCAACTCGACGCGGTCGAGGCCGCCGTGGGACAGCTTCGCGGGCGTCTGGACCGGAGCCGGGTCGCCGTGGCCGGGCACTCGATGGGCGGACACACCGCCAGCCTGCTGCTGGGCGCCCGGCCCACCGATCCCCACGACGGGAGGCCTGTCGACCTGTCCGAGCCACGGATCGGAGCGGGGGTGCTCCTCGCCGCGCCCGGCCGGGGCGGAGACGCGCTCACCGAGGTCGCGAAGGGCTACGGCTTCTTCGAGACCACGGACTTCTCCGCGATGACGACGCCCGCGCTCGTCGTGGCCGGCGACCGGGACACCTCCGAGCACCTGACGGTGCGGGGCGCGCAGTGGCACGCCGACCCGTACGTCCTGTCCCCCGCCCCCAAGTCGCTCCTGACCCTCTTCGAGGCGGAGCACGGTCTCGGCGGGATCTCCGGCTACGACGCCGCCGAGACCACCGACGAGGACCCGCGACGGGTCGCGGCGGTCGCGGCGCTCACCGGGGCGTACCTGCGCAGCACGCTCTACCCGGGAGATCCCGCGTGGCAGTCCACCCGCGCGGCGCTCACCTCGGGGGTCGACGCGGTCGGGCGGGTCGAGTCCAAATAGGCCGGGGTGGGGGCCAGCGGCATGCCCTGGCCCCCCAGCCACCCGGGCCCGGTGTCAGTCGAGCTTGTCCCGTAGGTCGTCGACCTGGTTCTGAAGGCGGTCCACCGCGCCCTTGTTGTTGACGAACGTGGTAATGCCCGCGGCGAGGCCCAGGCCGATCAGGACCGCCAGGATGCTCAGCACCAGGCCGCCGATGGACACGCCCCGGCCGGTCACGCCCGGCCGGCGGGCCATCTTGAGCCCGACGATGCCGAGGACGATGCCGATGATGCCGAGCACCAGCCCGACCCAGGCGAGGATGGCTGTCAACACGCTGAACAGGCCGGCCACACCGAAGACCAGAGCGAAGGTGGCGGCCGCGCTGGTCTTGGCGCCGGTGGACGCCCGATGGGCCCGAGAATCGGCCGGTACGCCGGCACCACGGGCCGGTTGGCTTGCGGCAGTCATGGGACTCCCTTCCGTACGCGCGGCGCGCGTACTTCCGGCCGGCCGCATTCCCACCGGCGCGGCGGTTAACCGTGCGTGTCGGTCCTCGGGCCTAGGCTGCGGCGTGGCGACCGGAAGGGGTGCGATGACTGCCGACCTCAGCGCGGCCGAAGCGCTGGCACTGCGGATGACCAGCCTGCTGCTGCGCCCGCCCGTCGGGCCGGGCACCGTCGCCGAGGTGGTCGAGTGGTTCGGGGCGATGCAGGCTCAGGACCTGGCGAGCGGGCTGTGGTCGCTCGGCGCCCGGCTGCCGGGGTGGACGGTGACCGACGTGCAGGCCGCGCTGGAACGCCGCGAAGCGCTACGCACCTGGCCGATGCGGGGCACCGTGCACCTCATCCCGCCCGCCGACACCCGCTGGATGTTGGAGCTGACCGGCGTACGTGCGCTGGCAGGCTCGGCGACCCGGCGCGCACAGCTCGGGCTGACCGAGGCCGACGAGGCGCGGGCGCTCGACGTACTCGGCGTCGCGTTGGCCGGTGGCGGCCGGCTCACCCGCGCGCAGTGTCTCGCCACCCTGCGCGAGGCGGGGCTCGGCACCGACGGCCAGCGCGGCTACCACCTGCTCTGGTACGCGAGCGTGCGCGGCGTGACCTGCGTGGCGCCCACCATCGGCACCGAGCAGACGTTCGCCCTGCTCGACGAGTGGGCGCCGGAGCAACGCCGCCCGGAGCGGGACGAGGCGCTGGCGCTGCTCGCCCACCGCTACGTCCGGGGCCACGGGCCGGTCACCGACCGCGAGTTCGCCGGGTGGAGCGGCCTCACCCTGACCGACGCGCGGCGCGGCCTGACCGCCGCCGCCGACCTGCTGAGCACGGTACGCGTCGACGGCGAGCCGATGTACGTGGACGCGGCGCTGGCCGACACCCCGCGCGCGCCGGCGGCCGAGGTGCTCGCGTTGCCGGGCTTCGACGAGTACCTCCTCGGCTACCGGGATCGCACGCTGATGCTCGACCCCGCGCACCGGGCGGCCGTGGTGCCGGGCAACAACGGCATCTTCCAGGCGACCGTGGTTTGCGCCGGTCGCGTGGTGGGCGTGTGGAAGCGCAAGGTCGGGCGGGAGGCGGTCACCCTCACCGTACGACCGCTGGTGCCGATGACCGACGACGACCGCGCCGACGTCGAGCGGGCCCTGACGCGGTACGCCGACTTCCTCGAACTGGCACCCCGCTTCGACTGGGCGGCCGCCTAGGTTCTGTCCTGCGCCCCCGGCACCGGTGGCTGCACAGGTCTAAAGAACGAGCCTCATGGCCGGCGAGGCCGAAGCTGAAGTAGGGGGACCTGCGGTGCCTTTCCAGAACCACCCCTGATTAGTGGGAGCGGTTGCCGAATTGTATAGAGACACCTTGTGGGTGAAGTCCGTGACCAGGAGACCGTAGGTGTTGGCGCTCCAGACCCAGCTGTACTCGGACGATGCCTCCCACCGGAACTCGACCTTGGATCCATCGCAGGAACCGCTGATTACCCGATAGAAGTCCTGTTGCTTCAGGCAGCGTCCGGTTGCCTCGTTCTGCAGCATGAAGGTGCCCGGGTAGGCATCGAGCTTCTGCTGTCGCCACCTCTGCGGCCCATCGCAGCCGGTAAAGGTGTAGACGCTGGTGCTGAAGTCGGTGGCCAGGCAATGCTTGGTTGCATAGTTGAACAGGTATCTCCACGACGTGTAGGTGTCGGCACTAGCCGGTGCGGCGGACGAGACGACCAGGCTGCCAGCCGCTGCGATGGTAGCCAGCAGTCCAGCAGCAATACGTCGTAGTCGAGGCTTCATTGCAAATCGCATGCCACTCGCTCCCTTGGCTCATCCCCACGGACGAATTTCATGATCGCCGCCGAGGCGAGTGATTGGTTGACGCCTGGTGCCAGGCTGTTGGCGATCCGTGCCGAGTTGTCGGATGCATTGTCCCGAGATGCAGCGCTGCTGGGGTGAGCCCGGACTGTTCCGGCAGGTCAGCCATGCTGGCGGCGCAGGTCACAGCCGCACGCTGGGCCTTGCGGGACCACGAGACACGCGCACGTGCCCAGATGGCTGCACGCCTACAACAATCACCGCAGCCACCACCGCACTCGGCGGCAAACCACCCGCCACCCGCGTCCCCAACCTGTCCGGACAGAACACCTAGTCCGTGGCGGCCGGGCCGGGCTCGGGGGTCGTACGCCGGGGACGGGCGGTGGTGAGCAGGTCGACGATCCGGGTCACGCCGGGGTCCGTGCGGATCTGCGCCACGCTGGCTGGCAACGGCAGCCGCCAGTTCGGGTACTCGTCGACCGTGCCCGGCATGTTGGGTTGGCGCACCTCCCCCAGCACGTCGTAGAGGGACACGCCGAGCAGTCGTGACGGGCTGGCCGCGAGCGCGGCGTGCATCGCCACCACCACGTCGCCGTCGTCCGGCGGGCCGCCGGCCTTCGTCGCAGCGTCCGGCCGGCCGGTGGCCTTGCCTGCGGCGTCCGGCGGGCCGCCGGCCTCGGTTGCGGCGTCCCGCGACCTGGGCAGCAGCGCCTCGTTGCGCAGCATCGCCAGCAGCCGCTCGCGGTCGGCGGCGGCCCGGGCGCGTTCGACGGCCACATCGGTGCTGAGCAGCTTCAACTCGTCGCGCACCCGCACGTGCTCGCCGGTCAGGAATCCCGGAGCGGTCGGCAGGTCGTGGGTGCTGATCGTGGCGAGAGCATTGCGGGGCCAACGGGCCGGCGGGGTGAACGCGCCGTCGTCGTCCCGGGCGAACCACAGCACCGTCGAGCCGAGCATGTTGCGCCCGCTCAGCCCACGCGTCACCGCCGGCTGGACCGTGCCGAGGTCCTCGCCGACGACCACCGCGCCGGCCCGGTGCGCCTCCAGCGCCAGGATGCCGAGCATCGCCTCGGCGTCGTACCGCACGTAGGTGCCCTCGGCGGCCCCGGCGCCCGGAGGCACCCACCAGAGTCGCCAGAGCCCGGCGACGTGGTCGACCCGCAGGCCGCCCGCGTGCCGCAGGGTCCGCCGCAGCATGTCCCGGTACGCCGCGTACCCGGTCTCGGCGAGCCGGTCCGGTCGCCACGCGGCGAGGCCCCAGTCCTGGCCGAGTTGGTTGAAGTCGTCCGGGGGCGCGCCGACCCGTACCCCCTGGGCCAGGACGTCGGCGAGCTGCCAGCCGTCCGCGCCGCCCGGGTCGATGCCGACGGCCAGGTCGTGCACCACGCCGACCGGCATGCCGGTCGACCGGGCCGCCGCCGTCACGGCGTCGAGCTGCTCGTCACAGAGGTGTTGCAGCCAGGCGTGGAACGCCACCCGGTCGGCGAGTTGGCGACGCTGCTCGGCGACCGCCGGGGAGTCCGGCTGGTGCAGCTCGGCCGGCCACGCCCGCCAGTCGTTGCCGTGCCGCTCGGCCAGCGCGCACCAGGTGGCGAAGCTGGTCAGCGCCGGGTCCGCGTCGAGGTCCACCGCCTCGGCGTACGGGTGCAGCAGCTCCAACGCGTGCCGCTTGGCGGTCCACACCTCGTCGTAGTCGATCAGGTCCCCGCGGTCGGGGCGTAGCGCGTCGACCACCGCACGGGTGGCCGGGTCCGCCGCCGCGTACGCCGTGGTGTCGCTGACGCGCAGGTAGAGCGGATTCACGAAGCGTCGGCTGGCCGGCGAGTACGGCGAGGCGGCCACCGGGTGCGCCGGTCCGACCGCGTGCAGCGGGTTGAGCAGCACCAGCCCGGCGCCCGTTCCGCCCGCCCATCCGGTGAAGTCGGCCAGGTCGCCGAGGTCGCCCATCCCCCAGGAACGCTCGGAGCTGAGCGCGTAGAGCTGGAGCATCCAGCCCCAGGTGCGGGGCGGCACGGGCAGCCGCCGGGGCACCACGACGAGGGTCACGTCCCGCCCGTCGCAGGCCAGCCGGTGCCAGCCCAGCGGCAGGTCGGCGGGCAGCTCCGCGTCGACCGTCCGGCGGCCAGCGTCCTCAAGGGACACCACGCCCGGGCCGGGCAGCGCGTGCGTCGCGCCCCCGGTAAGCACCAGGGTCGGCGGCAGCGCGGTCCGGTCCACCGCGCGGGCGGCAGCGAGCGCGTCGGCGATCGCGGCAGGGCTGGTGGCGTCCACGCCGAGCAGCCCGAGCACGCCGACGACGGTCTCGGAAGCGACGTCAACACGGCGGTGCCGCCAGTCCTCGTACCAGGTGGACACACCATGCGCGGCGGCCAACGCGACAAGTCCCCGATCCATCCCGCCCCCACCTCACGATGCGACCTCCGACCACCTTGCCACGACCGGGGTTGTCGCGCAGGACAGGTTGGTAGAGCAAGGGCCCGTCGATCATGAAGTTGTGGTGCCCGCTTTGATATTTTACGGGCGTTTTCTGGCCCGCCACAACTCCATGATCGACGAGGCAGTGCCGGTACGTCCTCAATCCGTGAGGGCGCTGGCTGAGCGTCCTTCGCTCAGGGTCAGGTTGCGGCCTGTGTTCGGGTCGAAGAGGTGGATCTTCTCCAGGTTGAACCAGGCTCGGCGGGGCTGGCCCTCGACGGCGCCGGACTCGGCGGACAGCCGGGTCACCAGGTTGCCGCCGGCACCGGCGAAGTCGCCCGCGCCCGCGTCCGCGGCCAGCTCCTCCAACTCGGCGGCGCTGGCCCGCTCACCCTCCACGGTGAAGTACACGTACTTGTCCGAGCCCATCGACTCGACGATCTCCACCGGGGCCTCGAACTCCAGACCCCGGCGGCGGGTCTCGTCGTCGACCAGTTCGGCGTCCTCGAAGTGCTCCGGCCGGATGCCGAGGATCAGTTCGCGGGGCGCGTCGGCCGCCTCCAGCTCTTGGCGCAACCGGTCGCCGAGCGGCACGTCGCCCAGGGCCGTACGCAGGCTGCCGTCCTGCACCGCCGCGTGCAGGAAGTTCATCGACGGCGAACCGATGAAGCCGGCCACGAAGAGGTTGCGGGGGTGGTCGTACAGCTCCTGTGGCGGCCCGACCTGCTGCACCGCACCCCCGCGCATGATCACCACGCGGTCGCCGAGGGTCATCGCCTCGGTCTGGTCGTGGGTGACGTAGACGGTGGTGGTGCCGAGCTGCTTCTGCAGGCGGGACACCACCGTGCGCATCTGCACCCGCAGCTTGGCGTCGAGGTTGGACAACGGCTCGTCCATCAGGAACGCCTTCGGCTGGCGGACGATCGCCCGACCCATCGCCACCCGCTGCCGCTGACCACCCGAGAGGTTCGCGGGTTTGCGGTCCAGCAGCGCGGTCAGCTCCAGCACCTTGGCGGCCTCGTCGACCTTGGAGTTGATCGTCTCCTTGTCCAGCTTGGCCAGCCGCAGCGGGAACGCCATGTTCTCCCGCACGGTCATGTTCGGGTACAGCGCATAAGACTGGAACACCATGGCGATGTCCCGGTCCCGGGGGGCCTTGTCGTTGACCCGCTGGCCGCCGATGCGCAGTTCGCCGGAGCTGATGTCCTCCAAGCCGGCGATCATGTTGAGGGTGGTGGACTTTCCGCAGCCGGAGGGCCCGACCAGGATCACGAACTCGCCGTCGGCGATCTCCAGGTCGACGTCCTGCACGGCGACGGTCCCGTCCGGGAAACTCTTGCTCACCTTGTCGAGCACGATGTCAGCCATGACTACCCACCTATCCCTTGACTGCGCCGGAGGTCAGGCCGGAGACGATGCGGCGCTGGAAGAAGAGGACGAACAGGATGATCGGTACGGTGATCACCACGGCGGCGGCACAGATCGCCCCGGTGGGGTCCTCGAACTGTGACGCGCCGGTGAAGAACGACAGCGCCGCCGGCACCGTGCGGGACCGCTCGGTGGAGGTCAGCGAGATGGCGAACAGGAAGTCGTTCCAGCAGAAGATGAAGACCAGGATCGCCGTGGTGAACAGGCCGGGCGCGGCCAGCGGGGCGATCACCCGCCGGAACGCCTGTGCCTGCGTGGCGCCGTCCATCTTCGCCGCCTTCTCCAGGTCCCACGGGATCTGCTTGAAGAACGCCGACAGCGTGTAGATCGCCAGCGGCAGCGCGAAGGTGATGTACGGCAGGATCAGGCCGGGCCAGGTGTCGAAGATCCCGAGCTGCCGTTCGATCTCGAACAGCGGCGACACCAGTGACACCTGCGGGAACATCGCGATCAGCAGGGAGATGCCGACCAGCAGCTTCTTGCCCGGGAAGTCCAGGCGGCTGATGGCGTACGCGGCCATCGCACCGAGGACCACCGCGATCAGCGTGGCGATCAGTGCGATGCCGATCGAGTTGACAAGTGCTCGCACGAACTGGTCGGTGTCGAAGATCGTCCGGTAGTTGTCAAGCGTCCACTCACGGGGGATGAACTTCCCGTCGGTGAGGGTGGCCGGCGTCTTGAACGACAGCGAGGCGATCCACAGCACCGGGACCAGTGCGAAGACGACCACGAGGACGTCCAGCAGGCCCCACCGCAGCTTCGCGCGCGTGGTGGTTTCCGCAGCCATGTCAGCGCCTCTCCCCATCGTCGCTACCGGGGGCAGCGGTACCGAACAGCTTCACGAAGACGAAGGCGATGATCGCCACGGTGAGGAAGACCAGCACCGACATCGTCGAGCCGATGCCGAGGTTGAGACCCCGCAGCAGGTTGTTGTAGGCGAGCATCGACACCGACGAGGTCTCGTTGCCGCCGGCCGTCAACACGAAGATGTTGTCGAACACGCGGAACGCGTCCAGGGTGCGGAACAGCAACGCGACCAGGATCGCCGGCTTCATCACCGGCAGCATCACCTTGGTGAACTTCTGCCAGGAGGTCGCCCCGTCGGTGGAGGCGGCCTTGAGCAGGTCCTCCGGGACCAGCGCCAGCCCGGCCATCAGCAGCAGCGCCATGAACGGCGTGGTCTTCCAGATCTCCGCCAGCATGATGATCGCCAGCGAGCTGGCTCGCTCGGTGAGCGGAGCGCCGTCGCTGAACAGGTCGGCCAGGTAGCCGGTGCCGGGGGTCCAGGCGTACCGCCAGGAGAAGGCGGCGACGACCGTGACGATGCCGTACGGGATGAGCGCCGCGGTACGGACGACGCCCCGCCCGACGAGCGTACGGTGCATGATCAGCGCCAGCCCCATGCCGAGCACCAGCTCGACGGCCACGGTGACCACAGTGATCAGCGCGGTCACCCCGAACGCCGTCCACCAGAACTCATTGGTGAGCACGGTGACGTAGTTCTCCAACCCGACGAACTCACGCTGGTCGGGAAAGCGCAGGTCGTAGCGCTGCAACGACAGCCAGAACGAGTAGATGATCGGGTACGCGGTCACCAGGACCATGACCAGCGCGGCGGGCGCGCAGAGCAGCCAACCGAGCCGGCGTTCGGCCTTCTTGTTCTCGCTCAGCGGCGCCTTGCGGCGACCTCCGCGCTGCGCGGGCACGGTGGGTGTCGTGCTCTTCTCAACGGTGTCCGCGCTCATGGCAGCACCCCCTTCGATTCCAGGGCGTCGGCGATGGCGTCGCGCAGCTCGTCGGCGGTCTGCTGCGGGCGGATCCCGGACGGCGGCGACAGGATCGCCGACATGACGGTGGAGATGCTCTGGTAGGCCGGGGTCAGGGGGCGGGTCGCCGGGTCCTTCAGCTCTTCCAGGATGGTGTCCTTCATCGGGTACGCCTCGGCCATCTCCGGCTCGTCGAAGACGGCCTCGATGGTCGGGGGCACGCCGTCGTTGATCGCGGAGAACTTCTGGTGCTCCGCGCTGCGCAGGCACCGCGCGGCCTCGAACGACAGTTCCGGGTGCTTCGAGTACGAGCTGACGGCCAGGTTCACCCCGCCGATGGTGACCTTGCTGGCGGTGCCCTCGTCGATGCCCGGCACGCGGGCCCAGCCGACCTGCTTGGCCAGCTCCGGGTTGGCCTCTTGAAGGGCCGGGTAGACGAACGGCCAGTTCACCTGGAACGCGCCCGACCCGGACTGGAACTCCAGCCGGACCGGGTCCTCGGTGGCGTTGCTGAACGACGGTGAGGTGACGCCCGACGTGGCGAACCGCTGCAACTGTTCCAGCGCCCGGACCGTGCCGTCGTCCATCACGGCCTTCTTGCCGTCGTCGGAGAGGACTTTGCCGCCCGCGCTCTCGGCGAGGGTGTTGTAGAGGACGACCAAGCCCTCGTACTGCGCGCCCATGGTGAGCACCTGGTACGGCTTGCCCTGGTCCTTGAGCTGCCGGGCCGCGGTGATCATCTGGTCCCAGGTGGTCGGCGGCTGCGGCACCAGGTCCTTGCGGTACCAGAGGAGCTGCACGTTGGTGTTCTTCGGCGCGGCGTAGAGCTTGTCCTCGTAGCGGGCGGTCGCCAGCGGCCCGGCGAGGGTGCCCTGCTCGACCTCGGCCTTGTCCTGGCCGGTCCACTCGCGGATCCAGTCGGCGCTGGCGAACTCCTGGGTCCAGGTGACGTCCAGGCCGAGGATGTCCATGCCGGTGTCCTCGGCGGCGAGCCGGCGCACCATCTGCACCCGCTGGTCGTCGGCCTGCCGGGGCAGCACCCGGTAGGCGATCTCGTACCGTCCCTGCGCCTGTGTGTTGCAGTCGTCGACGACCTTCTGCAGGTTCTGCTCGGGCGGGTAGTACAGGTTGAGCGTCGGTGGGCCACCGTCGTCGGATGCGCCGCACGCGGCGAGCGGCGCGACCAGCGCCAGCGCGGCGGCAGCCGCCCCGACCCGGGCAACGGGCCGGCGTCGGTGTCGGGCCGTTTCGGGGTCCGTCATCGCCTTCCCCCTCTCGTGCACAAGGGACCGGGGAGGGCATCCGTGCCCCGGCGCACGGTGAGCTGTCTCCGAGCCCAGGAGCTGCTAAAACGTCCCGCTCGGATACTCCGTGCGGCTACACTGCCCCACTCACCACGCCGCGAAACCTGCCGGCAACACGGCGCGTCAAGCTCCCACCCCAACCGACCCCCAACCCCAACCCCGCCCCCCTCTCAGCCCTGTTGATCAAGAGGTTTGCGTCAGGAAAGGCGTCTTTCCTGACGCAAACCTCTTGATCAACAGGGGGGCGCCCAGCAGCACAGACCACAACCCCCCCCCCGACCAGCGCGCGGCGCGGGCGGCCCGGCCGGGGGGCCGGGCGCG